>JBBRXX010000008.1:0-144305 GCA_038238245.1 Acidimicrobiia bacterium
CCTGACCAGCGCCGTCAGCACCACGTTCAACGTGAATGCGGGTGTGGCGGTGCAGTTGGGGTTCACCCAACAGCCCAATGGCGGGACCGGTGGTGTGGCGTGGTCGACCCAACCGAAGGTCGCGGTGCAGGACGCGCTCGGGAACACTGTCACCTCGAGTTCGGCGAGTGTGACGTTGGCGATCACGTCCGGGACCGGCAACCCCAGCGGGCTGTTGACCTGCACTGCCAATCCGAAGGCGGCCGCCTCGGGGATCGTGACGTTCGCCGGCTGCAAGATCGATCTGCCCGGCACCGGCTATACCCTCACCGCAACTGCGACCGGTCTGACCCCCACATCCAGCAGTGCCTTCAACGTTGTGGTCGGTCCCGCGACCAAGGTCGTCTATACGCAACAGCCCACCGCCGTGGTCGCCGGTTCGGTGATCAGCCCCGCGGTGGTGGTCACCCTCCAGGACGCGGGTGGAAACACCGTGACGTCAAGTAGCGCGACCGTGACGATCGCGATCAGCACAAACCCCGGAGGCGGCACACTCTCCGGGACGCTGTCGATCAACGCGTCGAGCGGCGTCGCGACCTTCAGCGATCTGTCGATCGACAAGACGGGCGTTGGCTACAAACTCACCGCCTCGAGCTCGGGCTTGACGAGCGCGATCAGCAACACGTTCAACGTGAATGCGGGTGTGGCGGTGCAGTTGACCTTTACGCAACAGCCCAATGGCGGGTCGGGTGGTGTGGCGTGGTCGACCCAGCCGAAAGTCGCGGTCCAAGACGCGCTCGGGAACACCGTGACGTCGAGTTCGGTGAGTGTGACGTTGGCGATCACGTCCGGGACCGGCAACCCCAGCGGCGTGTTGACGTGCACCGCGAACCCGAAGGCGGCAGCGTCGGGGATCGTCACCTTCACGGGCTGCAAGATCAATCTGCCCGGTACCGGCTACACCCTCGCCGCCACCGCAACCGGCCTCACCAGCACGACCAGCAACACCTTCAACATAACCTGACCCCCGCGGCGCGGGGTCGGACGAGGCGCACTCCCGCCGGGTCAATCCCTTCCACGCAAAAGAAGGTCGTTGAACGTCAGCACCCGTCCTCCCGTTCGTCGATCCGGCGCTCGGGATTGTTGCAGCCCTCAAGCGCATCGGCCAAGTGTTATCCGTGCGCCAGTGACCGGCGGGGCGCGGTACCACCGCGGCTGAGGCAAAGCGAAACCGGTGACCTCGTGGACCCCTATGCGGCCGTGCTCCGCCAGATAGTCAATCTGCGGGCGCGTACGCTGCCCCCTACGATCGGCCTCCGAGGCGAGTCCTGAGCGTGCGCGAATGCCCTGCTATCCAGCCGCAATCCATACCACGCTGCTCCGATGCCGTCCGAAAGCGCGTGTGCGATCTCGCGAATTGATGCACCGGTTAGGCGCAATCCGATTGCGCGCTCCAATGCTCTCTGTTCATCGGGCTCCGCCACGAGCACGCCGCGCTCGGAGCGGAACCCAAAGCCGGTGCGTGGCACCGAGCCGCCGGACAAGAAGGCGCCACACCTACGCACGCCGACGGCACCGGAACTGCGCGCCATTATCGACGCCGCGAAGGGCACGCCGTGGGAGGTGCCCGTGCTGTTGTCGGCGACCACCGGCGCTAGGCGCGGCGAGGTGCTCGGGCTGCGGTGGGGGAGCGTTGACCTCGAATGCGATCGTGCTCGCATCGTCGAATCTCTGCAGCGCATCGACGGCGGTGTGGTGTTCACGCCACCGAAGACGGCCCGAAGCATTCGTACCGTGCCCCTCACATCAGAGGTCGTCGAGCGCCTGCGCGCCCACCGCGCTGAGCAAGCACAACGACTTCTTGCCCTTGGCATCCGCGTCACTGAGGAACACGTCGTCTGCGATCGCGGCGACGGCGCGCCGATCGACCCGAGCACTTACGGCCACGCCGCAGTGCGAATCGCGAAGCAAGCGGGGCTCGACGGTGTTCGACTGCACGATCTGCGCCACGGCGTGGCGACGATGCTCGCGGCGAATGGTGGCAGGCCGGAACTGACCTCACGTCTGCTCGGTCACTCGTCCGTAGCGTTCACGTTGTCCGCGTACACGCATCCCGACGACGACGCGATGGATCTCGTCGGCGAGACGATTGGCGCGGCGCTCGGCCATACGTCCTGAGTTCGGCCTCGACCCCGCGGCCGCGAACCCGCCCGCGGGGAGGCCGGCCTCACGGCAGAGCGGCTGACCGACATGCCCTTGCGATCGCCGTGATCGAGGTGCGTGGATAGCAGATGGATAGCAAACGGCGTGCAAGCTGCTCCCGACGCGCAACGACCGACGCGTATGCGCTGGTCATCGAGTACGCCCCCCGGGACTCGAACCCGGAACCTGCAGATTAAGAGTCTGATGCTCTAACCAATTGAGCTAGGGGCGCGTGAATCGCACATCGTAGCTGACCACCTCGTATCTTTCGGGTGTGGACGTGGTGATCAGCGGTGCGCACGGGCTCATCGGCGCGGCCCTGTGGACCTCGCTCGTGGCGGACGGGCATCGTGTCTTGCGGCTCCGGCGCGGCGGTGTCACCGAAGGCGACGAGATCGGCTGGGACCCCGCCGCGGGACGTATCGATGCTCCCGCCCTCGAAGGTGTCGACGCCGTCGTGCACCTCGCCGGTGAGGGCATCGGCGAACGACGCTGGACCGACGAGCAGAAGCAACGCATACGCGACAGCCGCGTGCGCGGCACGTCGGTGCTCGCCGCGGCGGTGGCAAGTCGCGAGCACAAGCCGCGCGTGTTCGTGTCGGCGTCGGCGATCGGTTATTACGGCAACCGCGGCGACGAGCTGCTCACCGAGAAGAGCGCGCCGGGCGACGACTTCCTCGCCGGCGTGTGCCAGGCATGGGAAGCCGAGACACAACCCGCGGCCGATGCCGGCGTGCGAACGGTGAGGATGCGCACCGGCATCGTGCTCGCCGAGGAGTCCGGCGTGCTCCCGCGCCTGTTGTTGCCGTTCAAGCTCGGCATCGGCGGCAAGCAGGGCTCGGGCAAGCAGTGGATGAGCTGGATCACGCTCGACGACGAGATCGCGGCAATCCGCGCGATCATCGACGATGAGCGCTTCCGCGGGCCGATCAACCTCACGGCGCCGAACCCGGTGACGAACCACGAGTTCGCGCAAACCCTCGGCCGCATGTTGCATCGCCCCGCGATCTTGCCGACGCCGATGCTGCCACTCAAGATTCGCTTCGGGCCCGAGCTCGTCGAGACGTTGCTGCTCGTGAGTCAGCGTGTGCAGCCCGCCGAGTTGGAGGCAAACGGCTTCGGGTTCCGCTTCCCGGTGCTGGAGCCGGCGCTCGAGGCGCTCATCCACCACTGATGCGCCTCTGGATCGACACTGACATCGGTGACGATCCCGACGACACGGTCGCGCTGTGGTGCGCGGCGCAATCGTCGGACGCCCAGCTCGTGGGGGTGAGCACCGTTGACGGTGACGTCGTGGCCCGCGCGGCGCTCGCGTCCGCGCTGCTCCCGGGTGTCGAGGTCGTCGCGGGACCGCCTTCCCCCGCGCAGCTCGCCGTGGTCGACGTCCTGGTCGGCATCGGTCCCTGGACGCACATCGCGGGCCTGGCCGACGCCGGCGCCTTGCCTCGGCGCGTCGTGTTGATGGGCGGAGCGCTCGGCCGGGTGTGGCATCGAGGTGAATGGCATCAGGTGGAGCACAACGTGGGCCGCGACCCCAAGTCGGCCGCGCGCCTCCTCGCGACCGTCGGCAACCTCATCGTCGTGCCGCTCGATGCGACCGCGCGCGTACGAGCGGACCCGGACGACGAGGCGGTGCTCGTCGACGCGATCCCGCGTTTCGGCGAGCAATTGGCAGCGTGGCGGGCTGAATACGGCGACCCGCCACTCGTCCTGCACGATCCGGCGACGGTGCTCGTCGCGCTCGGCGAGAGGATCGCCCGCATGGAGAGCCGGCGTCTGGGGGTGGAACGGGATGGCACGATGCACGCGTCGATCGACGGCCCGGTCCAGCATGTGGTCGCGCACATCGACGGCGGGGCGACGCGAACGCGTGTGCGCGCGCTTGCATCGAAGGGTGACTGAGGGGACTCGAACCCCCGGCCTTCGGGACCACAACCCGACGCTCTAACCAACTGAGCTACAGCCACCAGGACCTGCGCAGCCGAGCTCCGCAGGGTGCTCATTGTAGAGGCCGGCAGACGAACAGCTCCTGAATGAGCGCGACCTGGTGCCGTCTTGGTTGCGCACGGGCAGTACCGTGACCGATTCCGCAAACCACGGCCCGGAGGTGGAAGTGGACGCATCAGGAGTCGGACGGCACGCCATCTGTGAGTTCTGGGGCGCCAGGCACCTCAACTCGGTCGAGAAGGCCGACCAGGCGCTCCGGGATGCCGCGGTGGCGGGCGGCGTCACGCTCATCGACGTCTTCGTGCACCAGTTCGCGCCGCACGGCGTCTCCGGCATTGCGATGATCGCCGAGAGCCACCTCGCCATTCACACCTGGCCCGAGCACGGCTACCTGGCGGCGGACTTCTTCACCTGCGGCGAGGGTGCCGACGTCGACACCGCGATCGAAGTGCTGCGAGCGGCCTTCGAGGCCGAGCACGTGGAGTGCCGGTACCTCGCCCGCGGCGTGCCGCCGGATCTGGCCCGCCGCTTCGAGGAGCACGAGCCCGGGAGCGCCTCGCACGCCGCCTACGACGTGATGCAGGTACTCGAGCAACGCCGGACCGAGTTCCAGGAGATCATGCTCTTCGAGGCGCCGCGTCTCGGTCGTGTGCTCGCGCTGGACGGCATCGTGCAGATGACCGACCTCGACACGTACGTGTACCACGAGATGCTGGCGCACCCGGCGCTGTTCTCGCATCCCAACCCTCGTGACGTGGCGATCGTCGGTGGCGGCGACGTGCACCTTGTGGCAGAGGTCTTGAAGCACCCGGGGATCGAGCGTGTGTTCCTGCTCGAGCTCGACGAGGAAGTCGTGCAGGTCGCGCGCAAGCACTACGAGGTCGCGCGCGTCGCGCTCGCCGATCCGCGTGTCGAAGTGAGGCCGAGCGACGCGTTCGAATCGGTCGGCGAGCTGCAGGGCGAGCTCGATGTGATCATGGTCGACCTCACCGATCCGATCGGTCCCGCCGCCCGCCTCTTCGAGGACGAGTTCTACGCGGTGTGCCAGTCGTCGCTTCGGGACGACGGCTTCCTCGTCGCCCAGACCGAGTCGATCCACTTCCATCCCGAAGTCGTACGCAACTGCTTCACGACACTCTCACGACGGTTCCGGCATGCCGATCTGCTGTGGACGGCGATCGCCACCTATCCGGGCGCGTTCTGGACGTTCGCCATCGCGTCGAAGCAGCACGATCCGAGGCTCGTGCGCCGACACCCCGACGTGACGACGCGTCTCTACGACGCCGACGCCCATGATTGGTTCTTCCTGCCGCTGTAGGTGCGCCGGAAGCTCCTCGCCGTGTAAGGAGCTTCCGAGCTCGTTATGACTTGGCCTCGACCCGGAACGCGCCGCGCATGAAGGGATGGATCCGGCAGTAGTACGTGTACGTGCCGGGCGGGAGATTCTTCGGCGTATCCCAGGTGAGCTGCCCGCTCGACGGCGGCCCGATGGCGGCGAGCTCGCCCGAGTCGAACCTCGGCACGCCGTCGGCGAGCGGATACGCGATACCGGTCGAGAGGTCGCACGGCGCCTTGCACGAAGTGAGCGTGTGCGGAATGCCCTGCGCGGCGTCCTCGTTGCGGTACTCAAGTGTTCCGCCGGCCTTGATCGTCGGGATCGCCTTCGCAAACGCCATGTCACCCTCATACGCGAAGTCGGCGATCGGCAGGACCGTTCCGGAAGGCACCTCCTTCGACGGGAGCTTGGTCACGTCGTTGTAGTGCTTCGGGTCCGGTGCGCCGCCGTGGTTGTCGTTCTCGGGAAGGTGTCCGTGCGTCAGCACGCCTTGCACGTCGACCGGCGTGGTGAACGGATCGGCACCACCAGACGCGCCGTCGCTGTCGAACGCCATCCAGAGCACCATGATGCCCATCGACTCGTACCAGGAGGCGGTCTTGGTCTCGTACGTCGTGTTCATCGAGAGGACGTCGCCCTTCTTCAGTGCGACGCGCCAGTTGTCGGGCGTGACGGACATCGCGACGTCCCACGATGCCGGCCCTGCCGGCTCCCAATACGTGGAGACCGACGAGAAGACGTGCGCGGTATCCGGCGCGCCGGGCCTGGTGTGTCCCGGCAGCCCGGTCGCACCTTGGCGCTTCACCCACAAGTCGTCGCGCAGGCCGCCGGGGTGCATGTGGCCACCGGCGATGAGCAGCACACCGTCACCGGTCACCGTCCACTGGTTCAACGGCGTGCCGCACTGCCCTTGACGCCGACGCTGACCCGGTTGCGCGTCCTTGCACGCATAGGGATCGCCGGCATCGTCCGGATAGGTGAAGGTGCCGTTCTTGCCGCTGCCCTGCAGCACGTCGAACACCGGGTAGATGCTGCCGTTCTGCACGTCCATCCATACCGGCTTGGCCGGCTTGATCGTCTTCGCGAGCGGCGACGTCATCGGCACGAAGTCGAGGTCGTAGGTGACCCAGACCTTGTCGGGCTTCGACAACTGGTTGTGCAGCATGTAGTTCAACAGCCACTTGTCCTTGCTGGCGTCGAACTTGTAGCCGTAGCCCGTGTTCGCGAGCATGCGCGTCTTTTCTTCACCGGCCGCGAAGAAGCGTTCCGGCAAACTCGGAACGGTCGTGTCGTGCCCCGCGAGGTTCAGCCACACGCCGTGGTGGAGGTGGATCACGTCGACGGGGGGCACGGTGCCGTCGGCAAAGCGAAGGTCCGTCGACATGCCGAGGATGTAGCCGTCTTCCTTGGGCTGGGGGATCGTGCGCGTGTAGCCGATGTTGTTCTGTCCGGGCACGATGTCGATCGGCACCTTGAACTTCAGCCGCTCGGCGCCGTCGGGAACGGTGTCCGCGATCACCTTCGTCGCCGGGGTGACGATCGGCACCGTCGAGCTGTCGCCCTTCGGCGCGCTCACGCTCGCCGCCTTGCCGCTACTTCCGCTGCACGCGGTCACCGCGAGCGCGCCGGCCGCGAGAAGGCACAGTGAAGATTTCACGTGGAAGAATCGCATTCTCTGGAGACTAACGGAACCGCCGCGATGGCGGCTGGCGGGTGGGCCGGCGTACGACCCCGCCGAATCAGAGCGCCGCGCCGACGAATTCGAGGGCCGCGTCGATGCACGCGAACTCGCTGGTCACGCGAAAGTGATCGATGCCGGGCAGCACACGGAGCTGGGCGTCCGGAAGTGCGTCGATCAGCGGATCGGGCGGACCCGCGAAGTCGCGATTCCCGATGATGACGAGGGTCGGACACGTGACGCGTGCCAGCTCATCGACGGTGAACGGCTCCCGGGCGCGGCGCAGACACGCAGCCATTGCCAGGGGATCGTTGCCCGCGCTGTCCGCCAGCTGCACGAAGAGGCGGCCCGTGAGATCGTCGGGCACCGCGCCGTGTTCGAACGCGTCCGCGAGCACCCGGGACTCCTCGTCGCGGAACAGGTTCGCGCCCACGCCGATCACGACGAGACGGCCGAAACGCGCCGGCGCTTGGGCCGCGATGCGCAACAGCAGCTGGGCACCCAGCGAGAACCCGATCGCGTCGAATGACTCGTCGGGGAGCAGCATCTCGACCGACTGCTCGAGCTGCGCATACGCCGCGGGATCGTGCGGCGCGGCGGCGGTGCCGTGCCCCAAAATGTCGACCGGGACGACGCGGCGGCCGGCATCGGCGAGGAGGTCGATCCAGCCGGCCGTGCGCCACCCATGCTCGAACGACGATCCCAACCCGTGCACGAGAACGACCGGTTCGCTGCGCAAGTTGCATAGCTTTGCAGTTGTGAGCGTGTGGCAGGAAGTCGGCGACGGCTGTTACCGACGGCGATACGAACGCTACGACCTGAACGTCGGCGTCGTGCGCGGGAGCGAAGGCCTGCTGCTGTTCGACACGCGCGGTTCCCCCGTACAAGGGGAGGAGTTGCGGCACGAGCTCATCGAGCTGGATCCGCGCGCGGTGCGGCATGTTGTGAACAGTCACTGGCACTTCGACCACGTCCTCGGCAACCAGTGCTTCACAGGTTCGTGGCGGTGGGGTCATCCCGGGCTCAACGACATGTTCGAGCGCCATGCGGACGCGCTGACCCGGGCCCGTGCCTACGACGCCAAGCTCGATCCTGAGCTGGTGGACCTCGAACTGACGTTGCCGAACCATTCCGTTCCGGATCGTGCGGTCGTCGACCTGGGTGACCGGGCCGTCGAGCTGCTGCACCACGGACGCGGTCACACCGGGCACGACCTCGTCGCCCACGCGCGCGAGGCGCGGGTCGTGTTCGCCGGAGACCTCCTCGAGGAGTCGGCACCGCCCTCGTACGGCGACGACTGTTTCCCGATCGCATGGCCGAACACCGTCGCCGCCCTTCTCGACGCGACGAACACCGAGACGACGATCGTGCCTGGCCACGGCGACGTCATGACGACGCCGGAAGCGCGCGCCCAGGTCGAGGCGATCAAAGGTGTTGCCGACGTCATCCGCGCGCTGCACGCCGCCGCCGAGCCGGCCGCGCACGCGTTGGACGCCGCGGACCGATGGCCCTTCCCGGCGGACCTTCTCCACAACGCGATACACCGCGGGTACGAGGAACTGGACGGTACCGCGCAGTAGCCGAATACCCTGCGGGGCGCATGACCCGGACGCCCTTCAACATGGAATACAAATGGGTCGTCGCGGTCGTGTTCGTGTGCGGCATGTTCCTCGACATCATGGACACGACCATCGTGAACGTCGCGCTGCCGACCCTGCAGCGCGACTTCCACACGACAACGGCCTCGATCGAGTGGGTGGTGCTCGGCTATTTGTTGTCGCTCGCAGTCTGGATACCGGCATCGGGATGGATCGGTGACCGCATCGGCACCAAGAAGGTGTTCCTGTTCGCGCTCGCGATGTTCACGATCGCGTCCGCCTTGTGCGGCCAGGCGCACAGCCTCAATGAGCTCATCGCTTTTCGCGTCCTGCAAGGCGTCGGGGGTGGGATGTTGGTGCCGGTCGGTACCGCGATGCTGTTCCGCGCGTTCCCGCCGATCGAGCGTGCCAAGGCGTCGACCGTGCTGATCATCCCGACGGTGCTCGCGCCGGCGACGGGGCCGGTGGTGGGCGGCTGGCTCGTGACCGACGTTTCCTGGCGCTGGATCTTCTACGTGAACCTACCCGTCGGTGTGTTCGGCTTCGTCATCGGCGCGCTCTTCCTGCGGGAGCATCGCGAGGGAAAGGCCGGCCGCTTCGACGTGCCCGGCTTCGTGTGCTCGGGTGCGGGCCTCGCACTCGTGCTCTATGCGCTCTCGGAAGGGCCCGAGAAGGGTTGGCGCTCGCCATCGGTGCTCATGACCGGCATCGCGGGGGTGCTGCTGTTCGTGTTGCTGGTGGTCGTCGAGACTCGGATCCCGGAGCCGATGCTCGCGTTGCGTCTGTTCCGCGAGCGGATGTTCCGCAACGCCAGCATTGTGCTCACGCTCACCTACGGCAGCTTCGCGGGCACATTGTTCATCCTGCCGCTCTTCTTGCAAGAGCTGCGCGGGTTGAGCGCGTTGCAATCGGGACTCACGACGTTTCCCCAGGCGATCGGCGTGATCATCTCCAGCCAGCTCGTCGGCCGCCTGTATCAACGCGTCGGGCCACGCCGTCTGGTCGTCTTCGGGATGCTCGGCATGTCCGTGGTCACAGGCACGCTGGCCCTCGTAGGAATCGGCACAGACCTCTGGTGGATCCGCTCGATCATGTTCGCGCGGGGCGTGTGCATGGCATTCTCGTTCGTGCCACTGCAGGCCGCGACCTACGCGAACATCTCACCCGCAGATACCGGTCGCGCGTCGGCGATTTACTCGACGGTGCGGCAGGTGTCAGCGGCGCTCGGGGTTGCGATCCTGACGACGGTGCTCCTGACCCGCAACAACGGCGCGCACGCACAGTCGGAAATGCTTGGCGGATATCCCGCCGCGTTCTTCACTGCCGCGTGTCTCGTTGTGTGTGCCGCACTCTCCGGACTGCTCATCCGCGACGAGGATGCAGCTTCGACCCTTCGCGGCCGCGCCGGCTCCGACGAGCCGGCACTGGCCGCCGCGGGTGACTGACTAACGCAGAACGCCTACGAGCAGCAGGACGACGAGAATGAGAACGATGACTCCGACGCTGATATACATGGGTTTTCCTCACTTTCGGGGTCAGGCATCGGCGTACCCAAAGGTGTGCACATGAGAAACGGACAACCTTGTGGTCGAGTGCGCGCGGTCATCGCGCGTCCGATGAGCCTGCTGCGTCCCACATTCGTCGCGCTCTTGGCGGGCGTCACGTTGGTCGGTGTCCTTGCGACGCCGGCGGTCGCGGCGCCCGCGAGCCCGACGGTGTGGCTGTGCCGGCCGGGATTGGTCAACAATCCGTGTGCGCCCGGTTTTTCGATCACGCGTTACAACGCGCACGGCCGCGTGACGACCGTGAAGTACGTCCCGAAGAAGCCCACCAAGATTGATTGCTTCTACGTGTACCCCACGACGAGCAATCAGCCAGGGCCGCAGGCGAACTTCGATATCGATCCCGAGCTGCGATCCATCGCGCTCTATCAAGCCGCGCGTTACGCCAGCGAGTGCCGCGTGTTCGCGCCGATCTACCGGCAGATCACGGTCCCAGGTCTGCTCACCGGCGCAGCAACGGCCGCGATGCGCGAGACCGCGTACCAGGACGTGCGCAAGGCGTGGCTTGACTACCTCGCGCACGACAACGCCGGCCGGGGCGTCGTGTTCATCGGTCACTCGCAAGGTGCCGGCGTCCTCGAGCAGTTGCTCGGCGAGGAGGTCGACCCGAAACCGGCGGTACGCAACCTCCTGGTGTCGGCGATCTTGCTCGGCGGCAATGTGACGGTGAAGAAGGGCCAGGACGTCGGCGGAGACTTCCAGCGCATCCGCGCCTGCCGATCGCGCAACCAGGTCGGCTGTGTCATCGCATTCTCCACGTTCGGCGCACCGGTACCCGCGACCAGCTTCTTCGGACGGACCAGTGATCCCGCCCTCGAGGTGCTGTGCACGAACCCCGCATCATTGCGTGGCGGTTCGGGCAAGGTGACGTCGAGTCAGCCGACGGAGCCGTTCGCGCCCAATACGATCATCGGAGCCGCCGTCGCCGCAGTGGGAACGCCGCCCATCACGGCCACGACCGACTGGGTCGAGTATCGCAACGCGTACCGTGCCAAGTGCTCGTCGGCCGGTGGCGCGAACGTGCTACAGGTGACCCCGTTGGGGAGCTTTCCGACCCTGCGAGCGGTTCCGGACGCGACCTGGGGATTGCATCTCGTCGACGCGAACATCGCGCTCGGCAACCTCGTCAAGCTCGTGCACCGGCAATCCGGCCGTTGGGTGCACGAGCACCGGTGCCATCAGCGGGAATCGCACATCACATAGCGGACCCGTAGAGAAAGGTCTCGCCGACTCGACGAACTGCCACTTGCCAGCCGAGTGCGCGGAGCCGGTCCTGGAGCTCGGTGGGCTCCCAGTACACCTTCACGACGTCGAACCGCCGCCCGTCGCGAAGGGTTCGTGGAGCGACGGGCACGTTCTCGACGAGGTGGATGTCGTCGTTCATCGCGCCCCGATCGTCTTCGTCGACGAATGCGACGCGCCCGCCGGGCCGAAGGGATGACCGCACGAGCGCCCAGAACTCGTCGAAGGTGACCGGCGGGACGTGCGACAGCCAGAACCCGAAGAAGACGGCGTCGTACCGACGTTCCGGCCGCCAGCCGAAGATGTCGGCATTGACGTAGGTCACCTTGCTGTCGCCCACCTCCCGGCGGTTGCGTTCCAGCATCCGGGGAGATCCGTCGATGGCGGTCACCGTTCGCGCATGTCGGACGAGGTCGCGGGTGAACCCTCCGGTCCCGCATGCGAGCTCGAGCACGTCTCCGGTGGGCGCGAACTCGTCGACGAGGGCGCGGCCCATCTCGCTCGCCATGTTGCCGCTGACTCTTCGGTCGGGCACGGTGTCGTCGCCGAAGTCCGGGGCCCGGAGGTCGTAGAACTCGCGCTGCGACGCAATGAGGCCGGCCACCCGGTCGCCTTCGTCGGTGCCTTCGCCCACCTGCAGCCTCCCGACTCGCCGTGCATTCGGCATGCCCTGCCGGCCACTGACCGTGTGGCTCCACGCTGCGCGCGCCCGGCAGGATTCGAACCTGCGACCGTCGGATTAGAAGTCCGATGCTCTATCCAGCTGAGCTACGGGCGCCCACAGGAGTTTCGCGCGCGATCTCGTCGCTCGCGGGTGCCTCAGGCAGGGCACTAGTGCCCGGGCGATGGTGACCTTGGTCCTTGCGCGGACGGGAGGGCGAGCCCTCCCGTCGCCGGAACCGCAACGCCGGTTGTGCGTTTCAACTGGAACAGCACGGGTACTTCCGCGACGACCACGGCGAACATCGTCAACTATGTGCTGGTCTCCCACTCACTCCTGCGCCGCCAATGCGTGGGTGGCTCGCTCATGAGCGACTCCGCGGTGGGTTCCAGTGTGCAGAGCGTGAGTGTGGTCTGTCCTCCGGCGGGCAGCTGCAGCGGAAGCCCGACGTCGGTCACCGTGACCATCGCCGAAACACCCGATGCCGCCGGCTTGGTGTACACGTACAGCCTGAATGCCGCCTTCCGAACCACCTTGGAAGGCGGTCCGCCGACAGTGCCATCGTCGGTCGTCGCCCTCGGCGGCGGTACCTGCACGGGCGGCATCGCCACCGGAGTCAACGTTGCGGGCACTGCCGCGATGCGGGTGTACGGCAACGTGAAGGTCAACGCTCCGGACGTCGCCGGTTCGCCGGGTTGTAAGTCGATGAGCCTGGGGACGAGCGCGGGCAACTACACGGCGGGCGGGACGCAGATCCTCACCGGCGGCTCGTGCGCCGTGTCGGGCACGAGCACCTGCCCGTCGTACTCGAGCTATTCGCCTGCCCTCGCCGATCCGTACGCAGGGCTGGCGGCACCGTCGACCGTCGGACTCACGAGTCGGACCGGCTGCCCGAGTGGAACCGCCCAGCCAGGTGTGTACGCGAGCGCGCTCACGCTCTCTGCAAACTGCACGTTCGCGAGCGGCATCTACGTGCTGCAGAACGGTCTGAGCATCACGAGCGGTCCCACTGCGATCACGAGCGCGGCGGGCGGCGTGTTCCTCTACCTCGCGGGCGGAACGTTCTCCGCGACCGGCGGCGCCGCGGTGAACCTGGCGGCGATGACATCGGGATCGTACGCAGGTGTGCTCATGTGGCGAACCGGCAGCGCCGCGACGCCGATCTCGAACACCGGGTCGCTGACGCTCAACGGCGCGCTCTACGCGCCGAACGCGCAGGTGCAGTTCGCCGGGAGCGCGGTCGCGACGAAGGTGACGTCGATCGTCTCGCAGTCACTCGCGTTGTCCGGGGCCGCGACACTCGCGATCGGCACCGCGTCTCCACTGTCGATCGCGACGCCAGCATCGCTGCCGGCATGGACCGTGAACCAGCCGTTGTATCCGAACCCGACGATCATCGGCGCCGGAGGCGACGGGGTCACGTACAGCTGGTCGGCGACCAACTTGCCGACGGGTATGTCGATCAATGCGAGTAGCGGGGTGATCTCCGGCACGCCGATGGCCGCGGGAACAAAATCCGTCACGGTCACCGTGAGCGACGCATCGGGCGACGACGTCGGCACCAAGGCGTATTCGCTGGTCATCAACGCGACACCTGCGATCTCCACGGCGTCGTTGCCGAACAGTGAGCAGACGGTCGCGTACAGCACAACACCGGCCGCCTCTGCCGGAACGACGCCCTATAGCTGGTCGGCCACCAACCTGCCGGCCGGCCTGGCGATCAACGCGAGCACGGGCGCGATCACGGGCACGCCGACCGGCTCGGCCGGAACGGCGACCGTGACGGTCACGCTCACCGATGCGGCGGGTGCAACCGTGCCCAAGAGCTTGTCGCTCACCGTCGTCAGCGCCCCTGCGATCACGACCGCGTCGTTGCCGAGTGGTGAGCAGACGATCCCGTACAGCACGACGCTCACCGGCTCGGGCGGCACGGCGCCATACCTCTGGTCGGTCACGAGTGGCCTGCCCGCGGGCCTGACGATGGCCGCGAGCACCGGAGTGCTCTCGGGGACGCCGACCGGCACGGGCGTGCCGACGCTCGCGGTCCGGATCACGGATGGGTTGGGCGGGATCGTCACGGCGAATCTCCCGCTCACGATCGCTCCGAGGCCCAGCATCTCGAGTGTCACGCTCGCGAACGCCACTGGGACCGCGGGGACGATGGACAAGGGTGACACGGTCGCGATCGTGTTCTCCGCACAGATGAGCGAGACCAGCATCTGTTCGGCATGGACCGGCGGCGATACCGCCAACCAGACGTTGAACGCGAGCAGCAACGTCACCGTCTCGATCAGCGACGGCACCAGCCCGACGAACGACGCGTTGACCGTCACGAGCGCGTCGTGCACGTTCAACTTCGGGTCGATCAATCTTGGGTCGAGTGCATACGTGAGCACCGCAGCGTCGTTCGGCGGTACGACGACCAACGCGTCGAGCATCTCCTGGACGGCAAGCACACGTACGCTCGTGGTCACACTCGGTGCGAAGATCTCGGGAACGGTCGCCAACGTCCTGACGAGCACGCCGATTTACACGGCATCGGGATTGCTCAAAGACCCCGCCGGAGCCGTGCTCAGCAACTCACCCTTCACGCTCGCGGCCGGCAAGAAGTTCTGATCGGCGCCGACGTCACCGATCAATACATGTCACGCGCACTGCAACGAGCGATGCTCGTGAACAGCGCACGATGAGATTGCGGCTTGTCGTCCGACAGTCCCGGCAGCGCGATCCCGGTCGGCGCGAGCCCGATCGGCGTCGCGTTCAGTCCCGACGGCACCCGGGCCTATGTCGCCAACCAGACGTCCGGCACGGTCACGCCGATCACGGTGTCGTCGAATGCGCCGGGCGCCGCCATCGCTGTCGGCGGGGCCGGACCGTCCGCGGTCGCGTTCAGTCCCGACGGCACCGAGGCCTACGTCGCCATGAGTAACGGCACCGTGACGCCGATCATCGTGGCGTCCGGCACCGCCGGCACTGCGATCGCCGTCGGCGCGCAACCCGCCGGGGTCGCGTTCGTTCCGGACCAGGCACCCGTCGCGTCGTACACGACCTCCGGCACGCTCACCACCGGATCGTCGATCAGTTTCGACGCCTCCGGCTCCACCGTCGCCTACGGCACCATTGCGAATTACGCCTGGGACTTCGGCGACGGCACCAGCATCGTCAACACCGATACTGCGACGACCGACCACCCCTATACGGCGTCGGACACCTTCACCGCCCGCGTCACCGAGACCAGTTCGGCCGGCACGTCGACCGCGCGGGTGTCACCGGCCAGACGATGAGCCGCAACGGCGGGCCGAGCGCGACCACCACGCACGAGTTGACGATGGCAGAGTCACTGTCGTTGACACCTCCGGCCACCGTGACGTTCGCCGACACGCTGAACGGTCACGACCAGACGAGCATCGTCGCGCCCGCGTTCGGCGTCACGAACTCGAATGCGTCGGGGTGGAGCGTGACGGCGACGTCGACGCAGTTCACCACAGGTGCGCGTACGCTTCCGACCGACGCGATCAGTGTGCAATCGGCACCGACGATCGCCCGCGTCACCACGTGCACGCTCGCCACGAACCAGGCGACCTATCCCTACACGCTGCCCGCAGGATCGACCGCGCCCACCGCGACGCAGCTCTTCAACGCGGCGGCGAGCACGGGCCTCGGGAGCCAAACCGTCACGCCGGCGTTCCGGCTCGCGATACCGGCCAACACGTACGCCGGTGTGTACATGTCCACCTCGACCTTCACCATCAGCACCGGCCCGTAACCGGGTCGCGCGCCGGGATCAACGCTCACCGAGAAGCGGCTCCCGGCTCGTGCAGCCACCGGTGTGCGGGGTCCTCGTGCATCGCGAGTCGGCGCGGCTTCCCGACCAATGCCCACAGGTAGTAGAGGCGGTAGCCGGGCGCTGCGCACACCGGGTGATAGCCACGGGGAATGCCGACGATCGCGCCGTGGCGCAAGAAGACGGCGTGCTCACGGTCCGTCCCGCCGTCCCTGTCGCCGCGCTCGTACAGGCCCTGGAAGCCGAAGCCGTCGGGTCGGTCGAACCGGTAGTAGTACACCTCCTCCAGCGCGGGCTCACCATCTTCACCGTCGTGCTTGTGCGGCGGGAACGAAGACCATTGCCCGGGTTCGTTGAACGTCTCACCGACGATCAGCGTCTGCGCGTGCACGTTGTCAGCCGCAATGTCGTGCACCTGCCGCTGCCATCCCGGTGCGCCGCGCTCGTGCACGACGACATCGGCCGGCGCGATGAACGACGGCGCGGACTCGACGGAGGACAGGCCGGCATTGCGGGTCGCAGCCAGCGCAAGCTCCGTTGGCGTACGCGCGACGACGTCGACGCTGCTGCCTGCGGACAGATACACCGCTGACGCGCGGGCGTCGAACACGTCGCTGCGCGTCGCGCGTACACCGTCCCATTCGAGGTCGCCGGCGAGCAGCACGAGCACGGCCTCCTCGCCCGCGGGCGGCGCGATCCTCGCACGTCGGCCCGCCTCCAGGATTGGGAGGTCGAGCTGCACGCGGTCGCCGCGGTAGATCACGCGGGACGGCGCAGGTGATCCTGGAGCGGTTTCAGCGACTTCTTGTCGCCCGCGAGCTCCAGCTCGGCGAACCGTTCGATCGCGCGTTCGTGATTCACGAGTGCGTCGAGCGCGGGATCGGTCGGTGCCCGCGCGATGTCGCGCAACCGGACGAACTTCTCGAGGAACTGGGGAAGCGCATCGCGCAGCCCCCGCAGCAGCTCGTCCCAGTTCTCGGGATCGATCCCGGCCGCGAGCTCCGCGCCCTCGCGCCGCGAGACCGCAGGATCGGTGTGCAGCCCGGCGTCGCCGACGAGCCGGCGCAGCGTCGTTGCCATGCGCGCTTCGACGGTCTGCAACGTGCGTAACTTCTCGCGCCGATCGACATCGGGCTGCTTGTCGGCGAGTGCACCGAAGAACGCGTCCCCGAAGAGCTCGCCCTTGTATGCGTCGAGGAGCAGGTCGTCGTATTCGCTCATTGTGTTCGTACTCCCACGGCGTGCGGATTGCCGGGCGGGGGCAATGGATGTCGGAACAGCTTCGCGGCGTTTTCGTGGCTGATGCGCGCGATCTCGTCGTCGGTGAGTGCGCCGAAGACCTCGCCGAACACCCGCTGTGTCTCCGGCCAGGTGCCGTCACCGTGCGGATAGTCCGATTCGAACGTGATGTGGTCGACGCCAATGGCATCGCGTGTCGACAACGTCGACGGGTCGTCGATCGTCGCGAACCAGAAGTTGCGATGCAGTACCTCTGCGGGACGGAGCTCACCGGGGAAGTAGTGCCCGTAGCCCGAACGGTCGACGATGTTCTCGAGACGATCGTGCAGCATCGCGACCCACCCGATGCCGCCCTCGCTCATGATGATCTTCAGGTCGGGATGCTTCACGGCGTACCCCGACCACAGCCACTCCGCGCAAGCGCTCAGGGAGAGCTGACCGAACAATGTCGCGCCGAGCGGCACCATCGGTGCGCCCTTCGGCATGTCCGCCACACCCGTCGAGCCGACATGCAGGCAGATCACCGTCTCGGTGTCTGCGCACGCCTCGATGATCGGGTCCCACCACGGCGAGAAGATCGGCTCCATCCCGATCCGATGTGGCATCTCGGGCAACGTCACGGCGGTGAAGCCGCGCGCCGCATTGCGACGGATCTCCTTCGCGCCCTGTTCCGCATCGGCGAGATACGTGATCCCCATCGGGACGATTCTCTCGGGATACGCGGAGAACCAGACGTCGTGGAACCAGTCGTTCCATGCCCGCGTCACCGCCAGGCCGAGGTCCCGATCGGTGCAACGGGAGAACACCGAGCCGCAGAACCCGGTGATCTGCGACGGGAAGTTGACCGACGCCCACACCCCGTTGATGTCCATGTCGCGGACGCGCGCGTCGATGTCGTAGCACCCCGTGCGCATCTCGTTGAAGCGCGTCGGCTCGACCTTCCAGTCCTCGCGCTTGCGACCGACCACGGCGTTGAGGCCCACCTGGAAGAAGATCTTCCCGTCGAAGTGCCACACCTCGTGGCCCTCCTCGGTCTCGACGACGCGCGGCGCGTCCTCTTGCATGTTCGCGGGGAGCCGGCCCTCGAACATGTCCGGGGGCTCGACGAGATGGTCGTCAGTCGAGAACAACGTGTAGTGGATCGGGCGCGGGTCCGGGTCGTCTTCGAGCCCGTGCGTCTCGCTCTTCCGCCAGTTGAGCTTGATCGTGTCTGCCATTCTCGCCTCCGGAGGCCCCAGGCTAAGCCCCGAGAGACTCCCGCACCCACTGCTGGAACGCGGCCACGCCGTTCTCGTGACGCGGGCTCAGCACACCGGTGTCGTAGACGCCCGTCTGCAGGTTCCGCTGCACGGCTTCGCAGATCACCCGGTCCTCGTCCAAGATGTCGCACCCGAGCCGTACGACCTCCGCGTTCTCCTCGCGGGCATCGAGATCGCGGAAGAAGTAGTCGTACACGACGACGGTGTCCGAGAAGCTGTCGGGCACGATCCGCTCGACGTTCATGCCGCCCGGATACACGTTGAGCGCGAGGTTCGGGTATCGCCACAGCCACGAGCCGGCATTGATCGCGCCATCCCGGGCGGGCGCCGAATGCTCGCAGAAATGGTCGCCCACCATGACGCGATACTCCTTGGCGACGATCTCCCGGTTCAGCTCCGGGTGCACCAGTGGCACGTGGTAACCCTCGCCGTAGTTGTCGCAATAGACCTTCCAGTTCGCGGCGACGCGGTGCACCAGCCGGTGGCTGTACGAGAACTCTTCGAGCGGTTGGTGGGCCGCGGCGTCGAAGAATGCGCCGTGGTCTTCGGTCAACGGTCGGGCGTCGTCGTCGAGATTGACGAACACGAGGCCCCGCCACTCGTCGACGCGCACCTTTACGAGCCCGAACGCCTCGAGGTCGAGGCCCTCGTCTCCGAAGTCGCGCGCCGCCCGGAGGCGACCGTCCAGTGCATACGCCCAACCGTGGTACCGGCAGACGAAGCGCGCGCCGTGGCCGTGATCGTCGGCCACCAGCGGTCCCGCGCGATGGCGGCAGACGTTGTGAAAGGCGCGCAGCGTGCCGTCGTCCTGGACGACGACGACGACCGTCCATCCCGCGAAGTCGTGACGCACGTAGTCGCCCGGTTCCCGGAGTTGTGCACAAAAGCCTGCGAGTTGCCACTGGCGCCCGAAGACTGCACCGCGCTCGTGCTCGTACACCGACGGATCGGTGTACATCGCGGCCGCGAGCGTCGACGTCACGACACGATCTCGATCGCAGTCGGTCGCCGGTCGTTCGGCGCGATCTCGCGCTCGGGTCCGTCGACCCGCAAGGTCGCTTCGAGGTCGCCGGCCATGATGCGCACTGTGCCGGGTTCGATCACGAGACGCATCTCTTCGTCGTAGTAGGCGAGGAGCGTGGGGTCGACCGTGAATCGTACGGTCGAGGATCCCCCCGGCGCGAGCTCGACGCGCGCGAAGCCGGCGAGCTGGCGATTCGGACGCGCCACCCGCGCCACCTCGTCGCGGACGTACAACTGCACGACTTCGGTGCCGGCCCGAGCTCCGGTGTTCGTGACGCGCAGCTGCACGCAGAACGGGTCGCCGGTCCCGGCCGTGTCGTCGATGCCGAGATCGCTGTAGGTGAACATGGTGTAGGACAGCCCGAAGCCGAAGGGATACAGCGGCGACGCCGCCGCGTCGACGTAGTCGCCGTAGATCATGCTCCGACCGCCGCCGGCGCGGGTGTCGTGGTGCGCCGGCACCTGACCCGCGGCGCGCGGCAACGAGATCGGAAGCCGGCCCGACGGCGACGCGACTCCGTACAGGACGTCGGCGATCGCCGCGCCGCCCTGCTCACCCGGCAGCCATGCGTAGAGCAATGCCGATGCATGCTCCGCGATCCATCCGAGGGCATGGGCGCGGCCGCTCATCACGACGACGATCGTCGGTGTGCCGCAGGAAACGACCGCTTCGACGAGCTGTTGCTGCGCACCCGGCAACGCGAGATCAGTGACATCTCGGAACTCGCCGCTCGTGCAGTTCGGCATGAGGCCGGACCGACCGCCGACGACGCATACCGCGACGTCTGCGTCGCGCGCGTTGGCGACCGCCTCGGAGATGCCCGACGTGTCGGCACTGCGGATGCCGGCGCCCTTGGCGTAGGTGACCGCACCTGCGAGCGCCCGGATGCCGGCGAGGGGTGTCACCGATTCCGGATAGTACGGACCGGCGGCGAAGCGTCCGGCTGCCTCGACGAGCCTGCCCGCTTCGTCACGGGGCTGCACGATCTCGGTGTGCGCGGGATAGGAGTAATCGCCTTGGAGGAGCCGCACATCGTCTGCGCCGGGACCGATCACGGCGACGCGGGCGTCGGCCGCGAGCGGGAGCACGCCGTCGTTGCGGAGGAGCACGAGCGACTTCACCGCGGCTTCGTGCGCGAGCGCGCGGTCCGAAGGCCGGCCGTAGGCGCGCTCGGAAGCGCCTTCGTCGACGAACGGATCGTCGAACAGGCCGAGCTCCTCCTTCAGGCGCAACACACGTCGCACCGACCGATCGACCAGTGCGACATCGACCGTGCCGGCATCGATGAGTGCCTTCAGCGGCGCGCCGTAGCAGTCGAGCTGCGGCAGCTCCATGTCCAGTCCCGCCTCGAGCGCGCGCTGCGCGGCATCGCCCTTCGTCGCCGCGACGCGGTGGTGGACCATCAGCAGCTCGGTCGTGGAGTAGTCCGCGACGACCGCGCCTTGGAAGCCGAGCTCGCCGCGCAACAGGTCGTCGAGAATCGCGCGGGACGCGCCGCACGGGAGGCCGTCGACCGAGGAATACGAATTCATCACCGTCGACAGGCCGGCTTCTGCGATCGCAGCGCGAAACGGCTCGGCGTACACCTCCCGGAGCTCGCGCGGTCCGAAATGCACGGGCGCGTGGTTCATGCCTCCTTCGGACATCGCGTACCCGAGGAAGTGCTTGCCGGTCGCGGCGACACCGTCGGCGAGCTCGCCTTGCACGCCGCGCACGTACGCGACGCCGAGGCGGCTGACGAGATACGGCGACTCGCCGTAGGTCTCTTCCACCCGGCCCCACCGGGCGTCCCGTGCGACATCGAGGACCGGCGCCAACGTGTGGCGGGCACCGGTGGCAACCATCTGCTCACGGATGACGGTGCCGATGCGCTCGATCAGCTCCGGGTCCCACGCCGACGCGAGCCCGATCGCCTGGGGGAATTGCGTCGCGTCGCGTGCGCACAGCCCCGCCGTGCTCTCCTCGTGCACGATCGCAGGGATGCCGAGCCGGGTGTGCTCGACGAGATAGTGCTGGATCGCGTTGGCGAATTCCGCCCGCTCGCGCGACCGCAATCCGGTCGTCGCGCCGATCCTCGTGATCTCACCGATTCCGTGCGCCAGCCATCGGTCGGCCGCGGCGGGGGAGAAGTCGTCGTCGCGGATCAACGCGCTGCACCACACGCAGCCGAGCTGTGCGAGCTTCTCGTCGAGGGTCATACGCGCCAGCAGCGCGTCGAGATCGGTCATCGCGCAATAGTTGCACGATGATCGATTCCGACGCGCTGCTGCGCGAACGCACGACTCGTTACTTGCGGATCCACTCCGCGTCGATGACGAGCTTGATCTTGTCGCCCACGACCACGCCGCCGGTCTCCAGGGCGAGGTTCCACTCGAGACCCCACTCCTTGCGGCTCACGTCGGTCTCGGCGCTGAAGCCGATCCGGGTGTCGCCCCACGGCGATACCTGCGTACCGAGGTACTCACTCTTCAGTGAGACGGGGCGGGTCACGCCGCGAATCGTCAGGTCGCCTTGCACCGTGAACCCGCCGTCGCCGTGGTCCTCGACGCTCGTCGAGCGGAACGTCGCGTCGCGGTGGTTCTCGGTGTCGAAGAAATCGGCCGAGCGCAGGTGCTCGTCACGCTTGGGGTCGCCGCTCTCGACCGCCGAGACGTCGATCGTGGCTTCGACGGACGACAGGTTCGCGTCCTCGCCGACGACCAACTCGCCCTCGGTGACGGGGAACCGGCCGCGCACCTTGGTCACCATGAGGTGGCGCGCCGTGAACGCGACGTAGGAGTGCGTGGGGTCGAGTGCGTACGCGCCGGCATCGGGGACATTCCGGACGTCGGGCTGGACTTGGGTGTTGGCCATGGGTGGCTCCTTCGAGGATCTTGCGGACTCAACCGTTGCTTCCGCAACTATATCACGGATACTTGCGAACGCAAGAAGCTTTCCCAGGGCGGTATGCTCGGAGGGTGAGCGACACCGCCGTGCTTTGGTTGACGGAACCGGAGATGCGGGCCTGGCAGGCCCTCATCCAGACGACGACCGGGCTCCTGGCGACCCTCGACAACGAGCTACAAGCCGCGCACGGTCTCTCGCTGGGCGACTACGAGGTCCTCGTACACCTCTCGGAAGCTGCGGATCACTCGCTCCGGATGAGCGAGCTGGCGGGGCGCTTGCACCTCTCGCCGAGCGGCATGACCCGCCGGATCGACGGTCTCGTCCGAGCCGGGCTCGTCGAGCGACGGCAGTGTCCGACCGATCGCCGGGGCTCCAACGCGGTGATCACCGAGACGGGGATGGAGTCGCTGCGCAACGCCGCACCGACCCATGTGCGGGGGGTCCGTGACCACTTCATCACCCGGTTGACCGCGCGCCAGCTGGCGAACCTCGCGGCCGCCCTGTCGAGCGTCGAGGTCGACCCGGCCAGCGCGGCCGGCGGCTGCGACGGCGCGCGTTAGTCGTCGGAACCCACGACTCGAACGGCGCCGAGCGGCTGCTCGGGGTTCGCGTCGATGATGCATTCGGGGTCGATGCCGGCCCGCACTCGCGCCAAGGCTGACCGCCCGTCGATCCACTCCGCGGCCGCGACGGAGATCATCGTCCCGTCGGCGGCGTACAACATGAACACGTCGTCCGCGAACCGGAGCGCGGCCACGCAGTCCCGGAAGCGCACGGTGAGCTGCTCGTCGACATCGATGAACGTGACACCCTCCGCCCCGACGACCAGACGCGCGTTGTCGGCGGGATCGTCCTCTCCGGTTGCCGCGCCGTACGCGAGGCCGACGACGGGTGGCGCGGTCGTCGGTGTGAGCATGACGAAGCGCGGATCGATGAGCTCGGCCCCTTCGGGGACGACCACGATCGCGTGCTCGCGCATCGCGTCGACGACGTCCGCAACCTCGGTGATGGTCACCGCATGGATATGAGAGAGGAATTCCTCGACACTGCGCGGACGATTCGTCAGCAGCTCGTTCCAGGCGAGCATCGCGCCGACGCCTGGAATGGCCGAAGGATCGCTGGTCCAGCGGTCGAACTCGGCGATGCCCGCCGCGAGGGCCTCGGGAGCGGGCGCGTAGTCGGCGAGGTCGTCGATGCTTCCCAACAGCGCTTCGACGCCGTCGTCCACACGCGGCCCGACGTCGATGCGGAAATCGGTGTAGTCGAACTGCACGGTCCACGGATTGATGTTCGCCTCGCGATCGGCGAGCGACAGGCTCGTCGCTTCCGCCCGCCGCCGGATGTCGGCTTCGACGACGCGGTCCGCGACCTTCGCGGCGTCGGTGCCCGGCGTGACCGACGAGAAGTACACGAACGGCCTCCAGGCCCTGCCGATCCAGTCCTGCGGGCACCACGCGGGCAGCAAGATGTTCGTCGGCGTCGGCAGCGGCGGCGGCACACGCGCACCGGCGGGGAGCCCGAGCCGGGGTTGTCCGAGCGGGGCCGTTGCAAAGACGACGGCGTTGGAACGGTTGTACCGGCGCGACACCCAGGCGTTCACGTTGGGACCGGTGGTTCGGAGCAGGCCGAGACGCGGGAAGCCTCCCAAGCCGTAGCTCTGCGCACCGAACCGCACCCCGAGAATCGTGACCGGGGGCTGTAGTGGCTTGTTCTTGGGCTCGTTGAGGATCGTGTCCGCGAGGTCGATGAGATCGTCCTCGGAGAGTGCCCGGAGCGCCGCGCACACCGACGTCAGTCTCTGCGTGACGTCGGACAGGGTGCCGCTGGTGAAGAAGATCGTCGACGTCTCGTGAACGATCCAGTTCATCCCGTCGACGTCGACCGCCGCGAGCTCGGCGACGAGCGCCGTGAGGCCGTGCTCGAGCAACGACTCGTCGGCAGTACCGACCCGGAACACGATTCCGGCCGTGACAGGGTCCGGGAGGTCGCCGACATACGCCGGCACACCGTCGACCACGATTCGCTCGAAGTGCGCCCGCACGGCTTCCAGCTTAGAGGCCGCTACGCCGGTCCAGTTCTAGAGGCCGCTGCGCCGGCGCCGATTCGCATCGAGCGCAGCGCGGGCAAGTGTCCCATGGTTCACATGCCACTCATCGGCGTCCAGATCGTCGATATGGCGCCAGGCGACCTCGTGCACTTCGTGGAGCTGCGGTTGCAGCTCACCGCCGAGGATGGAACAGAGGTACAGGATGGAAACGGTCCCGTGCGGGTGCTCCCCGGTGCGCGCTTCGCGGAAGAACACGCCGACGAGTTGGTCCACGCGCCCGCGCACGCCCGCCTCCTCGGAGAGCTCGCGTACGACGGTGTGCGCCGGCGTCTCGTTGGGGTCGACCCAGCCCGCGATCAATCCCCATTTGCCGTCGTCGACCCGTCGAACGAGCAACACGCGGTCGTCGTCGTCGAAGATGGCGGCGTCGGCGCCGACTCTTGCCGTCTGGTATCCGATCTCGGCGTCGAACCGGGCGCGCACCGTGGGCTCGTCGAGTCCGCTGCGCTCGGCATACTCCTGGGCCGCGAGCTCGAGCAGCCGTTCGTACCGCGCGCGATCGAATGGATCGTTGCAGTAGTGCAATCCGGTGCGGGCGATCGCACGCACCTCGTCGAGCAACGCGAAAATATTGATGGGGAAAGCTAGCTCGCTTGCATCCACTGCGCGACCACGCGCGCGAGCTGCTCACCGCAATCCTCTTGCAGGAAGTGACCGCCGCCTTCGATCGTCGTGTGCGGTTGGCCCGTGCAGCCCGGCACGTCGCGCTGGAACGCGTTGTCTCCGCCGCGCGTGATCGGGTCCTCGTCGGAGAACGCGGTGAGGAACGGTATCGTCCACGACCGCAGCGTCTTCCATGCGTTCCTATTGGCTTCCGAGGCGGGATCGTCGGGCGTGGTGGGCACGAGCATCGGGAACTGGCGTGCGCCGGCCTTGTACGAATCGTCAGGAAACGGCGCGTTGTATCCGGCGATGACGTCGGGCGGAAGGGCGAGATGACACCCGAGGCCGACGATGACGCCGACGTCGAAGTCTTCGACCTCTTGCGAGAACCGCTGCCATCTCATGAAACCGTACCCCGCGGGCGTGTCGCCGGTCGGCAGGTAGGTGTTCGCGGCGACGACCCGTGCGAAACGGTCGGGATGCTCGCCGACGATCCGCAAACCGATGAGTCCGCCCCAGTCCTGCGCGACGAGCGTCACGTCACGAAGATCGAGACGATCGAAGACGGCGCTCCGCACCCATTCGACGTGGCGCGCATACGTATAGTCCGTGCGCTTGACCGGCTTGTCGGAACGGCCGAAGCCCACGAGATCGGGAGCGACACAGCGAAAGCCCGCGTCGACGAGGATCGGGATCATCTTGCGATACAGGAAGCTCCACGATGGCTCACCGTGCATGAGGAGCACGACTGGCGCGTTCGCGTCGCCCTCGTCGAGATGATGCACTCGGAGCTGCCCGCCCTCCCCGTCGTCGACCTCGACGTAGTGCGGCGTGAACGGGTAGTCGGGGAGTGAGGTGAATCGATCGTCGGGCGTACGAAGAGCGTCCATCGCCGGCTCCCTTTGGCACTGATAGTTGCACTTGAAGTGCGACTTTCCTACCATGCCGCCATGACGACCGCAACCCGCGTCGACGGGCGAGTCCAGCGGGGGGCGCGCAACCGTGACGCGATCGCCGACGCGCTGCTTGCGCTCCTCGAGGACGGCGATCCCCAGCCCACCGCCCGCGCGATCGCGGCCCGGGCGGGAGTATCGGTGCGATCGGTCTTCCAGCATTTCGAGGACATGGAGTCGCTCTACGCGATGTGCGTCGTCCGCCAGACCGAACGGCTGGCCCCGTTGCGCACACCGATCGACGGGTCGCTGGCGCGCGCCGCGCGGCTCGAGGCGCTCATCGCACAGCGCGTCCGCGTGTACGAGCGCATCGCGCCGGTGCGGCGCGCAACCTTGCTCGTCGCGCCGGGCTCACCGGTGCTTCAGCGTGCGCTCGCGGAGATCGCGACCGAGCACCGTCGCGAGCTGGCGGCGCTGTTCGCGTTCGAGTTTCCGGCGGCGGGGCGTCGCGAGCAGCTGGCCGCGCTCGAGGTAGCGACGTCTTTCGACACATGGGACCATCTTCGACGCGTACAGCGATTGTCGCCGGCAGCAGCCGCTCGAGTCGTGCACCGGCTGGCCCGCGCCGGGTTGAACAAGGGGAATGCATGAACATCTTGCTCATCACGACCGATCAGCAGCGAGCGGACACGCTCGGTGTCGCCGGCAGCCCGCTCGCGGCGACACCCCGGCTCGACGCGCTCGCCGCGGTGGGAACGCGCTACTCGACCGCGCGCACACAGAATCCGTTGTGCCAGCCCGCGCGGGCATCGATCCTCACCGGCACGTATCCGTCCACGCACGGCGTCACGTGCAACGGGATCGACCTTCCCGCCGATGCCGAGGAACGATCGATCGCCACGTTGTTGTCCCGAGCCGGCTACCGCACGGCAATCATCGGCAAGGCCCACTTTGCGACCACGTTCCCGTTCTTTCCGACGGGCAGGCTCGAATCCGTCGACGGCTCGGCGCGCGTCGACCCGGACTGGCAGGGGCCGTACTTCGGGTTCGAGCACGCCGAGCTCATGCTCTTCGGGCACAACCTGCGGATCGCCGAGTTGGTGGGGCAGTGGAATTGGATCTTCGGGCCGCCGCCGTTCGGCCTCCACTACGGGCGGCATCTCTTCCGCGACGGTTTCGAGCGCGGCGTCGAACGCCTGCGGCTCATGCAGCCCGAAGCCGCCGGCGCGCGATGGGACCACACCCAAACGTGGCGCAACGCGTTGCCCGAAGAGGACCACCCCACGACGTGGGTCGCCGATCGCGCGTGTGAGTGGCTGCGCGGCGTCGATGGGCCGTTCTTCGGCTGGGTCAGCTTCACCGATCCGCACCATCCAATGGACCCGCCCGCGCCGTGGTGCGACCGGTACACGGCGGCGGACACGCTCGAAGTGCTGCCGGATGTCCATCCCGACGAGTTCGACGGCAAGCCGCCGCTTCATCAGTTCCTCGCGCAGGGCATGCGCGGCCAGACGCTCGAATGGGCGAATCCTGGCGGCGCGACGCTCACTCGCGAGGAGCTGGCCACGATGACGGCCGGCTACTACGGCATGGTTGCGCAGCTCGATCATGCGATCGGCCGGGTGCTCGACGTTCTCGACGAGCAGGGCCTTGCCGAAGACACCCTCGTGATCGTCACCAGCGACCACGGCGAGTTCCTCGGCGAGCACCAGATGATCTTCAAGGGGCCGTTCGGCTACGACTCGCTCCTGCGCGTGCCGCTGATATTGCGCGGTCCGGGCGTCGAGGCCGGAAAGATCGCGGGCGATCCCGTCGGCACGATCGATCTCGCGCCGACGATGCTCGCCGCCGCCGGCCTCGACGTGCCGAAATGGATGGAAGGCCGCGTGCTCGATGACGAGCCGCGCGAGCACGTGCTCACCGAGAACGACTTCAGCATCATGCGAACGCTGCCGATGCGCACGCTCACCACAACGCGCTACAAGCTGCACCGCTACCTCGAAGCGCCATGGGGCGACGAGCTGTACGACCTGCAGGAAGATCCCGGCGAGCTCGTGAACCGCTTCGACGATCCTGCGTACGCCGAGGTGCAGTCCGATCTCCTCGTGTTGCTCGACGACGTCATGAACTACGACGTGCGCCGGGAACCGGTGGTCGGGCTGGTCGCCTAGCGCGAGTACGCGCGCGCGTACTCCGGCAGCGGCACGGTCACGTCCGGTTCGGCAACTGCCGCACCGAAGGTCATGGAGCAGGGGAGCACGCCCGCCCAGACGCGGAGCGTCATGTCTTCCTCGTCGTCGACCGGACCACCGGTACGCACCTTGGCCGACGCTTCCGCGATCGGCAGCCGCAACACGAGCGTCGCCCGCAGCTCCGCGTCCGAAGGCGGCCGGGCATCGGCATTGCGCCCCGGCACGACATGCTCGACCAATGCGTGCAACGCACGCCGCTTCTCGTCCGGGTCGTCGACGCGGGTCGCGCGGCCGAAGACCATCACCGAGCGGTAGTCCATCGAGTGGTGGAAGGCGGAGCGGGCGAGCACGAGACCGTCGACGATCGTCACGGTCACGCACGCCTCGATGTCGCCCGCGAGCGATTTGAGCATGTGGTTCGCGGCCGCGCCGTGCAGGTAGAGCTGGTCGTCGACGCGCGCATGGATCGTGGGAATGACCGAGGGCCGACCGTCGACCGCGAACCCCACATGGCACATGAGCGCCTCGTCCAGGATGGCGTTGATCAACCCGACGTCGAACGATCCTCGCTTCGGGAGGCGGCGGTGGCGCGTTCGGTCGGTCGGCTCGAGTTGCATGTGCGCAACGGTAGAGGCGGTGAATGCGCCCGGCGAATGGATTTCGTGTCACGCTCCTGCGCATGACCAACACATGGCCGCTCACGGCGCGCGAGGTGGGTGGTGTGCCGGCCGTACCGCCGGCCGCGGCCGTCCGCGTCGCGACCAGAGTTCGCGCTTCCGTTGCTCGCCTCCATGATCGCATGGGCCTGCCGTTCCAAGTGCTGTTGGAACGGCTCCTGGGAGCGCTCGACGGGCCCGCGCTGTGCGCTCTGGTCGAGCTCGGCATTCCCGAGCATCTCGACGAACCGCGCACCGCGCATGCGTTGGCAGCGCGCGTGAATGCCGACGAGGACGGCCTCGAACGCCTGCTCGCGTACCTCGCCTCACGCGGCTGCATGCGTCGCGACCGGCGCGGCCGGTACCACGCGAACCGCGTGACCAAGCTCTTGACGCGCGACGGCGGCTGGGACGGATGGGCGCGCTTCGGTGGCGCGCCGTGGACCATGGCTGCATACGCGCAGCTGGGCGCGGCCGCGCGTCTCGGCACGGATCCCGTCGTCGCCGCGCACGGCATCGACTTCTTCACCTATCTCCGTGAGCATCCGGAGGCGGCGGCGGCGTTCCACGATGCGCAGGCGGCGGGCGCCCGCTTGCAGGCGGTGATGTGCGCAGGCGCGCTGCCGCTGGACGGTGTCCGATCGGTCCTCGACGTCGGCGGCGGCACAGGCACGTTCCTCGCCCACCTGCTCGCCGCCCACCCGGCGCTCACCGGCGCCGTGCTCGACCAAGCCGTTGCCGGGTCGGGCGCCCGCGCGACCTTCGCCGAGGCGGGCGTCGTCGGTCGCGCCACCTTCGAGGCGGGCGACTTCTTCCGCGCGGTGCCGGCCGGCCACGACCTTCACATGCTCACTGCGATCGTGCACGACTGGAGTGACGACGACTGCGTTCGCATCCTCGGCAATTGTGCGGCTGCCCTCGCGCCGGGCGGCCGCATCTGTGTCGTCGAAACCGTCCTGGAACCCGGCCGGCTCGGTTCGTTCGTGCAGGCGACGGACGCCCTCATGCTCGCCCTCACCAAGGGCGGACGCGAACGCACCGCCGAGAACTTCGAAGTGTTGTGGCAGCATGCCGGTCTGCGCTGCGTGGCGGCTCCGGTGTTGCCGTCGGGCGGCACGCTGTTCCAACTCCAACCGCAATGAGGGAATCCGCGCCCATGGATCGTGTACGGATGGGAATCATCGGCGTCGGCAACATCGCCACGCTCAATGTGCCCGGCTACCTCCAGCACGAGCGGTGCGACGTCGTCGCATTGTGCGATCCGCGGCCGGAGGTCCTCGAGAAGCGGCGGCGCGAATGGGAGGTCGGACGCGGGTACACCGACGTCGACGCGCTCCTGGGCGACGACGAGATCGACGCGGTGGAGGTGCTCAGCCCGACGCCGCTCCACGCCGAGCACGCGGTCGCAGCGTTACGAGCCGGTAAGCACGTGTCGGTACAGAAGCCGATCGCGAACTCGGTCAGCGAGGCGCGCGGGATGATCGACGCGGCCCGCGCCACCGGCAAGGTGCTGCGCGTCACCGAGAACTGCTGCCACTTCCCGCCGCTCGTGAAGGCGCGCGATCTCATCCGGAACGGCGCGATCGGCACTCCCACCGTGATCCGCATCAAGACGGTCGTGGGCCGCACCGAGTCGCAGTTCCAGGCGACCCTCGACCCTGCGGGCTACACGTGGCGGTTCAACGCGGAGAGCCCCGGCGGTCACCTGTTCGACGACGTCATGCACAAATACGCGATGGCGCTCTGGCTCGTCGAGAGCGACGTGCGCAGCGTGCAGGCCGTCGTGCGCCAGGGTCCACTGTTCTTCGAGGCGCCCGCCGTCGCGCTCTTCGAGTACGAGCGCGAGGACCTGCTCGGCATGATGGAAGTGTCGTACGCGCCGGACATGTTCATTCGCAGCGACCACTACGGTGCCGACGAGTTCTTCGAGGTGCAGGGCACGCGAGGGTTCCTTTGGGTCACGCGACTCTGCGGCAATCTTCACGTCGACCTGCCGCCGCTGGTCGTCTACGAAGAGGACGGCCGGCGCACCTCGTTCGCGGAGCTCGACGCGTCGTACGACGGCTCGTTTCGCCGGGCCGCGGCCGCGTTCGTCGACGGATTGCTCGCGGGGGTGCCGCCCGACCTCGATCCCGAGACGGCGGTGAAGGCGCTCCAGCTGTGTTTTGCCGTGTACGGCGCGTCGAACGAACGCGGACCGGTTGACCCGTCGACGATCGACGGGGTGGTCAGCCCCCGCGGGTGGCCCCCGAGCGACGACAAGATGCGGGTCGACGTCGAGGAGCTGTTCCGGCGGGAGGCCGCACGCGCCGAGCGCCTCGGGACGCGATAATCGTCCTATCGACGGACGAAGACGTGCACTGCTGATCGCCTTGGGCGCCAACGCCGCGTTTCTCGCGGTGGAGGTCGTCGGAGGTTTCGCGTTCGGATCGTTGGCGTTGCTGGCCGACGCCGTGCACATGGTCTCCGACGTGATCGGGCTCGCGATCGCGTATGCCGCGCTACAGCTGGCGCGCCGTCCGCCGACCGAGCGCCACACGTACGGCTTCGGGCGCACCGAAGTGTTGGTTGCGCAAGCGAACGCGCTGCTCCTGTTCGCGAGCGCGATCGTGGTGGTCGTCGAGGCCGTGCGCCGGCTCAACGCGCCTCACGCGCTCGACGCGAGCGGTGTGCTGGTGGTCGGCGTGCTCGGTTTCCTCGTGAACGTCGCGAGCGCGGCCGTCGTCGCGCGGCACGCGCACGGCAGCCTCAACCTGCGCGGTGCCCTCTGGCACCTGCTCGCCGACGCGCTCGGCTCGGTCGCGGTGATCGTCGCCGGCGCCGGCGTGGCACTCTTCGGTACGGATCGCCTCGACCCCATTGCGTCGATTGCGATCGCGCTGCTCGTCATCGCCGGTGCGTGGAAGCTGCTGCGTGACGCGACGCGTGTCCTGCTGGAGTCAGTGCCCGCGGGACTTGATGCGGTCGCGGTACAGGACGCATTGTGCGCCGAGCCGGGCGTCGAGGCGGTACATCATCTCCATCTGTGGACGAGCGGGAGCGAGCATCCTGCACTCTCCGCGCACGTCGTGCTCGGCGAAACCCCGTCGCTGCACGACGCCCAGCTGGGCGCGGAGGAGCTCAAGCGCATGCTCGTCGAGCGATTCGGGATCTTCCACGCCACGCTCGAGATCGAATGCCACGCGTGCGCGGACGACGAGACCCACTCACACCTGCATCACCTGTGAACGTCTGAACCTCGCAGGAGGTCGATGTCGTCGAGCTGGCGTTGCAGCCACTTCTGCACGTCGTTCGTCCTCACGATCTCGGCACCGATCTCCTGGCGCGCCTGCCGCTCTTCGCGCGGCATCGTCAGCCCCTCCCATAGCGCGCTCGCTTGCTGTTCGATGTCGAACGGGTGCAGCGTGAGCGCGATCGCGCCCAGCTCGGCATGCGCTCCGGCGTTCTCCGACAGCATCAAGACGCCGGCACTCTCGTCGACGAGGAGTGCCTCCTTGGCGACGAGATTCATGCCGTCGAACACCGGATTCACCATCAGCACGTCGAAGGAGCCGTAGGCGGCGATCGTCAACGGCAAGTCGTCGCCGAGTCTGAGATCAATTGGAAGCCACGACGACGTCGCGAAGCGCGCGTTGATCGCGTCGACCGTCGCATGAATCTCGCGGAGGTATTCCGCGTACTGACGAACGTCCTGCCGGCTCGGTTGGAGCAGCGCAAGGAATGTCACTCGACCGCACATCTCCGGGTGCTCCTCGAGCATCCGGGCGAACGCGTGGAAGCCGCGCACGATGTTCTTCGAAGGGTCGGTGCGGTCGACGCGCAGCACGATCTTCTCCGGCCGGCCGGCCGCGAGCTCCGCGCGACGGGTCGCGGCCTCGGGGGTCGCCGCAATCTCTCGCAGTGACGCCTCGTCGACGCTGATCGGATAGTGGCGCACCGCGATGTCGCGGCCTTCGAATCGCACGGACCCGTTGGCGAAGTCGACATCGGCATCGAGCAGTTCCTCACAGCCGAGCAGGAAGTTCCGGACGTGCCTCTGGGTGTGGAAGCCGACGATGTCGCTGCCGAGGAGGCCGCGGAACACGGCGTCGCGCATGGCCGGCGGGAGCACCCGCCACGCGTCGGGTTGGGGCCAGGGAATGTGCGAGAAGTGGTGCAGGAAGAGATCCGGACGGCGCGCGCGGACCATCTCCGGCACGAGGTAGAAGTGGTAGTCGTGCATCATCACGACGCTCCCACGCGGCACGTCGTCAGGATCTGCGACGGCACGGGCGAATTCCCGGTTCACCGCGACGTATCCATTCGTCCACGCGGCCCACTCGGTGCGTCCGATGTCCGGTGCGAGGGCGTGATCCCACATGTTGTGCTGGATGAACCAAAGCAGTGGGTTCGCGATCACGGCGTAGAAGTCGTGATGCACCTGTGCGTTCACGTCCAACATGCGCACAAGACAAGACGCGTCGGCGAGCGGCACGGTTGCCCAGCGCTCGCGTTGCGCGACGCGCCGGTCGTCGTCGGACGACGCCGCGCAAATCCAACGCATGCTGCCCGCATTGCGCGCGACGTCGCGAAGCGCCGTGACGAGACCGCCGGCATTGCGCTCGACCACGATCTGCCCGTCGCGAGTCGCGAAGCGGACGGGACCACGGTGCGCGACGACCACCAGCTCGTGATCGGGACTCGAAGCTGCTTCGTCGCTGCGCGGCGGCTCCGTAAGCAGACCGGCCATCACGCTCAGCACTACCCGCCCCGCACCGGCCGGACACTCACTGTCTGCCAGGTTTCGTAGAGACGGGCCGCGGGCATCGTCTCCGGCGACACCAATCCGAAGAGGAGTTCCCCCCATGGCGAACGAAAAGATCGACGACCTCAAGGGCCGGGCCAAGGAAGCAGCCGGCGACCTCACTGACAACGACGATCTCAAGCGGGAAGGCAAGATCGATCGCGGCGCGGCCAATGTCAAGGAAAAGGTCAAGGACGCGGTCGACAAGGTTCGCGACAAGGTGGAAGACCTCACCGACTGAGATCCTCCACGGCACAACCGACAATCCTGCAAGTGGTGCGCTGCTGCCGAAAGGCCGGCGCACCACTTGTCTTTGGGATGTGTCTTTGTCGCGCTCGCTGCGGCCGGGATACCCGGCCCGCGGGCGCTCGCCGCTCCACCAGCTCGCTGCGCTCCTTCGTCGCTTCGCTCCGTGCGGCTATACGAGACGCGTACTTCCGAGCCTCGATTGCTAAGCGTCGAGGGTTTGCAGACGCTCTCGGAGTTGCATCAGCGTTCTTGTGAGGAGGCGGCTCACGTGCATCTGGCTGATGCCGACGTGTTCTGCGATCTCGGTTTGGGTCATGTCGTGGAAGAAGCGCAGCTCGACGATCATGCGTTCGCGTTCGGGAAGGTCGGCGAGGACGCGCTCGAGCAGCACGCGATGCTCGGCGAGGTCGAAGCCGTGGTCCGCGGCGCCGAGGCGGCGCTCCAACGACGTGGCATCGTGGCCGTCGGCCGGCCGGGCGTCGAGCGACGACGAACGGTACGCGCCACCGACCTCCATCGCCTCGAGCACCTCGTCCTCGCGCACGCCGAGCTCCGCCGCGACCTCCGGCACCCGAGGTGGGCGGTTCAACCGCTGTGACAGCTCGTTGATCACGTTGCCCAGCCGGAGGTGCAACTCCTGCGGGCGACGCGGGACTCGCACCGACCACGTCTTGTCGCGGAAGTGGCGCTTCAACTCGCCCTCGACGGTCGCGGTCGCGAACGTCGAAAACTCGAGATTGCGATCCGGGTCGAAACGCTCCACCGCTTTCAGCATGCCGAGATACGCGACCTGCAACAGGTCGTCGAACGGCTCACCCCGGTTGGCGAATCGGCGGGCGAGATGCGATGCCAGCGACTTGTGCGCCTCGATCAATTCGTTTCGCAACCGGCGCTCGCCGGTTTGGCGGTACTCGACGAACTTCGCGCGGAGCTTGGCTCGCTCTTCGGCGGAGAGGGCCATGGGTCAGTCCGACGGAAGGCGTCGGGTGCAAGCGAAACGCGCGGTCCCGTCGACGACTCGGAGCTCGTACTTGTCGCAGACCGAGTTGAGGATCTGGGCGGTGAGTTGGTCGACACCCACGTCGCCACCGGGCGCCAGGGGCGCTTGCCCTTCCATGCGCAGCTCGCCGGCTCCACTCGAGAACGTGATCTCGAGGTCGCCGGGCGCGGCGGCGTCGACGACGGTGCTCGCGAGCTCGTCGACGGCCACCCGCAGGTTCTCGATCTCGTCGATGTCGAGGCCCAGCCGGCTGGCCACGCCTGACGCGGTCAGTCGGACGATTCGCACGTACTCGAGGGCAGCCGGCACCGAGAGCCGGACCACCTCTCCGATCGTGTCCTGTGCTGTCACGCTCGGCCCTTCACGCCGCGGTCGACCGGGCGATGCGCCGCGCGCTCCCGAGGCGGCGGCTTGCCCTTCGATCGCACGCTACCCGCCGGCACAACGGGAGAAACCGGGCTATTCGCCGGATCGCGCGGTTGTGCATCGGCCGGGCTCGGGTATGTGCACACGCTGAGTTTCTTCCCCAGCACGTTGCGTGAGACGAGTGGAGGCCGGATGCACAGGAGCCGCGCGCCGGAGCGATCGGGCCCGCCGTTCCAATGTGATGTCCTCGCGAGCACCCGGAGCCTCGCGGAGCTGCGCGCGCGCTTCGCGGCTTGGCTCCGTGCCCTCGGTGTCGCCGACCTCGCCCGGTGCGACCTCGTGCTGACGGTCTCGGAGCTGGCTGCGGCCGCCCTCGACGACGCTTCCGATGACGCTTCGGAGGGCGGGCAGTCCGAGGGCGAGCACTGGCTACGGGTCTGCGCGCGGACCGACGACGAGGGCGTCGCGATCGACGTGAACGACGATCGCGGCGGCATCGATGCCCGCCTCCAAGGTCCGGATCCCGGCAACCGGGGACGCGGCCTCGCAGTGGTGGCGACGCTCGCCGATGTGCTCGCCGTGCGTGAAATCGAGGGCGGTCGCTCGATGCGCGCGCGTCTCCGCTGGGAAGATCTCGCCCGGCAGCCTGTTTCCCGATGAACACCAGGGGGTAGCGGCGCCCTTGCAGACACGAGCACGCGAGCGAGGGGCCGGCATGAGCAGCCAGGCGGACGTCGACGCCGCCACCGTCGCCGACGGCGCGCCCGCGCTGCTCGGGGTCATCGATCGAGGCGCGCGGCTCGCGTGGTGCAACCGGACGTGGTCCGAGTTCGCCGGCCGAGACAGCGCCCGGCTTCTTGGTGATCGATGGTTGGCCGACGTGCACGCCGACGACGTCGAGCAGGTGCGTTCCGTCCTCGGTCACGCCGAGCCCTTCGACATCGACGTGCGGATGCGGCGACACGACGGCCGGGAACGCTGGATGGCGATGTGCGGCGCGCCCCACGACGACCAGGCGACGATCATCTCGGCCGTCGACGTGAGCGCATCGCGCAAGGCCCAGCACGCGCTGCAGTTGCTCGCGGCCGTCGGTGACGAGCTGAATGCGTCGTTGGCGACCGACGAGATCCTCGACGGAGTCGCGCGGTTGCTCGTGAGCGAACTCGCAGACTTGTGCACGATTGCGGTGCGCGACGACGAAGGCCGGTTGACCCGAATGGCGATCGTGGACACCGACAAGCGGATCGAGGCCGAGCTCCGCGCGCGGAACCACGATGTGATCGACGCGGATGGTCCCTCGGCGATCGCCGAGGTCGTCCGCACCGGCGCGCTCCTGTACCGCCCGCTCGTCGATGCGCCCGGCCCGGATGAGCCCTCGCCGCCCATTCCGGAGACGCTCGCGCCTGCGGCGACCCGCTCGCTGATCTGTGCGCCGTTGCGCACCCGTGACGAGGTGATCGGCGCCCTCGCGCTGGTCTCCTGGTCGCGCCGCTACACGCCGGACGATGTCGAGCTCGCGCAGGAGATCGCACAACGGTGCGCGTCCGCCGTCGAGAACGCTGCGCTGTACCGCAGGTCGGAGGACGCCCGGGAGCGCTTGTCACTGGTCGCCACCGTCGGAGAACGGCTCGCGACGACCTTCGATGTCGGCACGATGGCCGACATGCTCGTCCGGCGGATCGTCCCCGTGTTCGCCGACACCGCCAGCGTTGCGCTCTACGACGACGACGGCGTCACGTTGCGCCGGCGCGCGTTCTGCCACGTCGATCCCGCGGCCGAGGCCGAGTTCCGCGCCGGTCCCTACGACACGCCGATCGCGATCAGCGGCGCCAATCCGCCGGCACGCGCGGCGCGCACGGGTCGTCCGGTGCTGATCGAGGATCACCGGACCCGGGGGGACGGTTGTGGACGTCGAGCCGCAGATCCCGGTGAGGCGGTGCGCATGCTCGCGCCGACGTCGGTGCTCGCGATGCCGCTGATGTCACGCGGGCGGACACTCGGGGTCCTCACCGTCGGGTTCGTCTCTTCCGGCCGGCGCTACAGCGTCACCGATCTGCCGCTCGCGAACGACCTCGCGCGAAGCGTCGCGAACGCGATCGAGCGAGCGACCGCGTTGACCGAGGAGCGCCGCATCGCAGAGGCGTTGCAACACAGCATGCTCCCCGACGAGCTGCCCGACATCCCCGGCGTGAGCCTCTGTGTGCGGTATCTGCCGGGCGGCAAAGTCGACGTCGGCGGCGACTGGTACGACGTCGTGCCGCTCCCCGGGGCGCGCTACGGCGTCGTGATCGGCGACGTCGCCGGGCATGGCGTCCGGGCCGCGACGGTGATGGGGCAGCTCAGGCACGCGATGCGCGCGTTCGCGGCCGACGGCGTCGAGCCCGCGGGAGTCATTGCCCGGTTGAACCGCTTCGTGTTCGAGCAGGGTCCTCTCGACATGGCGACGCTGTGTTACGGCGTGCTCGACCCGACGCGGGGAAGCATCGACCTCTCGACCGCGGCCCACATGCCGCCCTTGCTGATCCGCCCGGACCATTCGGCCGAGCTGATTCAGCTGCCACCCGCGCCGCCGATCGGCGCCGATCCGTTGAGCCGGTACACGACGACGTCGGTGCAACTGGAAGCCGGGGCGATGCTGCTGCTGTACACCGATGGTCTGGTGGAGCGTCGGGGCGAGCCACTCGACGCGGGATTGGCGCGCATGGTCGAGGCCGCGCGGACGTCGCCGGCTCCGCTCGACGACACGTGCGAGCACCTGGTCGACGTGCTGATCGGCGGCGCGCGGCCTGCCGACGACGTCGCGGTGCTCGCGTTGCGGCTCTCCGGCGTCTCCCGGGGGCACCTCCGGGTGCGACGCCCGGCGCGGGCGGCTGAGCTCTCGCCGGTGCGGCGCATCGCGGCGGCCTGGCTCGAATCGGCCGGCTTCGGCGCCGAGGAGATCGGCTCGATCGCGGTCGCGATGACCGAGGCCGCGACAAACGCGATCGAGCACGCATACGGTCCGGCCGAAGGGTGGTTCGAAGTCGAGGGAGAGATCCACGAAGACGGGTCGGTCGGTCTCACCGTCCGAGACGGCGGGCGATGGCGACCGAAGGCGCGCGGTGGCGGCGGACGCGGCCTGGCACTCATCGGGCGTCTGATGGACGAGTTCGAGGTGAGACGCCGCCAGATGGGTACGGAGATCTGGATGCGTCGCGCTCCCCGAGGGGAAAGAACAACTCGTATGACATCGAGGCGTCTGGGTGAGTGACGTGAGTGGACTCGTCCAAGTGGTCGATCGGCACGAGGGCTCCGTCCCCGTGTGCGAGATTCGGGGCGAGCTGGATGCATCGAACGTCGACCACGTCCTCGAGCACGTCGTGGACAGCGTCTCCAACGACGCACCGGGCATGGTGCTCGACCTCGGGCAGACGAGCTACCTGGACAGCGCCGGCGTGCGGATCGTTTTCGAGCTGGCTCGCCGCTTGCGTGCTCGCCGCCAGGAGTTGCGGATCGCGGTGCCCGATGACGGCATCGTCCGCCGCGTCCTCGTCCTGACCGCGCTCGCCGACGTCGTACCGCTGGACGACGACGTCGCCCGTTCGGTGCGCGCACTGGAAAGCCGAACCTGAGCGCCGAAGGAACCGGAGGAACATGTCGTGCCCGAACGTGGAAGCACGCACCACTCAGCACGCGTCGACGAAGAGCTCCACAAGGAGACCGAATCTCTCCTTCGCGGCGCACCGCTCGAGGCGCGCGCCGAGGATTGGCGACGGATGGAGCCGCCGGCCGATGGTAAGCCGCTGCCGGACTCCCGCGTGACCGTCGACGATCTCGAGCTCCGCACGCTGCTCGCCACCTCGTTGCGCCCGAGCGCATTTCCGGGCGACCGGGCGCGGCTGCTCGCGGTGGCAGAAGAAGAACACGCCGAAGACCGCATCCTCGAGTGGCTCGGTTCGCTTCCCGCAACGCGGACGTACCCGAACGTCGAGGCGGTCTGGGAGGCGTTGGGCGGTGCGAAGGAGCAACGGAACGGCCCGATTCCCGAATCGGCGCCGGCGCCCGCGTCGACGTCAGTGTCGGCGCCGCGCGACGACATCGTCGCGCAGCAGGAAGTGGCGCCGGCCGTGCAGGCCGCACACGTGCCGAAGCCGGAGCCGGCCGCGCCGCCGGAGATCGACCAGTCGATCATCGGCCGCGTCCGCGGCCTTGCGATGGCGGGGGTGGAGCTTGCCGTCGGGATCGTCCTCGAGGCGGTGCTGCAGGTGCGTCGCCGCCTCTGAGCGTCGTTACTCCTCGAGCGCGAAGTGATCGCTGAGGCCGGTGATCTCGAGTAACCGTGTCACGGGTTCGCTCGGCGCGCGCAGGCGCATCTCGCCGCCGGCCTCACCGAGTCGGCGTTGCGCGGTGAGGATCGCCCGCAAGCCCGAGGAGTCGAGGAAACCGGTCTGCGCGAGGTCGAGCACGACTTCGTTGACCTGCTCGGCGACGAGACGATTGATCTGATCTTCGAGTCCGGGTGCCGAGTACGCGTCGAGCTCTCCCCGAACTGCGAGGACGGCTCGATTGCCGTCACGCTCGGTCGTCAGAACGAGATCCGGGCCCACAGCTTGTTCATCCACGAGCGCGTCCCCTCCGTTGCAGCAACCTGCCAAAGCTACCGCAGAGGCTCGTCGCGGAACTCATCCGCCGTTTGCACCTGTCGGTGCGCGGGAACACGCGACTTCAGTCGAAGGAGGAAGACAATGGAGCTTGGCGTCGGCTTCTCGAGCGAGGAGCTCGGTCCGAACGAGATCGTGCGCTCGGCTGCTCTCGCGGAAGAGGTGGGGTTCACGACTGCGTGGGTGAGCGATCACTACCACCCGTGGATCGACGCGCAGGGCGAGAGCCCGTTCGTATGGTCGGTACTGGGCGGCATCGCGCACGCGACCGAGCGTCTGCGGTTCGGTACGGGCGTGACCTGCCCGATCATGCGCATCCACCCCGCGATCCTTGCCCAAGCCGCCGCGACCACACAGCACATGTGCGACGGTCGCTTCTGGTTCGGCGTCGGCACCGGCGAAGGGTTGAACGAGCACATCGTCGGGTTGAAATGGCCGGAGACAGACGTGCGACTCCAGATGCTCGAAGAGGCCGTCGACGTCATCCGTACGCTCTGGCAAGGCGGCGTGCACAGCCACTACGGCCCGTTCTTCTCCGTCGAGAACGCCCGCATCTACACACTACCGGCAACGCTCCCGCCGATCTATGTCTCCGCGTTCGGTCCGAAGGCAATGGATCTCGCGGCGCGCATCGGTGACGGCGTCGTGAGCACCAAGCCCGACGCCGAGCTGTTGCAACGTTACGACCAGCACGGCGGTCGCGGTCCGAAGCTCGCCCAGTTGAAGGTCGCGTGGGCCGAGAGCGCCGAGAAGGGCGCGGACCTCGCATTCGAACGGTGGCCGACGTCGGGCCTCAGCGGCGAGCTGAGCCAGGAGCTGCCGTCGCCGAAGCACTTCGAACAAGCGGCGTCGGCCGTGCACAAAGAGGACGTGGTGAGCACGTTCCCCTGCGGGCCCGATGCCGAGGAGCACATCAGCGCGATCCGCAAGTACGCGGACGCCGGCTACGACGAGGTCTACATCACCCAGGTCGGACCCGACCAGGAAGGCTTCTTGCGCTTCTACGAACGCGAGGTCTTGCCGGCATTCGCGGAGAGCAAGCAGCGCCGCTCCGCCTGAACGCCGTGACGTGCTTACACGAGCGCGTGCGTGACCACGTGGTCGTGCGTGTGCGGGCGGACCTCGACCAGGTCCCCGCGTACTCGTGTCTCGTACACGGGCTGGGGTGTCGTCGCCGGTCCGCGCTCGACGGCACCGTCCGCGAGGCAAAAAGCGCTGCTGTGCCACGGGCAAACGATGGCGTTGCCACGCACCATCCCGCGATCGAGTGGTCCGCCGGCGTGCGAGCACACCGCCGCGAGCGCGTAGACCAATCCGTGATGTCGCACGACGGCGATGCGCACGCCTTCGGCGGTGACACCGATCGGTTCGCCGTCGACGAGCTCGTCGATGCGGCACACGGTGTGCCAGGCGTTGTCGGTCATTGTCGGCACCTCGGCGTTCACGCCGGCCCGCTTCGCGAACACGAGGTGGCCGCCCAGGTAACCGCCTGCGCTCATCGCACCGAGGCCGGCGAGGCCGAGCAGCGCGCCGCGGATGTGGTGACCGCGGCCTCGCGCCCGCCACGACGCGATCTGGAACGCGAGCGCCGTGCCATTCGCAGCCATGTGCGCGATGCCGACACGACGCGTTCCCCCGTAAGTATCCTCCCAGTCGGAGATCCCGGTCGCAGCGGTGGGCAGCGATGTGAGGATCCCGATGGCCACCAGGCGACGGGACGCATGCCGGGCGGAGCGCCACGCGAACGCGTCCACGAGCGATGCCGCCGTCCAGCAGCCGATCGGGAGATCGGTCAGCAACGGGTGCAGGCGATGACCGAGGGGCGTCCCCGAGAGCACGCGCTTCACCGCGTCACGCTTGGTCAATCGCCGGGCCACGGGTTCGACCGCACGCGATGCGACGTCGAGGGCAGAGAGATTCTCCAGTCGCTCGACGATTTCCGCCAGGCGTCCGCTCAGCTCGCGACCGGTGCTCAAGGCAACCGGCCCTCGCCTTTTTGGCGTGCGCCCCGCTCGATCGCCTCTTCGTAGTTCTCCGCGACCTCGGGGCTCTCGTCGGGCGCCCGTTCGGCCGCCTCCTCCTCGTCGGGAGTCGGCATCTTGTCAGGGGAGGCATGCACCTGCGCGTCGGCCTCTTCGGCCTCGCGCGTCGTGTTGCTCGGTCGGGTGGGCTTGGCGTCGTCGGGCACGGTCGTCCTTTCCTTGCCGGACCACTACAGGTTCGGGATCTCCGAGGTGTACCCAGGCAGCGGTGGCGTCACGCCGCGGCACGGGCGGGGGCACGCCGTGACGCCGATTTGCGCGGCCGCAGCAACACGAGGAGCTTGCGCTCCTCGACGACGAGCCGGGCGCTTCCCCGCGCCGGGGTGGCCTGCCACCGCTCGGCAAGCGACCCGTCGCGGTACCACTCGATGACGTCCGGATGCACGTAGCTCGAACGACACACCGACGGCGTGTTGCCGAGGTGCTCGCTCACCGTCTCGCACACGCGCACGACGGACGCGCGGGCATTGGCGTCCGAGGTCGGGGCGGGCAGCGCTGCGAAGGCGGAGGTCGCGAGCAACGTCCCCATCCACGTGCGGAAGTCCTTGGCGGTCACCGGCAAGCCGGTCACCTCACGGAGATACTCGTTCACGTCGGTCGACGTGATCGGGTGAGGCGCCTCGTCGTCACCGACGTACTGGAACAGCACCTGTCCGGGCAGATCCTGACACTGCTTGACGATGCGACGGAGCCGCTGATCCTTCACCGCGACCTCGGACGCGATGCCGTGTTTGCCCTTGAAGGCAAGTCGCATCCCGGTCGAGGTGAACTTCGCGTGCTGATCGCGCAACGTCGTCAAACCGAACGAACCGTTCTCGCGCGCGTACTCCTCGTTCCCGACGCGCACGAGCGTCGACTCCAGCAGCCGGATGGCGGTCGCGACGACTTTCTGCTTCGGCATCCCGCGCCGGCGGATGTCGTGGGCGATCTGCTTGCGGATCGCGGGCAGCGCCGTGCCGAACTCGTAGAGACGCTCGAACTTCGCCGAATCGCGATGCGCCCGAAATTGCGCGTGGTAGCGGTACTGCTTCCGGCCCTTCGCGTCGCGCCCGGTTGCCTGGAGGTGCCCGGCGGCATCGGGGCAGATCCAGACGTCGGTCCACGCCGGGGGGACCGCGAGGGCCTTGATGCGACGTAACGTGGGCTGGTTCGTGAGCCGCCGGCCCGTGCTCGTCAGGTAGGTGAAACCCTTGCCGGCGCGGCGCCGCCGGATGCCCGGTGCACTGTCGTCGCCCCAGACAAGGTCGGACGGCACGTCGGAGAGAAGCTTTTGCGCGCACTGTGTGCTCACGGCACGCCCCTACCCGCCGAGATGATCGCATATGCCGCGAGCGAGCCGGGTACACCGGACCGGCGGGATGAGATGGAGCGCGGGTGCCTGACGATCCCGAAGCAGTAGCCATCGAACGCGTGACGCCCGTCGTCGACGCGGGCCGCTTCGCGTCCAAGTGCGTGGTCGAAGACCATGTGGTCGTCGAGGCGGACGTCTTCGCATACGGCCACGTCGAGCTGGCGGTGCGGCTCGAGCACCGGCGCAAGGAGGAACGGCGCTGGCGCTCGGCGTGGATGGCGCCGGTCGGGAACGACCGGTGGCGGGGCGAGTTCACCGTGGATCGCCTCGGCGAATACCGATTCCGTGTCGTGGCGTGGCGAGACCACGTCGCAACCTGGCAGCGCGACATCGAGGCGAAGCTCGAAGCAGGTCAGGACGTACGCGTCGATGCGGAGGAAGGCGCCCGCCTCGTCGAGGAGGTCGTCAAGCGTGCCGACCGCGCCACGCCCGAGACCGACAGCCTCTTGGCCTGGGCCCGGCGCCTGCGCGGTGGCATCGACGCGCGCACACGGACCGAGCTGACGGCGCTCGTCGCAATCGCGCGCACCCATCTGTGCCGCGCGGACGCGGTCGTCTGTGACGCCACTTCACCGGTATGGGCCGACCGGCCGCTGGCCGGCTGCTCCGCGTGGTACGAGCTGTTCCCGCGTTCCGCATCACCCGATCCCGAGCGTGTCGGCACGCTGGCGGACGTCACCGATCGGGTGCCCGCCATCGCGGCCATGGGCTTCGACGTATTGTACCTCCCGCCGATCCACCCGATCGGTCACACGCACCGGAAGGCTCCGAACAACCGTCGCGACGCCCAAGCCGGCGATCCGGGGAGTCCGTGGGCGATCGGCAGCGAGGCAGGCGGCCATACCGCGATCGAGCCCGAGCTCGGCACGTTCGCGGATTTCGATCGTCTGGTGCTGCGGGCGCGCCGGAGCGGGCTCGAAATCGCGCTCGACCTGGCGTTCCAATGCTCGCCCGATCACCCGTGGGTGCGCGAGCACCCGGATTGGTTCCGCCATCGCGCCGACGGATCCATCGCGCATGCCGAGAACCCGCCCAAGAAGTACGAGGACATCGTCCCGCTGGACTTCGAGTGTGAAGACCGCGCTGCGCTCTGGGCTGCGCTTCTCGACGTCGTCCGGTTCTGGGCCGACCGCGGCGTGCGCGTGTTCCGCGTCGACAACCCGCACACGAAGCCCTTCGGGTTCTGGGAGTGGCTCATCGCCCGCGTACGAGAGACGGATCCCGACGTGCTATTCCTCTCCGAGGCGTTCACGCGACCACGCGTGATGGAGCGGCTGGCCAAGGTCGGGTTCACGCAGTCGTACACCTACTTCACCTGGCGCAACACCAAGCACGAGCTCATCGAATACTTCACCGAGCTCACGCAGCCGCCACTCATCGAGTTCTTCCGGCCCAACGTGTGGCCGAACACGCCCGACATTCTCCACGCCACCTTGCAGCGCGGCTCCCGAGGCACGTTTCTCGCCCGCGCCGTGCTCGCCGCGTGTCTGAGCGCGAACTACGGCGTCTACGGACCCGCCTTCGAGCTGATGGAGCGCGCACCCCGCGAGGAGGGGAGTGAGGAGTACCTCGACTCCGAGAAGTACCAGGTCCGGCACTGGGATGTCGACCGACCCGACAGCCTCCGGCACTTCCTCGCACGTCTCAACGAGATCCGGCGCGCGCACACCGCCTTGCAGCGCAACGACACGCTGCGGTTCCACGGCATCGACAACGACCAGCTCCTGTGCTGGTCGAAGCGAGCGAGCGACGGTGACGACGTGGTGCTGTGCGTGGTCAACCTCGATCCCTGGAACTCGCAGGCCGGATGGACCGCGCTCGACCTCGGCGAGCTCGGCGTTCCCGATGACGCGCCGTTCGTCCTCCACGACCTCCTGACCGACGCGCAATACGACTGGCGCGGGCCTCACAACTTCGTGGAGCTCGACCCGCGATCGGTGCCCGCGCACGTGTTCACCATCCGCCGCGGAGCCACCGCGTGACCAGACGGAGCAGCGCGCTGCTCGCGCCGGACGCCACGTGGTACCGCGACGCGGTCATCTACGAGACGCATGTGCGGGCCTTCTCGGACAGCGACGGCGACGGTATCGGTGACCTCACCGGGCTCACGCAGGGGCTCGACTACCTGCAGGACCTCGGCATCACCGCGGTCTGGTTGCTGCCCTTCTATCCCTCGCCGTTGAAGGACGAGGGGTACGACATCTCCGACTACCGCGGCATCAACCCGATCTACGGAAACTTGCGCCAGTTCCGGCGCTTGCTCGACGAGGCGCACAAGCGCGGGCTGCGCGTCATCACCGAGCTCGTGTTGAATCACACGTCGGATCAGCATCCGTGGTTCCAACGGGCGCGCCGCGCGGCCCGTGGAAGTCGCTTCCGCGACTGGTACGTGTGGAGCGACGACCCGACGCGCTACCGCGACGCGCGAGTTATTTTCCACGACTTCGAGCACTCCAACTGGGCATGGGATCACGTCGCCGAGCAGTACTACTGGCACCGGTTCTACTCGCACCAGCCCGACCTCAACTTCGAGAATCCTGAGGTCCGGCGCGAGATGCTGCGCACCGTCGAGTACTGGTTCGAGCTCGGTGTCGACGGCCTGCGCCTCGACGCCGTGCCCTATCTCTTCGAGCGCGAAGGCACGACCAGCGAGAACCTGAAGGAGACGCACGACTTCCTGAGAGAGCTGCGCAGTCATGTCGACGCGCGTTTCGCCGACCGGGTCTTGCTCGCAGAGGCGAACCAGTGGCCGGAGGACGCGACCGCGTACTTCGGCGACGGGGACGAGTGCCACATGGCGTTCCACTTCCCGCTCATGCCGCGTCTGTTCATGGGCCTGCGCATGGAAGACCGCTTCCCGATCGTCGACATTCTTCGTCAGACGCCGCAACCGCCCGACGGGTGCCAGTGGGCGGTGTTCCTTCGCAACCACGACGAGCTCACGCTCGAGATGGTCACCGACGAGGAACGCGACTACATGTACCGCGCCTACGCGCACGACCCGGTGATGCGCGTGAACTTCGGCATCCGGCGGCGGCTCGCACCGCTCCTGCAGAACCACCGCCACAAGATCGAGCTCATGCACGCGTTGCTGTGCTCACTCCCCGGCACGCCGGTGCTGTACTACGGCGACGAGATCGGCATGGGTGACAACGTCTACCTCGGTGATCGCGACGCCGTGCGCACGCCGATGCAGTGGAGCGCCGATCGCAATGCCGGCTTCTCCGCCACGAACGCGCAACGTTTGTACCTCCCCGTCATCATCGACTCGGAATACAACTACGAGACCGTCAACGTCGAGGCCCAGCTCGACAACCCGGACTCGTTGCTCTGGTGGGTGCGGCGGCTGATCGCCCTGCGCCGGCGCAACCCGGTGCTGGGTCACGGCTCGCTCGAGATACTCACGCCCGACAACCACCGTGTGCTCGCGTTCTTGCGGCGCGAGAAGGCGTCCGAGGATGCGCCGGGTCAGCAGGTGCTCGTCGTCGCGAACCTCTCGCGCTACGCCCAGTACGTCGAGCTCGATCTCCACGAGTTCCACGGCATGCGTCCGGTCGAGCTGTTCGGGCAGACGACCTTCCCGGCGATCGGCGACCTGCCGTATCTGCTCACGCTCGGACCGCATGCCTTCTACTGGCTGGCACTGGAGCCCGCGCGCACCGAGCACGCTGCAGACGGGCAGCTGCCGGTGCTGCACGTGTCCCGCTCCTGGACCGAGCTGTTCGACCGCGACATCCGCTCGCAACTGGACCAAGCATTGCCGCGGATGTTGAAGACACGTCGTTGGTTCGGTGCCAAGGGTCGGACGGTGACGCGAGCGCGAGTCGTCGACCGGGTCGAGCTCCCGCTTCCCCACATGTGGACACAGGGCGAGGAGATGCCCGCGCCGGAACCCGCGCGCGTCGCGTTCGTCCGCGTCGACTATCGCGAAGGCGAGCCCGATACGTATCTCCTGCCGATGGCGTTCGTTCCCGGGACCGCCGGTGAGCGCCTCGCCGAAGAGCAACCGGCCGCCGCCCTCGCACGCGTCCGGACCGATGCCGCGGAGGAGCCGGGGGTCCTCGTCGACGCGCACTGGCTCCCGGGCTACGGCCGTGCGCTCATGCAGCTGGTGCAAAGGCGCCGGCGCGTGAAAGGCGAAGAGGGCACGCTGGCCGGCATCACCTACGGGCCCGCGATCGCGCAACGTCGAGTCGCGCAAGAGGCCGACCTTCCCGTGTCGGTGCTCGGCGGACAGCAGTCGAACACGTCGCTGACCTTCGACGAAGACGTGATCATGAAGACCGTGCGCCGGATCGAGCCCGGCGTCAGTCCCGAGGTCGAGATCGGACGCGTGCTGACCGACCAGGGGAGATTCCCGTACTCGCCGGCGCTGCTGGGCACCATCGAGTACCGGCGGCCGGGGACGCCACCGGCGACCATCGCCGTCGCGCACGCGTACGAGCAGAACGAGAGTGATGCGTACTCGTGGTACCGCGACGCCCTCGGGCGCTTCTACGACGGGGTGCTCAGTCGCCCGGACGATCACGGGGTCGGCGAGCGCCCCGCGGCGTTCCATCCGTTGGACGTGCTCGACCGGGAGCCACCGAACGAATTCGAGGCGCTGGCCGGTGGCATCCTGCCGTCGGTCGAGCTGCTCGGGCGGCGGACCGCCGAGCTCCATCTCGCGCTCGCCTCGGCCGACGATCCGGCGTTCACACCCGAGCCGTTCACCGCGCTCGCGCAGCGATCCGCCTATCAGTCGATGCGCAACACCGCAACGAGAGCGCTGCGGGCGGTCGAGCAGGCGGAGCCCGAGCTCTCGAGCGCGTGTGCGGCCGATGCGCACTTCGTCGTCGACCACGCGGACGAGCTGCTCGACCGGCTGCGGCGGTTGCTGTCCGCGCCGGGCGGGATGCGCATCCGCGTGCACGGCGACCTCCATCTCGGTCAAGTGCTGTCGACAGGACGCGACTTCCTGTTCATCGATTTCGAAGGAGAGCCGGTCCTGCCGATCGGACAGCGGCGCCTGAAGCGGTCTCCGATGCGTGACATCGCCGGGATGCTCCGGTCCTTCGACTACGCGGCGCGGACATCGATCCCGGACGCCGCCGCGCGCGGGCAGGTCCGCAGCGAGGAACGCGCGCACGAATTGCTCGAAGCGCACGCGGACGAGTGGGTGACATGGGTCGGCGCCGCGTACCTGCGGGGTTACCTCGAAGCGACCGCCGGGAGCGCCCTTCTGCCGAACGACGCCCACGCGCGGCGCGTCCAGCTGGACGCCCACCTCGTCGAGAAGGCGATGTACGAGGTCCGGTACGAGCTGGATCACCGTCCCGACTGGATCGGAATTCCCATCGCGGGTCTGCGCCGGTTGCTGGCGCCCACCTCGAAGCCGCGCCCGATCGAGGAGCCCGCGTGAGTGTGCGCGGAGGGCGCGACCTGCGCGCGCTCGCCCGGGAGCTCGGGGTCGAGGTGCGCTGGCGCGACCAGGACGGGGAAACGCGCGCATGTTCCGACGAGACCTTGCTCGCGACGGTGCAGATGCTCGGCATCGCGCTGCAGCGACCGGAGGACGCGCGTGCAGCCCGGCAGCAACTCGAGCGCGAGCGCGCCGAGCGGCTCGTCGAGCCCGTCACGGTTGCGTGGGACGGTGCACCGCCCGTGTTGACCGTGCGGTTGCCGGACGCGGCGCGGGACGATGCGTTCGAGATCGTCGTCGAGCACGACGGCGGCTCGGAGCGCGTCCTGCGAGACGAGTGCGACGTGCATACCTCGAGGTTCGTGGACGGCGTCGTGCAGCTCGATATGCGTTTGCCTCACGGTTTCGATGTCGGAAGGCATCGCATCACGCTGGAAGCCGCGGGTCGGCGCGGGGAAGCGACGTTGCTCGCTGCGCCCTGCCGAATCGCTCGCGCCGGGTTGCAACGCGCGTGGGGCGTGTTCGCTCCCGTGTACGCGCTCCACGACCGTGATCGCTCCCATACCGGCGACCTCGCGTCACTGACCCGGCTCGCGGCATGGGCATCCGGCCGCGGCGCCCGCGCGATCGGCACCCTGCCGATCCTTTGCACGTTCGTCGGTCATGGCGACGAACCGTGCGACCCGAGCCCGTACGCGCCCGTGAGCCGGCGGTTCTGGAACGAGCTGTACGTCGACCTCGGCGCGGTACTGGAGCGCGAGGGTGAGCTCGCGGTCGTCGAACCGTCACCCGGCCGCTTCGTCGATCTGCCCCGCCTGGCCGCGGCGCGCCGGCCGGCGCTCGAACGCGCGCTCGGCCGGTTCGATCTCTCCTCCGAGCGGAGCGCGGCGCTCGATCGCTGGCTCGGGTCCACGCCTTTGACGCTCGAGTACGCGCGGTTCCGCGCGCGCGTCGAGGGCAGTGGAAGGCCCGGTGTTCGCTTGCACGCGTACGTGCAGTGGTTGATGGCACAACAGCTCGAAGCGCTCTCCCAGGAGCTCGCCGGGCGCGACCAGCTTCTGTACTTCGATCTCCCGATCGGTGCCCACCGCGATGGCTTCGACGTCGCCCACGAAGGCGCGCTGTTCATCCGGGACGCATCGGTGGGCGCGCCGCCCGACAAGTTCTTCGCGGGTGGCCAGGACTGGGGCTTCCCGCCTGTTCATCCGCAGATTGCGCGCGACACCGGCTACGCGTATCTCGCAGCGTGCCTCGAGGCACACTTCCGATACGCGCGTGCTCTCCGTATCGACCATGTGATGGGGCTGCACCGCCTGTGGATGATCGCCCCGGGGGTTGCATCGGGCGACGGCGCGTACGTGCGCTACGCCGCCGAGGAGCAGTGGGCGGTCGTGTGCATCGAAGCCGCGCGTCACGACGCGACGGTCGTCGGCGAGAACCTCGGCACGGTGCCGGCCGAGGCCAACCGGGCGCTGCGCCGTCACCGTGCACTCGGGATGTGGGTCACGGAGTTCGAGCTGCGATGCGAGGATGACGCGGTCGCGCAGCCGCCCCCTGCAGGTGATCTCGCGTGCATCGACACGCACGACCTCCCGACGTTCGCGACCTGGTGGCACGACCTCGCACCGGTCCCGCGCGGTGCCCTGCTCGAAGCGCTGCGCGCCGCGGGCGAGCTCGACACCGAAGACGGCGAGCTGATCGCGCCCGAGTCCGTGCTCGCCGCGACGCTGGCGTGGCTCGGACGCAGCTCCGCCGCGCTCGTACAGGCGTCGCTGGAAGACTTGTGGCTGGAGCCCGACGCGCAGAACATCCCCGGTGCCGACCATCAGGACGGGCGTTTCCGGCAGCGGTTCGCGTACGGGCTCGACGAGCTCGACACGCTCGACACGGTGAAGAACGCGCTCGAACGGCTCGATCACGCTCGCCGTCGTCCAAGGAGGAGTGGTCACGCATGACGCTGGTGACGGCGGACGACCTCTATCTGTTCAACGAAGGCCGGCACTACCGGTTGTACGAGCGATTGGGCGCGCACTGCGTCGACGATGCCGTCGAGTTCGGGGTGTGGGCGCCGAATGCGCGCGTGGTGTCGGTGGTCGGCGATCGCAACGGTTGGCTTCCCGCGAGCGACGTGATGGAGCCGCTCGGCAGCAGCGGATTGTGGTCGGTGCGGCTCGCCGGCTGGCATGCCGGCGACCGGTACAAGTTCCACATCGAGTCGCACACCGGATACACGGCGGACAAGGCCGATCCGTTCGCCTTCGCGACCGAACAGCCGCCCGGCACCGCGTCGATCGTCGCCGATCTCGCGTACGAGTGGCACGACGACGGCTGGATGCGCACCCGGGCGGAACGACAACGGCTCGACTCGCCCATCTCGATCTACGAGGCGCACCTCGGTTCGTGGCGACGCGACGAACGCGGGTTCAGCCTGTCGTACAGAGAGGCCGGCGCGCGTCTCGGGGAGTACGCGCGCGAGCTCGGCTTCACGCACGTCGAGCTGTTGCCGATCATGGAACACCCGTTCTTCGGGTCGTGGGGCTACCAGACGACGTCGTACTTCGCGCCGAGCTCGCTGTACGGCAGCCCCACCGACTTCATGGCCTTCGTCGACGCGCTGCACCGTGAAGGTCTGGGCGTGTTGCTCGACTGGGTGCCGTCGCACTTTCCGTCTGATGATTTCGCGTTGGCACGCTTCGACGGCACCCATCTCTTCGAGCACGCCGATCCCAAGCAGGGTTTCCATCCGGACTGGAACACGCTGGTCTTCAACTACGACCGGCACGAGGTTCGGTCGTTCCTGGTCAGCAGTGCGTGCTTCTGGCTCGATCGCTATCACGCCGACGGACTGAGGGTCGACGCGGTTGCGTCGATGCTGTATCTCGACTACTCGCGTAAACCCGGTGAGTGGGTCCCGAACGAGCACGGTGGGAGAGAGAACCTCGGCGCGATGGCGTTCCTGCGCGAGTTGAACGAAGAGGTCTACCGATCGTTTCCCGATGTGCAGACCTTTGCCGAGGAATCGACGGCGTGGCCGGGGGTGTCACGTCCGACGTACCTCGGCGGATTGGGGTTCGGTGAGAAGTGGGACATGGGCTGGATGCACGACACGTTGCAGTACATGGAGCGCGAGCCGATCCACCGGCGCTTCCACTATGACGAGCTGACCTTCCGCGCCGTGTACGCGTGGACCGAGAATTATCTGCTGCCCCTGTCGCACGACGAGGTGGTGTACGGCAAGGGCTCGCTGGCCGCGAAGATGCCGGGCGACTCCTGGCAGCAGCTCGCGAACCTGCGGTTGCTGTTCGGTTACCAGTGGGCGTCACCGGGCAAGAAGTTGCTCTTCATGGGTGGGGAGCTCGGCCAGTGGGGCGAGTGGGATCACGACGGCCAGTGCGACTGGTGGTTGCTCGACGATCCGGCGCATGCGGGCATACGACGCTGGGTCACCGACCTCAATCAGTTGTTGCGGGCACGACCCGCATTACACGAGCGCGACAACGATCCCGGCGGGTTCTCGTGGGCGATCGCGGACGATCGCGACCGCAGCACGCTCGCTTTCCTCCGGCACGCATCGGACGGCACGCCAATGCTGTTCGTCGGAAACTTCACGCCCGAAGTGTGGACCAACGTGCGCGTGCCGGTGCCTTGTGGCGGCTACTGGCGCGAGGTGCTCAACAGCGACGCGGACATCTATGGCGGCTCCGGCGTCGGGAACCTCGGTGGGGTGGACGCGCAGCCGGCGCCGCTGCACGACCAGCCGTGGTCGTTGACCATCACGCTGCCGCCGCTCGCCGCGTTGTTCCTCACGCCCGAGCGCGGCGGATGACGCGCCTCGGCGCGTGGGCCGTCGAGGACGGCGTCGAGTTCTGCACGTGGGCGCCGGCAACGTCTCGGGTCGAGGTCGTGATCAGCGGTCCTGACACACGACGTGCCCCCCTGGTGCGCGACGAGACCGGGTACCACGTCGCACGCGTCGGAGGGCTGGCCCCGGGCGCCCGCTACCGCTTCTCGCTCGACGGCGACGCGCGGTCGCGCCCGTTGCCCGATCCGGCATCTCGCTGGCAGCCCGACGACGTGCACGGCGACTCGGCCGTGATCGATCCGGCATTCGCGTGGTCGGACGTCGCATGGACCGGCCTGCCGCTCGCCGACTACGTCATCTACGAGCTGCACGTCGGCACGTTCACTCCCGCGGGCACGTTCGACGCGGTGATCGAGCGTCTCGATGCTCTCCGCGACCTCGGGATCACCGCGATCGAGCTGATGCCCGTCGCCGAGTTCCCGGGTGGACGCAACTGGGGCTACGACGGCGTGTTCCCGTACGCAGCCGAATCGGCGTACGGCGGTCCCGACGGTTTGCGCCGGCTCGTGGACGCCGCGCACCGTCGCGGCCTCGCGGTCGTCCTCGATGTCGTGTACAACCACCTCGGCCCCGAAGGCAACGTGCTGCCCGCGTACGGCCCGTATTTCACCGATCGGTACCGCACGCCGTGGGGCGACGCCCTCAATTTCGACGGCCGGGGCCGCGACGAGGTCCGGCGTTTCTTCATCGAGAACGCGCTCTTCTGGATCGGAGACTTCCGCATCGACGCGTTGCGCCTCGACGCAGTACACGCGATCGCCGATCCCAGCGCGTATCCGTTCGTCGAAGAGCTCATCGACGCGGTACACGCCTACCGCGACGGGCAGGGCCGCCTCGTACACGTGATCGCCGAGAGCGCCGACAACGACGCCCGGCTCATCACACCCAACGAGCACGGCGGCCTCGGATGTGACGCCCAGTGGAACGACGACTTCCACCATTCGCTGCATGCGCTCCTCACCGGTGAACGGCACGACTACTACGTCGACTACGGGGCGCCCGCCGATCTGGCGACTGCCTTCGAACACGGTTTCGTCTACGCGAACCGCTATTCGTCGTTCCGCGACCACCGGCACGGGCGACCCGCCGGCGCAGGATTGCCGGGCCGGCGATTCGTCGTGTTCGACCAGAACCACGACCAGGTCGGCAACCGCGCCGCCGGCGATCGCATTGCGACCCTGGTCGGCGACGACGGCGTACGTCTCGCCGCGGCAACCGTGCTGTGCTCGCCCTTCCTGCCGTTGTTGTTCATGGGCGAGGAATACGGCGAGACGAACCCGTTCCCGTACTTCGTCTCGCATTCCGATCCTGCGCTCGTCGAGGCGGTGCGGCAGGGGCGTCGGGCCGAGTTCGCTTCGCTCGCCGAGCAGGAACCGCCCGACCCGCAGGCCGAGGCGACATTCGACGGGGCGAAGCTCGACTGGGCCAAGCGCGGTCGAGCACCTCATGCCTCGCTGCTCGAGTGGTATCGCACGCTCCTGGCGTTGCGCGCGAGCCGGGCGGCATTGCGGATCCTCGACCCGTCTCTCGTCGCGACCTCCGTGTTCGACGACGAGCGGGCGATCGTCGTCACCCGCCGCGCGCCCGACGACGCGGTCGTCATCGTGCTCGGGTTCGATGACGTCCCGCACGACGTCGAGTTGCCGCTCGGAGGTGGCACCTGGACCACGCTGCTCGACACGCACGGGAGCGAGCGCGGACTGCCGGACACGATCGCCGAACGCGACGCCCGTCTGCGGGTGAAGCTGCCGCCCCGCTCGGCGCTCGTCCTCGGCCTCGGCCTCGGCCCGTGATCCAACCGGTCTCGACATACCGGCTCCAGTGCAACGGCGACTTCGACCTGGACGCCGCGACGAGTCTGGTCCCGTATCTCGTCGACCTCGGCGTGGATTGGATCTATCTGTCGCCCGTGTTCGCGGCGCGGCGGGGGAGCACCCACGGATACGACGTCACCGATCCGACGCGGGTGAACCCGGAGCTCGGGGGCCGCGAGGCGCTCGATCGCCTCTCGACGGTCGCGCACGATGCCGGCCTGCGCGTCTTGTTGGACATCGTCCCGAACCACCAGGCGGCCTCCGAGGAGAACCCGCGGTGGCGCGAGATGCTGGCGACGCGCGAGACGCATTACTACGACGCGTGGTTCGACGGGCGCGACGAGCTGCATTACCGCCGGTTCTTCGACGTCGGGGAGCTCGTCGGCGTGCGGGTGGAGCGATTGGACGTGTTCCGCGAGACGCACGCCCTCGTGTTCGAGCTGTTGTCGGCCGGTGTCGTCGACGGTTTGCGCATCGACCACATCGACGGTCTGGTCGATCCCGAGCAATACCTCCGCCGAGTGCACGACGCGACCGGCGGCGCATACGTCGTCGTCGAGAAGATCCTGGCGCGGGACGAAGCCCTGCGCCCGTCGTGGCCGGTCGCGGGCACGACGGGATACGAGGCGGGCGTCGCGCTCACGGAGTTGTTGATCGATCCCGACGGGCGCGCCCGGCTCGTGGCCGCGCTCCTCGGTGAGAACGGCGGCAGTCCCTTCGCCGACGTCGAGCACGACAGCAAGGCGTTCGCGCTCGACGAGCTGTTCACGCCCGAGTGGTCACGAGTGACGCAGCTGCTCGATGACGCGGAGACGCTCGCGCCCGCGTTGCACGACGTCACTGTCGCGCTCGACGTCTACCGCACCTACGGCGCGACGGGTGAGGATCGTGGCCGGATCGATCGGGCGATGGTGAAGCTGCCTCCCCATATTGCCGAACCGCTGCGCGCCCGCCTCCTTGTCATTCCTCCCACGGAGCTCGTCACGCGCTGGCAACAGCTCAGCGGCGCGGTGATGGCCAAGGGCCATGAGGACACGGCGTGCTACCGCTTTCCGGCGCTGCTCGCGCAGAACGAAGTTGCCGGCGATCCCGGCGCGGACGCGCGCGACGCCGTCACCCGGTTCCACGCGTTGGCGACGGTGCACCGCGGGCTCGTCGGCACGAGCACGCACGACACGAAGCGCAGTGAAGACGTTCGCGCGCGGCTGTGTGTGCTGACCGAACGCGCCGAGGCGTTCGAGCGGGGTGTGGCGCGCTGGCGCGAGGTCATCGGTCCCGGCCCGACCGTGACGCCGGGCGAGGAACGTTTCCTGGCCCAGACGCTCCTCGGGGCCTGGCCCCTCGACTCCGACGACGTACCGGACTTCGAGCGCCGTATCGAGCAGTACCTGCGCAAGGCGTTGCGGGAGGCCAAGCAGCAGACGAATTGGATCCATCCGAACGAGCGTCACGAAGAGGCGGTCATCGGATGCGCGCGCCGCACGATCGCCGATGATGGCCGGTTGCTCGTCGAGGCGTTCGGCGATCTCGTCGACGAGGTCGCGTTCTTCGGCGCGATCAACTCGCTCGCGATGCTCACGTGGAAGCTGGGCATGCCCGGGACACCCGACATCTACCGGGGCTGCGAGCTGTGGGACCTGTCGCTGGTGGATCCCGACAACCGGCGACCCGTCGACTTTGCACGGCGCGCACGGCTGTTGCACGCGGCGCCGCGGCTCGACGACTGGCGTTCGGGCGCGGTCAAGCTCCATGTGTCTGCCGCCGGCCTCCGTCTCCGTCGCACGCACCGCGAGCTGTTCGCGCACGGGGAGCTCGTCCCGCTCGAGACCCCGGAGACCGTCTTCGCGTTCGCGCGCCGGCTCGGCGACGAATGGGCGATCGCGATCGCTCCTCGCTTCCCGACGCGCGTCACCGAGTGCGGCCGCTGGCCCGTCGGTGATGTCTGGGGCGACGCGACGATCGCGCTGCCCGACGACGGACCACCTGCGTGGCGCGCGGGGCTTCGCCTCGCCGACGTCCTCGCGGATCTCCCGGTCGCGCTCCTGGTCTCCTGACGACGGCTCGTCACGTGGTGCATGCTGTGCCGCATGACCGATGACAGCTTCGCGACGCTGACCTACGACACGCGCGACCGGAAGGCGTACATCACGTTGAACCGCCCCGAGCGCTTGAATGCGATCGACGAGCGCATGCCGGCCGAGATCCGCGGCGCCGTCGAACGCGCGAACGACGACGACGCGGTGCACGTGATCGTGCTCCAGGGTGCCGGTCGCGCGTTCTGCGCGGGCTATGACCTCAAGCGATTCGCGGAGACCGGTGTCGGCACCCAGCGTGTCGTATGGGATCCGATCAGGGACTTCCGGGGCATGAAGCGCAACACCGACGACTTCTTCACGTTGTTCCGATCGCTCAAGCCGACGATCTGCAAGGTGCACGGCTATGCCGTTGCGGGCGGCAGCGACATTGCACTGTCGTGCGATCTCGTCGTGATGGCCGACGACGCGCGCATCGGGTACATGCCGGCCCGCGTCTGGGGCTGCCCGACGACCGCGATGTGGGTGTACCGACTCGGCGCCGAGCGGGCGAAGCGCATGTTGCTGACCGGCGACACGATCGACGGCCGGACGGCCGCGGAGTGGGGGCTCGTGCTCGAGGCCGTCCCGCCCGCCGCGCTCGACGCCCGCGTCGAGGAGCTCGCGGACCGGATGGCCGGAGTGCCGGTCAATCAGCTGGTCATGCAGAAGCTGATGATCAACCAGGCCTACGACAACATGGGCCTCCAGGGCACGCAGATCCTTGCGACGCTCTTCGACGGCATCACCCGCCACTCGCCCGAGGGCCGGTGGTTCCAGGAGCTCGCCGCGAGCCAGGGCTTCCACGCCGCCGTCGAGTGGCGCGACTCCGGGCGGTGGATCCCCGAGGGCGGCCGTGAATGATTGGACGCTGGGCCCGCGTCAGGCGGGCTGAGCGTCCAATCAGATTGGACCGTGGGCCCGCCGGTGGCGGGCTGCGCGTCCAATCACATGGGTCAGTGCGCGGTGCGCTGGAGGAGGACGAAGCCGTGGTCGACGACGGGGACGTGGTCGCCCGGCTTGTACGGCGTCGGATCCGGGTGCGGCACCACGTGTGACGTGTCGAGCGCGACGCGCCATTCGAGTCCCCACTCCTCGGCGGGCACGACGAACTCGATCGATTCGTGGTGCGCGTTGAAGAGCATCAGGAACGAGTCACTGCGCACCGGGTGACCCCGGGGGTCCTGCCACGGCAGCGCGTCGCCGTTCAGGAACACGGCGATCGTCTTCGCGGACGGCGCGTTCCAGTCGTCTTCGTTCATCTCCCGGCCGTCCGGCGCGAACCACGCGATGTCGCTCGCGCTGCTTCCGTGGATCGACCGGCCCTGGAACCACCCGCGGCGACGGAACACCGCGTGCTGGCGACGGATCGCGCTGACCGCGCTGGTGAAGGCGAGCAGATCCTCGTCGACGTGCACCCAGTCCACCCACGAGATCTCGTTGTCCTGGCAGTACGCGTTGTTGTTGCCCTGCTGGGTGCGACCGATCTCGTCGCCGTGCAACAGCATCGGGACACCTTGCGACAGGAACAAGGTCGCGAGGTAGTTCCGTTGTTGGCGTCGCCGGAGCGCGAGCACGTTCGGATCCTCGGTCGGCCCCTCGACGCCGGAGTTCCACGAGCGGTTGTCGTCGGAGCCGTCACGGTTGTCTTCGCGGTTCTTCTCGTTGTGTTTCTCGTTGTACGACACGAGATCGGTGAGCGTGAAACCGTCGTGGCACGTCACGAAGTTGATCGACGCGCTGGGCCGGCGACCCGTCGCCTCGTACAGGTCCGACGATCCGGTGAGCCGGGCCGCGAACTCGCCGAGCGTCTGGTCCTGACCGCGCCAGAAGTCGCGCACGGTGTCGCGGTAGCGACCGTTCCACTCGGACCAGAGCGGCGGGAAGTTGCCCACCTGGTACCCGCCCTCGCCCACGTCCCAGGGTTCGGCGATGAGCTTGACCTGTGAGATCACGGGATCCTGTTGGATCACGTCGAAGAACGCCGACAGGCGGTCGACCTCGTGGAGCGTGCGCGCCAGCGTGGCGGCGAGGTCGAAGCGGAACCCGTCGACGTGCATCTCGAGGACCCAGTAGCGCAACGAGTCCATGAGCAGTTGCAACACGTGCGGGTGACGCATGTTCAGCGTGTTGCCCGTCCCCGTGTAGTCGACGTAGTAGCGAGGGTCCTCCTCGGACAAGCGGTAGTACGCGGGATTGTCGATGCCTCTGAAGCCGAGCATCGGCCCGAGGTGGTTGCCCTCCGCCGTGTGGTTGTACACGACGTCGAGGATCACTTCGATGCCCGCGGTGTGCAGCGTGCGGACCATCTGCTTGAACTCCTGCACCTGCTGGCCGAGGCTGCCGCTCGCGCTGTACTCGTGTTGCGGGGCGAGGAAACAGATCGAGTTGTAGCCCCAGTAGTTGCGGAGCCCCATGCGGACGAGCCGGTGGTCGTGCACGAATTGGTGCACAGGCATGAGCTCGACCGCGGTGACTCCGAGCCCCACGAGCCAGTCGACGACTTCGGGCACCGCCAGCCCCGCGTACGTGCCGCGCAGGTTCGGTGGCACCGCGGGATGCAGCTTGGTGAAGCCCTTGACGTGCATCTCGTACACGATCGACTCGTGGAACGGAATGTTCGGCGCGCGGTCGTTTCCCCAATCGAAGTACGGGTTCGTCACGACCGACTTGGGCATGAACCGCGCGCTGTCGCTAGTGCTGACGCGGTTCTCGTCGCCGAAGCGATAGGGGTACACGGGCTGACCCCAGTTGACGTCACCGGTCACCGCTTTGCTGTACGGATCGAGCAGCAGCTTGTGTGCGTTCGCGCGCTTGCCCTGTTGCGGCACCCACTGGCCCGTCACGCGGAATCCATAGCGCTGCCCCGGACCGACGCCCGGCACGTAGACGTGGTGGATGAACGCGGTTGCCTCGCGCATGGGGACCCGCGTTTCGTGGCCCGCATCGTCGAACAGGCAGAGCAGCACGCTTTCGGCGATCTCGGAGAACAGCGAGAAGTTCGTGCCGATGCCGTCCCAGGTCGCGCCGAGTGGGAACGGTTGGCCCGGCCACACCGCGAGATTCGCCACGTTCGGCGCGGCGTCTTGTGCACGAGGCAGACGGGGCGGGCCGGGGAGCAGGCGCGCGCCGGACGGCCCGTCGTACGCGGTCATCGGGGAGCGCTACCCCGTGGGATGTGGCAGAAAACGGGGTACGTGATCACGAACGACCAAGAATCGGCACGTGCCCATGATGTCATCCCGCGGCGTGCGGAACCGCCGTGACGACCCGCGTGATGACCGGCGTGATGAGCGCCGAGAACGAGGAGCTGCAAATGCGATTCAGGACGAAGCTCGTGGTACTGGGCGGCCTCGCGTATGCCGTCAAGTGGGTCTACGACACCCACGTGGCGCCCCGTCAGCAGGGTGGGCAGGCGCCCGCCGGCGGGGACGCGGCGACGGGTGCGCGCGCACGGGTCGGCTACGACACGCCGACCGGCACCGATCCCAACGCGAAGTACTCCGAGCCGGGATATGAAGGCAAGTCGTTCGGGCAGGCGGTGAACCAGGACCAGGAGCTCGTCGACCGACTCGTGCACGACAACGACGGCGACGTGCAACGTGCCGCGCAGGCGTTCCGCAGCGAGTCCGCCGGCGCGCCGGCGCTCGAGCGCCAGGAGCACACGCCCGAGTAGGACGCGCCATGCTCCGAGTTGGCACATCGGGTTGGCAATACAAGCACTGGCGCGCCCGCTTCTATCCGCCCAAGCTTCCCGCGAACCGATGGCTCGAGCACTACGCGGCGCGCTTCGCGACTGTCGAGGTGAACAACACGTTCTACCGTTTGCCGAAGCCGGAGACGTTCGCGGGGTGGGCCAAGCGTGTGCCCGACGACTTCGACCTCGCGATCAAGGCGAGCAACTACCTGACGCACTACCGGCGCCTGCGCGAGCCGGCTGAGCCGGTGGAACGGCTGCTGACCCATGCGGCACCGCTGCGCTCGCACTTGTCGGTCGTGCTGCTCCAGCTGCCACCCGACATGAAGGCTGCGCCGGAACGGCTCGACGAGACACTGCGCGCGTTCGGCGGCCGCGTGCGGGTCGCGGTCGAGCCGCGCCATCCCTCGTGGTGGTCAGACGACGTCCGCGACATCCTCGCGTCGCACGGGGCCGCGCTCTGTCTGGCCGATCGCGGCTCGCGCCTCATCACGCCCGAGTGGCGCACGGCGGACTGGTGCTACGTACGCCTTCACTTCGGGCTGGCGCAGCCGTCGTCCTGTTACGGGTCCGCCGCGCTCCGGTCGTGGGCGACGCGCCTCGTCGACCTCCATGGCAGCGACGCCGACGGATACGTGTACTTCAACAACGACGGGAACGGGTGTGCCGTGCGCGACGCGGTGGTGTTCGCCCGCTACGCCTCCGAGGCCGGCCTGACGGTCACGCGGGTTCCCGATCGATCGGAGGCGCCCGTCGGCTGACCGCTCAGATCGGGAGCTCCCGCACCACCTCGCGCGGATCCTTGTCGGGACGGACGCCCATGAAGGTCGGCTGGCGGATCATGCCGCTCGACGTCCATTCGGTGAACTTCACTTCGACCACGAGCACCGGCTCGACGAAGTGCACGCCCTTCGGCGGCTTGCCGGTGTCGAAGGGGCTCGTGTCACGCGCGCAACGTTCGAACAGTCGTGTGAGCTCGGCGATCGAGGGGCCCGAGAGCCCACTGCCCACCTTGCCCGCATAGTGCAGTCGGCCGTCGCCGTCGTAGTAGCCCACGAGCAGCGAGCCGATGCTGCCGGTGCGACCACCCTCGCCGGGCTGCCAGCCACCGACCACGAACTCCTGGCGGAGTGTGTGCTTCACCTTGAGCCACGCGCGAGATCGCCGGCCGGCCTCGTACGGCGAGTCGAGCCGTTTGACGACGACCCCCTCGAGTCCGAACTGCTTGCTCACCTCGAGCGTCGCGTTGCCGTCGCCGACCTCGTGTGGCGGCGTCTGCCAGGACGCACCGGTGAGCCCGAGGTCGATGAGCCGCGCGCGCCGCTGCTCATACGGAAGTTCCATCGTCGAGTGCCGGTCGCACCAGAGCAGATCGAACAACACGTACACGGCCGGCACTTCGTTGACGAGCCGGCGGATCGACGAGTCGCTGTCGACGTGCATGCGCCGCTGCAAGCGCTCGAAGCTCGGACGCCCGGCGTCGTCGAACGTGACGATCTCACCGTCGAGCACGGCCTGCCGCGCGCCGAGCGCCTCGCCGAGCTTGCGCAACTCGGGATATCGGTGCGTCACCTCATTGCCGTTGCGTGTGACCAGGCGCAGGCGCCCGCCGTCGACGTAGCCGAGGGCGCGGATGCCGTCCCACTTGAGCTCCCACGCCCACCCGTCCCCCGCCGGCGGGGTCGTGGCGAGCGTCGCCTGCATCGGTCGGAGGTCCTCCGGCGGGTCCGAACCTTCGGGATCCTGCGGAGGATCCATGCGGTGAATCATCCACTGGTCGCCACGTGTGCGGAACAGCACGTACCTGCCCTGGACACGTTCGCCGTGCAACGCGAGCATCACTTCGCGCTCGTCCCACTTGTACGTCTCGTAGGTCCCGGTGTCCCACACGCGCATCGAGCCGCCGCCGTACTCGCCCTTGGGGATGTCGCCCTCGAACGTGAGGTACTCCATCGGATGGTCCTCGGTGCGCACCGCGAGATGATTGCGCTTCGGGTCGCTCGGAATGCCCTTCGGGACGGCCCAGGACGCGAGCACGCCGTCGCGTTCGAGACGGAGATCCCAGTGCAGCGCTCGCGCGTGGTGCTCCTGCACGACGAAACGAGGGAGAGTCTTCTTGCGCGTTGCACGTGCTTTGCGTGCGGGCGGCTCCGGTGTGGCCGCGAAGTCGCGCTTGCGCTCGTACTCCTCGAGGTTGCGCTTCTCTCCCACTGTGCGTGCAACGTACCCGCGACGGGTATTCCCGACGCCATGGCCCGCAACGAGATCGTGATCGACGCACCGCCCGAGCAGGTGTACGAAGTGCTGCTGGACCCCAGTGCGTACCCGAAGTGGGTGGTCGGCGCGAAGGAGCTGCGAGGGGTCGACCGCAAGTGGCCGCGCACCGGCGCTCGCTTCCACCACACGATCGGCGTGGGCGCGGCGACACTGGACGACTCCACGAAGCTCCTCGAGAAGAAGGCGAACCGCCGGGTCGTCCTGGAAGTGCGCATCCGGCCCGTGGGGGTCGGCAAGGTCGCGATCGACCTGAAGCCGAAGCGGCGCGGACGCAAGACCAAGGTCGTGATGACCGAGGATCTCACGCGGGGGCCCGCGTCTTGGGTCCGACGGCCGATCAGGTCGGCCGCCATCTCCGCCCGCAATGCCGTTTCGTTGCGACGGCTCCGTCGCCTCGTAGCATCGCGTGTCGGGAGCCGCTGAGCCGTCATCTCTGCGGAATCACACATGCCGGACGCGATCGTCATCGGTGCAGGACCGAACGGTCTCGTTGCCGCGAACTTGCTGGCCGACCGCGGTTGGGACGTCCTGGTGTGCGAGGCCGCGCCGACGCCGGGCGGTGCCGTCCGCTCCGCCGAGCTGATCGAGCCGGGTTACGTCAACGACGTGTTCAGCGCGTTCTATCCACTCGCCGCCGCGTCTCCGGTGATCAGGCGACTCGGCCTCGAGCAGTACGGCTTGCGCTGGTGCCGGGCGCCCCTCGTGCTCGCGCATCCTGCACCGGACGGCTCGTGTCCGGTCATCTCCATGGATCTCGACGAAACGGCGGCCTCGCTGGACGCGTTCCATCCCGGCGACGGCGAAGCGTGGCGCCAGCTGTTCGCCCGCTGGCGACGAATGCGAAGTGGTCTGCTCGACGGGCTGTTCACGCCGATCCCGCCGCTGCGTGCGACCGCGAAGCTCGCGCTCGCCACCCGGCGCGAGGGGCCGATCCGCTTCGCGCGTTTCGCCCTGCTCCCCGTGCAGCGGCTCGTCACCGAAGAGTTCGGCTCCGAACAGGCCCGCCGGCTGTTCGCGGGCTCGGCCCTGCACGCCGACCTCGCGCCCGGCGACGTGTTGAGCGGATTCTTCGGGTGGATCTTGTGCAGCCTCGGACAGGACATCGGCTGGCCGGTGCCGGAAGGTGGCGCCGGGCGTCTCACCGATGCGCTCGTGGCTCGCCTCTACGCGAAGGGTGGGCGACTGGAGTGCAACGCGCCCGTCGACAGCATCATCGTGCGCAACGGACGCGCGGTCGGCGTGCGGACGCAGGGCGCCGACATCGTTGCGACACGAGCCGTGCTCGCCGACGTCGACGCCCCGCGCCTTTTCCTCGACCTCGTCGGCAAGGAGCACATTCCCGCACGCGTGCGCGACGACCTGCGCCGCTTCACGTGGGACCAGTCGGTGTTCAAGGTCGACTGGACGCTGAACGGCGCCGTGCCGTGGACCGCACCGGAGGCGCGCCGGGCGGGCACCTTGCACCTTGTCGAGAGCGTGGACGCGCTCACCGAGTCGCGCGCACAGATCGCACGCGGGCTGATTCCGGACCGTCCGTTCTTGCTCGTGGGCCAGCAGTCGATGACGGACCCGACTCGCGCGCCTGCGGGAGGCGAGACCCTGTGGGCGTACATTCACCTGCCCCGCGAGATCAAGGGCGATGCCGCCGGCGAGCTCCCCGACGTGCTGGACGGGGACGCGAAGGAACGGCTCGCGGACCGTGTACAGGCCCGTATCGAACAGCTCGCGCCGGGATTCGGCGCGACGATCCGGGGTCGGCACGTGATGGCGCCGGCCGACCTGCAACATCGCGATCCCAACCTCGTCGGCGGCGCGATCGGCGGCGGGACCGCGCAGCTGTACCAACAGCTCGTGTTCCGGCCCACGCCCGGTTTCGGGCGCCCGGAGACGCCGGTCCGCGGTTTGTACCTGGCGTCGGCGAGCGCCCATCCCGGCGGCGGGGTGCACGGCGCGTGCGGCTCGAACGCGGCCCGGGCGGCGCTTGCCCACGACCGTGTGCGCAGGGTCGCGCGCCGCGCGCATTGAGCGATCGCGGCGAAAAAAGAAGAGGCACCGGAGGGAACGCCGAGGCCGGGCGGCGATCCTCGGCGTTCCCGAACCGGTGCTGCAGGGGGACCGAGCACGCCGTGCGGGGGGCGGCGTCTCGGACCCAACCCCTCGCTACCCGACGGCCGAGAGCAACAAACACACGCGACAAGAAATTTCTGGGACGCGTTTCCGCGCGCGGTCGGCGCGCGTCAGCCCACCGTCGCGACGAGCGGCACGGCCACCTGATCGGCGTGTCGTTGCGCGTCGGATCGTGAACGTCCGGGCGTCTCGTAGAACATCGTGCGGGTACCGCGGAGGTTCGATGCGGGGCCGAGGTGGGGGTCGGTGTTCGGCAATGTCCCGTTGATCCAGAATCCACTCGACCCCAGTGCTTTCGCGTCGCCGGTGCACTGCGTGATCGGGTTCACGGCGTTGTCCTCGTAGTACAGCCTGGTGCTCGGGGCGGGTGACACGTTGGTCGCCAGGGACCACACGTGGGTGAGCGCGCCTTGCGGCCCGTCGACCTTTTCCCACGACGGCGCCGCGGCCTGCACGGTGTCCGGGCTCCCGTCGATCGGCACCGGCGTGAGGTTGTGGTCGTTCGAATACTGCATCGACTCGGCCGCGTCGCTGTAGTCGAAGAAGTCGACTGGTCCCGGGACCGAGTGCACGCGGAGGTCGGTGATGCTGTCCTCGCGCTGTGCGTAGAAGATCTGGGTACGCTCGGTGTACGGCCCGCTGTTGGCGCCGACGTAGCTGCGGATGGCACGAACCGGTCCGTTGATGTTCGCGATGAACGCTCCCTCCGCGCCGTCGAAGGTGTCTTCGCTCCTTCCGCAACTCCCGGGACCGAGGAGCTCCTTGTGGCGGTCGAGAATGTCGGCTCCGTTCGCCCCGCTCGCGCTGATCGTCAGGCCGTCCTCCAGCCACCGGTCGTGGAAGGTGCGTGTGTAGAAGCTCGTCGTCACCTTTGACGACTCCGGATTCGGCCCGACGTCGCGCTCGTAGGTCGTCTTGTACGCGCCCGACGTCAGCACGAAGTCGTACTGCACGTACCGGCGACCTGCCGACGGGTCGAGGCTGGTTCCGGAGCGGCGGAAGAGGTACGTGTACGCGACGTGTGCATTGCGGGGGTCGGTCACCTTCAGCCGAACGCCGCTGGCGTGCACGACACCGGACGGCTCGGCACCGGCCGGAGCCGCGCCACCCGCGTCGGCGGCCATGAACGCGATCTCGTCGGCGGGACCGAGCACGCCATTGCCCGCGCCCGTCCAGGTGCCCGGGTCGGCGTACACGTTCACGTTCACGGGGTTCGAGGTGTTCGCCGGCTTGTCGTAGACCGTGTTGAGCTCGACGGTCTTGCGCTCGTCGACCTGCACCGGGAACTGCACCCACTTGCCGCCCGCGTGCCTGAACGCGACGACGTCGCCGACGGGCACGTTGGCGAGCGCCGGTACCTGCGCGCCCGTGAGCACGACCGGGTCGGTCTGGCGATCCGCGAGCTGCGCAGGCGCAGTCGGCGGCGGGACGACGCACGCACTCATCACCAGTGCGAAAGCCGCGGGCGCGAGGAGCAGGCGAGCGCGGCGACGCATGACGGTGAGTATCCCAGGCCCAAAATCCCTACTGGACTCGTCGGGATTCGGGTCCTACGGTGGCGGACGCCCGCACTTCCCCTGCAAAAGGATGCGAAGCATGTCGAACGATGCTTGGGGTCTCGAGACCCGCCTGGTCCACGCCGGCGCCGAGCCGGACCCCGCGACAGGTGCACGCGTCACGCCCATCTACCAGACGACCTCCTTCGTGTTCCGGGACACCGCGCACGCGGCGGCCCTGTTCGGGCTGGAAGAGCTCGGCATGATCTATTCGCGGATCATGAACCCCACCCAGGACGCGTTCGAGCAGCGCATGACCGCGCTCGAAGGTGGTGTGGGCGCGCTGGCCACGGCCAGCGGACAGGCCGCGCAGACCATCGCGCTGCTGAACCTCGCCGAGAACGGTGGCCACATCGTCTCGAGCGCGTCGTTGTACGGCGGCACGTACAACCAGCTGCACTACACGTTCCCGAAGCTCGGCGTCGAAGTCTCGTTCATCGACGATCCCGACGACCTGGACGCGTGGCGGAAGGCGATCAGGCCCAATACCAAGGCGTTCTACGGTGAGAGCATCGGCAACCCGAAGGGCGACATCTTCGACTTCGAAGGTGTGTCGAAGGTCGCGCACGACAACAAGATCCCCCTGGTCATCGACAACACGCTCGCGAGTCCCGCGTTGCTCCAACCGATGCGCTACGGCACCGATGTCGTCGTGCACAGCGCGACGAAGTTCATCGGGGGTCACGGCACATCGATCGGCGGCGTGATCGTCGACAGCGGCAAGTTCGACTATCCGGGCAGTGGCCGGTTCCCGGGCTTCACCGAGCCCGACCCGAGCTACCACGGCCTGGTCTTTGCGGAGCTGCCGCCCGAGTTGCGGCCGGCGATGTACGTCTTGAAGTGCCGGTTGCAGTACCAGCGCGACCTGGGCGCGGCGATCTCGCCGTTCAACAGTTTCCTGTTCCTCCAGGGTCTACAGACACTCAGTCTCCGCATGGCGCGACACTCCGAGAACGCGCTCGCGGTGGCGAAGTGGCTCGAGGGTCGCGACGAGGTCGCGTGGGTGTCGTACCCCGGGTTGAAATCGAGCAAGTGGTACGACCGCGCGCAGAAGTACCTGCCGAACGGTCAGGGCGCGATCATCGCGTTCGAGCTCAAGGGTGGGGTCGACGCCGGTCGCAACTTCATCGACAGCCTCGAGCTCTTCAGTCATCTCGCGAATGTCGGGGACGTGCGCAGCCTCGCCATCCATCCCGCGAGCACGACACACAGCCAGCTCGAGTTGAACGAGCAGGCGACCACGGGGGTGACGCCCGGTCTCGTGCGACTGTCGGTCGGCATCGAGACCATCGACGACATCCTCGCCGACCTCGACGCCGGGCTCCGCGCCGCCAAGTCGTCCTGACCGTGTGCGCGCGTGACCCGGTGACCACGTGACCGAAGAGGAGCCGATTCCCGTCACCGGTGCGTGGCGCCCCGGCGACCCGCCGGGCCGCCGGCAGTTCGTGACGCTGTTCGAGGACCGTCCGTGCGCGTTGCGCGCCGGCGCGACCTTGTCGCCGGTCACGGTCGCGTACGAGACCTGGGGAACGCTCTCACCCGCGCGCGACAACGCGGTGCTCCTGTGCCACGCGCTCACGGGCGACAGTCACGCCGCGGGTCCGGTCGAGCCCGGCCACGCCGCGCTCGGCTGGTGGAACGCGTTGATCGGTGCCGGCCGGGGGATCGACACCGATCGGTTCTTCGTCGTGTGCCCGAACGTGCTCGGCGGTTGTCAGGGCACCACCGGGCCGTCGTCGCTCGATCCCTCGACGGGCCGGCCGTACGGCTCGCGCTTTCCGGTCGTCACGATCCGCGATCAGGTCGACGTGGAGGCCGCGCTCACCGACGCGCTCGGCATCGAGCAGTGGGCCGCAGTGATCGGCGGCTCGATGGGCGGCCAGCGCGCGCTCGAATGGATCGTGAAGTACCCGCACCGCGCCCCGCGCGCCGTCGTCATCGCCTGCGGCGCGGCAGCGACGGCCGAGGAGATCGCGTTGTGCTCGTTGCAGATCCGGGCGATCGAAGCCGATCCCCACTTCCACGGTGGTGACTACTACGACCTCGTGGAAGGTCCCTGGCGCGGGATGTCGATCGCGCGCGGCATCGGTCAGGTCAGTTATCGCGCCGAGCTCGAATTCCAGCAGCGGTTCAACCGCGGGCACCAGAACGACGAGCACCCGTTCGAAGGCGGGCTCTACACCGTCGAGTCGTATCTCGAGTACCACGGCGACAAGCTGGCGCGACGCTTCGACGCCAACAGCTACATCGCCTTGTCGCGGGCGATGAACCACCACGACATCGGACGTGGGCGCGGTGGTGTGGCCGAGGCCCTCGGACGCGTGAACGCCGACGTGACCATCGCGGGAATCTCGAGCGATCGGCTGTATCCGCTGCGTCTGCAGCACGAGCTCGCCGACCTCATCCCGCGCAACAAAGGCGTGGAAGTCGTGCACTCGATTGCCGGACACGACGGCTTCCTCACCGAGCACGAAACCGTCGGCGAAATCATCGCGGGCGCGCTCAACGCATAGACCTACGCAACTCGACGGCGAAGGTCACGCAGGCTTCACGCCCACGGTGATCGTGGCCGTGTAGCCGTCGCCCTTCGGCTTCAGGTCGACGATCGCCTGCGCGGCACCCGCGTCGCGGTAGATGCTGTCGTTCGCGTTCGGCGTGTCCGGCGCGCCCTTGACGCTGTATGGACGACGGGTGTACACCGCAGCGGTCTGGGCGTGGTCGAAGAAGAGCTGGCCGGTGTGCACGACGTTGCCGCCGTTGTGCACCTTCATGTGGATGTGCACGGCTCGGCCCTGATACCACCCGGGATATATCGTCTCGAAGGTCGCGCCGCCGTCTGCTGCCGTGAGCTGCGTGCCGCGCAGGAACTCGGTCCCGGATGACTGATCGAATCCCGAGTACACACCGCCCGCGTCGCAATGCCAGATGTCGACGGCGGCGTCCTTGATCGCCTTGCACGTCGTTGCGTCGACGACGCTGACCGTCAACGCGAGCGGTGCGCCCTCGCGCCCCTCGGTGATGTCACTGCGGACCTTGTTGAGGTCGAGGTAGAACGGCCCTTCGGTCGCCTCGGGTGTGAGCACGCACCCCACCGGGGTGGCGTCGGTCGTCGTGGTCGGCGTGGTCGTGGCGGACGTCGACGACGTGGCGCGGGGCTTCGACGAGCTGCCGCACGCGCTCAGCACGGCGAGTGCTCCGGCGCCGCCGAGCAGGCCGAGTGCCGCGCGGCGGTCGATTCGGGGGTCGGGATGCATGAGCGAAGCCTCCTGTTGCTCACTGGGCGAACACTGTGGGTTGCGCGAGAGTCAGACCAGATGGTCCGAGGCCTCACGGCGCGACCGGGCGATTGGTCCAACGATCGGGTCGCGACGCGGATCGGAACCATCCGCCCGCCGCGGCGGTGCCGCCGTCGGTCGGGATGGTGTGACCGGTGACGAACTCCGACAGGTCCGACGCGAGGAACAGCAGCACCCGAGCCTGGTCGTCGGGCACGCCCATCCGGCCGACCGGCACCCACGTCGGCCACAGGTCGGTCTGGTCCGGTGGAACCCACCGCGAGTACGGCACCTGCAGCGTCTCGGTGACGTCGGGGCCGATGCCGTTGACGCGCACGCCGTGCCGCCCGACCTGCACCGCGAGGCAGCGCGTGAACTGCACGACGGCAGCCTTGAGCGCGCCGTACACGGGATCGGGTGGATAACCCCGCAGGCCCTCGACGGACGACACGTTGATCACCGACCCCGTCCTTCGCTCGATCATCGCGGGCAGGAACGCGTGCGTCACCGAAAGGATGTGGCCGAAGTTGACGTCGTACAGCTCGTCCCAGAGACCGGGATCGCCGTCGACGAAGTCGCGCGCCGCGCGCACGTAGTGCCCGACGTTGTTGACGAGCACGTCGATGTGGCTGTGCGCATCGAGCACGCGGTCCCGGAGAGCGACCACCTGGCCGGGGTCGCGCACGTCAGTGACGACGAGCGTGGCCGCGCCGCCGTCGCCGCGGATGCCGTCGACGACGGCGTGCCCGCGTTCCTCGTCGATCTCGGCGACGACCACCCGCGCGCCGTGCGCGGCGAAGAGTCGGGCGGCGGCGGCACCGATGCCCCCTCCGCCGCCGGTGATCACCGCGACCCGATCCGAAAGCAGCGGCCCGACTCCGACCGCTGAACGTCCGCTCATTGCACGACCTCCTCGAGCGCGTAGCCCGGACTCTCGCGCGACCCGGGATCCGACGCACTCGAGGAGGTCGTCGTTTCGATGCCTATCCGAAGAACGAGTGGTGCTCGTGGTCACCCAGCTGGGCACGGATCTCACCGAGCGGGCGATTCTCCGAGTGCACGTTCACGTAGGTCGTGCCCGCCCGAATGGCGTTGACGAACTCGGTGAACTCACCGGCCGCGATGCCTTGCGCGGCGGCGCCCGCACCGACGTCGGCCGCAGTCAGCGTGCCGGAGATCGTCCCGCCGGCCGCGGGGCATGCCTGCGTGCCTGCCGGCCCGTTGCCGAGATTCGTGCAGAGGAACGCGACGATGCCGCCGCTGTTGGTCGCGTTCTCGAAGTGGATGTGGGCCTGGGTCGCGTTCGACTCCAGCCCGCTGAAGCTCAGCTCGTACTTGATCTGCGTGGCGTCGTGGTTGATCCGGGCGCGGAACTCACCCACACCGGGCGTCGAGAGTGCCGGCGTCTCCTCGTAGCCGGTGAGCGCCTCGTGGAACTTGCGCGAGCTGCCCCCGGCGGCGGCGACCGTCGCCATTCCCAGCACGGCGGCGACCGCGATCGCGATGAAGACCTTGATGCGGATTCCCTTCACAGCATTCCTCCTGGCTCGGGCCGCGCGCTCAGTCCACTCCGGCGCTCGGTCGAGGAGGGATTACGGACCTTCCTCGCAGTCCGTTCAACCGCGAAGCGATCCCGGCAAGATCTCGCCGTGCGCCGCGGCAGAAAAGCTCGCGCCGCGGTGAGCGATACGGTTCCGTGCATGCACGGGCGGGAAGCCGTCGATTCCCTTGCGAACGCGAACGGCTTCTCCGGGGTCGTGGGCGTCGACCGCGGGGGTCGAATCGAGCTGGCGAAGGCGTACGGCTCGGCGAATCGGGCCTATGGCATCGCGAACGCCGTTGACACCCAGTTCGGGATCGCGAGTGGTACCAAGGGCCTGACGGCGGCGACCGTCGTGAGCCTGATCGAGGACGGCACGCTTGCGTTCTCGACACCGGCGCGCTCGGTGCTCGGCGGGGACCTGCCGCTCATCGATGACGACGTGACGGTCGAGCACCTCTTGTCGCATCGCTCAGGCATCGGTGACTACTTCGACGAAGAAGCCGAGATCGACCTCGACGACTATCAGGTTCCGATTGGCGTGCATCGGCTTGCCACCACCGAGCAGTACCTCGCGGTACTCGACGGATACCGACCGAAGTTCGCGCCCGGCGAACGGTTCGCATACTGCAACAGCGGATACGTGGTGCTGGCCGTGATTGCCGAGCGTGCGAGCGGTATGCCATTTCACGAGCTCGTGCACCAACGGGTATGTGCGCCGGCGGGCATGCACGACACCGAGTTCCTCCGCTCGGACGAGCTTCCGCGGCGCGCCGCGATCGGATATCTCGGTCTCGACGGCGCGACGCGTACGAACGTGTTCCACCTCCCGGTACGGGGGAGTGGCGACGGCGGGATCTACTCGACGGTTGCGGACATCAGCGCCTTCTGGAACGCACTCTTCGCCGGGCGAATCGTCGCGACCGATCTCGTCGCGGAGATGGTGCGGCCCCGGAGCGAGACGCCACAGCAGTCGCGGTACGGCCTCGGCTTCTGGCTCCATGCATCGAGCAATGTCGTGATGTTGGAAGGCTGCGATACCGGCGTGTCGTTTCGCAGCGTGCACGATCCGGCGTCGGCGACGACGCACACCGTGATCTCGAATACCTCCGATGGGGCATGGCCGATCACGCGACTGCTCGACGAACAGCTGTCGACGTCATGAGCGCAGGACCGTAGCGCCGCCTTTGGCAATCGCTGGCATAGTCATGACCGGCGTTGTCGAGGGCCGCGTCTCGGGACGGCACGCACAGCCAGTACCGTCGCAGCATCGTGGTCCAGGCTTCTGATGTGATTGACGCCCCGAGCGGCATCGCGGCGCGCCCGCGGCGGGCGTTGCTCGCCGTCGCGGCGGTCGCGACGTTGCTGATCGTCGTCCTCTACCAGTTCGCGGTCGAGACGAAATGGGGGCAGCGGCTCGACGCCACGGCGGTCAAAGGTCGCGCCGAGCTCCATCGCCGGGGCATTCACGCCGCGGTGCGTCTGCTGACGACCATCGACGTCGCGTCACTGGTGCTCCTCGGCGGCGCGATCGTGCTGGTCGCACTGATTCGCGCGCGGCCCCGGCTCGCGGTCGGCGCCGGCACCGTGATCGCCGGGTCGCTCCTCACCACGGAGCTCCTCAAGAAGGTGGTGCTCTCGCGCCCCGATCTCGGCGTGTTCGACGGGTTGAACCCGGATGGGTCCTTCCCGAGCGGACACACCACGATCGCGATGTCCCTCGGCGTCGGCGCAATGATGGTCAGTCCGAGCCGCTGGCGCGCCTTGGTGGCCGCGCTCGGCGCGGTCTTCGCGTCGGCGGTCGGTGTGGCCGCGGTCGCGACGGCGAGCCATCGCCCAAGTGACCCGATCGGTGCCGCCCTCGTCGTCACGGCATGGGCGGCGACGGTCGCCGCGGTGCTCGTTCGGCCCGACAACGAGGAAGCGCCCGAACCCGCCGGTGCGCGCGCCAGCCCGTGGTTCGCGCTCGGCGGCTTGGCGCTGCTCGTCGTCGCGTTCGTCGGGCTCGCGGCGACCGTGGTCGCAATCCACCGCGACAGCGTCGACACCGTCGACCTCGGTGGCGCGTTCCTCGCCGCGGCCAGCGCGATCGCCGGAATGATCCTCGTCTGTACCGCCGCGCTGCTGACGGTGCTCCGCGGTGTGGAGCTCGATCCATCATCCGGCTGAACGAGGAGGAAGCCATGCCGATCGCCGGAGGGCTCATCGCCGAGAGCCTGCGGATCGGGAGCGTCCTGGAGCGTGTCCCGCTCACGGTTACCCGGATCTCACGCGCGGACCTCGGCGACGTCGACGCCGGCCAGCCGCTCACGTGGACGTTCCTCGATTTCGAAGCCGACGACGAGTACGCCGAATCGCTCGCGGCATTGCTCAGCGAGGTGCTCGAGCCGACGGGCGGTTGGTACTGCGACTTCCGTAACTCCGACACGACCTTCGTCGTGTTCTCGGGCCGCATCTTCCACTATCCACGCGGCGACCGGGCCGGGCGCGCGGCGGCCGAGGACCACGGCCGCGCGATCGGTGTCCCCGAGTCGCAACTCGACTGGCCCGAGTAGGGAGAGGGCGCGGGCTCGGTTCAGGCGAGGAACGTCAGCGCGGTGGGTGCTCTCCGCTGTCTTTTTATTTCTCGCTGAGGTCGGGATCGAGCTCGTCGGCGCGCGCGTGCAGGTCGGCGGCGTTCGCACGACTTTGCGCCGCGGCAAGACGCTGCTGCTCGGCGGCAAGCTGTTCACGTTTTGCGCGAGCGGCACGCTCTTGCGCCTCGGCAGCTTGGCGATCCGCCTCGAGCTGCGTGACCTGCGCCATGTCCCGCGCTTCTCCGGCCTGGCGCCGGCGGTCCTCGATCTTGCTCTGCGCCCGGCGCCGTGCCAGCACGATGCCGACGACAACGAGAACCACCACGACGACGAGGACGATCACAATGAGGGTTGCCATGCGTCATCAGTTCCCAAACTCGCGGTGTCCGACACTCGCGCTGACCGCGGAGAAAGCTCACAAAGCGGCGGTTTCGAACGCCCGGATGCGGCGGGCGATCACGCGCAGCACCGGGTTGTCGTCGCCCGCCACTCCCGGGTACGCGATGCCGCGTTCGGCCGCGAGGCGCGCCTGGCGGTCGTTGATCGCCGTGGAACGGACCAACGCGAAGATCTCGTGCCATCCCAGGTCGACGACGCGGCGGCCGAGCGCGGCCTCGTACCGGCTGAGGATGTCGGCCCGCGCGAGGAAACCGGGAACGGACCGCTTCACGAAATGCGTCGTGAGCTCATCGAGGGAGAGAAACCACGCGAGGTCCATCTCCGCCGGCCCGATCGTGGCCATCTCCCAGTCGAGCACCGACGCAATCGTGCGGTCGTCGGCGTACAGCACGTTGCCGATGCGCGCGTCGCCCCAGCACAATGACGCTGGGGGCTCGGTGCCGGGCATGGTCGCCGCGCACCAGGCGATCGCGTCCGCGAGCGCGGCGGTCGGTGTGCCGTCGCTCGCCCAGTCGACGTAGTCGGTCCACCACGCAACCTCGCGCGCGAGCGACCGCTCACCCCCGCGCAACACGCGGTCAAGTGCCGCACCGCGCCAGTTGACGCGATGGATCGCAGCGAGAAGGTCGACAAAGGTCCCGTGCATGCGGCACTGCGTGTCGGGATCCGACTCCATCACCCACGGGTCCAGCGCGGGTGCCTCGGGTCCCGGCCGCCCCGGCTCGTGCGACATCACGAGGAACGGCGCGCCGAGCCATTGCGCGTCGGCTTCGTAAGCGACGACGCCGGGCACGGGAACGGCGCCGGGCGCGAGCGCTTCGAGCACGCGCGCCTGCGCGACGAGGTCGTACACCGGCCAGGTCGGAACCGCCGGCGGCAGCCGAACGACGAAGCGATGTTCGCCGCGTTGTCCGCCGGCGGCGCGGCCCCGTGCCGTCACCAGAAGTGTTTCGTTCGTCCAGCCCGCGCGGGGGCGATCGAGTTGCGCGATCTCGTATCCGGCGTCGGGCCATTGATGCGTGCACCACGCCGTGAACCCACGGGCGAGCTCGTCGTCGTTTCGGCGGGCCAGGGTTGTCATGCGCGCCCGAGAGGCTACAGAATCGCCGACGTGTCACATCGGAACGGCGAGGGCGGCGCGCTCGTCGACGACGACGAGTCGTTCAGCCATCAGGTCGTCGAAACTCACGCGCGCGTCGCGCAAGCTGATCGATCATGGACCGAGAAGGTCTGTGCGATGGCGGCGGCGCGCGACGGTTCACTGCAGGTTGCCTTCGGGGTCGGGAAGTACACGAACCGCAACGTCTTCGACGGTTACGCGGGCGTGTCGCGCGGCAAGGAGCAGTGGACGGTGCGCGGGAGCCGGCGGCTCAGCGACGCACCCGACCGGATTGGCGTTGGTGCGATCGACTACGACGTGATCGAACGGTATCGGCGCGTGCGATTCGCCTGCGCGGCGAACGACGTCGTGCCGATCTCGTTCGAGTGGATCTTCGTCGCCGTGGTACCTCCGTTGCTCGAACGACGCGACCGTCAACTCTCGCGGCGCGGCAACCGCGTCGACGTCGACGTGTTGCGCTATCACCAGATCGGTGTGGCGTCGGGATGGGTCGAAGTCGAAGGTGTGCGCACGCCGATCGAATCCGGCACCTGGTTCACGACGCGCGATCACTCGTGGGGTGTGCGCCAGGATGTCGGTGTCCCACCGAGCGACATCGAAGGAGCGCGGCGCGGTGACTCGACGGCGGGGGTGTCGTTCCGATTCTCGTGGAGCCCGATGCTGCTCGAGCGGGCCGACGGCAGTGCCTATGCGATCCATCATCAGCACCGCGTGATCCGCGCGTTCGGCTACGAGGAAACGATGATCGAAGGCGGGATCGAGCATGCCGACGGACGGGTGGAGCGGTTCGCGGGACTCCGACCGGAACTCCGTTTCGATGCAGTGAATCGCCGGGTGCTCGGCGGCACCCTGCATTTCACGATGGCCGACGGGAGCACGCGTCCGATCACGGTCGAGGCGATGGGCGATACCGGTTTCCATCTCGGCGCGGGCCTGTACTTCGGGCTCGACGGGCACCACCACGGCGAGTGGCGCGGCGCGTTGCACGTCGACGGCGAGCACATTGCCGACTGCACCGAACCCGCGACGGCGAAGCGCTTCCATCAGATTCGCGACGCGGTGCTGCGCGTCGAGGATCCGGTCGGCGGCGGGCGCGGCTGGTGCAATTTCCAGACGACGATCACGGGCGCGTGGCCCGACGAGGATCTCGACGAGAGCTCGTCGTTCGTATGAATCCCGAGATCCTCGGTGCGTTCATCGATCCCGGGTACTACGACGAGCTCGCGCGCCTTCGTCGCGACGAACCGGTGCGCGCGTACGCGCCGAATTCGTGGACGGTCGCCTGCTACGACGACGTGCGCACGGTGAGTCGCGATCCGGACCGCTTCTGTTCCGGACACGGCGTGCTTCTGAACGATCCACTCCGCCACGGCGTGAAGATCCAGGGATCGGTGCTGCACATGGACCCGCCCGAACATGCGCCGTGGCGTGCGCTCGTGAGCCGCCGCTTCACGCCGAGGGCCGTGAGCGTGCTCGAGGACCGCGTCCGGACCGTTGCGCGATCCGTGCTCGACGAGGTGCCCGCGGACGTGGAGATCGATTTTGTCGACGCCGTCGCGGCGCCGTTTCCAGTGCTCGTGATCGCGGAGCTGCTCGGGATCGAGCGCGGCGACCGCGAGCAGTTCCGGCGCTGGTCGGACGCGGCGATCGAGTCGCCCGATCAACCGGACGAGAACCTGACCGACCTCGCGGCGTTGTTCCAATTCCTCATCGATCACGTCGAGCTCCGTCGTGAGCATCCGACCGACGACATCGCGTCGGCGGTCGTCCATGCCGAGATCGAGGGTGACCCGGTCACGACGCGGGAAGCGGTGGGCTACGTGCTCTCGTTGCTCGTGGCGGGCAACGAAACGACCCGGCACCTCGTGTCGGGAAGCACGCAGGCGCTCGCCGAGCATCCGGAACAGCGCGCGCTCCTGGCCCGCGAGCCGGCGCGGATCGCGAACGCGGTCGAGGAGTGCCTGCGATGGGTCACGCCGATCCAGGTGTTCGGGCGTACCGCGACGCGCGCCACCGAATTGCACGGCCAGTCGATCGCCGAGGGTGACTTCGTCGTCATGCTGTATGCCTCCGCGAATCGCGACGAGGCCGCGTTCGGCCCGTCCGCGAGTGCGTTCGACGTGGCGAGGCCGGTTGACGCGCAACACCTTGCGTTCGGGTTCGGCGAGCACTTGTGCTTGGGCGCGGGTCTCGCGCGCCTGGAGGGCCGGGTGTTCCTCGAGGAGCTCCTCGCACGCTTCCCCGACTACGAGCTGACGGCCGCACCCGAGTTGTCGCGCTCCACGCTCGTACGCGGTGCCACCCGCATGCCCGTCGTCTGCAGGTGAGCGGGAAACGGGCATGAGTGCGCCGACGATCGCCGCGCTCGTCGCCGCGCGCGCGAGCGATACGAACACCGGCCTGGTGTTCGAGGGACATTCGTGGACGTGGGCCGCTGTCGGCCACGAATGCGCGGTGCGGGCGGCGATCCTCGCCGCCGCTTGGGAGGACGCGGCTGACGGGGTGCCCTTCCACGTCGGCGTGCTGCTCGACAACGTCCCGGAATACGTCTTCGTGCTCGGCGGCGCCGCGCTGGCCGGCGCCGCTGTCGTCGGGATCAATCCGACGAGGCGCGGGGCCGAGCTCGCGCACGACATCCGCCACACCGACTGCGGCCTCATCGTCACCGAAGCGGCACACCTGCCGCTCCTCGAGGGCCTCGACCTCGGGATCGGCACGGATCGGATCGTCAGCATCGAATCCGGCAGGTGGCAGGATTGGTGCGCGGCGCACGCGGCCGCGTCCATCGCGGCGGAGCTCCCCGGCCCCGAGGCGCTCTTCGTCCTGATCTTCACGTCGGGTTCGACCGGCGCGCCGAAGGCCGTGCGGGCGACGCAGGGCAGGTTCGCGCGTCTCGGCGCGCGCATGCCGTTCGGTGCCGACGACGTCCTCTACTCGCCCATGCCGTTGTTCCACGGCAACGCGCTCGTGTCGAGCTTCGTCCCGGCGTTGACCTCGGGTGCGACGATCGCGCTCCGACGCCGGTTCTCCGCGTCGGCGTTCCTCGACGATCTTCGCGAGGTCGGTGCGACGTACTTCAACACGGTCGGTCGCGCCCTGTCCTATGTGCTTGCGACACCACCGACGCCGCACGATCGCGACCACAAGGTGAAGTTCGCGCTCGCACCCGAATCGTCGCCCGCAGACATGCGTGCGTTCCGGAAGCGATTCGGTATCCCGCTCGTGGGCGGATACGGCTCCAGCGAGGGCGCCATCATCATCGCGCCGGTGCCCGGAGCGAAGCCCGGTGCGCTCGGTCTGCCCGCAGATGGCACCGACGTTGCCGTCGTCAATCCCGCGACGGGCTCGGAGTGCGCACGGGCGGAGTTCGACGAGCACGGGCGGCTCACCAATGCTTCCGATGCGATCGGCGAGATCGTCCGCCGCGATCCCGCGCTCGTGTTCGAGGGTTACTACAACAACGACGACGCCACCGCGGCGCGCAACCGCAACGGCTGGTACTGGTCGGGCGACCTCGGGTACCGAGACGGCGAAGGCATTTTCTACTTCGCGGGTCGCTCCGCCGACTGGATGCGGGTCGACGGCGAGAACTTCGCGGCCGCTCCCATTGAGCACATCCTCGGCCGCCATCCCGACGTCGCCGCGGTCGCGGTCTACGGCGTGCCCGATCCGGTGACGGGCGACCAGGTGATGGCGGCCCTCGAGCTGCGGCCCGGGCGCGCCTTCGACGCCGGAGAGTTCGCCAGGTTCCTCGTGGCCCAGCGCGACCTCGGCAGCAAGTGGGCGCCGCGATTCGTACGCGTCGTCGACGCGCTGCCCGTCACCGGCGCGGACAAGATCGCCAAGCTCCCGCTGCGGGCCGCGGGCTGGGACCCGGGCCTGGGCGAGGTCTGGTGGCGGCCCGCACGCGACGCCGCCTACGAGCTGCTCACCGACACGAGCGCGGCGGCGATCGCAAGGCAGTTCGCGCAGCACGGCCGCGCCGAGCTCCTCTCGAACGCAGCCTTTCGGGAGAGCGGGTGACGAGGATCGAACTCGCATAGCCAGCTTGGAAGGCTGGAGCTCTGCCATTGAGCTACACCCGCGGCGGGAAGCGACCACGCTAGTGGCCGAGCCTCGAGGTGGGCCCTGGCCCGGCCGCCCGCAAGCCGCCCGGGGCGACCAAACGCCGCTCAATTGCACTGGCCAAGTGCCGATGTACCTCTGTGTTCGCTCGTTCGCAGTCGCCGGACCGGCGCCTCGCAGGGTTCCTGCCTGCCGGCCGGGCGCTCCCGGCGCACATCTGGGAGGCCCGACACCGCGGGATCGTGTTCCTGCTCTGGGCCCATGTCCCCATCCTGTTCGTCGTCGGCGTGGTGACCCATCACCCCGCGGCGCACACCTTCGTTGATCTCCAGCCGATCATCTTGGCGGCGGCCGTTGCTTCGTGGTCGTCGTTGCCGCGCGGGCTCCGCGCCGGCGTCGCGACGTTCGGTCTGGTCTTCTGCTCGGCGGTGCTCGTCCACTTCTCGGGCGGCCTGATCGAGATGCATTTCCACTTCTTCGTCGTCGTGGGGATCATCACCTTGTACCAGGAGTGGATTCCGTTCGGTGTTGCGATCGGTTTCACGGTTCTCGAACACGGTGTGGTGGGCGTGGTCGCGTCGAAGTCGGTGTACAACCACCATGCCGCGCAGTCGAACCCATGGCTGTGGGCGGCCATTCACGGAGGCTTCGTCCTCGCCGCGAGTGTCCCGCACGTCCTTGCGTGGCGTCAGAACGAAGACCAAACGCTGCGAGATCCGCTCACGCGTTTGTCGAATCGCACGTTGCTCGTGGAACGGCTCGCGCAAGGACTCGCCCGCGCGCACGCTCGAGACCCGCGGGTCGCGGTCTTGTTCATCGACCTCGACCATTTCAAGCAGGTCAACGACACCTTGGGTCATGCCGCGGGTGATCAGTTGCTCGTCGAATGCTCGAATCGTGTGGTCGGCTGCCTGCGGCACGAAGATGTTGTCGGTCGTCTCGGCGGTGACGAATTCGCCGTCATTCTCGAAGGGACGAGCGCCGAGCGGGCCAAGGAAGTCGCGCAGCGGCTCCTCGACATCATCTCCGAGCCGGCGGTGGTGTCCGGCCACGAGATCGTGATGTCGGCATCGATCGGCGTCGCGTTCGCTTCGGCGAGGATCTCTCCCGAGGACATGCTTCGCAACGCGGACCTCGCGATGTACGTCGCAAAGTCCTCAGGTCGAGCAAAGTACGACGTCTACGCCGACGCGATGCACGAGCGTGCAATCGAACGCATGGAGCTTCAGGCCGACCTGCGCCGCGCCGTTGCGGCCCACGAGATCACCATCGAGTGTCAACCGATCGTGAACGTCGGCGCCGGCACCATCAAGGGCGTCGAAGTCCTGGCCCGTTGGATGCATCCTGAACGCGGACCCATTCCGCCCATGGTGTTCATCCCTGTCGCCGAGCGGACCGGTCTGATCTGCGAGATCGGCGAGCAGATCTTCGAAATGGCGTGCACGATTGCCGAGCGGCTCGGCGAGATCGACCCGTCGCTGACCGTCACCGTCAACGTCTCGCCGGTGCAACTCGTCGAGGAGCGTTTTCCGGAGGTGCTCGCCCGCATCCTGCAGGACCACGCCGTCGACCCCCGCCGAATCGTCGTCGAGGTGACCGAGAGCGTGCTCATGCAGGACTTGGCGGTGGCCGCCCAGCGCCTCGGCGACATCAAGAAGATCGGCGTGCGTGTCGCGGTCGACGACTTCGGTGTCGGCCACTCATCGTTGAGCTACCTGCGCAACCTTCCGGTCGACGTCTTGAAGATCGACAAGTCCTTCATCGACGGTTTGCCGGGGGGCGGGAGTGACCTGGCCCGCGTCGTGATCCAGCTCGGACGGATGCTCGAGCTCGAAGTCATCGCCGAAGGGGTGGAGCTCGCGGAGCAACGCGACGAGCTGAACGTCCTCGGCTGCCCGAGTGCGCAGGGATACCTGTTCGCGCGGCCGATGGCGCCCGACACGCTCATCGAAGAGCTCCGCGCCGGGCGCCTCGCGGCGCCTGAGGTCGCGCATCCCGAGGATGCGCGTCGCGAGAACGCGCATGCCGGCGACACATCAAACGCCGTCACGACCTGAGATTCCACCAATGGTCGTGGTCCTCCGCAGGAGAACCAGTGAACGCGTGGCACTCGAGTCGGGGAGGGGGGATTTGAACCCCCGACCGCCAGCTCCCAAAGCTGGTGCGCTACCGGACTGCGCTACTCCCCGTAAGCGAGAGCCAGGCTAGTTGCGGCGGGCTGCGCAACTAGCCTGACTATCCGTGGCTCGCACCCCGAAGCCTTGGAGCGCTCGGCAAGAGCGGTTCGGCCGGCGGTTCATCAGGCTCGTCGGGAAGTTCAACATCTGGCTCTACCGCAAGAGCAACGGCCGGCTCGGTGCGAAACTGCCCGGGTCCGACGCCCCGATCTGCCTGTTGACGACGACGGGCCGCAGGAGCGGCATCGCCCGCACGATCCCGTTGCTGTATCTCGCCGACGGTGCACGCGTGGTCGTTGTCGCGTCGATGGGGGGAATGTCGAAGCACCCGGAGTGGTACTTGAACGTCGTCGCCAATCCGAAGGTCACCGTGGAGATCGAGGGAGACGCGCAGGCGATGCTGGCGTCGACCGCTACACCGGAGGAGAAGTCGGCGCTGTGGCCGCGCCTCGTCGACATGTACAAGTCGTACGACACATACCAGCAACGCACGACGCGTGACATCCCCGTCATCATCTGCACCCCCGGCACGTAACGAGCGAAGACCGCGGCGCACGCGTGCACTCCCGAGCGGGTCCGGCGTGCGTACGCTGCGACGAATGCATGAGACCGCGGCTGATCTCACCGAGCTTCGACGACTTCTGGACGGTTCGTACGACCGCATGGGTGCGCACATGCGTTCGATCCATACGCCCGAGCGGCGCGTGCCGGCCGCAGACCTTGCACCGATCCTGCGCGGCGTGCGCGTGCTGAACCTCGCCACAGTGACGGCGGCATGCGCGCCGCGCGTCGGCCCGGTCGACGGGTTGTTCTACCGCGGCCGGTTCTGGTTCGGATCGGGACAGGACTCGGTGCGGTTCCGACACCTTCGACAACGGCCACAGGTCAGCGCGTCGCACACGGTGGGGGAGACCTTCGCCGTCATCGTCCATGGAATCGCGCGCGAGGTGGACGTGCGCACCGTCGAAGACGGTCGGTTCCGTGACTACCTGCTCGAGGTCTATCCCGACTGGGACGAGTGGTATCCGCCCGACGCGAAGCCCGCGTACGCGCGCATCGACGCCTTGCGCATGTACGCGTACGCCTTTGAACCGTCCGTGCTTCAGCAGCTCAAGGAAATAGGTCCGTCGGGCATATAACGGCCGGCTCGCACGACACGGTCGGAACCGGTACGCAGTCGTCTTTGACGCGGACGCGGGGTCCGGTGTCTTCGTCTTCGGCGACCGCGGTTGGGCGCGCGTCGTTCGCGTCATATGAGCCGTTCGTGATAATGATCACAAGACCGGTGCTCATCGACCGCATCGCGCGGTTCGACGACGCCGAACTCGGGCGATTACTCCCGCCGTTTCTCCGCACTCTCCGCGTTCCGGACCGCGGAGAGCCGTCTGAAGGGCCTTCAGACGGCTCTCGTGGCCGATTTTCCGGCGCTAAGGATCCCGCCGCCCGCTGCCGAATCAATTGATTGGGCCAAAACCGGATGGTCCGGCAACCAGCATCTAGGGAATGGGAGGCAGCGGATGCAAGGGGGGAAGGCTGGGCGTTTGCGCGCCACGTTGGCTGGGATTGCGCTGCTTGTGCTGGCGAGCTGTGGTGCTTCGGCGACCCGGCAGGCCACCATCGAGCCGCTTCCGGCACCGACCACCCGACCGCCGCGGTCCACGACCACGACCACACGGCCCCGTCCGACGACGACGACCACCACCACCACCACCACACCGACCACGGTGCCGCCGACCACGCCGCGCGTCACGCGCCCTCCCGCGACGTTTCCGCCCCAGACCGCCCCGCCCCCGCCTCCGCCCCCTCCGCCTCCGCCCCCGGTCGCAGTGGCCGCGCCCAGCGGCGCCGAGGGCGCGCTCGTCGGCGGCATCAACAACTTCCGCGCCTCGCACGGGTTGCCACCCCTCGCGGTGCACTCAGTCCTCGTGAGCAAGGCGCGCGAGTGGGCCGCGCACATGGCCAACGGCGGCTGCGGTACCGGTGCGAACGGTGCGCCGAACATCTGCCACTCGTCGTTGAGTGACGGCATCACCGTCCGTTGGACGCGACTCGCCGAGAACGTCGGCATGGTCAGCCCCAGGGCGAACGTGTCGGGCATGGAAGGCGCGTACGAACAGTCGCCGCCCCACGCGGAGAACATGCTGAACAACCAGGTGAACTACGTCGGAGTCGGCGTCGCGTACGTCGGCGACTATATGTACACCGCCGAAGAGTTCATGGCGGGCTAGACCGTCGTTGCCGAGGGTCATTCCTTCGGGAAGCTGAAGAACATGATCTGCGTGCTGTACGCGACCAGCTTCGGCACCGCGGCTTCCATGTCCCACAACTCCATGTCAACGGACGCATAGCCGTCACCCGCATGACGGGCACGATTGACGGCGAGTATCCACTCCGCGCGCGCGTCGTCGAGGACGTGTACGGTGAAGTCCGCGCTCGGGGGGAGCCACATCTCCGGCCGCGGGCCGAGCCGTTCTCCGACCGCACCCGGCATCGTGTCGCACAGCGCGACGAGCGCCAGCGGGTCCCAGCGGCCGTCGTCGAGACGTACCGGCTCGTCGAACCGGTACCAGCACGCGCGCAATGACGAGGACGGCTCGTACTCGACCCAGGGCGCGTGTCCGATTGCAGGCCGGCCCTCGATCTGCTTCCAGAACTCGAACGGCGCGCGCCCCTCGAACTCGACGGGCGGTGGATCGCGGAACGAGGGACACTCGAGCGGCGGCGGCACCTCCGGTGGCGCGATATCCGTGAACGCGAAGCCGCGGCGCGGCGCGCCGAACACCGCGACGCCGGTTGTTCCCGCTTCGCTCCCCGGAGTGTGCAATGTCGCGCTGCACTGCGACATCGAACGACCGCGCCGCAGCACCTGGACGTCGATCTCTACCGGCCCATGACGGACCTGCCCCGCGAAGACCGCCGACAGGCTGCGCAGTTGCTGGTCGCTGTCGCCGAGCTCCAATCCCATTGCCCGGCCGAGCGTCGCGACCACAGTGCCGCCCTGCGGCACCATGGGACAGTTCCACTCCTCACCGATCTCGCCGGTGTAACGACCGTCCCCGTGCGCGAGGACGGACGTCGTTCGCTCGAAACGTGACGCGCCCATGGGCGATCATTATCGTCGCTGCGGCACCGGGCGCGGCGAGGATTTCGTGAGCCGTGCGGACGCAGCGAAGGAGCCAATGTCATGAGCGACGCGATCGATGTGGTGCAGCGGTTCTGTGACCAGTGGGGGAAGGGCGAAGGCGTCGATCTCCTGGTCGAGTACTTCACCGACGACGCGGTGTACCACAACATTCCGGTCGACCCGGTGACCGGGCGCGACGCGATCAAGGCGACGATCGAGATGTTCACCTCCGGAGTCGAGCGGGTGGAGTTCCGTGTGCTGCACATCGCGGCCGTGGGTGAGGTCGTGCTGACGGAGCGGGTCGACGTGTTCGTGCTTCCCGGCAAGATCATCGAGCTGCCGGTGATGGGAACCTTCGAGCTGCGAGATGGCCGGATCGCAGCCTGGCGCGACTACTTCGACCTCAATCAGTACATGACGCAGTTGCAGAGTGCCTGAGCCGCCCGCAGAGCGGGCGAGTGCCGAGGAGTCGCCGCGCGCGTTCTACGACGCCCTCGCTGCCGACTACGACGCGCTGTTCGACGACTGGTGGACGGCCGCGCAGTGGCACGCTTCGGTCGTCGACCGCATGTTGCGGACGCACGGTGTCGCTCCGGCTTCTCGTGTGCTCGACTGCGCGTGCGGGATCGGTACGCAGGCGCTCGGGCTCGCGGCGCGGGGATACGAGGTCACCGGCACCGACGTGAGCGGCAAGGCGCTCGAACGAGCGCGCCGCGAAGCGATCACGCACGGCATCGACGCCGAGCTCGTGGTCAGTGACATGCGCGAGCTCGACACCGTTGTGCAGCCGGGGTTCGACGCGGTGATCGCGTGTGACAACGCGCTGCCGCACCTGCTCGGCGATGACGACCTCGATACCGCGGTCGGTGCGATTGCGCGGGTCCTCGCTGCCGGCGGTGTGTTTCTTGCGAGCGTGCGCGACTACGACACGCTCCGCGTCGAATGCCCGTCGGGACTGCCCGCGATGATCCATGAGCGCGCCGGCAGACGCGAGATCGTCGGCCAGGCGTGGGAGTGGAGCGATGACGGCGAACGGATTCGCACCCATCTGTTCGTCGTGCGCGAAGGCATCGACGGCTGGCACACCGACGTGCACACCACCTGGTACCGCGCGCTCACCCGGGCCGCGCTCGGCGACGCGCTCACCCGAGGGGGCTTCGAGGACGTCCAGTGGCATCTGCCCGACGAGAGCGGCTACTACCAGCCGATCGTCACCGCCCGCGCCGCGCGGTGACGATTCACGTCGGCGTCAGCTCGAACCCGACCCCGAGCCCGGGAGCATCTCCCGAACCGTCGTGATCGTGTCGGCGTCGGCGGGAGCCTTGTCGGGCCGGTACGCACGCACTCGCGCGAAGCGCAGTGCGACGCCCCCCGCGTAGCGCGTCGAGGACTGCACGCCGTCGAGTGCGATCTCGACGACGAGCTCGGGCCGGACGTACACGACGTGACCGTCCCGGCGCACGGCCAGCTCCTGCAGGCGGGCGGTCTGCCAGGTGAGCAGCTCGTCGGTCAGGCCCTTGAACGTCTTGCCGACCATGACGAGCTCGCCGCCGTCGGGATCGCGCGCGCCCAGATGGAGGTTCGAAAGCCAACTCTGCCGGCGCCCGTGGCCCCGCTCTGCGGCGAGCACGACGAGATCGAGCGTCCGGACCGGCTTGACCTTCCGCCATGCGCCGCCGCGGCGTCCGGCGTCGTAACGAGCATCGAGCGACTTCACCATCACGCCCTCGTGCCCCGTTGCCAGCGCGTCGTCGAGAAACGCGCTCGCGACCTCGGGATCGTCGGTGCGTATCGCAGGGACGCGGTACGGCCCCACGATGCGCGCGAGTACCTCCGCCCGCTCGTGCAGCGGCCGTTCCAAGAGATCTTCGCCGTCGACGTGCAGCACGTCGAAGAAGAATCCCGACATCACCATTGCGTGTGTGGTCGCGTCGTCACGACCGAACCGGCTCATCGTGTCCTGGAAGCGGTGGGGACGCGCCGCGTCGTCCACGCCGATCGTCTCGCCGTCGAGCACGAGCGCATCTGCCGGAAAGCTCCGGACCGCGGACACGACTTCGGGCAGCCGTTCGGTGACGTCATTGAGATTGCGCGTGAAGACCCGAACTTCTTCACCGCGCCGGTGCACCTGGATGCGCGCGCCGTCGAGCTTCCATTCGACCGACGCAGGGCCCGTGTACCCGATCGCTTCGTGCACGTCGGCCGCGCTCGCCGCGAGCATCGACAGCACCGGGCGGAGCACTTCCAGGCCGACGTCGTCCAGGGCGGCTTGGCCGCCGGTGAGAGCGCGGCGCGCAGTGTCGCCGAGGTTGCCGCCGAGCATCGCGGCCCGTCGCACCTCGTCCGCGGGAAGGCCGGCCGCGCGCGCGACGGCGTCTGCCATCAGGCCGGCCAGCGCACCCTGGCGCAGCTCACCGGTGAGCAACCGGAACACGAAATCGGCCTCGGCGCGTGTGGCGCGCCGGAAGAGCTCGCCGAGCGCGTGTCGCCGGGCTGCGGTCGAACCCACGCCGGTGGTGATCTGCACCGCGCTGATCGCACGGTCGAGGTCGGTGACGGTCAGCGTCGCGCCGTCGGCGTGACCGGCGAGCTCATCGCGCACCGCCACGAGCGTCGCCCACCCGACACCGACGCGCCCTTGCCACGGCTCGCCGGTGAGGAACCCCACCACCGGGACGATCTCGTCGGCAGCACACCGGCCCAGCACGGCGGCGAGCGATTCGATCTTCGCCTTGCGGGACCGCGTCGAGGCCACAGCATCCGAAGTCGCGACGACCTCCGCGAGCAGCATCGTCGCATCGGTTGCGCCCTCGGTCGGTCCGTTCACGGTCTCGTGTCTAGCGCCGTTGGGTACGGTCCTCCTCATGGAATATCGACGGCTCGGCCGCAGCGGCCTGCAACTTAGTGTGCTCTCGTTCGGATCGTGGGTGTCGTTCGGCGGCCAGCTCGGCGTCGACACGGCGATGGAGTGTCTCGACGCGGCGCATGATGCCGGCGTCAACTTCTTCGACAACGCCGAGTCGTATGCCGGCGGCGAGTCGGAGCGCATCATGGGCCAGGCGATCAACAAGCTCGGCTGGCCCCGCCACAGCTACGTGATCTCGACCAAGGTGTTCTGGGGTCTTTACGACCTCCCGAACATGAAGAACACGTTGAACCGCAAGTACTTGATGCAGGCGATCGACGGATCGCTCGACCGGCTCGGACTCGACTTCGTCGACCTCTTGTTCTGCCACCGCGCCGATCCGAACACGCCGATCGAGGAAACCGTGCGCGCGATGTCCGACATCGTCGAGAGCGGCAAGGCGCTGTATTGGGGCACGTCCGAGTGGACGGCCGACGAGATCCGAGCCGCATGGGAGATCGCCGAACGTCACCACCTGCACAAGCCGGCGATGGAACAGCCGCAGTACAACCTCTTCAGTCGCATGCGCGTCGAGTTCGAATACGCCCGCCTCTACGACGACATCGGCCTCGGCCTCACGACATGGAGCCCGCTCGGGTCGGGACTGCTCACCGGCAAGTACCTCGACGGGATTCCGGAGGACTCTCGCGGGAGCCTCCCCGGATACGAGTGGTTGCAGGGCATGCTCACCGATCCCAAGACCAACGAACGCGTTCGCCGGCTGAAAGCGGTCGCCGACGATCTCGGCTGCTCGCTCGCGCAGCTGTCGCTCGCGTGGTGCACCAAGAACCCTCACGTGTCGACCGTCATCACCGGCGCGAGTCGCGCCTCCCAGGTGCGCGAGAACATGGAAGCGCTCGACATCGCGGCGCGGCTCGACGACGAGCTGATGGCCCGCATCGAAGAGGCGGTGCCGTTCCGCCGCTGAGCTCCTCGACAAAATGGCTCGGGCCGGGTCGCGCCCCGCGACCCGGCCCGAACAACGGCAGATGCCGTCCGAAGGCGCCGCTCCGGCGCGCGTCAGGTCGCCTCCTGCGCGACCTGACGTGCGTAGCAAACCCGCATCCGTGCGTGGCTGCCCGCCGACCTCCGTGTCCCCTGCGGAGCTCTTCCCCCTGTAGGCATTTTACGAAAAAGGTCAGGCTTGCGCCTGAGCTGTTCGCCCCATTTTCTGGGATTCAGCCGTCCTTGACGTCGCGGTCGCGGGCCCACGTCATCAGCCGGCCACGTTCGCCCGGCGCCTCGGGCGCTCGCGTCTCGGTCCGCAGGAGCCGGTAGCCGAGCCGGCGGGGGATCGCGGCACTGCGTAGGTTCTCCTCGTCGCAGCAGATGAGCACGCGCCGTATGCCGTCCAGGCCGAGGGCCACGTCGGTGAGCGCGGCGCCGGCGCGGGTGGCGAGACCGCGACCGCCCGCGTCGACGTGGACCCAGTACCCGATCTCGATCGTGCCCGGCCCGCGCCGGGTCATCAGGCCGAACGAGCCCAGCACGCCGGACCCGTCGCGCGCGAACAATCCGTACTGCCACTCCTCTCCGCGCTCGGCGAGCCCGGGGATCTTGCGCAGCCGTTCGCGCTGGAAGGCCGGGTCGGTCGATTGCTCGTCCGCCCACGGCATCCACGGGCGCAAGTGCTCGAGGCTCTCGGACACGGCACGCGCCACCGCCTCGGCGTCGTCGACCACGAAGAAACGCAGGTACGCGCCGTCGTCGAGCTCGATGCGTTCGGGCAACGCGATCATGAACCGTCGCGCCCGAAGCCGTAGGCGCGCTCGACCCGGGCGATTCGTATCTCGTACGCGTCGTACCAGCGGGCGCGGCCCTCGTACTGCGCGAATGCGTGATCGGCGTCGCGTTTCCACGCCGCGATCGCCTGCTCGTCCGTCCAGTAACAGACCGTGATGCCGATCTCCTCGCGCGCGCTGTCGACGCCGAGGAAGCCGGGTTGTCCGGCGGCCAGCTCGAACATTCGCCTGGCAGTCTCCTCGTACCGGTCGTCGGGTTGCACGCCGGGCAACGGTTCGGAGCGATGCGAGCTGAAGATGACCGCGTAGTACGGCGGCTCCGGAGTCTGCGCGAGGGCCATGGTCTCATTGTGCTCGCTCGACTCGACGGGTCGAACTCGGATATGTAATATCCGGATTAGCAGCCACCAGTGTTCGGGAGGCCCTCATGCGAGTGTTCGTTGCCGGCGCGACGGGAGTGGCGGGACGGAGGGCGGTCGCCCGCTTGGTGGCCGCGGGTCACGAGGTCACGGGCGTCGCCCGCTCGGCGGACAGGGAGGCGCTGCTCGCGTCCCTCGGCGCGCGATCGGCACGCGTCAGCCTGTTCGACCCGGCCGCGTTGCGCGACGCGATCGCCGGGCACGACGCGGTGGTGAACCTCGCGACGAAGATCCCCACGCTGTCGAAGATGGCGCAGATGTCGGCGTGGGAGGAAAACGAGCGGATCCGGCGGGAGGCGTCGGGGCATCTTGTGGACGCGGCGCTCGCGGCGGGGGCGACCGTGTTCGTGCAGGAGTCGCTCGCGTTCTTGTACGGCGAGCACGGCGACGAGTGGGTGGACGCGTCCTCGACGTCGTGGGCACCGTCGACCTTCAGCGAGGCCATGGAGACGGCGGAGGCGAATGTCGCCCGGTTCACCGAGCGCGGCGGTCGCGGTGTGGTGTTGCGCTTCGGGAGGTTCTACGCACCCGAGAGCGGCCAGACGCGAGCGCTTGTGCAAGCAGCCCGCCGCGGCCTGGCGGGCGACATCGGTGCCGGTAACAGCTATGCACCCATGATCGACGCCGACGACGTCGCATCCGCGGTGGTTGCCGCCCTCGCGGCGCCGGCCGGCGTGTACGACATCGTCGACGACGAACCGCTCAGGCGGTCCGAGCAGGACCGCGCGCTCGCGGCGGCAGTCGGGCGGCGGCGATTGTGGCGCGCGCCCGCGTGGATGAAGCCCAAGGTGGCGGGCTTTCTGACCGCGTCGCAACGCGTCTCGAATCGGCGGTTCCGTGACGCAACCGGCTGGCACCCCGCATCGCCGAGCGTGCGGGAAGGCTTCGTGAAGGTCGCGCACGCGCTGGGCGTACCGCGCGCGCTCCCGGGCCGTGTGCGGCTCATGTTGTGGGTGCTTGCGTTCGGCGCGCTCGGTGTCGGCGTGCAGGCGGCGTTCTTCCCGCGTTCGTTCTACGACGACTTCCCCCTGGGCCGGGGCTGGGTGGCGATGGACGGCCGCTACAACGAGCACCTCGTTCGTGACGTCGGGGCGCTCAATCTTGCGCTGCTCGTGATGACCCTCGGCGCGCTCGTGATCGGCATGATGGCGGTCGCGCGTCTTGCCGCATGCTCGTGGCTCGTCTACGCCGTGCCGCACTTCGTGTATCACCTCCGCCACCTCTCGATGCCGATGGCCGGCACCGAGAAGGTCGCGCTCGTCGTCTCGCTCGCGGTCACGGTCGTGGCGCCGCTCGTCCTGCTCTGGCCGGGACGGCGAGCGTCCGGAGGTGTCGACATCGACGAGCTCACGTCGGCCGGTGAAGCCCGCTCCCTTCACACCTCACGCGCCTGAAACAAGGCCGTCCCGAGCGGGCAGAGCAGTTCGTAAGGTGGGGGCGTGAATCCGCACCTCGTCGAGCGGTTGCGACCGTTCGGGACGACGATCTTCGCCGAGATGTCGGCGCTGGCGGTTACGACCGGTTCGATCAATCTCGGGCAGGGCTTTCCCGATGCAGACGGGCCCGACGTCGTGAAGCAGGCCGCGCTCGACGCGATCGCAGGCGGGCACAACCAGTACGCGCCGGGCATCGGTGTCCCGGAGTTGCGCCACGCGATCCGGGCGCACCAGCGACGGTTCTACGGGCTTGATGTCGACGCCGACACCGAGGTGCTGGTCACAACGGGCGCCACCGAGGCGATCGCGGCGTCGCTGCTCGCGCTGTGTGAGCCGGGCGACGAGGTCGTGACGTTCGAGCCCTACTACGACTCCTACGCCGCGTGCATCGCCATGGCGGGCGCGCATCGGCGCGTCGTGACGCTGCGGCCACCCGACTACGCATTCGATCCCGCCGAGCTACGCGCCGCGATCACGCCCCGCACGAAGCTGATCCTCCTGAACTCGCCGCACAACCCGACCGGCAAGGTCTTCGGACGCGAGGAGCTGCAACTCGTCGCCGAGGTCGCGCAGGAGCACGATCTTCTCGTCGTGACCGACGAGGTGTACGAGCATCTCGTGTTCGAGGGCGCGCACGTGCCGATCGCGACCCTGCCGGGGATGCGCGACCGCACGGTCACGATCTCTTCGGGCGGGAAGACGTTCTCCTTCACCGGTTGGAAGGTCGGTTGGTTGTGCGCGACGCCCGAGCTCGTCACTGCGGTGAAGACCGCGAAGCAGTTCCTCACCTATGTGAGCGGCGGGCCCTTCCAGCACGCGATCGCGGTGGGGCTCCAGCTCGAGGACGAGTACTTCACCGCGTTCACCGCCGGCATGCGCGACAAGCGCGATCGCCTGTGTGCCGGACTGGAGGACGCCGGCTTCGACGTCTTCCGTCCGCAGGGCACGTACTTCGTCACCGCCGACATCCGTCCGTTCGGCGAGCGCGACGGCCTGGCGTTCTGCCGGGCGCTGCCCGAGCGGTGCGGTGTGGTCGCGGTCCCGAACGTCGTGTTCTACGACGACGTCGAGGCCGGCGCGCCGCTGGTGCGCTTCGCGTGCTGCAAGCAGCCCGATGTCCTCGACGAAGCGTGCACCCGGCTGAAGGCATTGCGGGCGACGTGATCGTCGCCGGTATCCAGCACGACATCGTGTGGGAAGACCCCGCGGCGAACTTCGCGCGCCTCGCCCCGATGATCGAGGAGGCCGCCGGGCACGGCGCCCGTCTGATCGTGTGCAGCGAGATGTACTCGACCGGCTTCTCGATGAAGACCGATCGCATCGCCGAAGCGCCGGACGGCCCGAGCGCGCGGTTCCTCACCGAGCAGGCGCGCACACACGGCGTCTGGATGTGCGCGTCGCTGCCCGAGCGGCTCGACGGCAACGCGCTGCCGTACAACCAACTGCTGCTCGCGGCACCCGACGGCACCGCGCACCGCTACGCCAAGATCCACCCGTTCAGCTACGGCCGCGAGCACGAGCACTATGCCGCGGGCAACCGCTTCCTCACCGTCGACGTCGAAGGTGTCCGCTGCACGTTCTTCGTCTGCTACGACCTGCGCTTCGCCGACGATTTCTGGGTACGTGCCCGCGAGAGCGACTGTTACGTGCTGCCGTCCAACTGGCCGGCAGCGCGGCGCGATCATTGGATGACGCTCTTGCGGGCGCGTGCCATCGAGAACCAGGCGTACGTCGTGGGCGTCAATCGTGTCGGCCAAGGCGGCCGGCTGACCTACGCCGGCGATTCGATGATCGTCGATCCGTTCGGCGAGCTCTGCGCGCAAGCCGGTGACGGTGAAGCGATTCTCACTGCGGACGTCGATCCCGAACGCGTGCGGTCCGTGCGCGCCGAGTACCCGTTCCTCCAAGACCGTCGCGGCTGAGCTATGCGTCCGCCTCAGACGATGGCGCCGGTGGCCGCGAGATCGCGGCGCAGCGCGTCGACGTCGACCGCGTGTACCCGCCCCTCATGTGCGAGGGCGTGCACCGCGGCCGCGCCTGCCGCCTCGCCGGTCGCCATGGCGGCGGGGATCTCCTTCGTCGCCTGGTGGACGTAGCGACTCGTCGAGATGCACCGGCCGGTGACGAGCAGGTTCGACGTGCGCACGGTCGTCAAGCAGCGGTAAGGAATGTCGTAGACGACTTGCCGCTTGGTCCAGTGCCCGGTGCGGGCGATCGCATCGGCAAAGCGCCGATCGCGGTCGGACTTCTCGAGGACGTAGTCGCCGACGAGCCGGCGACTTTCGGTGATGCCGATCATCTTCGCGATGTCGTCGAGCCAGGCGTCCGGGTGGTGCTCGCGGATGCGCGCCATCTCGGCGCGTACCTCGGCGCGGCATTCCAGCTCCGCGGCGGTGAGGTCGTCGGGGTCGGTCGCGTCGACGCGGCGGGGGAGCGGTCCCCAAGGGACGAGCCGCCGCCCGGCCGCGGTCGTTCGGAAGCCGGTGTCCTCGCGGTCGTCGATACCGCCGACGCGGAACCACAACCACGGCGGGATCGTGACCGAATCGAACGACGCGCCGGCCGCGACCATGACGTCACCGTCGCCGGAAGCATCGATGACGACGCCCGGCCGCACGGCCTCCCGCCCGCGCTTCGATTCGAGCACGACCGCCTCGATCGAGCCGTCACCGGTGTACGCGTGGGCGCACCAGGAATGCATGCGAATGCGCACGCCCGCGTCGCGCAACGCGTCGAAGGAGACGTCGCAGAACGCTTCCGGATCGAACGCGACCGAGTAGCGCACGACGTCGGGTGGTGCGCCCCAGATCAGACCCCACGCGCGCCAGCGCTCGACGTCCGCGGCGTCGGTGGAACCCCATTGCGCCGGCGGCGGGAAGCGCGCGTCGCCCCGCACCTCCAGCCGGTCGACCATCTCCTGGCACAAGCCCGCGACGACCTGCGTGCCGCACCCGTCGTCGAGCGTGAGCAACAGGTTGATGAGGCCGAAGGTGGCGAGACCGCCGACGAAGCCGTACCGCTCGACGAGCCACACGTCGGCGCCGCGACGCGCGGCCGCGACCGCCGCCGCGATGCCCGCGCTGCCGGCACCGACCACGAGTACGTCGGGCTGTCCGATCACCGGCAGCTCGCGCTCGGGCTCCCGCCAGGTGTGTGGCGCGACGGTCAATGACGAGCGCTCCCGCTTCTCGCCAGCCGACACGAACGTCACGCTAGTTTGCGCGATATGAAATTTGCATTGTTCTACGAGATCCCGGTGGCGCGTCCGTGGGGGCCCAACAGCGAGTACCTCGCGTACAAGCACACGCTCGAGCAGGCGATCGCGGGTGAGGCGGCCGGGTTCCACGCGTTCTGGACGGTCGAGCACCACTTCCTCGAGGAGTACTCGCACTGCTCGAACCCCGAGGTCCTGTACGGCGCGATCGCGAGCCGTACCTCCAGAATGCGTCTCGGCTACGGCGTGCGATTGATGCCGAAGCCGTACAACCACCCGGTGCGTACCGCCGAGTCGGTCGCCGTGCTCGACCTGCTGAGCGACGGCCGGGTCGACTTCGGCACCGGCCGATCGGCGACGCGCATCGAGCTCGAAGGCTTCGGGGTCGATCCGAAGGACACGCGCGACATGTGGCGCGAGGCGATCGAGCATGTCGTGGGATGCTGGACGAACGACCGCTACTCGTTCGCTGGCGAGCACTGGTCGTTGCCCGACCGGCGCGTGCAACCCAAGCCGTTGCAACAGCCCCACCCTCCGATCTGGGGTGCCACGACGAGCGACGACGGTCACGCGCAGGTGGGCGAGCTCGGCCTCGGCCTGTGCTCGTTCGCGGTCGGCGTCTCACCCGAAGAGGTGAAGAAGAAGATCGACATCTATCGCGCCGCGGTCGGCCGGTGCACCGCACCGATCGGCAAGGTCGTCAACGACCAGGCCGCGACCTTCACAATGGCGGTGTGCGCGCCGACCGAGGAAGAGGCGCGTGAGGTCGCCCGCGAGTCGTTCGAGTGGTACCCGAAGGTCGGTGCCCGCCAGATCGCGCAGGTCGCCGAATGGATGGCCGAGCGAAAGCAGGCGCTCGGGAACTACGACTACGCGGCCGACATGAAGGCGCACTCCGACGACGGGTCGCTCGACCTGCTGTCGCTGGAGTACCTCGTCGACACCGGCGCGTGCGTGCTCGGCACGCCCGACCAGTGCATCGAGTCGTGCAAGCGCTACGAGGCTGCGGGCGTTGACCTGCTGCTCTGCCTCGTGAACCCGTACAAGATCGGGCACGACCAGGTCATGCAGACGATCGACCTCATGGGGACCCACGTCATCCCCGCGTTCACCTGATCTCGTATTGCAACGGAACGGCCCGGCACGGGCCGTTCCGTTGCAAACACAGAGCTACGTGTCGGCCGGGATCGGGACGGTGTAGGTGTCGCGGCCGCTGCGGAACACCGTGCCCGGGCGCGCGCCCGTCTCCTTGCCGTCGTGCACGACCGTCGTGCCGTTGACCATCACGCGCTGCACGCCGATGGCGTCGGCGTAGAGGCGGGCCGATCCGCCGGGAAGATCGGCGAGCAGCTGGACCTCCCCGGTCGCAACGTTCGCCGGATCGAACAGCACGACATCGGCGTGGAAGCCCTCGCACAGCTCGCCCCGCTCGCGCAGGCCGAACAACCGCGCGGGTGCCTGCGTCATCAGCTGGACGCAGCGCTCGAGGGACACGAGCTGCCGGCCGCGCAACGTGTCGGCGAGGAACGATGTCGTGTACGGCGCGCCGCACATGCGATCGAGGTGCGCGCCCGCGTCCGAGCCGCCGATCAGCACGAGCGGGTGGTCCCACGCCTCGGCGCGCATCTGCCACGACTTCAGGTCGTTGTCGGACGGCAGCGGCCAGAGGATCGTGCGCAGCTCGTCGTTGATGACGATGTCGACGAGCGTGTCGAACGTGCCGCGGTTCGCGCGCTCGGCGATCTCCGAGACGACGCGTCCTTTGAGGCCGTCGTTCGCAGTCGAATACGTGTCGCCGATCTGGTAGCGACCCCACGACGCCAGCCGTGAGAACACTCCCGCTTCGGGTGAGTGTGCGCGCTCGTTCATCCATTGGCGCACCGTTGGGTCCTGCAATTTGGCGATGCGTTCCGGCACCGGCAGGTTCATGATGTCGGACCACCCGGGCAGCATGAACAGCGCGCAGTAGTTCCGGAACGACATGTTCATCTCAACGAGTGTCGGCATCGTGAGCGCGATCGCCGTGCCGCCGCGCGACCGAGCGTGCTCGCATGCCGCGACCTGGTCGTGGTAGCGCTGCGGCTCACGGGCATCGATCGTCAGCACGTTCCAGTTGACGGCACGCCGGCCGGCGAGCGTCATGTCGGCCATCTGCTCGACTTCCTCGTCGGTGAACCCGCGCAGGCACCCACTCGTGACGTATTCGAGGGTGGTGCCTTCGTGGTCGCCGACCGCGCGGCACAGCGCGAGGAGCTCGTCGTTGTCGGCCCAACGTGACGCGACGGGTTCACCGTCGCCGTCGGAGTGCGTGAACGAGAGCGTGGTCGAGAAGCCGAGCCCTCCCGCGGTGATCGACTCGTGCAGGACGCGCAGCATCGCATCGAGCTGTTCGGTGTTCGCGACTCTTCCGACCGCGTCCGCACCCATCACATTGCGGCGGATCGCGCAGTGGCCGACGAGAAATCCCACGTTGGGCCCGACCCGCCCGTCGAGTGCGCCCAGATACTCGCCGAACGAGCGCCACGACCAGGGCACGCCGGCCTCGAGCGCCGGCAACGGCATGCCCTCGACCTTGGCCATCATGCGCCGCAGGTAGTCGGCGTCCTCCGCGTGGAGCGGCGCCAGCGTGAATCCGCAGTTGCCCGCGATCATGCTCGTGACGCCGTGAAGGTTCGATGGCGTGGCCGCCGGGTCCCAGAAAAGCTGCGCGTCGTAGTGCGTGTGCGGATCGACGAAGCCGGGCGCGACCACGAGCCCGTCCGCGTCGATGGTCTCGGCCGCGTCGTCGTCGCTCACCGTGCCGATCTCGACGACGCGTCCATCGCGAATGCCGACGTCTGCGCGCCGCGAGGGGGCGCCGGTGCCGTCGACCACGGTGCCGCCGCGGATCACGACGTCGAGCATCGCGTCCTCCTACCGGCTCTTGCGCTTGGACTCGTGGAGCGCGGACCGACGTTTCGCCTCCGCGGTGGCGCGCGCCTCGCGGGCACGCACCTCGGCGGCCCGCTTGGCGTCCTTGGTTGCCTTGCGCTGCTCGCGCTTCGCGGCGAGCTCGGCCTCGTCGACGACGGGCGCGGCCGTCACGCCGGCGCTCGCCGGCTCTTCGACGGGGACGGGTTCCCCGATGACGAACCGTTCGTCGCTCTCGAGCAGCTCGCGCATGACCGGCCGGCAGAGCGCGTCGCTCGCCGCGTAGCCGGCGAGCAGCGCGGCGACCAAGGGGGCGCCGTGCTGCTCGATGACGGGCGGGAGCACCTCGAGCATGTCGTCGCGGCTCGGATCCTCCGACCGCTCGCCCAGCGCGGCGACCGTCGCGTCGTTCACCCGCTCGACGAGCGCGAACGTCACCTGCAGCTGGCGCTCGGGGTTCGCCACGCGCAGCTTGCGGCGCACCAGCGGGATGAGGGCGTCGCCGAGATGCATCGTCGCGCGAGGAAGGTTGAGCTGCCCGGCGATCTCGGTCCGCGACTTCTCGCTGATGCCGCCGAGCGCGTGACGCAGCGCATCGTCGTCGAGCGCGGCCAGCGCGGCCATCATCCGTTCGACGTCGCGCTCGGCGAGCTCGGGGTCGTCTTCGTCGCCGTGATCGTGGTCGTGCCCGTCGTGCTCGTCGTGCTCGTCGTGCTCGTGCTCCTGCTCCTGCCCATCGCGGTCGTCTTCGTCGAGGGCGGCGTCGGTGTCATCCATGGGGCGTCAGCTTCGCGCAGAGGGAGTGGCTATCGTGGAGATCACATAGCCGTTCGACCTCTGACGGGAGAGTTCCGGTCTCGCCTCCCTGTGTGGTGGCGGGCCGGGCGCCGAAGGAGCAACCCTCCCCGGAACCTCTCAGGCACCCGAACCGTCGGAGTCAGGCAACTCTGGAGAGAAGGACGCGTCTGCCGGGCGCGGCCTCACCGACGGGGAAAGCGCCCGGTGCACCTCGTGTCCCGGGCGTGAAGCTCTCAGGTTCGCGGACAGAGGGGGAGACGGGCCGCGTGCGGCCTGGTCCGAACCGCGAACGAGAGGCAATCCCGATGGCAGAGGCCGGATTCGCGCAGCGCCACATCGGCCCGAGCGACGACGAGCAGGCGACGATGCTCGCCGAGCTCGGCTTCGACTCGCTCAGCGCGTTGATCGACGCCGCGGTACCGCCCGTGATCCACGACCGTGAGCCGCTCGCGCTCGACGCCCCCGTCACCGAACGCGACGCGCTTGCGAGAGTGCGCAGGCTCGCCGCGCGCAACGAGGTGTTCACGTCGCTGCTCGGGCTGGGCTACCACGACACGATCACGCCTCCGGTCATCCAGCGCAACGTGTTGGAGAACCCGGCCTGGTACACGGCGTACACCCCCTACCAGCCCGAGATCAGCCAGGGCCGGCTCGAGGCGCTCATCAACTTCCAGACGATGGTCAGCGACCTCACCGGCATGGAGCTCGCGAACGCCTCGCTGCTCGACGAAGGCACGGCCGCGGCCGAGGCGATGACGATGCTGCACCGTCTCAACGGCTCCGGCGGCAAGGACGTGCTCCTCGTCGACGGCGATTGTCACCCGCAGACGATCGACGTCGTACGGACCCGCGCCGAGCCGCTCGGCATTCACGTCGTCGTCGGTGATCCGTACGGCGACTCCACTGTCGACGGCTGCTTCGGCGTGCTCGTGCAGTACCCGGGCAGCAGCGGGAGGTTGCGCGACGCCCGGCCGGTCATCGAACGGGCGCACGCGAACGGCGCGCTCGTGTGTGTTGCGGCCGACCTGCTCGCGCTCACACTGGTGGTTCCGCCGGGCGAGATGAATGCCGACGTCGTCGTCGGGACGTCACAGCGGTTCGGCGTGCCGCTCGGGTTCGGCGGTCCGCACGCCGCGTACATCGCGACGCGCAACGAGTACCGGCGCACACTTCCCGGACGGCTCGTCGGCGTCTCGGTCGACGCCAAGGGCCGCACCGCCTTCCGGCTCGCGTTGCAGACGCGCGAGCAGCACATCCGTCGCGAGAAGGCGACGAGCAACATCTGCACCGCCCAAGTGCTCCTCGCCGTGATCGCCGGCCTCTACGGCGCATATCACGGCGCCGACGGGCTGCGCGCGATTGCACGGCGTGTGCACGGGTTGACGGCGCGCCTGGCGTCCACGCTCCGAGCCGGGGGCGTCGACGTGGTGCACGCCGAGTTCTTCGACACGTGCACAGTGCGGGTGCCGGGGCGTGCTGCTGAGATCGCGGCGGCGGCACGGGCCCGGCGTATCAACCTGCGAGAAGTCGACGCCGACACGCTCGGCATCGCCCTCGACGAGACGTCGACGGAGGCGACCGTGCGGGACGTCGCGGACGCGTTCGGCGCCGGGCCGGTGGCCGAAACGGCCGAGGACGCGATCCCGAACGAGGTGCGCCGCACCTCGGAGTACCTGACGCATCCCGCGTTCACATCGCATCGTTCCGAGCACCAGATGTTGCGCTACCTCCGCCGGCTCGCCGACCGCGACCTTGCGCTCGACCGCACGATGATCCCGCTCGGCTCGTGCACGATGAAGCTCAACGCCACCGCGGAGATGGAGCCGATCACGTGGCCGGAGTGGGCGCGCATCCACCCGTTCGCGCCCGTCGAGCAGACCGCGGGATACCTCCAGCTGTTCGCCGACCTCGAGCGGTGGCTCGCCGACATCACGGGCTACGACGCGGTGTCACTGCAACCGAACGCCGGCTCCCAAGGCGAGTACGCGGGCCTGCTCGCCATCCGCAAGTACCACGTGTCGCAAGGGAGCGCGCGGCGCGACGTGTGTCTCATCCCCGCGTCCGCCCACGGCACGAACGCGGCGTCGGCGGCAATGGCCGGCATGCGAGTGGTGGTCGTGGCGTGCGACGACCACGGCAATGTCGACCTCGACGACCTCAAACGCAAGGCCGTCGAGCACGCCGAGCGTCTCGGCGCGTTGATGGTGACGTATCCGTCCACCCACGGCGTGTTCGAGGACCAGATCCGCGAGATCTGCGCGGTGGTGCACGATCACGGCGGCCAGGTGTATCTCGACGGCGCAAACCTCAACGCGCTCGTGGGCATCTCCCGGCCCGGCAAGTTCGGCGCCGACGTGTCGCACCTCAACCTGCACAAGACGTTCTGCATCCCGCACGGTGGCGGGGGCCCGGGCGTCGGGCCGATCGGCGTGCGCGCGCACCTGGCGCGGTTCCTGCCGAACCACCCGCTGCGCGCCGAGGCCGGCCCCGAAACGGGGGTCGGCGCGATCAGTGCGGCACCGTGGGGTTCCGCGGGCATCCTGCCGATCCCGTGGATGTACATCACGATGATGGGTGCCGAAGGGCTGCGGCGCGCGACGGAGGTCGCGATCCTGAACGCCAACTACGTCGCGCACCGGCTCGGATCTCACTATCCAGTGCTGTACACCGGCGGGCACGGCCTCGTCGCGCACGAATGCATCATCGACCTGCGTCCGATCACGCGTGATACGGGTGTGACGGTCGACGACGTCGCCAAGCGCCTCATCGACTACGGGTTCCATGCCCCGACGATGTCGTTCCCGGTCGCGGGAACCCTGATGATCGAGCCGACCGAATCGGAAGACCGCGGCGAGCTCGACCGTTTCGTCGACGCGATGATCGCGATCCGCGCCGAGATCGATCGCGTAGGAGCCGGCGAGTGGACGCGGGACGACAACCCGCTCGCGCACGCGCCGCACACCGCGGAGGACGTCACTGCCGACGATTGGCCGCACGCATACGCGCGTGAGATCGCCGCGTTCCCGGTCGCGAGTCTGCGAGCGACGAAATACTGGTCACCGGTCGGCCGCATCGACAGCGTGTACGGCGACCGCAACGTCTTTTGCAGCTGCCCCCCGATCGAGAGCTACACCTGACGCCGTGCCGCGAGGAGAGCAGGCGTGTGTGAAGCTCGAAAATCGATTTCACACACGCCCCTTCCCTCGGGCCGCGGCCCAGCCGCCGGGGGTCATGCCGTCGGTGCGGACGAGGCGGTGCGCGAACAGCCAGCGATCACCGGCCGGCACCAGCTCGTCGCGATAGCGGCCCCAGTGGTCGACGCCCGCGCCGGTGAGCACCGTGAAGTACGACGACGCACGTGCCGCCGACGCCGACACCACGTCGATCCACACGCTCGACACATGGTGCTGCATGCGTCCCGGCGGCGCGCTCTCGACCACATCGGTGTTGACGGACCCGAAGAACTGTTGGATCGCGTCGCGGCCCTCGGCACGCGCGCCGCCGACGCCGTGCACCTCGAGCACGCCGTCGACCGCGAACAGCGAAACGACGTCGTCGAAGCGCCCCCGATCGGCCGCGAACGTGTACGACGCGATCGTGTGCCGGATCGCCTCCCGGGCCGACAGCTCCCAGAGCTCCATGCTCGGAAGCTACGTCAGGCGGGCCGGAACCAGAGGAGCCCGACGGCGTCGGACACCGGCTCGATCTCGACGACGACCGCGAGGTCGAGCGCGAGTGCCGTCGGTTCCATCCCCCGCAGGTTGCCGACGAGCCGCGGACCTTCGGCGAGCTCGGCCACGACGATCGCGTAGGGCGGCGTGAAGGCAGGGTCGACGGGGCGGTGCGTGACCGTCCACGTGAACACCCGGCCCCGGCCCGATGCGGGTTCCCACGTGACATCAACCGATCCGCACGCGGGGCAGCGGTGCCGCGGCGGATGGCGCCACGTGCGGCACGCGGTGCAGCGCTGCAACCGCAGCTCACCGCGCGCGAGGAACGCGTAGAATTCCGCGTTCGGCCCTACCGGCGCCGGGATCAGACGATCGGTCATCGATCCCGGCCAAGGATGACGAGTGAGCCGTCGCCGAAGTCGCCCCATCCCGTGACGCAGCCGATCTCGGCGTCACGCACCTGGGCCGCGCCCGCGTCGCCGCGCAGCTGGCGGACGGCCTCGACGACGTGGTTCATGCCCCACATGTGACCCTGCGACAGCAGCCCCCCATGCGTGTTCGTCGGCAGCGCGCCGCCGTCGAGGCGCAGGACGCCGTCGCGCACGAACGCACCGGCTTCGCCGCGCCCGCACAACCCCAACGCTTCGAGCTGCAGGAGCACCACGTAGGTGAAGCAGTCGTAGAGCTGCAGGAAGTCCATGTCCTGCGGTGACACGCCGGCCGCGGAAAAGGCGCGCGGCGCGGCGTCGGTGAGGCCGATGCGGAAGATGTCGGGCCGGTTCGCGATGTCGTCGGCGGGATACGGATGGCCTTCGGCCCCGGCGACGATCACCGCCGGCGCGTGCGGAAGGTCGCGCGCACGTTCGACCGTGCTCACCACAACGGCTGCCGCGCAGTCCGTCTCCAGACAGCAGTCGTAGAGGCGGAACGGCTCCGACACCCAGCGGGCGTCGAGGTACTCGTCCATCGTCAACGGTGTGCCGCGCATCAACGCACGCGAGTTGTGCTGCGCGTGGGCTCGGAACGTCACGGCGATCTCGCCAGTGTCGGTGTCGCGGGTCCCGTACAGCTGCTTGTGGCGCATTGCGATCCACGCGTAGAACTGGGCCGCCGATCGCGCGCCGTACGGCAGGTAGAAGTCCACGACGGTGTCGCCGACCGCGCTGCCATCGAGGCCGCGCCGCGGGCGGGGCACGTCGGCGCGCGGCCGGAACGCCGAGTACCCGTTCCAACCCACCACGACAAGCACGTGACGCGCGATGCCCGCGGCGACCGCGAGCGCCGCGTGCTGCAACGAAGCCACCGGGGACGCGCCACCCATGTGCACGGTGGTGGCGACGCGCAACGTGTCGATGCCGAGGTTGGCCGCGAGCTCCTCGCTCGACGTGTAGCCGGGCGGCGGGAGTATGCCGTCGATGTCGCCGGCGGCGAGACCGGCGTCCGCGATCGCGTCGTCGGCTGCCTCCAGCATCAACTCGACCGGAAGGTGCTGCGCACCGCGGACGTAGTCGGTCTCACCAATGCCCACGATGGCGGCGCGGCCGCCGAATCCGTCCACGAGGCGGGGACGCTACCGCTTGGTTTGGCATCCCCTGGGTGCTTGGTATGCTTGCATTACCGATCAGTAACTTTCTCGGCCGGCCCCGGCGCCGACCGGCGCAAAGGGATGAGCCATGGCCGAGTTCTCGCTCGAGTTGAACGAAGACCAACAGCAGATCAAGGACTGGGTCCACACCTTCGCCGCCGACGTCATCCGTCCTGCGGGCGCCGAGTGGGACGAGCGCGAAGAGACGCCGTGGCCGATCATCGAAGAGGCCGCCAAGATCGGCATCTACTCGTGGGAGTTCATCTCCACCGCGTTCCAGGATCCGCTCGGGTTGACGTTCCCTCTGCTGTCGGAGGAGTTGTGCTGGGGTGACGCGGGCATCTCGCTCGCGATCTTGGGCACGACGCTCGGCGTCTCCGGAATTGCCGGCAACGGTACGCCCGAGCAGATCGTCGAGTGGGTGCCGCAGTGCTTCGGCACGCCCGACGACCTCCGCATGGCCGCATTCGCCGTGAGCGAAGCCGACGCCGGCTCGGACGTGTCGTCGCTGCGCACGCGCGCGGTATACGACGAAGCCAAGGACGAGTGGGTGCTGAACGGCACCAAGACGTGGATCACCAACGGCGGCATCACCAAGGTGCCGACGGTGCACGTGGTCGTCGCGACGGTCGATCCCGAGTTGAAGGGTCGCGGGCACGCGTCGTTCATCGTCCCGCCGGGAACGCCCGGGCTGAGCCAGGGCCAGAAGTTCAAGAAGATGGGCATCCGCGCGTCGCACACCGCCGAGGTCGTGCTCGACGATGTGCGCGTGCCGGGCAACTGCCTGCTCGGTGGCAAAGAGAAGCTCGACGCTCGGCTCGCACGGGCGCGGGAGGGCAAGAGCAGCCGTGTGCAGGCGGCAATGGCGACGTTCGAGTCGACGCGCCCCCTCGTCGGTGCGCAGGCGCTCGGCATCGCGCGCGCCGCGTACGAGTACTCGCTGCAGTACGCGAAAGATCGCGTTGCATTCGGACGCCCGATCATCATGAACCAGGCGATCGCATTCAAGCTCGCCGACATGAAGATGCAGATCGACGCGGCGCGGCTGCTCGTGTGGCGCGCGTCGTGGATGAGCGCGACCGGCAAGGAGTTCACCGCCGGCGAGGGCTCCATGTCGAAGCTGTTCGCCGGTGAGACCGCGGTGAGCGTCACCGAGGACGCGATCCAGATCCTCGGCGGCGCCGGTTACGTCAAGGATCACCCGGTCGAGCAGTGGCACCGCGACTCGAAGATCTACACGATCTTCGAAGGCACGAGCGAGATCCAGCGGCTGGTCGTCGCGCGCGCCATCTCCGGCCTGCACATTCCGTGATCCGGTGGGCGCGGTGCCCGGTCGTTGAGGCCGGCCATCCCGCTCATCCCGACAACTGTGAGCGGTACATCGCGTCTTGATGGCGGCGGCGCGCGTCCGGACGGCGCGGTGCGCGCCGACCAGCGCGGGACGCGGTGGCCTTCGCGTCGGCGAGACCAAGGCGTGGGTCCGTCGCTTCCATCGCCGAAGCCACCACCGAGGCCGTCTGGTGACGCGTGCGAAGAGCATGAAGTGGCCATCGTCGGGTACGTACAGCGATCGACCCGAATGCACACCCCATCACACACGCACCCTCGCCTAGCCTTCGTTCGCGAGGAGGGCGATGATGCGGCCACGGCGTGGGGCGGGTCGGTGACGGCCACGGTCACGATAACCGTCGTGTTCACGGACCTGGTTGGATCCACCGAGCTCGCGTCGCGCCTGGGCCCGGTGGCGACGGACGAGCTCCGCAGGGTGCACTTCGGATTGTTGCGTGACGCGGTCGCGGCCACGGGCGGATCCGAGGTGAAGAACCTTGGCGACGGACTGATGTTGGTGTACCCCAGCCTGGTTCGGGCGTTGGACGGCGCGGTTGCGATGCAGCAGATCATCGACGGCCACAACCGTGAGGCGGCGGAGCCCTTGGGCGTGCGCGTCGGGCTCTCGAACGGAGATGTGGTCGAGGAGGACGGCGACTACTTCGGCGAACCCGTGGTCGAGGCGGCTCGTCTGTGCGCCAAGGCGGGTGGCGGGCAGATTGTCACGACCGCGGTCGTGCAAATGCTGGCCCGCCGCAGCGGACACCGATTCGCACCACTCGGCGCCCTCGAGCTGAAGGGTCTGCCTGATCCGGTCGACGCCTGCGAGGTCGTGTGGGAGCCGGCGCCCACGGCGGCCCAGGTGCCGCTGCCGAGTCGGCTTGCCTTGGCTCCAGCGACGAGTGTGGTGGGGCGGGCGCTCGAGCGCGCGCATCTGCTTGGTGCGCTCAAGGCGGCGTCTGCGGGTGACGGTCGTCGCGTGGTCTTGGTCTCAGGGGAGCCAGGCATCGGCAAGACCACGTTGTCGGGAGACGTCGCTCGACGGGCGCACGAAGACGGGGCGATCGTGCTGTACGGACGCTGTGACGAGGACGTCGGGGTGCCCTACCAGCCGTTCGTGGAAGCCCTCGGCGGCTACGTCTCGGACGCGCCCGAATCTCTTCTCTTCGCCCTCGGCGAGCGTCGGCTCAGTGAGCTCTCGCGTCTGGTGCCCAAGATCCGGGCCCGGTTCCCCGGGCTGGCCGAGCCGCAATCGACCGACGCCGACGCCGAGCGTTACTTGCTGTTCGGCGCGGTCACCGCAGCCGTGACCGAGATCGCCGCGGCAAAGCGTTTGGTGCTCGTGCTCGACGATCTGCACTGGGCCGACAAGGCGACGGTCGTGTTGCTTCGCCATCTCGTCACCACACTCGACCGTGCTCAGGTGTTGGTGGTGGGCACCTACCGTCACAGCGACCTGACCGCCGGGCACCCGCTGACCGAGGTGCTTGCTGCGTTGCGGCGCGAACCGGGAGTCTCGCGGTTGCCGGTCGGCGGTCTCGACGACGACGACGTGATCGCCTTGTTGGAGCGCCTCGCGGGTCACGAGATGGGCCCCGACGGCATCCAGCTGGCCCACGCCGTGCGACGCGAGACCGGCGGCAACCCGTTCTTCACCGCCGAGGTCCTCCGGCACCTGGCCGAGACCGGCGCGATCCGCCAGCAGGAGGACGGCCACTGGGTGGCCACCGTCGACATGTCCTCGATCGGATTGCCGGAGAGCGTGCGCGAGGTGGTGGACCAACGCGTGCGGCGACTCGGCGACGAAGTGCAGCAGATCTTGACGGTGGCGTCGGTCATCGGGCGCGACTTCGACCTTGGTCTGCTCGCCCGCCTGGTCGAGCGTGACGAGGAGGAGGTCCTCGCCGCCCTCGAAGCGGCGGCCGCCGCGCTGGTCGTGGTGGAGGTGGAGGGACGCTCGGAGCGGTTCACGTTCACCCATGCGCTGTTCCAGCACTCGCTCTACGAGGGGCTGTCGGCCAGCCGGAGAGCCCGAACCCACCGCCGCATCGGAGAGCTCCTCGAAGTCGAGTGCGACGGGGACCCCGGCAGCCGCATCGGCGAGCTGGCTCACCACTGGGTGGCGGCCACCATGCCCGCCGATGCCGGTAAGGCGGCCGGTTACGCAAGCCGCGCGGGGTGGGCGGCGCTCGGCGCTCTTGCCCCCGACGAGGCGATCCGCTGGTTCGGCCAAGCGCTCGACCTGCTCGAAACCGGATCGGTCGGTGATCCCGTCGAACACCTCGACGTCCTTATCGGCTTGGGGGATGCGCGACGCCAGGCCGGTGACGCGGCCTATCGCGAGACGTTGCTCGACGCGGCGCGCGAGGCGGTGCAGTTGGGTGAAACCGACCGGCTCGTCGCCGCTGCGCTCGCCAACAATCGCGGGATGGTGAGCAGCTTCGGAGTGGTGGACGCGGAACGGATCGCCATGCTCGAAGCGGCGTTGGCGGCGACCGGCGACGGTGACAGCGAAGCCCGGGCTTGGCTGCTCGCGACCCTCGCGGCTGAGCTTCCCTCCAGCGGCGACCTGCACCGCATCCGTCGATTGACGGCTGACGCCGAGGCGATGGCCCGTCGCCTCGGCGGCGATGGGGCGCTCCTGCGCGTGCTCAACCTCACATTCCTTCCTCTCTGGCTGCCCGACGGCATCGACCGGGCCGTCGTTGCCTCGGAGGAAGCCGTCACCCTTGCCGCCGAGGTCGGCGATCCGGTCGCCCGTTTCTGGGCCGCTTGGAACCGGGTGTTCGCCATGGCGTCGGCGGCCGACCGGACCGGCATGGACTTCGCGATGGAATCCGCCGGTTCGCTCGCTCACGAGATCGGTCAGCCCTACCTGATCGGGCAAGTGACCCAGGGTCGGTGCTGGCTGGTCCTGTTGAGCGGCGACGCCGAGTACGCCGAGCGCCTGGCGAACGAGGCGTTGCAGATCGCGTCGAACAGTGGTCAGCCCGATGCGCTCGCAGTCTTCGGCGTCAACCTGATCAGTATTCGCCGGCACCAGGGTCGGGGCGAGGAGATCCTGCCGCTTGTCGAGCAAGCCGTCGCCGACAACCCCGGGATCCCGGCGTTCCAGGCGGTGTACGCGCAGCTGCTCTGCGAATGTGAGCGAACCGACGCTGCGGAGCCGCTGCTCGAGGTCGCTCGTGGCGCTGACTTCTACAACGCGGCCTACAACTGGACGTGGCTTCCGAACACGGTGCTCTGGGCCGACACTGCTGCGACGCTCGGTGATATCGCGGCTGCTCGCGTCTTGTTCGAGCGGTTGTCGCCGTTCGAGACCCAAGGCATCGCCAGTGGCGCAAGCTTCTACGGCACGGTCGCGATGTACCTCGCTCGCCTCGCCGTCGTACTCGGGCACCACGAGGATGCCCGCACCCTCTTCGAACGTGCCGACGCCCAGCTGCGCGCGCTCGAGGCGCCGTTCTGGCACGCCATCAACCAGGTCGAGTGGGCCCGCCTGCTCAGCGCCGTCGGGAGCGGCGATGAGCTGCGGCGCGCACGCGAGCTGCTTGCCGAGGCGGCCACGACTGCGGCGTCTCACGGGTGCCCGAGCGTCGAGCGGCGAGCGAACGAGGTCGCCGCAACCTTGGCGATGGATGCGCCGTGACCCGATCGAGCTGAAGGCCACCGAACTCGTCGCGCGGAGCGGTCCGTGACCTCGACTCGCTACACCCACGCACGCACGTCTCGGGGTGTACCGATCAGCAATGCGCGAACTTGCCACGATGGCTCCTGCGGGTGCACGTCGTCGCTGTGCCCGACCGTCAGCGTCCTGGCTTGAACGGCACGGCGATCGAGGACTCCTGGGACGTGTTGCGTCAGCGCCTCGAGCTCACGCCAAGCTTCGCGAACACCTCGCCGAGGTGGTACTCGCCAGCTCGGGCTGATGAAGAGTTGGCTGGCGATCTCGCTCCGTTCGAGGATCATCCCGCTCGACTGAGAGGCGCGTTGCCGGCTCGGTTGACTCGGTGAATGGCGAGCGCTCGGAAGATGCGGCGGTGTACCGGGTAAAGCGCCTTCCAATACAGGAAACCGGGAATTCCCTTCGGCCGGAGGGCGCCGACCTGGATCAGCTCGTGCTCGGTGATCTGATAGCCGAGCCAGCCTTCTCCGGGAAACCAGTCGATGCTGCGCAACACGAGACTCGCGGGATCTCGCTGGGCGACGCACCACCAGTCGACGATTGCACCCGGTGCAATCACTTGCGGGCGGTGGAGGTTCCATTGTTCGCCGACGAGGCGACCAACCAGGGCACGGGCTCGCCACGCGAGCGGGAGGCCGTACCACGCGTAGCTGCCGCCGATACGGTCGAGATCCGCGTCGAGACTCGTCGGTGTGTTGTCAAGGATCGGCTCCTCGACGCGAACGGTGTACACGCCGTCGCGCAGCCCACTGTCGCGGCTGAGAAGGTCGTGGTCCAGTGCGCGGAATTGAACGTCCAGCGCGACTGTCAGCGCTTCGGCGAGCCCCAGTGGTTCAATGCCGAATGCGGCGTCGGTACGGGCGGCGTCGCGGACGATGACCTCGGTCACGAGACTTTCGATGAGGGCGTGGCTCACGCGGCGATCGACCGGGGTCACGAGATCCAACCAGTACGACGACAGGCGGGGTGTCAGGTACGGCACGTCCAAGATGCGCCGGTGGCGAAGACCGCGCGCGCTCGCGTATGCCGCGATCATTTCGCGATACGTCGTGACGTCGGCGCCGCCGATCTCGTAGACGCCGGGCTCGACGTCGGTCGCGCCGACGAGGTAGTGGATCACGTCTGCGAGCGCGATTGGTTGGATCGCGGTGCGAACCCAGCGGGGACAGACCATGAAGGGAAGACGCTCGGTGAGGGAGCGCAGCATCTCGAACGACACGCTTCCCGCGCCGAGCACGACCGCCGCGCGCAACTCGACGACCGCAACGTGTTCGCACGCGAGCGCGGTGCCGACCTCTTGGCGACTCACGAGATGCTCCGACTCGGGGTCGTGTCCGAGTCCACCGAGATACACGATGCGTTCGACGCCGGCCGCGGCGGCTGCTCTTCCACAACCTTCTGCCAGTTGGCGATCGCGGTCTCGGAAGTCGCCGGTACCGAGCGAGTGCACGAGGTAGTAGGCGACTTCGCATCCGGACAGGGCGTCGCAAAGCGCCGCTTCGTTGCCAACGTCGACCGTGCGGGCTTCAGTGCCCGGCACCTCCGGAGGGTGGCGCGCGATCACGATGACGTCGTGAGCTGCTGCGGTGAGTGCGATCGAAAGTGCCCGTCCGACGAAACCGCTGGCTCCTATCACTGCGATGCGCACGTACTCACGGTGTACCACGTGGGCAACCCCGGCGTGAACGCCGCGGAATGGTCGTCGCGACGCCATTCCACATCGCGACCGAGATCTCGTTTCCATCCCCACTTTCATCCCTACAACTCACGCGTGCTCGTCGTACTGGACGGACGCGGCAAGGGTGTGGGGCCTGCGCTGGAGACCCGTGCGTACTGGTATTACGGCGCGAGGTGAGCTACACGATCTTCGAAGGTACGAGCGAGATCCAGCAGTGAGTGATCGCGCGCAGTGTCTGGCCTGCACATCCCGCAGATCGGGGCAATCCGACTTTCGCGCCGTCGAGCTCCGGAGTCCGGCCGCGTTTGCGTAGACCGGCCAACGCCTCTTGCAGTCGCTCCACAGCGATGGGCAGATCCCGGGTCGGATGCGTTCGGCTAGTCCCGTTCGACTCTTCGTAGTCCCCGCTGCGGTGTCCATGACTCGACGACGAGCTTGGTGGCCTCGGCATTGAGTCCCGTGATGACGACCTCGGTGATGTCGGCGACGAACATCTCCCCGTCAGGCTGCTCGCTTGCCCCGTCGGCGTTCGTCACGCCCGCGGGTATGGCTCGTCCGGCGATCTTTGCCTCACCCGGCCAGTCGCTCTCGTGACCCTCGTCGGGGTGAAAGGTCGGGCCGTGAAGAGCGAAACGAGGATCCCGCTTGAGGTCCGCTCCCTTCCGTGCGCCGATCATCGAACCGAAGCGGAGAACGCCGTCAGCGAACTCGCACTCGATACCCGAAATGCGTGGCGAGCCGTCGGCCCGCAGCGTTGCGATGGTCTTGTGGCGACCGGCGTCGAGCAGCCGTCGCACCCTCCTCGCGAACTCGGGTTCCGCTTCCTCGATCACCTGCCACGCCGGCACGGCCGGGCAGAGTACCCGCAGTCTTGCTTAGATGCGGCGCGTGAATTCCACGAACGGCGATCCCGAGCTGGCAGCTGAACTCGGCGCGCTTATTGGGAGGCGGGCGCGAAGCGTTGCCGCGGCCGTGGTCGAAATCGGGAGCGACACGCGTGCCCGCTTTGCGTTCCTTGCCGCCGACGCGGACACACGTTTCGAGATCGGGTCGGTCACCAAGGGCTTGACGGGGATGCTGCTTGCCGACTCGGTGGAACGTGGAGAGATGTCATTGGACACGGAGGTCGGCGCGATCTTTCCTCGCTGCGCAGGTACCGCGTTCGGGTCGGTCACCGCGCGGAACTGTGCACGCACACCTCGGGTTTGCCGAGGGTGGTGAGAGATCCTCGGACAATGGTTCGCCTGCTGTGCGCGGTGTTGCTCGGTCGGGACCCCTAACGCGGCCGCGACGGACCCGAGCTCGTGAACGGTACGGTCCGTGCAAGGCTGCGGCACCGAGGGCGGTACCAATACTCGAACCCTGGCGCGGCCGTTCTCGGACAATGTCTCGCCACGGTCGCGGGTACCGACTATCGCTCTCAGCTCCGAGAGCGGATTCTGCACCCGATAGAAATGAGCGCGTCGGCTGTTGGCGCCCAAGGCAATACCGCGCCGCGCGGGAGATCCTCTTTCGGTCGACGGCAGCAACCTTGGATCATGGACGGTTACGCGCCGGCCGGAGCCGTGGTGAGCACGATCGCCGACATGAGTCGTCTCGCGGCGTCATTGCTCGACGGCTCCGCACCGGGGCGCCGCTCTCTCGTCGCGTTCGAAGGAATCGAGACCGATCGGTCGGAGCGGGCAACCGGAATGTTCTGGATCATCGACTCGATACCGAACACCGATCAGACAGTCATCTGGCACAACGGACAGACCGGCGGACATTCGGCATTCTTTGCGCTGTTCCCGCAGACCCATCGCGCGGTCGTTGTCTTGGCCAATGTCGCGCAAGCGACCGAACAGCAGCGCATCGCACTCGGATTGGCGCGCTCGAGACAAGTCTGAGCGACTGGCGCTGCCATCCGTCCTCTCGTCCGCACAACTCATGGCTCATCCCTTCTCACAGGAGGGCGGCGACGAACTGGTCGTGGTGGTCGGTCCACCAGCGGCGTCGGCGGTCGTAGCGCTCGCTGCCACCGGTCCGGTTCCACATCGCGATGACGTTCGGGTCACCGGCGTCGACGCGGCGCCGGACGGCCGCTTCGATGCGGGCGATGGCATCGTTCACGGCGGTGAGCAGTTCCGTCCGACCGTCCCGATCCAGTCCGTAGGCGTCGGCGACGAGTCGTAGTCGTGCCGGCCGGTCGGCGGGTCGCCAGCCGAGCCGCGCCTGGTCGAACTCGTCGTCAATCGGTACACAGAGGCGGGCGAGGTGCGCGAGGTCGTAGACGGGTCGGCCAGGGGCAGCGAACTCGAAGTCGAGCAGCGCAACGGCAATGCCGTCACGGAAGACGACGTTCGACGGCTCCACGTCGTTGTGGCACACGAGCCGCCCGCCCGCAGGGTCAGCCAGCGCGTCGTTCCAGCTGAGGCCCTGGGGGTCGAACCCGCGTGCGGCTTCGTGCAGCCCGCGCAGCAGCATCGCGACGGACGCCAGCGCGGTGTCGGACTGGCTCCAGTTCGGATAGGGCGCCACGGGGACCTCGCCGTCGATGAACACGAGGCGCTCGCGTCCGTCCTCGTCGATACCGACTGGTGCCGAGGCACCCTCGAAGCCGGCGCGTCTCACCGCCCGCAGGAAGGCGTGAATCGAACCCGAGTGCGGACTCGAGGGGCGAAGCACGTGCGGACCGACGCGCACGACCCGGCCCGCGTTCGCGATCCCGCCATCGAGTTGTTGCTCCGCCACACGGCCACCATCTTCGTCAGCTGTTGGAGTACTCCTCGTACAACTCGCGTGGCCAGTAACGACCGGCGGCGATCCCATCGGGCTCGATGAGATCGGTCTTGATCCGGTCGTAGTCGTAGCAGTTGAGCTCGTATTGGTTGCCCCAGGGGTCCGCGAGATCGAAGGCCCAACACATGTCGAAATCGATCACGTCGTTCGGGACGAGCGCTCGACCAAGAGAACTCTTGATCTCGCCAGGCAGCGACCGCGTGAAGGAGATGAACGTCTCGGCGTCGACGCTGAACGCCACGCCAGTCTCCTGCGCGACCATCGGGTGACCCTCGCTGGCTTCGAACAATGCCAACGTCGTCGCTCCGCCATCGGCGGAGATCTGAAGTGGACCGCCCTCGAAGCCCTTTGCCCAGAAGTCGTACTTCTCGACCGGCTCGAACCCGAGGTGCTCTGCGTACCAGCTCGCAGCCTCGGTTCTGTCCGGCACACGGATGTGTACATGGTCGAGCCGACCCATCCGGAACCTGCGTGCGTCAGTCATGCGCAGAACACTAGACGTGCGGTTTCTCAGCTGGTCTCTCTGAAATGGGAGTCACTGTGCCGACACACGAACAAATCGGCTCTCCGTCTTGGCTGTCGTATGCGAAGGGCGAGAGTGTCGGTCCGCAGGGACCGACGTCGAAGTGACCGGCGCCCCTGCGAACTCCCGCCCGTCTACGGCTCGCGCTTCAAACGCGTGAGCAGTGAGCGAATCTCGGCGTCGGGTTCGAGACCGAGCGCGACCCGCCCGATGTACTCGAACGCTTCGTTGGGTGAGAGCGGTTGCATGAACGGCCCGGCCCGCACGTCGCGATACAACCGCGAGAGCACGCTGCTCGACAGGTAGCCCGCGCCGCCACTCAAGGCCAGGGCGCGATCGACGACGTCCGTCGCCGCTCGATTCACGATGAGCTTCGTGCACTGCCACTGGTGCATGAGGTCGCGGATGTCCTCTCGCGTGAGCTCGCTATCCAGACGCGCGATGTGTTCGTCGATCATCTGGCCGGTACGGCTGAGCGCGGCCCGCGCCGCGGTGAGCGAGACGTCGATCTCGGCGATCTGGAACTGCGTCGCCGGCCGTTCCGCAAGCACGTCGTCGAACGGCGGCTTCCGCCGTGTCTTCACGTGATCGACGATGTGCTGCCGCGCGCCCTCGGCGATACCGAGGAATGCCCCGACGAGCGCGTAGTTGGTGACAGCGATCCCCAGCCATCCGTCGGAACCGAACTCGCCGATGGGCGCGCCGGGGAACACCATCGCGGCGGGCCCGAAGCAGTCGGTGAACACGATGTCGTGACTTCCCGAGCCGCGCATACCCATCGCATCCCAGTTACCGCGCACGTCCATGCCGTTGGCGCCCCGCAGCGCGATGGCCATGCCCGAGCGCCACCAACCTTCGCCGTCAGGGATCTTCAAGAACACGGTCACAGAGTCGGCGATGTCGGAGTTCGTGGCGAAGATCTTGTGGCCGTTTGATCACATAGCCGCCGTCGACCGGCGTAGCCGTGGTCTGCGGGAACACGAACGCGCTGCCCGACTCCGTGCCGGCACCCGATACGAGCACCTGTGACCGGCCGAGCACCGGCAGGAACTGGCCGAGCCCCTCCGACGCCGCGGTGTCGCCGTTGGCGATGCCCTGCCGCCAGTTGCGCGTCACGACCCATACCGCGCCGATGTGCATGTTGGCGGCGATGGCCGTCGAACCGCAGCCCCGCGCCAACCGGGAGATCGCCACGGTGATGTCGTGCGCCGATTCGACCCCGAGACCGCCGAACTGCTCGGGCGCCGCCGCGGCCAGCAGACCGCTCTCCTTCATGAGATCGAAGTTCTCAGCCACGAACCTGTTCTCGCGGTCGTGTTCGGCGGCCCGTGTCGCGAAGTCGGCCGCGTGCTCCTCGGCCAGTTCGACCATCCGTTGCCCTGGTGCCGTGCAGGCCTGCAACTCGAACTTCATGCGCGCGCCCTCCGGTGCTCGATGCTGCGCCTCTTTACTACGCACGGAGGTGTCGTGCCCAAGAAACTTCAACGCCTAGGACCGGTTCGATCGGTTGGGGGAGGGCAACAACTCGGCGCTCATCGACGAATCTGGCGTAAGGGCGCAGCCACGAGTGCCTGTGCAGCGGGCGCGCCCGCGTCGCGCGTCAATCAGCGGCCTTCAGCTCATATCGCAACGCGCCCGATGGGCAGGCCTTCACCACCGCGACGGTGTCCTCGATTGGTGCGGCATTCGGCTCGATCCACGGACTGCGGTCGGCATCGAAGACTGCCGGTAGGCGACGCACGCAGTTTGCCGCATGCGTGCACACCGCGTCGTCGTATGTGATCGTGATGTCGGCACCCTTGAACTCGTGTTTCATCGTGCATCACCCCCGGCCTGACGCGATGACCATCGGCTGCGTGACGAGCGTCCTGCCATTGACGACGAAGGATTGCCAGCGATCAACGACCTGTCGTTCCATGGCCAACCGAGCTTCCTCGGATGCCGCGGCCACCAACGGTCCCATCGGGGTCAGGTTGATGTACTGCCACAGGAACTCAGCCGGGGCCGGGAGCTCGAGCGTTGCGGTCGACACCGTGGCCGCGACCTCGTGCAATCCCGCGTCGCGAAGGAGTGTGGCGAGCGCGTTGGGATCGTGCATCGAGAACACCGCGCGCACGAACCCACCCAGATCCGGACTGATGTGCTCGACGATCGCCTGCTCCATGGCCACGAAGGCGGGCTGGATAGTGCCGGGCGTGTTGACGACGACCCGGCCGCCGGGCACCACGACGCGGCCCATCTCGGCAAGCGCGGCGGGTCGGTCTTCCATGAACATCAGTCCCATTTGACACAGGACGACGTCGATGGAGTTGTCGGCGAGCGGGAGTGATGCCGCGTCGCTCTCGTGCCATTCGATGTGAGAGCCGGCTGTCGCCGCGGTCGACTTGGCCACGCTGATCATGTCAGGAGCGACATCAATCGCAGTCACGGATCCGCCGGACCCGACCCGCTCGGCTGCGAGCCGGGCGATGACGCCCGTGCCGCACGCGACATCGAGGACGCGTTCGCCGGCTTGCAGTTTTGCGACGTCGAGCAGTCCCACCGATACCGGCGTTGCGATCGCCGGGACGAAGTAGCGCTGGTAGTTCTCGGCGCCGGTGCCAGTGAAGTTGCGATAGGAGGCGGTAGTCATCACAAGTTGTCCTCTCTTCAAGAAATTGGGTGGCGCACCGAAGCCTGGTCAGGGCCGGATCATGGGTGCTTCGGCGGCATGGCGGGCGCGCAGTTCGTTGTCCCAGCCGCCGTTGCAATAGGTCGTGACGGCGCAGATCTGATCGTTGCGAACTTCGCACAGGTGGATGCGACGGGCGGTGACGTCGCCCTGTTGCGTGTGCTGTGTCTCGACGTGTTCGGTCACGAAGCCCGAGCTGGTCGGCACGGTGCGGACCACCGCGATGTCGACCGGGCCCTCGGCGATGGAGCGCAGCTGCGCGGTGAACGCTTCACCGGATCCCTCGAACTGAAACCGCCACATCGGTGGCAGGAAGTCAAAGAAGGTGTCGGGCGCGAACAGGTCGTCGCGAGCTTTGAAGTCGGAGAAGCACCGGTGGAATTCGGCGCTCAACCTCTCGGCGGTCGCGTGGTCGATGGTGGCGGTTTGCAGAGGCATGTTGGATCACTCCCCGGGAATGCGTGCTCGGCGCTCGTTCGCCGGTGATGTGACGGTACGAGTGCGCGCGGCTGCGAACATCGCCCGGATGCCCCATTTTCGTGACGGGTTCGGTGGGGTGAATGCCCCATCGCGATCGCCGACCGCCGGTGATGGTCAGAGAACGTGGTGTTCGTAGGCGTACGCGATCGCGGCCGCCCGGCTCGTCACACCCAGCTTCGCGAAGATGTTCTCCAGGTGCCGACCAACCGTGTGCTCGCTGATGAGGAGCTCGGTCGCGATCTTCTTGTTGGTCTCCCCGGCGGCAACGTGCGTCAGCACTTCACGCTCGCGCGCCGACAGCGTGGACGCGAGGTCAGCCGCGCCTTGCGACTCGACGGCCGCTCCCAGTCCAGCGGTGAGCGAATCCAGGCGATCGAGGTCGGGACGCGCACCGAGTTCCGCGAATGTGTCGTGTGCGCTGTGGAACTCGAGCGCGGCTGAGACCCTGTCGCCGAGCGCCGCGCACGAGAGCCCTAACAGGAGCGCAGTCCGCGCGCACTCGTACGGCATGTTGCAGCGATGCCACGCCGCGGCCGCGGCGCGAAGGTGGGTGAGCGCGTCGGACGCGGCGCCCTCGCCCAACAACGCTGTACCGACGGCCTGCGCGGCCATCGCACCCAGCACCGCCGAGGACGAGCCCGCGGCGATGTCGGCGAGTTCGCCGGCGGCATCCCGGACGCCGTCGACATCTGCCGTCGCGCGCAAGATGTCCACAGCAGCGGCCAGAAGTGCAGGTCGTTCGAGCGGGTTGTCGGTCTCCTCGAGCGCGCGGCGAATCGTTGCTGCCGCCGAGCTTGCGTCTCCCCGAGCGAGTTCGAGCAACGCCAGCCCCGGCATCGGCGGATACCCGTGGCGGTTCGCCTGCAGGTACTTGGCTTCGGCGTCGTCGAATGCACCGGTGAGCCGATGCAGCTCGGCCTCTTGGTAATACGCCAAGCCGAGGGCGGGATGCGGAGGGTCCGTGAGACGCCGGGACGCCGACTCGATCGTCATGATCGCGTCGCGCCAGTCACCCGAAGCCTGCTGGAGCTGCGATCTGTGGACCAAGCACTGGCCGCGATAGGGGACGAGGTCGGGTTGGGCGTCGCACCATACGCTCAACGCATTGGTCCACTCCGATGCACGCGCGAAGTCGAACAATCGCATGCACTCGAGAACCACCGCGCAATACACGATGCCCGAGGTGATCGGCCCGACTTCGCCGCCGGTCACCGACACCATGACGTCGTCGAGGCGCGCGATGCCCGCCGCCGAGTCACCCATGGCGATGAGTGCCTGCCCGTGACCCAACGTGCCGAAGGCCCGCAGGTCGGGGTCGTCGAAACGGTCACCGATCTCGGTAGCTCGCACCGCCATGGTTCGGGCGCCGGTCGTGTCGCCATCTTCGAGCGCGCCCAACAGCGCCGGAATCAGCAGGTAGCCAACTGCAGCACACTCCATGTCGGCCGCTTCGATGATGCCTTCGGTGCGGCTGAGCCACCCGCCGGCCTGTGCCATTTGCCCCCGCAGCAGGAGACACAGCGACAGCCAGCACGTGCAACGCGCGGCTTCCGCCGCATCGTCAGCCTTCAGGTGCTGACGATGTGCGGCTTCCCACGCGGTCGCGCTGTCGTCGTCGTTGCCGATCATGTACGCAGCGATCGCGAGTCGCTCGAGGTCCGCTCCCTCCAGCTCAACCCAGGACGCGTCTCTGAAGGCCTCGTACGCGACAGTCCACGCGTGCCGCGCGAAGGCGTCGCGGCCGGGTTGCAGCCGATCGGACATGCTCGAGAGTCTTGCGTGTACTCCCACGAATCCCAAGCGGCGTTTCGGGCGGAACGTCCAGAGATCCCGCGGCTCGACGTGCGACAGGTTCGCAGCGCATCGCTCTAAGCGGACTCGAGCCGCGTCGCGAGTTGCGCACGCGACGTGATGTCGAGCTTCGGAAAGATGCGATAGAGATGCGAGCCGACCGTTCGGTGGGAGAGAAACGGCCGCTCCCCAATCTCTCGATTGGAAAGGCCGTCGGCGGCGAGCCAGCTCTCGATGAGCGCCGGGTCCTTCGGATGCGGCAAGAGCGGCGTCACTCCCACCGTGCCGGCGCGGCTGTTCGGAGCTGACGTCGCGAGGTGATGCCGAGCCTGCGAGAGATCGCGACGCGGGTCACTTGGAACCCGTCCGGGGTGGTTCATCGTGACGGATCCACCACTGGTACGGCGGCGTCTGCGGATAGCCCTCCGGTGAGTCCTCCCACTCCTCTTGGCGACCGAGCGCAGTCAGGTCGAGGTAACTCCACGTGCTTCCCATCGCCTCGTCGCCGCGTGCGTTGACGAAGTAGGTGCGGAACACCCGGTTGCCGTCGCGGATGAACGCGTTCGTGCCGTGCCACTCGTCGACGCCGAAGTCGGTGTCGAAGTCGTCCGTGATCGTGTACCAGGGCATTTCCCAGCCCATCAGTGCCTTCACGCGCTCGATGTCCGCCTGCGGCGCGCGCGAGGCGAACGCGAGGGTGGTGTCGCGGGCGTGCAGATGGGCGACGTGGGCGACCTGGTCGGCCACCATGGAACAGCCGATACAGGCATGCTCGGGCCAGCCGGACACGCCGGGCTCGAAGAACGCGCGGTAGACGATCAGCTGACGGCAGCCGTCGAACAGGTCGAGCAGGCTTGCCTTGCCCTCGGGCCCGTCGAACTCGTATTCCTTCTCCACGGCCTGCCACGGCATCCGCCGACGCTCGGCAGCCAGCGCGTCACGGGCGCGCGTCGACTCCTTCTCCTTCACGAGCAGTCGCAGTCGCGCGGCCTCCCACTCCTCCGGCGACACGATCGCGGGTGTCTTCATGGCGTTCTCCTCACTTCATCTCTTCTTGCGTGCGGTCGAGCTCACGCAGGACGTCCGACCATCCCGCTTCATGTGCCGTCCGCGCGTTCTCGTCCGGAAGCCCGACCTGATGGATCTCGACGAGGGTCGAGCTGTTCGACGATGGTTGGAAGGTCACGGTCACGATCGAGTCCCGGAACTGCGTTGCGGGCGACGACCACGTGAAGACCAGCCGACGCGGCCGGTCGATCTCGCGATAGGTACCGGTGTGCTCCATCGTGGATACGTCGTCGACCATAACGATGCGGAACGTTCCGCCGACGCGCGGATCCGTCTCGGCACGAGTCTCCCGGATGCCGGATGGCTTGAGCCACGTTCCGAGGCTTCGCGCGTCCAACCATGCGTCGAAGAGATCTTCTGCGGGCGCGGCGATCTCCCGGCGGACACGGAGCACGAAGTCGTCCGTCATGACGATCTCTCCGGGTTGTCGCGGCCGGTGACAAACGCGTCGAGCGAGGCGAGCTGATCGCCCCAGAACCTGCGGGATTGTTCGATCCATTCGGCCGCATCGGCAAGCGGGGCGGGGTCCAGGCTCAAGATGTGCTCGCGCCCGCGCACCTTCCGTCGCACGAGGCCGGCGCCTTCGAGCACCCGGATGTGTTTCGACGTGGAGTTGAGCGAGATCGGAAATGCACTGGCGACGTCGGTGACGCGCGCGTCCGACTCGGCAAGACGAGCCAGGATGGCGCGGCGCGTCGGGTCCGAGACCGCCGAGAAGACCCGATCGAGCGTGCCGAGAGGATATTCACCCATTGAGGTGAATATAGGGGCTCGTCACTCAGGACCGCAACCCGCGTCGCCGAAACCCGGCACGGTCGGACCCGATGCGTGCGACCGCCTCGCGGGGCCATGATGGGGCGTGACCGACGTCGAAGTCTTCGTGGACCCCAGTTGTCCCTGGGCATGGATCACGTGCCAATGGTTGCGAGAGATCGCACCGCAGCGTGATCTGGACGTGACGTGGCGCTCGTACTGCATGGAGATCCGCGACGATTACGGCGTCGCTCCCACGATGGCGCCGGAGCGTCGGGAAGCAGCGATCGCCGCGCACGCGGTCGCGCACCGGATGCTGCGGATCTTCGAAGCGGCTCGGAGCCGGGCCGGCGAACCCGCCGTCGACGCGCTGTTCGCCGCGTGGGGCCCTCGTTTCTTCGTTCGAGAACGGCCATCCGACGACGTCCTGCTCTCGGAGTCCCTGGCGTCGTGTGGGCTCGACGCGGATCTCATCGACGCTGCGGACGATGAGAAATGGGACACGCCGATTGTCGAGTCGATGGAAGTCGCCTACGCGTTCGGCGGACCGAAGACGCAAACGCCGACGATCGTCGTGCGCGCCGATTCGCCGTACGGATACAAGGGCCCGGTGATGGCGCCGGCTCCGACCGGCGCCGCAGCGATCCGGCTGTGGGATGCCGTCCAGGTGCTCGCGCAAGAGCCTGGGTTCTTCGAGATCACCCGGCCGCGCGCCAACAAGCCGCGTGTCACACACTCATGAGGTGACGGGGGCGAGACCTCTCGCCGGCGTGCGCGTGTTGGATCTGTCGCGCGTGCTCTCAGGGCCGTCGTGCGGCAAGGCGCTGGTCGATCTCGGTGCCGACGTGATCAAGCTCGAGCCACCCGAGGGCGACCTCACTCGAACCGCCCAACCGCGCGTCGGCGGGCTGCCGGTGTACTTCGCGCAGCAGAATTGCGGGAAGCGGTGCGTCTCGGTCGATCTCCATATGGACGCCGGCCGTGACATCGTCGCGGGGCTGGCGGGCGCGGTTGACGTCGTGCTCGAGAACTTCCGGCCGGGAGTGCTCGACCGGCTCGGCCTGGGCTATGACGCGGTGCGCGCCCGCAATCCCGCCGTCGTGTACTGCTCGATCAGCGGGTACGGACAAGACGGTCCGATGGCCAGCCGCCGCGCGTACGCGCCGGTGATGCACGCCGAGCTCGGATTGATGGAGTTCAGCGCGCGCCGGCTGCACGCCGAGCCCCGTGCTGAGGCCGTCTCGCACGCCGACCTTTACGCCGGCTTGCAAGCGACCGTGGGGATCCTCGCCGCACTCGTGCAGCGCGACCGCACAGGTTCGGGACAGCACATCGACGTGTCGATGGCCGAAGTGATGTTGCAGGCCACCGAATGGACCGCGGTCGAGCTGGCCGGAGGTGACGGAGACCTCTTGCACATCTTCGGCAGCTTCAACGCGCCCGTGCTGCGCCTCGGCGACGGCACCGTCGTGCACGTGCCCGGCGATCCGGTGTCGAGCTTCCCCGCATGGTGCATCGCCATGCAGCGCACCGACCTCGTCGACGACGAACGGTTCGTCACGCGGGAGGCCCGGAACGCCAACCGGCCGGCGATGCTCGCGCTGTTCCAGGAGTTCGCCGCCACCTTCTCGAGCTTCGACGATTTCGAGATGTCGTTGGGGAAGGCGCGTCTCGCAGTGGGAGCGATGCGACCGCTCGCGAACGTCGGTGTCGACGAGTGGGCGCGCGATCGTGAGGCATTGGTCGACGTCGGTGACGAGCGCACCGGACCGCTGCGGCTTCCTCGTTCGCCGTTCCGCTTCTCGGCGGCAACGGCCGGCACCACCGGCCGGCCCGCATGGCAAGGGCAACACAACCGCGAAGTCCTCCGCGAGCTGCTCGACCTGACCGACGACGAGATCGATCGGTTGGAGCGCGACGGCGTGATCATGCAGCGGCCGGTGCAAGCCGACTGAGCAAGCGGTCAGGTCGCGAGCTCGCCGCGCGCGAGCAGCTCGACCGGGTCTTGCATGCGCACCATGCCGAGATACCCGCCGCCGCGGGGAATGCTGTCGTGCAACGCGTAACCGAGGAGCTCTTGCGCACGGCGAGGAAGGGTGGCGGCGATTGCGGGCGGTATCGAAAGGTAGTTGTTCTCCTCGGTGCGCAACCAGCCGAGCGTGTAGCTCAAGTGCGCGCCGCGCCGCGGAATCGTCGTGGTGTTCGCGCCACCGGCATGGATCGTGCCGCCGGTATAGATGACGGCGGACCCGGCGGGCATCTCTGCGTATGCGATCTGTTCCGGTTCGGGCGCCGATCCAAGTATTTGCTCGGCAGGAGTCAGCACGCGGTCGGGCCAGCGGTGGCTCCCGGGCACGATGCGGGTCGCGCCGTTGTCGCGCGTGAAGTCGACGAGCGCGATGACCGACGCGAGCTGTACCTCGGGATGGGGATGCCTCAGATCGCTCCACACTGCCTCGTCGCGATGCAACCATTGCTCGTCCGCACCCGGACCCCGTTGCAGGAGATGCCCGAGGTTGAGCTGATAACGCGCGCACGACGGCAGCAGCACGCGGTCGCAGAGCGCGAGCAGGAGCGGATGACACATCACCTCGGTCGCGAACGTCCGGGAAATGCCGGGAACCCCTGTCACTTGCTTCGTGGTTGCGCCGTGAAACGCCTGCATGACCGGGTTGAAGAACTGTTCGTTCGGGTCAGCCGCCTCGATGGCATCGTGGAGCTCGGCGTTCACGCGGTCGACGACAGGGGAACCGAGCAGCCCTTCGACGATGGCGGCGCCGTCGCGTTCGAGCGCGCCGAAGATGGCGTCTGGTTCGGCGCTTGCCGGAAAGCGTTCGAGCATTGCGGCCATCGTGAACGACCTTGGTGCGTTGGGAGTCGCGCCACTTTCCGACGCGCCGGAAGGTTATGCCTTCAACAGCATGACGATCACCGGCGAGCACGTCTCAGGCCCAGGAGAGCTTCGCCTCCTCGACGCCGAATCGCATTGCCGCGATGACCGTGAACCCGGCGCTGAACGCGGCGAGGACAGCGATGGGAAGCGCGACGGAGGAGAGTCCGCCGCCGGCGATGATGACGCTGTTGAACCCGCGCATTGCCCAGTAGGTCGGTGTGGCGGGGGCGATGCGCTGCGCCCAGGTTGGCAGCAGGTAGAAGGGGGTGACCGCGCCGCCGATGCCCGCGAGCAGCATCGCGCCGAGGTTCGTTGCCGCGTTCAGTTGCAGGATCGATCGACACACTGCGAGGAGCATGAAGCCGAGCGCGACCTCCATGACGGCGAGCATCGCGGCGACGAGCAAGAACGCAGGCAATGAGCCTCGGATGTGGAGGTCGAAGAGCAACCCGCCGAGGCCGAGCATCACGGTGAGTTGCACGGCGAGGCTGAGAATGGGTGCGATGCTCTTGCCGAGCATCAGCTCCCACGTTTCGAGATGACTGGCGCGCAGGCGTTCCCACGTCGACCACGCGTGCTCGCGAAACACGGCGAAGCCGAGGTTCCCGACCAGAAAGCCGCTGAACAACACGGCCGCGCCCGGGACGACTTGGGCGGCGCCGTTCACCTCGTGGTTCGTGTAGCGGATGCTCATGGCGGCGCCGAACGCGCCTTTGGTGAAGGCCATGAACCCGAGCGGCATGATCGTGAAGATGAGGAGGAAGACCGGGTCGCGGCGCAGGATGCGCAGGTCGTGTCGCGCGATCGCCATGATGCGGCGAAGGCTTGATCCGTTCACGACGCGGTCTCGCCCTCGTCGGTGGTTTCGTCGGCCGAGTAGCGGCGACCGGTCAGGGCCATGAACACGCTTTCCAGGCTGGGTCGCTTCACGTCGACGGAGACGACGCGGTCCGCGTCGTTGCCGAGCTGTCCGATGATGCCGGCCATCGCGATCCCCGGTTGTTCCGTCGTGAGACGAAGGGTGGAGCCGTCGACTTCGATCTCGTGACCGCGGAGACGGGGCGCGTCGCCGTCGAAGGTGATTTCGAGACCGCCCGATCCGTGGGAGGCGATGAGATCTTCGAGCGAGCCGCGCGCCAAGAACCGGCCGCGGTCGAGGATCGCGACACTCGCGCCGAGCTCTTCGATCTCCGGGAGATAGTGCGTCGAGTAGACGACCGCGGTGCCATCCCGTGCCGCGAGTGCGGTGACCGCCGCAAGGAGACGGGCTCGCGTGCTCACATCCACGCCGGTCGTCGGCTCATCCAACAAGAGCACCCGCGGACGGTGCAGCAGGGCCATCGCGGTGTGCAGGCGCCGCTTCTCGCCTCCCGAAAGGTGACGCGCCAGGCGCGGAAGGAACTCAGTGAGCTCGAGCGTCTCGGCGACCTCCTCGACGCGCGCGTCTCGTTGCGGATTCCGGTAGCCGCAAAGATCGGCGAACAGGACGAGGTTCTCCCAGACGGTCACCGTCGGGTAGATCCCGGTCTCCTGGGCGGCCAGACCCACCTGGGCGCGGGCCGCGCGCCCGCCCGTTGCCATGTCGATACCGGCGACGCTCACGCGACCGGAGTCGGCGTTTCGCAGTCCCGCGACAATGGAGACGAGCGTCGTCTTGCCCGCACCGTTCGGCCCGAGCAGTCCACATACCTCACCGGGCTCGACGCGCAAGCTCACGCCATCCAGCGCGACCCGGTCGCCATACCGTTTCACGACCGATTCGACTTCGAGCGCCGCCCTCGAATCTGGCACGACACGGAGTCTCGTCGACTTTCCGGACGGTCGCGGAGCATTTCCTTGGCACAATGACGCGATGCTCGAAGTCGTGCTGGTGGAGCCGCAGATCGCCACGAACACCGGCAACATCATCCGGCTGTGCGCGAACGCCGGCGCCCGGCTCCACCTCGTACGACCGCTCGGCTTCGCGCTCGACGACGCCGCGCTGCGCCGGGGTGGACTCGACTACCACGAGCTCACGGAGACACAGATCTGGGACACCTGGGAAGACTGCCGGGCCGGGCTCGGTGGGGAGCGGCGCTGGTTTGCCACGACCTCGCGCGTTCCCTCTCGACGCTACGACCACGTCGCCTACCGGTCAGGCGATGTCGTTGCGTTCGGGTGCGAAGCGGACGGGCTCGGCGAGGTGCTGCTCGCGGAGTTCGCGGCTGCACATCGGCTGCACATTCCGATGCGTCCGTCGAACCGCAGCCTGAATCTCGCGAATGCCGTGAGCATCGTTGCGTACGAAGCGTGGCGTCAGCACGACTTCGCAGGCGCGTCGACGGGAACGTTCCAGGAATCGCTGCGCGCCCGGCCAGGGTAAAATCATTCGTCGGCGGGGTGCAGGTGTGTTCACCAAGGAGAACCTGGTCCAATGGAGATTGTTCGCAATGACGATGGCTCGCTCGTCGTTCCCGTGCAGCAACAGCGCCAGCACGACGGCGATGACGACGCGTCGTCGGCACGTGCCGATGGCGCATCGAGCGAGACGCATGACGCGCCCACGACTCGCCTGCTCCATCCGGGTGAAGGCGGGTACGACGAGGCGCTGGCCGAGTGGGATGCCCAACAGAACCCCGATCGACCGCCGGTGGTCTCGACCGCACGCGGTCGAGAGGAAGCCATGACCCTCGTACATGCGGTGGCGACCTCGCCCGATCACGCCGTTGCGCCGGCGCTCGAGGCGCTCGCGGATCCGGAGGCCACCGGACAGGCGTTGCGCCACGTTCTTGTCGGTGGGGTGCACTCGGTCGAAGCGTTTGCCAACGAGGTCGCCGAGGCACAGGGCGGCGACCCGCTCGCGGCGCACGAGGCCACGAAGATCATCGGTGAGGTGCTCGCGGAGCTCGACTGACGCCGCCGCACGCGGAACCGTGTGCGGTGTTAGAAGCGGGTCTCGGTGTCGATCGAGATGGACTGGCCCTCGGGAGCAACGCCGACCCGGCACGGTGGGCAGGTAGTGGGTGTCGACCCGTCCTTGAACTTGCCGGCCTTGAACATACGTTTGCATTCGTCGCACTCGACGAATGTCTCGCGTGGTCGTGAGGTCACACCCGCACTCTACTCACCAACGCGCCGTCCTCAGTCCGGGTCGCGGGAGGTGTGCCGGGCACTATCCTTCCGGACCGGATGTCCTCTCTCGGTGGCGGCGACGTGAGCGGTCCGGAGTGTTGAGGACCACGTCCCTCGCGGTCGGCGACGCCGAGGATTATGCATCGGTCCCCGTCGAGGATCCGCCCCCGCGGCCCGGGTCACGGTCGGACGGCCGCGGTCGATTGCTCCACTCGAGCGCAATCGTCGTCCTGGTCGTCGGCTTGGCCATCACCGCGGCGTTGTCTCTCGGGGCGCGTTCGGTCCACGACAACAACGAAGATCGCCTTCTGAATCAGCGGACGCGCGAGGTCGCCGCGGTGGTCGCTGCGGCACTTCCCAATATCCAGACGCCGCTTGGGTCCGCCGCGGTGCTGGCCAGTGCGACGACGGGTCGTCAAACTGCCGCCGCTTTCCGCAGTTTGATGGAGCCTCTTGCCACCGCTCCCACGCGCCGGCCCTTTGTCTCCGCCTCGCTGTGGCCGGCGCAGTCGGCTGCCCCGCGTCCTCTCGTTGTCGTCGGCGAGCAGCCAGAGCTCGCGGCGGAACCGCCCGCGCAGATCGCGCGCGTGCTGAGCCGTGCCCTTGAGAAGAAGAGCCTCACGCTGTACAACCTGTTCGCGGCATCCGACCGCCGGCTGGGCTATGCCTTTGCAGGCGCCGCCCCGAACCCCAGGTACGTCGTCTACGCGGAGGCGTCGCTTCCGAAGGACCGGCGTGCGGCGGTCGACACCAACTCCGCCTTTGCCGACCTGGGGTACGCGCTGTATCTGGGAGCCGCGCCGGACGAGTCGCAACTGCTGGCATCGAGCACCGGCGGCGCGCTCCTGCATGGCCGCCGAGCATCGGTGACCGTGCCGTTCGGCGACACGCAGCTCCTCGTCGTGATGACGCCCTACAAACAACTCGGCGGCTCGTTGCTCGCGCGCCTGCCGCGCACGTTGGCCGCTCTGGGATTGCTCCTCACCGCAGCGGCCGTGTGGATGATCGAGCGCCTCACGCGCCGCCGCCGGCAGGCCGAAGCACTCGCCGAGGAAAACGGGCGGCTGTACGCGAACCAACGTTCCGTGGCGCAAACATTGCAGCACAGCCTTCTCGCCGACGTGCTCCCCGAAGTCGCGGGGCTCGAGATCGCGGCGCGCTACATCGCAGGTGTCGAGGGCATCGACATCGGTGGCGACTGGTACGACGTCATGCCTTTGGACGACTCCCGCGTGTTGGTCGTCGTCGGCGACGTCTCAGGCCGGGGCCTTCATGCCGCAACGATGATGGCATCCCTTCGTTACTCGATGCGCGCGTACGCAGCACAACGCAGCGGCCCGGCCGAGATCCTCCGTGGACTCTCGAATCTGGTCAGCGTGCGCCGGGACGGTCATTTCGCGACCGTCCTCTGCGCGTTGATCGACGTGGCCGGCCGATCCATCACGTGTGCGAACGCGGGCCATCCGGAACCGCTGATCGTCGATGGACACGATGCGCGATTCATCGAGACGACCATCGGTGTTCCGATCGGTGTCCGGCCGAACGCCCATTACGACGAAGTCACGACGACGCTGCCGCGGCGAGCCACGCTCTTCATGTATACGGATGGCTTGGTCGAACGGCGCGGCGAGGCGCTCGACGTCGGGCTCCAACGTCTCGCGGACGCGGCCATCACGAACCAGAGCTCCTTGGACGAGGTCCTGAGCGCCATGGTGGCGAGGACCATCCCGAACGGATCCGATGACGACGCCGCACTCATAGGAGTCAGATGGCAAAGCTAGATGACGGGCCGTCCACGACCGTCGGGTCGTCGTTCGACGCATTTGGCGCACCATTGATCAGCCTTGCCGGCGAGCTCGATATTTCGAACGTCATGGCCGTCGAAGCCCAGGTCGACGCGATCGTCTCGTCGGGCCAGAAGGTCAGCTTCGATCTCTCCGCGCTGACGTTCATGGACAGCTCCGGCATCGCGATGCTGCTACGCGTCGCCGATCGTGCAGATGCTGTCGCGCTCCGCCGGCCGTCGGCCATCGTCAAACGACTGATCCGGGTCACCGGTTTGACCGAGGTGTTCGAGATCGTTGATGAGTGACGAACGACGCTTCGCGAACGCTCCTGCATCGGTGACGCAGGCGCGGCACTTCGCGATGACGGCGGTCGGAAGTGTTCCGAGCGAGGTCGCCGACGCGGTCGCCGTCATGGTGTCCGAGCTCGCGACCAACAGCATCCGGCACGCCGGGAGTCATTTCTCGGTGCGCGTGGACAGAGAAGGCGCGCGGATCCGCGTGGCGGTCGCCGATGCCGGCTCCGGGCAGCCCGCGCTTCGAACACCGCGCGCGCTCGAACCCACGGGCCGAGGCCTCCAGATCGTACGTGCGCTCGCGAGCGACTGGGGCGTCGCACCGCTGCCGGACGGTCGAGGCAAGATCGTCTGGTTCACGGTCGAGGTGCCGGAGCGCGAGTCGTCACGCGATACGGCGGAGGCAGCCGAACACTGACGTTGATGACTGCTGCGCCCCCTCCTCGAGCTTCGCCCTTCCTCGAGCTCCGGCGTCTACCGCACGGCACGAGGACCTGGCACGCTGGTGATGCATGCATGCGCCCTTCATCACGGTGCGGCCACCCAACCGCCAGCCCTTCACCCTGGTGCTCGATGACCGACTCGAGTTCGGCCGCGAAGGGGACGGCATCGTCGTCGTGGATCCCAGGGTGTCGCGTCGCCACGTCGCCCTCGAGCCTGCGTCCGATGGCACCGTCGTGGTCACTGATCTCGGCAGCGCGAACGGAACGACGCTCGACGGTCTCCCCGTGGTCGCAGCGACCGCCGCGCGCATCGGCTCCGTCGTCAGGATCGGTGACACGGATGTCGACATAGGTGCGCCGGGCCCGGAGCGGCGAAGCGTCATTCGCACCGAGATCGTCGCGGGCTCGACCGGTGGGCAGTCGTCGATCGAAGCGGTGGCCGAGTCGATCGAGCACCTCGGCGCGGAGATACTCGGAGCAGGCGACGAGCCCGGCACACTCACCGTTGCGTTTACCGACATCCAGTCGTCGACGACGTTGGCAGTCGCCGTCGGCGATACGAAGTGGCTCGAGATCCTTCGGCAACATCACCAGCTGGTGAGCGCTCACGTACGCGCTCATCGTGGCCGAATTGTGAAGCACCAGGGCGACGGGTACATGTTGTGCTTTCGTAGCGCTCGCAGCGCCATCCTTGCTTCGATCGGGATCCAGCGTGACCTGACCCGCACCGAATGGAGCCCGCACGAAGCCGCGCTTCGGGTGCGGATGGGTTTGCACACCGGAGAGGTGCTTGTCGACGACGACGGTGATCTGTTCGGAAAACACGTCGTCGTGGCTGCTCGCATCGGTGCGATCGCCGAGGGGGGCGAGATCCTGGTCTCGTCGCTCGTGCGCCAGATCGCAGAGCCGCGTGGGGACATCACGTTCGTGAACCCGCGTGCCGTCGAGCTGCAGGGCATTGCCGACGCCGAGACGGTCTGGTCGGTCGACTGGCACGCGTTTACCCCCAGCTGAAGTTTCTCGCTTTTCGGGCAGTTTGCGTTGTAGCGTCGGAGACATGTGGGCCCGCCCCGGCGTACTTGGCCTCATCGCGGTGACGCTCGCACTCACGCTCATCGGCGCAGGGTGCGGGAGTGACAGCAACGGCTCGGCGACGTCCTCCACGACACTGACCACGACGACCGCCAATGGCGCGCGCCAGAACGCGTGTCCGGTCGAGGGTTGCAAGATCACGATCACCAATGTGCAGCGTGCGGGTACCGAGCTGCGCATCATATGGAACGCCAACTTCGCACCCGACTTCTCGAAGAACCATATACACGTGTACTGGGACAGGTACACGGCGGATCAGGTCAGTGACGACGCTGCCAAACGAGGCGTCAAGCAGGGTGAGTGGGTGCCGACTGACGACTATCCGGAGTACGTCACCGAAGGACCGGTGTCGACGAGCGACCGTGCACGAGGAGCCTCGAAAACCGTGTGCGTCACCGCAGGCGATCGCAACCACAATGTGATCGACTCCGCGATCGTTGACTGCCGCGACGTGTCCAGCCTTCTCTGACCCCGCGTCGCAGCGCGTGTACGGCCTTCCCGATCACATCGCTCGCTACCGGGTGCGAGCAGTGCTCGGCGCCGGTGCGTTCGGCGTCGTCGTGTCGGCATTCGACGAAGCCCTGGACGCGTACGTCGCTGTCAAAGTCCTGACAACGGAGCACGCGCACAACCATGACACACGCGAGCGTTTCGTGCGCGAAGCCCAGCTGCTCCGTCGTGTCCACAGCGCGCACATCGTGGCCGTACACGACATCGGCGAACTGGACGACGGTCGGCCCTTCTTCGTCATGGATCTCGCGACCGGTGGCGTGCTGTCGGATCGGATCGTCCCCGCGCAGGTGCTCGACCCGAACGGTTTGCACGAGGTCATTGTCACGCTCGGGGAAGGACTCGGCGACCTGCATGCGGTCGGCGTCATCCATCGCGACGTCAAACCCGGAAACCTGTTGGTGATCGGGGACTCGCGCGCATCGACCGATGCCGGCGTCACCGTGCAACGTCGCGGCCTGCTTGCGGATGGCGAACGCGTCGTGGTGGGCGATCTCGGACTGGCAAAGGATCAGGATCGGACGGAGACCGGGCCGACAATCCTCGGTGGCTCACCCCACTTCCGTGCGCCGGAGCAAATGCGTCGCGGCGCCGAGATCGGCCCGCCCGCCGACGTATACGCCGCGACCGCCGTGCTCTGGAACCTGCTCACCGGTGTACCGCCCGAAAGCGACGCCTTGGCGGCGCAGATCGCGACCGCACCGGTCCAGTGGCAGACGGTGCTGGCACGAGGGCTCGCGGCGGAACCGGACGAGCGCTACGCCACGATGGCCGAATGGGCGGCGGCGGCGCTCGGCGCGCTCGAAGACGCCACCGCGGGAACGTTCAGCGTCGGATTCCACGCGCCCGCACCCGGGACCACGTGCCCGTACAAGGGCCTCGCGGCATTCCAACCGGAAGACGCGTCGTTCTTCTTCGGGCGCGAAACGCTCGTCGATGAGCTTGTCCGCCGGCTGCACGCGTCCCGGACGCTCGTCGTCGGCGGCCCCTCGGGAAGTGGGAAGTCGTCGCTGCTGCGGGCCGGGCTCATCCCTGCGCTCGCGACCGGCGCCCTGCCGGGGAGCCAGCACTGGCGCATCTTGACGTTCAGCCCGGGCGCCGACGCGCTCGACGAGCTCGTGCACCAGCTCGGGCGGCTCGCCCCCAATGGGGCGCCGTGGACCGCACACGAACTGCGCGCCGATCCGCGTGCCGTGCGCCGCCTCGTTCCTCCCGACACGCACGCGCTGCTCGCCATCGACCAGTTCGAAGAGCTCTTCACCTACGACGCGAACGTACCCGACCGTCAGGTGTTCCTCGACGCGGTCGCATCGCTCGCCGCATCACAAGATGCCAGCGTGCGCATCGCCTTCGCGATGCGCTCGGACTTCTACTCGACGGCCGCGCACTTTCCCTGGCTCGCGCAATGCATCAGCGAGAACCAAGTGCTGGTCGGCCCCATGCAGCGTCACGAGCTTCGCCGCGCGGTCGAAGGCCCGGCGCAACGCGCGGGGCTGCGGTTCGAGACGGGGCTGACCGAAGCATTCTTGGACGAAGCCGGAGACGAGCCAGGGGCGCTTCCGCTCGTGGAGCATGCGCTCATGGAAACATGGTTGCGCCGCCGAGGCACGCTGTTGACATTCGACGCGTTCCGCGCCGCGGGCGGCGTCGTCGGCGCGATCGCGCAGTCCGCGGAGCACGCGTACGAGCGCCTCGACCACGACCACCGAGTCGCCGCTCGACGGCTCTTCCTCCGGCTCGTGATTCCCGGCGAGAATACTCCGGACACCAGCCGCCGGCTCAGCTGGCCGGAGCTCGGCGGCGACGCGAAGAGCCGTGCCGTGATCGACGCGCTGGCGAACGAGCGTCTCCTGACGATCGACGACCGCGGCGTGGCGATCGTGCACGAGACGCTCATCCGGACGTGGCCGCGGCTGCGATCGTGGATCGACGACGCCCGCGACGAGCTGCGCACGCGCCAGCGGATCACCCAGGCGTCCACCGAGTGGGACAATCAAGGGCGCGATCCCGACCTGCTGTATCGGGGCGCGCCGCTCGCGTCGGCACTCGACTGGAGCGCGCATACGGATCTGGGCCTCGCCGAGCTCGCGGTGGCGTTCCTCGGCGCGAGCCGCGCGGCGCGCGACGCGGAGCACGCGGCCGTGGCGGCCGACGAACGACGCCGCCGCAGAGTTCGACGATTCGCGTTCAGCGCCCTCTCGGCGCTCGCGCTGGCCGCCGTCACCGCGTCGGTGGTGGCATTCGCGGCGTTGGAACGTTCGCAGGACAAAGAACGCGAGGCGCAAGAACGCTTCGCGCGGGGCCTCGCGACGCAAGCTGAGTCGATCGCGACGACGCGCCCGAAGCTCGCGTTGCTGCTCGCGGCCGAAAGCGCGGCGCGGGTGCGTCCGATCGACGCGGAGGCGCAGCGTGCGATCGTCTTGGCGCGCGACGCGCTCAGTGCCGCCGACATCGTCCCGAACAGCGAGCCGATCCCTGTCGGCGACGTGCTCACCACAGTCGTCACGCCCGACGGATCAACGATCGTCACGGGCGCGCGCGACGGCACGATCCGCCTGTGGGACACGAAGACGGGCGAGGCGCGCGCTGCCCTCACCGGTCTCGAGCAAGGCGTCGAAGAAGCGGCGGTCGACCCGAGCGGCCGCTGGCTGGTGGCTGCCGGCCCCGGAGGCCTCTGGCGTTGGGACCTGCGCACTGACAAGCGTGACGGTGAGCTCGTCGCCCGACCGAACGGCGCGCTCTGGTCGGTTGCGTTCTCACGCGACGGCACGCGCCTTGCGACCGCGTCCGAGACCGGCGCGGTCCAGGTGTACGAGACTGCCTCGTGGAGGCCGGTCGGTGAGCCGTTCACGGCGCCCGTCGACTTCCTCAGCGTCGCGTTCACACTCGACGGGACACGCGTGCTCGCAGGCACGGGGAACGGACGCGTGTTCATCTGGGACATCGCGAACCACCAAGCCGTTGGCACGCCGATTGTGGCCCACGCACCGAACGACGTGTGGGAGATCGTCATGCACCCCGACGGCGATCGCTTCGCGACCGCCGGGAGCGACGGCACGGCGAAAGTGTGGTCGTTGCGCTCTCGTGCGCAGGTCGCGGCGCCGTTCGTCTCCTCGACCGGACGCAAGGTCAAAGCGCTCGTGTGGTCGCCCGACGGCCGCGCGCTCTTCGCAGGCGGCGACGACGGCCGCGTGCATGAGTGGGACGTGCAGCGCGACACATCGAGTGACACGTCGGTCGTCGGTCACGACGACGCCGTGGTCGACGCATCCGCGTCAAGCGACGGCAAGATACTCGTCACGCTCGGCCATCAGGATGTGCGAGTCTGGGCCACGTCGAGCCGCGTGCCCGACTGGAAGCGAGGGCCCGACGTCGGCGCGCCGCTCGCCGGTGTCGCGGTGAGCGACGACGGCACGATGGTCGCGACCAGCGACGAAGGCGGCACGGTGCACGTGTATGCGCTCGCTGACGCCTCGGAAGTCGCCGCGTTGCGCGGCCACACCGGCCGCGTGTTCGGTCTCGCGTTCCTCCCCAATGGGCGACTGGTGAGCGGCGGACACGATGGCACGCTGCGCGTGTGGGAGGTGCGCTCGCGAAAGGCTGTCGCGACGCGCGAACGTGCGGCCGACGGTCCGATCACGAGCGTCGCGATCAGCCCCGATGGTGACACGGTCGCGTCGTCGAGCGACGACGGCGTCGTACGACTCTGGGCGGCCGACGATCTGGCAGGTCCGACGGCGATTACCGCGCGAGTCGCAGCGACCGTGAACGATGTCGCGTTCTTGCACTCCGGCGGGCTCGTAAGCGCCAACAACGACGGTACGGTCCGCTTCTGGCGACGTGACGGCTCGGAAGCTCGCCCCGCCCTCGCAGTCGACCGGGACGCCGACGCGGTGTTCGGCGTCGCCGTCAGCGACGACGGAGAGGTTCTCGCGGCGGCAACGGCAACCGACGGCGTGACGCTCTGGCGGCTCGACTCGCGCGAGCGCGGGCCCGACCTCAACGGACAACCGGCCGATCCACTCGACGTGGCGTTCATCGGCGGCGGTGAAGCGCTGGTGACGAGCAACCGCACCGGCATTGTGACCTTGTGGAACGCGCGGACCGGCCAGAGCATTGGTCCCCGCTTCGACTACCACGACGGCAAGGCCGTGTGGCGCCTCGCCGTGACCCGTCGCTCGGTCATCGTCAGCGCCGGTGGCGACGGCACACTCGCGATGCTCGACACGCTCGATCTCGAACGCGCGTGCGAGCTCGGCGCGGGGTCGCTCGATCCGCGGGCGCGGGCCCGTTACCTCGGCGACCGCGAGCCGGTGGGCTGCGCGCGTACGGGTTGACCGAGGGCCCCGCCGCGGCCGTTGCGCGACGCGAGATGCGTACCGACGACCCCGCCGACCGACTCCTTCGAACCTTGTCGGAAAATTCTCGTAGGGGTGTCCTTTGCGCGTCCGGCCCTTCGTAGCAATGGGTGAGAGGCCGGCGCCGGGTCGGCACGACGAAGGGAGCCACTCCGATGACTGCGACCACCACACTCACCGCCGCCCCGCCCGCCCGGCGGGTCCGCACGGCCAGGTCCCTCTGGGCGACCGGTGCGACTGCCGGCGTTGCCGCATCAGTGGCAACTGTCGGCATCGCGGCCTTTGCCCGGGCGATCGATGTGCCGCTGACCGTCGGCGGCGAGGCGATCCCGCTGGCCGGATTCGCGCAGCTGACGTTCGTCGCCTCGATCATCGGCACGGTGCTCGCCGTGGTGATGTCCCGCCGCGCCGGCCGGCCTCGCCGCACGTTCGTCACCACGACGGCCGTGCTCACCCTCTTGTCGATCGTCCCTGACGTCCTTGCCGACGCCCACACCGCGACCCGTGTCGCGCTGGCGCTGACCCACTTGGCTGCGGCCGCGATCGTCATCCCCGCCCTCGCATCCCGCCTCACCGACTGACCACACCCACCCGCTCGGGCATAACTTGCCCGGCCCACCCGAAAGGACCATCACGATGACGCTCTATCTCATGGCCGTACACCACAGCCCCGACGCCCCGCCGCCTCCGCCCGACCAGATGCAGACGGCCTTCGAACAGGTCGACGTGTTCAACGCAGAGCTCAAGGCCGCGGGCGCGTGGGTCTTCGGCGGAGGACTTCACTCCCCGGACATCGCCACGGTTGTCCGCGTCGCGGACGGCGAGACGATCACGACCGACGGTCCGTTCGCCGAGACGAAGGAACAACTCGGCGGCTTCTGGATCATCAGCGCACCCGACCTCGACGCCGCGCTCGCGTGGGCCGCGAAGGGCTCCGCGGCATGCATGGGTCCGGTCGAGGTTCGCCCGTTCCAGGACGACACCGAGGCGTAACCGGCGTGCCGGCGCCCGACACCGAAACGCTCGCACGGACCTTCCGAGAGGAATCCGGCCGGGTTGTCGCCACCTTGGTCCGTCTCTTCGGCGACATCGACATCGCCGAAGAGATGGTCCAAGAGGCGTTCCTGGTTGCGAGCGAGCGGTGGCCGGAGACCGGCGTGCCGCCCAATCCCGGCGGGTGGATCACCACGACCGCCCGCAACCGTGCCATCGATCGCCTGCGTCGGGAGGCTTCCCGCCATGACCGTCAAGCCCAAGCCGCGTTGCTCCACGAGAGCACCGAACCGACCGAGCCGGTGGGTGGTGACGTGAAAGACGACCGCCTCCGGCTCATCTTCACCTGTTGCCATCCCGCGCTTGCTCCGAGCGCGCAGATCGCGCTCACGCTTCGCCTGCTCGGAGGGCTCGAGACGCCATACATCGCCCGGGCATTCCTCGTGCCCGAGGCGACGATGGCCAAGCGGCTCGTACGAGCGAAGCAGAAGATCCGCGACGCGAAGATCCCGTACCGCGTGCCGGAGGACGCCGAGCTGCCGAGCAGGCTTCGCCCCGTCCTGGCGGTCATCTATCTCGTGTTCAACGAGGGCTACACGGCAACCGAAGGCGACGAGCTCATTCGCGCCGAACTCTGTACCGAGGCGATTCGCCTGGCCCGACTGCTCGCCGAGCTGATGCCCGACGAGCCCGAGGTGCTCGGCCTCCTCGCGCTGCTCGTGCTGACCGAATCACGCCGCCGCGCGCGCACCGCATCGGATGGCACCTTGGTCCTCCTGCCCGACCAGGACCGCGCCACATGGGATCGCGACCTCATCGCCGAGGGCCAGTCGATCGTGCGGAGATGCCTCCGCCGCAACCAGCCCGGCCCGTACCAGATCCAGGCCGCGATCAACGCGGTGCACAGCGACGCGCCGACCGCCGCCGAGACCGACTGGGTCCAGATTCTCCAGCTCTACGACCAGCTCCTCGCGATTGCTCCGAGCCCCGTGGTCGCACTCAATCGGGCCGTAGCCCTTGCCGAGGTCGCAGGTCCGGAGGCCGCGCTCGCCGCGGTCGACGCGCTCGAGCTCGACGAGTACCACCCGTTCCACGTCACGAGGGCGGAGCTCCTCGTTCGCCTTCATCGTGAGGACGACGCGCGTTCGGCGTACGACCGCGCACTCGCGCTCGCGCACAACGCCGCCGAGCACGCCCACCTCGAGCGCCGGCGCCGCACGCTGAGCTCGGGGTAGCGATCTCAGGTCAGCCGGTTGACCGTCGCAATCTCGCTCAGCCGGACGGCGTGCCGCGCCGGGATCGTGGCCGCGAGGAACGCGGCGACGACGACGAGCACCGACACGCCCGCGATCGTCTGGAACGGGACGGCGAGGCGAGTGAAACCGTGCACCGTGACCGCTTGCGCGAGTCCGAGACCGAGGACGAGACCGGCGCCGACGCCGAAGACCACGCCTGCGAGGGCGATGAACACCGCCTCGCATTGCACCGTGAGCGAGACCTGTGCGGGGGTCATGCCGAGGACGTCGAGGAGCCCGAGCTCCCATCTGCGCTCGACGACGGAGAGACCCAGCGCGTTGGCCACACCCAGCAGCGCGATGACGATGCTCAAGCCCACGAGTGCCTGGACGAGCGCAATCGGGCCTTCCGCTTTCACCGCCTGCGCGCGCGCGTAGGTGCGGGCGTCGAGCACCGAAACGCCGGGAAAGCCGTTGACGCCGACGTCGACCTGCCGGCGAAGCGTGGTGAGGTCGCCCGTGGCCGCTCCCTTGACGAAGACCGCGCGGATCGGTGCGCTCCGGTATCCCTTCCGGTAGGTCTCGAAGGGAATCACCCAGTCATGGGTGATGCCGTTGTCCGCAATGATCGCGTCGACCCGCAAGAAGCGCCGTTGCGGGAGACCGAATTTCGCGGGAACGAAGTCGCCGACGTGATAGCCCCACCGTCGTGCCGCGTCGCGCGTGACCGCGATGCTGCCGTCGGCAAAGTGCGCCAGCGTTCCCGAGAGCACGGGAAGGTTGAGGACGAGGGGGGCCGTATCGCTGTCGAGCGCCGTGAATTGTTCGGATCGAGCGTCACGGTGGAAGGTGTCGTCGCCCATCTCCGACACGACCCGGACGGCAGGCGCCTCGGCGAGCTTTTCGACGGCTTCCACATCAATGCCGGGCGCAGCATCGCTGACGACGACGAAGTCCGCCCGGTCGGCCCGTGACACGAGCTGATGCATCGCGGCGTGGGCCGACGTCGCGAGCACCGCGACACTCGTGACCATTCCGAGGCCGAGCACGACGGCAAGCATCGGCATTGCGACGCGTCGGGGATTCCCCGAAGCACTCGTTCCGGCCACCGTCCCCGCCGCGCCGGTTCGCCCGGCGAGCGCGCCGAGGAAGCGAAACAATCTCGGCGCGCACACGGGCAAGGCGAGCAAGACCGCGACGGTCGTGGTGATCGCGCCGCCTGCGACAAGGCCCGCCCGCGCCGGATCCGCGACGACACCGAGGAGCAGCAGGATCAGCCCGACGATTCCGAGACTTGCGGGCAGGATCGCGAACCGTGCGGGAACTGGCGACGGCGTCGCCGGTTGCGCGTCGCGCCACGCCGCGACCGGTGCGACTCTGCTCGCGCGGCGCGCGGGCACCGTCGAGATTGCCACGCAGGCAAGCGTGCCGAGCATCGCGGCCGCGCCCACGATCGCGAGATCGAAGTGAATGCGGCCGATGTCGGCGTCTTGACCACTGAGCGAAGCGAGCCCGCGAAGGGCGTATGCCGCGGGAACTCCGGCCAGCGCGCCGGCCGTCGACGCCACGAGTCCGACCACGACTCCTTCGCCGACGACCGAGAGATAGACCTGCGAACGCGCCATGCCGACGGTTCTGAGCAGCGAGAGCTCGCTCGTCCGCTGCGCCAACAGGATGCTGAAGGTGTTGAAGACCACGCCGCAGCCGACGACGAAGGCGAGGAGCGAGAGTGCCAAGAGGATGGCCGTGAGAGAGCTCGACCGACGGACGAGGTTCGCCAGCTGCGCGTTGTTGTATTCGGCGCTCGTGATCACCGCGGTTCCGTCATCGGGCATTACCGCGGCGATCTGGTCGCGAAGCGCTTCCACTGCGACGTCGGGCCTCGCGGCGACTTCAATCAGGTCCCACTGGTCACCGATACCCGTGAAGTGCTGCGCCGACGAGGCGTCGATGAACACCGCGGCGGCGCCGGTCAGGTCTCCGCCGGTGCGGGGTTGCACGAACCCGGCGATCCGTTCGGGACGCGGCGAACCCACGTCGACGGAGAGTCGGATCGCATCTCCGATGTGGAGGCGCTCGGCGCGGGCGGTGCTGTTGCTCACCGCAACTTCGCCGGTCACCGAGGGCGCCCGCCCCGCGGTGAGCACGAACGGCGACAGCTCCGTCGATTCCGGCCAGCTGTACATGTAGGTGGGGCGATCCGGATCGAGGAACTTGCCGGCGGCAGTCACGAGCTGCGCGACGCGAAGGACTTGGCCCTGGGCTTGTGCGACGCCCGGCACCGCGCGAACTCGTTGGAGCATTGCGTCGGGTACCGGCGCGAAATCGCTGATACCGCGGCGAACGTCGGTCTCGGGTCCGCGGACGTAGAGGTCGGTACCGAACGAAACCTGGCCCACCAGCTCGGCGTACGACGTGCGAGCGCTCTGCGCGAGGATCGCGGTACCCGACACGAGCGCGACGCCTACCGCGATCGAGGCGGCCGAGAGCAAATAGCGCGTCGCGCGCGCGCGAAGGCCTCGTGTGAGAAGCTTCAGCAAGGCGCTGCTCTTGCCACGAAACCCAGCATATTGTTCACTCTTTGGCCGGAAACCAGATCCCGGAGTTGACAATGCGAATGAACGGAACAGCATTGCGCGTGAGTGGGACCACCGCCGCAGCCATGTTCATCGCGGCATGCGGAAGCTCGGACGAGCGCGCCACGCGCCCGGCTGACGACCCCGGGCCGCCGGTCGTGGCCGTCACGTTGACGGACGCCGGCTGTGTGCCGGACAACTTCAACCTGCCTCCCGGTGACGTCGAGTTCCGCGTGACGAACAACGGCTCGACGAAAACCAAGGAGATGGAGGTACAGGATCCCGACGGCCATGTGCGCGGCGATGTCGAAGGAGTGCAGCCCGGGAAAACGCGATCGTTCACGATGAAGTTGAACGTCGGGACGTACCGGGTGCGGTGCCCCGAGGACGCGCCGGCGGGCGGCACGATCACGGTCAAGTGACAGCGCCCGGCGCGCCGGCCGAGTCTCCCTATGCGGCGCGGATCGTCGACGGCGTACGCCTGTACCGGACGGGCGGCGGCGAGGTGCGCGCACTCGACGGCATCACCGTTGACTTCGCGCATCGTCGACTCACGGCCGTGATCGGGCCGTCGGGATCGGGGAAGTCGACGTTGCTGCACTGTCTCGCGGGTCTCGACCGCCTCACGTCGGGCGCGGTCTATCTCGGCGACGTCGAGATCGGCGCGTTGAGCCGACGGATGCGGGCGATCGTGCGACGACAACGCGTCGGGGTCGTCTTCCAAGGCTTCAATCTCCACCCCGGCTTCGACGTCGCACACAACATCGCTTTGCCATCGGTCATCGCGGGGCGGACGCTCGATCGGGCTTGGGTCGACGAAGTCATCGCCCGACTCCATCTGCGGGACCTGCTCCATCGTCGGCCGGCCGAGTTGTCCGGCGGCGAGCAACAACGCGTCGCCGCGGCGCGTGCTCTCGCGGGACGGCCGAATCTCGTGCTCGCGGACGAGCCCACGGGGAACCTTGATGGTCGCAGCGGCCGGGAGCTGCTCGACATTCTGCGTCTCGCAGTCGACGACCTCGAGCAAACGGTGATCCTCGTGACACACGACATGGCCGCGGCGTGTGTCGGCGACCGGGTCGTGGTGCTCGGCGACGGAAAGGTCGTCGAGGTGGTCGAGCAGCCGACGCTCGACATCATGAGCCGGCTCGCAGCGCGTCCCGCGCCGGCCTAACACGGCTGCAAGGGGGGAAGCGACGCCGGCGGCGGCGGCACGCCGTCGGGTGCCCGTTTGATCCGAAGCCATGCGTTCTCGACGACTGGCTCGTCGCGCGCGACCTGCGCCCAATCGGGGTGCAGGATCCGCACACCGGAGAGCCGCCGGCGCAGATCCCGCGACCGGCAGTCGTCCGGGACGACGTCGGGGCGCGCCGGCATCGCAGACGCGTCCGCGACCGCTGCCTGCCCGTCCTTCGACCACATGTATTTGAGGAGCGCGATCGCGTTGACGCGATTGCGACCGCCTCGCACGAGTGCGGCCCCGTACGGCACCGCCATCGTCGTCGGCGTCGACCCCTGGACCGGAAACCAGATCGCGATGTTCTGATATTGCGCGATGTCGTTGAGTTGCTCGCTCAAGTCTCCGTTTGCGACGAGCGCGAACCCCGAGGCGACCAGCCGGCTCATCGTGTCAGTCGTGACCCAATGCGACTTCACCGAACGTTCGAGCTGGGTCATGTACCGCAGGGCGCCGTCCCGTCCGAGGAGCTGGACGAGCAGCACAAGGAATGACCGGCCGTCCGCCGCTTGATCGGGACGGGAGAGAAGCACTCGACCGGCGAACCTCGCGGCGAGCAGGTCTTGCAGTGTGCGCGGCGGCTTCGCGACAAGCTTCGGGTTGTACGCGAGCGACACGAAGTTCTCCAGGACGTCGCACCAATGCCGATCCGCCCCGCATCGGTTGTCGGGCACGGCCTCGGATCCGGGCGCTCCGTCGGCTTCGAGCACGCCCTTGCCGTCGGCGGTCGTCATGTCCGGCGCCTCGGCGATGATGATGTCCGCGTACGGTGCCGCCTTCTCGGCCACGAGCCGTGTCGCAATCTCGCGACTCGGTCCCGACTGGAAGAAGACGTGCACGCCGCAGTTGCTCTGGAAGTTGGTCAGCACGTCGCTGTACCAGTACTCGAGACCCTTCGAGCTGTACACGACGACCTGGCTGCCGAAGGAAGTCCCGTCGCAGTAGTCGCCGGCGGATCCGGTCGGCGTCGTGCCACCTCGTGTGGTCTTCCCGGGGCCGGTGCTACAGCTCGTTCCCAGCAACATCATTGCGAGCAGCAACGCCATCCGGTGCGACCGTCGACCACGTGGCATCTCTCCGATGATGACACAGGGTGAGGCGCATGGCGCCGACGCGCTTCACGACGTCTCTGGCGCGGTCATCATGGCAGCTTCATACAACGCTCATGTTCCGGTGCTCGGCTCAGCGCGCCGGCCAACCAGGGGAGCCAGATCGTGCGCAGATTCCGGATGCTCGTCGTGCTCGTGAGCGCGGCCGCGGTGCTCGCGGCGTGCAACCCCCTCGCGCTCCCGGGGAACACGGCCTCGATCACGCTCGTCAGCACGACGATGACAGGTGGGTGGAAGTACGACTTCTACCGCAACAACGCGTATCCGTGCTCGATCAGCGGCTTCCAGACGTTCGTGATCGGTACCAAGGTCGGTTCGTCCGCGACCGTTGCTCGTCCGCTGTGGGTGTTCATGCACGGCGGGGGCGCCGGTTACTTCGACGCGCAGGGTCATCCGGTTCCCGGCCCCGGCCAGAAGGTCGAGGAAGCGGCGCCGGCGCTGACGAGCAGGCTCACGAACAAGGGCTTGCTCGCGAACATCCGCGGCGACGCCGCAGGTTTTCGCACGCTGGCCGTGTCCTACTGCAGCCACGACGTCTACGCCGGCACTGACTCGCCCGATCCGCACAACCCGAACACGACGCCCGACGGAAAGCCCCGCACCACGAACGGCGACTACGCGACCAAGGCGGCGGTCCAGTACGCGCAAAGTCACTACCCGACGACCAAGACGTTCCTGCACGGTGGCAGCGCCGGTTCCGTAGGTGCGTACGCGGTCGCGTGGTCGATGCAGCTGCAGGGGATCCCGCCCGCCGGGGTCGTGGGCGATGCGAGCATCGTGAACGTCGAAGCGATGTCCGCGGCGCGTGCTGCCGGGTATTGCGTCGACGACAACGACCCTGCGCGTGTCTCTGCGATCGCGGCGCGCGTGAATCCCGACCTCGCGAACGTCGACAACGAGACCGACAAGCTCGTCACCAGCGGTCGCCTGACCGTGCCGATCTTGCACATCTGGAATCGCGGCGACTCGAACACGTGCGGCTCACCCGCGATCAGCTGCCCGTTGCGTGACGGTTCGCACGTCACGCTCGGACTGACCGACTGCATTCACGAGCCGATGCGGCGCGCGGTCGCGGCGCTCGGTCCGACGAGCCGGTCGAAGAACTACCCCGTCTGCGTGGACAGTGACGGCACCCCGGACTGTTCGCTGCACGTCGTGACCACCAGGGTCGGGCTGACCAACACCGATCCGTCGACGCCCGCTGTGTATCTCACCGGCATCATGGACTGGGTGCACGCGCGACTCGCCGACGCGTGATACCTGCACACCGCAGCCCGGCCCTTGGTGTACACGAATGACAGATATGTACACGCGGTGATTGGCCGAATCCGGGCAGAACGTGTCCTGTGCGAAAACGGGCATTGCTCTGGCGACGGCCGTCGTGCTCTGCGAGACTCCCGCGTGTCGACAGATCCGCGGGGGAACTGAGGCGTTCGAAGTACCCGACGTGCACGACGCACGCAACTTCGCGCGCGGATTTGCCCCCACCGAGAAATGGCCCAATTTGATCCACCGGCGCGTGCAGAAAGTTGCCCTCGCGAGCCCCGACCACCTCGCGGTGCGCGACCACGACGAGTCGCTGACGTATCGCGCGCTCGAGGCGCGGGCGAACGCGCTCGCACATCAACTTCGGGCGCTGGGCGTCCGGCCGGGCGTGCGGGTCGGCCTCTGCCACGAGCGCGGCGTAGGTCAGGTCGTCGGCGCGCTCGCGACGTTGAAGGCGGGCGGCGCGTACGTGGGCCTCGACCCCGCGTATCCAGAAGCTCGCCTCGAGCACATGCTGCGCGACGCCGGCGCGCCCGTACTGCTCACCCAACGATCCGCACCGCCGCCGGTCATCGCTGCGTGCGCGCACGTCATCTTTCTCGACGTCGATCCGGAAAGCACCGGCGACCGACGCGATCCTCCCGAGGACCTCGCCGGTGTCGACGACGTCGCCTACGTCATCTATACGTCGGGCTCGACCGGCGAACCCAAGGGCGTCGAGGTCTCGCACGGCAATCTGGCCAACCTCGTTGCATGGCATTGCGACGCGTTCACGCTCGGGTCGAGCGACCGCGCATCGATGCTGGCAAGCCCCGCGTTCGACGCCTCGGTGTGGGAGCTCTGGCCGCCGCTCGCGGCCGGCGCGAGCCTGCACATCCCCGATGTCGTCACGGCCGCGTCCGCCGAGGGATTGCGGGACTGGCTGGTGACCCAGGGCATCACGATCTCGTTCGTTCCCACCCCGTTGACGGAAGCGGTGCTGTCGCTCGAGTGGCCGCCGGATGTCGCATTGCGGTGCCTCCTGACCGGCGGCGATGTCCTGCACCGGAGGCCGGTTGCAGGTACGCCGTTCACGGTCGTCAACAACTACGGCGTCACCGAGGCGACGGTCGTCACCACCTCCGGCCCGGTCGCGCCCGACCCCTCCGCGCACACCGTCCCGAGCATCGGTCGCGCGATCGCTGGGACATCCGTGTACGTGCTCGACCCGAACGGCGAACCGGTGTCGCCGGGCGACGCCGGGGAGCTCTACATCGGTGGACGCGGCGTCGCAATCGGCTACATCAATCGTCCCCGGGAAACCGCTGAGCGGTTCGTCGCAGACCCTTGGCGGCCCGGCTCCCGGATGTATCGCACCGGTGACCTCGTACGGGTCACCGCCGAAGGTGATGTGCACTTTCTCGGCCGGCTCGACAACCAGGTGCAGATCCGCGGTCATCGCGTCGAGCTCGACGAGATCGCGACCGTGTTGAGCGTGCATCCGGGGGTCGACCAGTGCGCAGTCGTCGCGCCAGACGAGGAGTCAGCCGCGCGACGCAGAGTCGCATAACGGGTCACGTACGACCGAGTCCCAGCCGGCAGGGAGGACCTGCGCCCGTTACACGC
>JBBRXX010000009.1:0-141258 GCA_038238245.1 Acidimicrobiia bacterium
AGCCCCAGTGCGGGCACTGGCAGAGATCGCCGGGCAGCCCGACGAGAGCAGGGCCCAAGTCGGTGCCCTTCTGGATGTCAACGAACCCGACGGTGAGCTCTCCTACCGGAGCGGTCCGGAGCTCAACGTTGTCGTTCTTGACGGTCACAGGCACATCGGAACGCTCGATCACACTCATGATGCCCCCTCGCGGTGTTGGCTGTTGCGGTCAAGCTAGAGCGTGGCGTTCCCACGTCTGCAGCAGATCCGGCACCCGGCGGCGAACCGGATTGGTGACTACGCGCGGTCGAGCGCGTAGCCGGGGTCGTGGGTGGTGTAGCCGCCGTCGACGCGCAGGACCTCGCCGGTCACGAACGCGGCCGCTTCGGAGGCGAGATACGCGACCGCCTCGGCAATGTCCTCGGGGTAGCCGAGCCTGCCGATCGGGTGGTTCACGGTGTAGCGCGCCAGGCGCTCGCTCATCGGGCCTCCCAGCGCGTCCTGGGCGTCGCGCGCGACGACGACACCGGGCGCGACGGCGTTGCAGCGGATCCCACGGTCCGCGTACGCGGTCGCGACATAGCGCGTCAGCGCGACGACGCCCGCTTTCGACGTGCCGTACGCGAGGAGTGTGCGGCTGCCGTAGAACGCGGCCGCCGACGCGGTGTTGACGATCGCGCCGCCGCCGCGTTCGAGCATCGCCGGGATCGCATACCGGCAACCCAGCATCGGGCCGGTGAGATTCACCGCCATGACGCGTTCCCAGGTGGCGAGGTCCATCGTCGCGACGTCCTGGTCGAGACGATTCTGGTCGAGGGCCGCGGCGTTGTTGTGCAGGATGTCGAGGCCGCCGAACTCGCGCACCGTGTCGGCGACCATCGCGCCCATTGCGTCCGCATCGGCGACATCGACCACCTGCGGGCGCGCGATCCCGCCGGCATCGCGCACGCTGTCGGTCACTGACGCCGCGGCGTCGGCGGAGATGTCGGCGATCGTGACCTTCGCCCCTTCGGCGGCGAGCAGCATCGCGGTCGCCCGACCGATGCCCGAGCCGCCACCGGTGACGATCGCGACCTTTCCGTTGAACCGATCCACGTGGCCTCCCGGCGCCTCGACGTGGGCGAGACGCTAAACAGTGGCCGTGCAACCTGTCGCTTCACCGATGCAGGGAACCGTCGTATCGATCGACGTCGGCGCGGGGGATGCCGTACGCGTCGGTCAGCAGCTCGTCGTGCTCGAGTCGATGAAGATGGAGCACGTGATCGTGGCCGAGTGGTCGGGGGTGGTGACCTCGGTGCCGATCACACTGGGCGACACCGTGATGCCCGGAGACACGCTCGCCTTCGTCGACGCCGCCGAGGGCGCGACCATCGCCGACGACGTCGTGGTCAACGCGATCGATCTCGACCACGTGCGGGGCGACCTCGCCGAGGTCGTCGAGCGCCACGACGTCGGTCGCGACCAGCGCCGACCGGACGCCGTTGCCCGCCGGCGCGCGACCGGTCAGCGGACCGCCCGCGAGAACGTTGCGGATCTCGTCGACGACGGCAGCTTCGTCGAGTACGCGCCGCTCGTGGTCGCCGCGCAGCGCCGGCGTCGTTCCCTCGAGGAGCTCATCGCGCGCACGCCGGCCGACGGCCTCGTCGGTGGGATCGGCACCGTCGACGGCCAACCCGTGATCGCGATGTCGTACGACTACACGGTGCTCGCGGGGACCCAGGGCCTCTGGAACCACGCGAAGAAGGACCGTCTCTTCGAGCTCGCGGCGCGCTCGCGCGTGCCGGTCGTGTTCTTCACCGAGGGCGGCGGCGGCCGGCCGGGTGACACCGACGGGTCGGGCGTCTCCGGGCTCGACTGTCTCGCGTTCAACTACTTCGCGCGGCTGAGCGCGCTCGTGCCGCTCGTCGGTATCACCTCGGGCTACTGCTTCGCCGGCAACGCCGCGCTCCTCGGTTGCTGTGACGTGATCATCGCAACCGCCGGCTCGAACATCGGCATGGGCGGCCCGGCGATGATCGAGGGCGGCGGACTCGGCGTGTACGAACCGACCGCCATCGGACCGACCGACGTGCAGAGCACGTCCGGCGTGATCGATGTGCTCGTTCCGGACGAGGCCGCGGCCGTGCGCGTCGCCAAGCAGTACCTGTCGTACTTCCGGGGCGCGGTCGACGAGTGGGAGTGCGTCGACCAGCGCACGCTCCGCCATGTGATTCCCGAGAACCGTCTGCGCGCGTACGACATGCGAACGGTCGTTGACGCGCTCTGCGACACCGATTCGGTACTCGAGCTACGCCGCGGGTTCGGCGACGGCATGATCACCGTGCTCGCACGCGTCGAAGGTCAGCCGGTGGGTGTGGTCGCGAACAACCCGTCGCATCTCGGCGGCGCGATCGACACCGCGGCCGCGGACAAGGCGGCGCGCTTTCTGCAGCTCTGCGATGCATTCGAGGTGCCGGTCGTGTTCTTGTGCGACACACCCGGATTCATGGTGGGCCCCGAGTCGGAAACGACTGGCGCCGTCCGGCACATGTCCCGCATGTTCGTGACCGGCGCGAACATGTCGGTGCCGTTCGCGACGATCATCTTGCGCAAGGGCTATGGCCTCGGGGCGCAGGCGATGGCCGGCGGGTCGTTCAAGGCGCCGTTCTTCTGCGTCGCCTGGCCGACGGGCGAATTCGGTGGCATGAACCTCGAAGGCGCGGTCCGGCTCGGGCAGCGGCGAGAGCTCGAAGCGATCGAAGATCCCGCAGCGCGCGAGCGCGAGTTCCAGGCGATGGTCGATCGAATGTACCAGTACGGAAAGGGGGTCAACGTCGCGAGCCACTTCGAGATCGACGACGTGATCGACCCTGCCGACTCGCGGCGCTGGATCACCACGATGCTGGCAGCCGCTCCCGCTCCCGACGAACGCGCCGGCAAGAAGCGACCGCACATCGACAGCTGGTAGGGAACGTTGACACGCCCGTGCGCGCGTCCCTCAGCCGTGCCAGCACGTGAACATCAACGTCGCGTCGTCCTTCAAGATCGTCGTGCGGTGCGTGAGCAGCTCGACGACGAGGCGACGGAGCTGTTCGGCTTCGGGCAAACCCGACCGCGCGGCCCGCTCGATCTGGTCGATGAGGCGTGCAACGCCGAAGAACTCACCGTCAGGTGATCGCGCCTCGGTGACGCCGTCCGAATAGAAGACGATGGTGTCGCCGGGCTCGAGCTGGTACTCGTGCGCGTACCGTACGGGACGGGCGATGCCGAACGGGAGTGCGGGTCGCTCCTCCAGCTCCGCGACCACCCTGGCGTCGCGCAGCACGAGCGGCGGCATGTGCCCCGCGTTGATCCAGCGGAAGAGGCCGCCGTCCAGGTCGAGCTCGCCCAGGATCGAGGTGACGAAGAGGCTGTCGCCGAACTGCGCATCGAGCACGGCATCGAGCTCGCCGGCCGTCTCCTCCAGTGACGCGCCGGAGCGTCGGCGGTTGCGATATGCCCCGACGGAGAGGTTGGCGAGCTGCGCGGCCAGGAGACCATGACCCACCGCGTCGAATGCCGCGACGTGGGCTCGGTCTTCGTTGACCGCGTAGTCGAACGTGTCGCCGGCGACCTCGTAGGCCGGTTCGAGCATGCCTGCGACCGACACGCGCGAAGTCCGCATAGTGAGTGGCGGAAGCAGTGCCCATCGCATCTCGGCCGCGATGTCCATCTCCTCGACGCGCCGGACGCGTTCGATCACATCGCTGTACGCACCTTTGGCCACTACGAGCTCCGCGACGAGCGCGGCGAGCGCCTCTACCGCGGCGACGACGTCTGTGCCGTCTGTGCCGTCCGTGTCGACGACGGCGGTGAGGGCGCCGAGGCGGTCGAGGCCGTCGACCACCGGCACGATCACGTGCGACGCGTGGCTCTCATCACTGAGGTGGCTGCGACCGCGCCGGTAGACATCGCCGAGCATCGAGCCGTCGACCGGCACCGTCTTGGCCTCGCGGCTCAAATTCGTGAGGGAGCGCTGCTGGCGGTCGACGAGCCAGATCTTCACCTCACGGATCCCGGCCGTTGCGGCTTCGCCCGCAACCGTTGCGGCGAGCTCGGCCGGATCGAGTTCGTGCGAACGGGCGAGCAAGGCGCACAACACCTCGCCGATCGGCACGGGACCGTCCACCACCGGCCCAGGTTTAGCCGAGTTCCTGCGAATCGCCGAACCGGGTGCGCCTCAGGCCGTGAACGCCTGGCGTGCGATCTTGCCGCCCTCGCCGGCCGCGCTGAAGTAGCCGTAGGTCCCCTGTTCGCGGAGCTCGCGTGCCGCGTCGGCCGCCGCGCCGAGCGCGACCCAACTGAACGCGCCGCCGATCGAAACCCGCGCGACCCCGAGAGCTCCGAGCTCGGCCACGCTCGGCACGCCGGGGAGCGCCAGCACGTTCACGGGCACGTCGACCGACTCGACAATCGCGCGGATGTCAGCAGGTGTGGTGACGCCCGGTGCGTACACGACGTCGGCGCCCGCGGCTTGATATGCCTGCAATCGCGTGATGGTGTCAGCAATGTCCGGCCGCCCGCGGATGAAGTTCTCCGAGCGCGCGGTCAGCACGAAACGCGCGCCGTCGCCATGCGCGGCTTCGGCGGCCGCCGCGACGCGTTCCGCCGCCAGGGCGAGGTCGTAGACGTCCTCGGGCTCCCGCCCCGCGGAGTCCTCGACCGATGCTCCGGCCAGACCCGTCGCCCGAGCGAGCGTGATCGTCTCGGCGACAGCGCGGGGATCGTCGGCAAAACCGTTTTCGAGATCGGCGCTGACCGGCACATCGGTCGCGGCGACGATCGCGGCGGCGTGGGCGAGTGCCTCGTCCCTCGTCGTTGTGCCGTCGAGACGGCCGAGCGTGGCCGCGAAACCGGAGCTGGTCGTCGCCAGCGCGTCGAAGCCGAGCGCCACGAACATTTTCGCCGACCCGGCGTCCCATGGATTCGGCATCAACAACGGGGTCTGACCGTGATGCAAGGCTGCGAAGCGCTCCGCCATGTCGGTGTGTGTCGCCATGAGCGCCGACGCTACCGAAGGGTGCTCTCCGCAGCCCGAATTTTCCGGACACATGCGGGGTAGTCCTTGTGGGTGACGTTCGAGGAGCGGTTGACGGCCGAACGCGAGCGGGCCTCCACTCGACTCGCCGCCCTCACGCGTGAGTTCGACGCGATCGTGGACGGGTCGGACGCGGCGAACGCGGACGACGAGCACGACCCGGAAGGTTCGACCGTCGGGTTCGAACGGGCGCAGGTCGCAGCGCTCATCGCGCAGGTGCGTGCACACCTCGACGCGCTCGACGACGCGCTCGATCGGCTGCAGCGGGGCAGCTACGGAACCTGCGAGCGTTGCGCCGAACCGATCGGGATCGAGCGTCTCGAGGCGCAACCCGCGGCCGTGACGTGCATCCGCTGTGCAGCCGCGGATCACCTTCGTCTGCGGCGCCGCTGACGGTCGCTCCTACACTCGGCGTGTGCTCATCGGCCGCGAGCGTCAGGTGCGGCAACTGCGCACGTATCTCGAGGGCGCCGCTGCCGGGCGCGGCGAATTGCTACTCGTCGTCGGCGAAGCAGGTGCCGGCAAGACCCGTCTCGCGGAGGAGGCGATCGCGCTCGCCGCCGATTGCGGCGTTGACGCGCACCGCGTCACCTGTTGGGCGGAGGCCGGCGCACCCCCGTTCTGGCCATGGTCGCAGCTGCTCATCGAGCTCGGAGCCGACCCGCTCGATGTCGCTCCCGATGGCTCCTCCGACGATTCGGACCACGAGCTCGCGCGCTTCCGTCGGTTCTCGTCGGTGGCGGAGTCCCTCCGCGCGCTCGCCGTCTCCCAGCCGCGGCTCCTCGTCGTCGACGACTTGCACTGGGCCGACCCGCCGTCCGTTCGCTTGCTGACATTTCTCGCGCCCTTGCTGCGCGACATCGCCCTCATCATCGTCGCGACGTATCGCGACACGGAGGTGACGGGACCGACGGATCTGGCTTCGGTGCTGCCCGAGCTCGTCCGGCACGGTCGGCAGCTCACGGTGCCGCCGCTCGAACCGAATCAGCTCGGGCTGTTCGTCGCCGATCTCGTGGGGAGCACGGTCTCCGACGAACTGGTGGCGCGCCTGCATGTCTTGACCACCGGGAACCCGCTCTTTACCCGCGAAGTCGTCAGCCTCCTCGACGCGCAGGGGGCGCTCGATGCCGACGAGGTCGCGGAGCTGCCGCTTCCGGAAAGCGTCCGCGCGACGTTGAGCCGGCGGCTCGACACGGTGTCCGCACCGTGTCGTCACGCGCTCGGCGTATCGTCGGTCGTCGGCGTTGAGTTCGGTGTGGAAGTCGTCGGCGAGATCACGACGCTCGACGACCCCGGCCTCTTGAAAGTGCTCGACGAAGCCGAGCGGGCGCGACTCGTGCGTGATGCCGGACGCGGCCGGTTCGCGTTCACGCATCCGTTGATACGCGAGACCGCGTATCGCGAGCTCGGCCTGGCCCGACGCGTGCGGTTGCACGAAGACGTGGCGGCGGCGCTCGAGCGTGCCGGCGAGCGCGGCGGGCATGTCGACGCGGCCGAGCTCGCGCACCATTTCCGCAAGGCCTCGCCGGGCGGGAATGCCGGCAAAGCGGTCGCCTACGCCGGAGAGGCGGGTCGACACGCCATGGCGATGCTCGCCTACGAAGCCGCGGTCGCCCATTTCGAACACGCACTGGAGACGCTCACCCTCTGTCCGCCCGACGCCGCGCAGCAGACCGATCTCCTGCTCCAACTCGGCGACGCCCGACTCGCCGCCGGCAATCTCCCGCGGGCTCGGCTCGCGTTCGACGAGGCGGCACACCTCGCGCGGGAACACCGCTGGCCCGATCGCCTCGCGCGGGCGGCGCTCGGCTGTGGGTCCGGCGCGGGGGGCTTCGAGGTGCCACCATTCGACGCCGCCCAGATCGAACTGCTGCGAGAAGCGCTCTCGGCGCTGGGTGATTCGGAGCCGACGACGCGCGCGTGGCTGCTCGCGCGCTTGTCGGTCGCGTTGTCGATCGAAGGGTCCGACGAGGAGCGGCTCGCGCTCAGCGATGAGGCAGTCACGCTGGCACGACGCGCCGTCGACGATCGAGCCCTCGCATACGCGCTCGCGGCGCATTGTGACGTCATCCCGGGACCCGAGTTCTGCGAAGCGCGCGTTGCAGAGGCGAGCGAGATCGTTGCGCTCGCGCGGCGCCACGGTGACGCGCGTGGCGAGCTCCTGGGGCGCCGGCTGCGCGTGCTCGCACTCGCGGAGCTCGGGCGCTTCGTCGAGATGGACACCGAGGTCGATGCCTACGCGCGTGTTGCCGACGCGATTCGACAGCCGCTCTATGCCTGGTACGTGCCGCTGTGGCGCGGCATGCGCGCGCTGATGGACGGGCGATTCGACGACGCCGCGGAATCGTGTACCGAAGCCGAAGCGATTGGCGCGAGCGCGCACAGCGGGAACGCGGAGATGCTGACATACTCGCTGCAGCTGGGATGGCTCATGCTCGCAGGCTTGCCGGACGAGGCATGTGCGCGCGCTCACAACATGGCGGAGCGTTGGCGCGACATCGCCTTCATGGCGCGGCCTGGTACTGCGCTGGCCGCGGCGCGCGCGGGTCGACTCGACGAAGCCCGCGCGCTGCTCGATGCCGTCGATCTCGAGAACCGGTCTGCATACGGCGCGGAATGGTTGTGCGCGGCGGCACTGGCGGCCGAAGCCGCTGCGCTCATCGGCGGACACGCCCTCGCGCAACCGCTGTACGACGACCTCCTTCCGTACCGCCATCTCTACGCGATCGACGGCATCGCGGCCGCGAACTACGGGTGCGTCGAGCGGCCGCTGGGTCTGCTGGCCGCGACGCTCGGTCATCGCGATGTCGCCCGCGCGCATGTGGAAGCCGCGATTACGAATCACCGTGCGGTGAACGCTTCGGTGCTCGTGGAGATCGCGCAGTCCGACCTCGAGGCACTCTTCGGCGCTTCGGACCCGGCGCCCCGGGCGCGGGCCGGGGTGCTGCGCCGCGAAGGCGAGGTGTGGGCACTGTCGTACGACGGCCGCACCGTGCGGCTCCGGCACACGAAGGGCATCGGCGACATCGCGCGTTTGCTCGCACAACCGGGGCGCGAGATCCCGGTGCTCGATCTGGCGAGCGAGGGGCAGGCCGTGCCGCACGGCGATACGGGACCGCGACTCGATGCGACCGCGCGGAAGATGTACAAGCGGCGCCTCGTCGAGCTCGAGGACGAGATCGACGACGCCGACGCGGCCGCGGATTCGGGGAGGTCCGAGCGGCTCCACGCGGAACGGGACACACTGCTCTCGGAGCTGTCGGGTGCATACGGTCTCGGTGGACGCGCGCGCCGGTCGGGCGACCCGGCCGAGCGGGCCCGATCGGCGGTGACCCAGCGAATACGTGACGCGATGACGCGCATCGAAGCCGAGCACCCCTCACTGGGTGGGCACCTGCGGCGGGCGGTGCGGACGGGCCTGTTCTGCGTCTATGAGCCCGACGGGCCGGTGGAGTGGGAGATCGTCTCACAGCCGTAAGGCGCGTCCTCACGCCTTCGGGGTAACGCCCGCTCGCGGCGACCGGAGGAGACGACGATGACGACCACCCAGAGCCAGGAAGACGTCGAGGCCCAGGTCGGGGCCCTCGCGGAGCGCCTGTTCAGCGGCGGTGTCGCCGCGATGGAAGCGTTGTCGATCCACGTCGGGACCAAGCTCGGCCTTTACCGGCTGCTGTACGACCGTGGCCCGAGCACCACCGCCGAGGTGGCACGAGCCGCCGGAATACACGAGCGCTACGCGCGGGAGTGGCTCGAGCAGCAGGCAGTTGCCGAGCTCATCGGCGTCGACGACCCGACCGCGCCCGCCGACGAACGGCGCTACGAAGTCTCGGACGCGCAGGCCGCAGTGCTCGTCGACGAGACGAGCATGGCGTACCTCGCGCCTGCCGGCGGTTTCCTCGTCAGCTTCGCGAACGTGATGCCCCAGCTGCTCGACGCGTACCGGTCGGGTGGAGGGGTGCCGTACGGCGACTACGGCGTCGAGATGCGCGAGGCCCAAGCGGCATTCAACCGGCCCGGCTTCCAGTCATTGCTCGCGGGGGAATGGCTCGCGAACGGTGTGCCGGATGTCCACGAACGGCTCGCCACTCGCGCCGACGCCGCCATCCTCGACGTCGGCTGCGGCCTCGGCTGGTCGACGATCGCGTTCGCGACGGCATACCCGAACGCGACGGTCGTGGGCGTCGATCTCGATGAGCCTTCGATCGAAGCGGCGCGGCGCAACGCCAAGGAGCACGGTGTCGACGACCGGATCACCTTCCTCGTCGCAGACGCCGCGGACCCGAGTTTCAGCGGGCGCTTCGATGCGGTGTGCATCCTCGAGGCGCTGCACGACCTTTCCCGGCCGGTCGACGTGCTGAAGGCGATGCGGAACGCGCGTGCCGAGGGCGGCACCGTGATCGTGATGGACGAGCGCGTCGCCGACAGCTTCGGTGCGATCGGTGATCCGGTCGAGCGGTTCATGTACGCCGCGAGCGTGCTGCACTGCCTCCCGGCCGGGATGGCCGAGCAACCATCGGCTGCAACAGGAACCGTCATGCGCGTCGACACCGTGCGCCGCTACGCAACCGACGCCGGCTTCACGAGCGTCGAGGTTCTCCCGATCGAGCACGACTTCTTCCGCTTCTACCGGCTCGAAGGCTGAGGGAGATCTCGGATGACCGCGACGATTTCGACGACCGAGTGGGTCGTGCACTGTCTCCGAACGGCTGACATCGCTCGGATTGCCGAGCGGTACTCGGGCAATGTGTTGCTCGACCTCGACATGCCGATGTGGAGACTGCAGCTGCAAGGACGCGACGCCGCGTCGCAAGTCCTCGAGGAGCAGCTCGAGGAGCTGCCCAACCTCCGCACGACATGGATCCGGGCGACAACCGCCGAGAACACCGTCGTCGCCGAGTACGAGCTGCGTTGGGACGGACCCGACGGTGAGCAACTCTCGCGAGCGGTGAGCGTCTTCCGCTTGGCCGCCGACCAGATCGTCGAGCACAGCGACTACTGCTGCGGCGCCTGGTCGCCGGCGGACATCGCGAGGAACAAGGCCGAAGCACCGATCGTGCGTTGGTAACAACGACGAGGATCAGCGATCGTGGGATCTACAGCTTGTACGCCCACGTGGTGCTGACCGTCCCCGAGTTCCAGTAGACGGTGCCGTCCACGATCGCCGGCGACGCGTCCGTGCTGCTCTTGCCGGGGTTCGTCGACCACTGCGGACTGCACGTCTTGGGGGTGCCGGAGCAGCCGATCGACCCGGCGGCCTCGAGCGCGTAGAAGGTCGAGTCCGGCGCCACCGTGTAGACCACACCGTTGGCGCCCGCGGGCGAGCCGGTGACCGCGGTTCCGGTGGCGTTCGGTGGGTGGAAGGTCCAAAGGGGCGCGCACACGTTGGTGCTCCCTGTGCAACCGGTCGCGTCGAACGCCCGCAACCCACCGCTCACGTTGGTCACGTACACGATCCCGTTCGCGACAGCGGGTGTGTTGCGCGTGTCGCCGACCGAGGCGGACCACAGCGGCGAGCATGTCTTCGTTGATGCGCTGCACCCGTCGGTTCCTGCCGCGTCATATGCGTAGAGCTTCCCGCCGTAACCGGCGACGAACAGCGTTCCGTTGCCGACCGCCGGTCCGCCGTAGGCGAGCGAGCTGGGCGCGCTCGCGCGCCACACGGGTGAGCAGGGCGATCCGCTGCAGCCATTCACGTCGAAAGCCACGACCCGGGACTCCTCGACGGCGTACACAAGACCGTTCGCGACGGCCAACGCCTGGCTGTAGAGCACGTCGGTGGGCGCTGCGGTCGACCGCCACAGCGGCGAGCACACTGTCCCGATGCAGTTCTCGGATCCGTTGGCGTCGTACGCGATCACATAGGCGTTGCCCGGCGTCGGAAGGGTCGATCGCAGTCCCGTGACGTACACGACCCCGTTCACGACCGCGGGCGAGCCGGGTCCGATGTTGGCGAACGTCCCTGTCGTCCAGAGGGGTGCGCACACCTTCGGCGAGCTGCCGCAGCCTGACGCGTCGTACACCTGCAGACCTGAGATGCCGGCCGCATACACCTTGCCCTTGTCGACGGTGATCGACCGCCCCGCCTGCCCCGACGACGTCCACAACGGCGAGCACACGGTCGGCGGGTCGGTGCACCCCACGCCCTTCGCGTCGAACGCCTGCAGGATCCCGCCGCCGGTCAACGAGTAGAGGACCCCGCCGACGACCACCGGCGGCGTGAAAGCACCTGGGTAACTGCGCACCTGCGTGAGCTGCGAGACGTTCTCGAGCCCAATCGTCGACTCGCTCGACTGCCAGCCGGCGCGACTCGGCCCGCTGTGGAACGTCGCCCAATCACAGCTCGTCAGACTCAACGCCAGCAGCGCGACCACCGCCGGAACGATCCATGCTCGCCGCACCTGCTGCCCCCATGTTCGTCCCGAATACCTCCGCGGTCGTTGCGCAGTCCACGTCCGCGCCGCAACCTCCCCGCTCCTCGTCAGTAGCTAGTCAACGAGGTCGTAGTCGTCGGGCTCGGGTCGCTGCGTGCGCTGCCAGTACTCGAGCAGCGTGAACGGCCAGTTCTGGGCGACGCGGCCGTGCTCGTTCTTGTACCAGCTGTGTACGTCCGCCCACCCCCAGGCCATTCGCTTGTTCTCGGCGTCGACGCGTTCGTTGAACGCGTCGTGCACGTCCTTGCGGACGTCCAGTGCACGATGACCGCCCGCCAACAACGTCTCGATGCAGCCGAGCACGTAGCGCACTTCACATTCCGAGAAGTACACGATGCTCCCGTTGATCACGATGTTGGTGTTCGGCCCGTAGAGACAAAAGAGGTTCGGGAAGCCCGGCACCGTGATGCCGAGGTACGCCCGCGCGTCACCATGCCACTGCTCGTGCAGATCGGCGCCGTGCCGTCCGGTGATCTTCATGGGAGTGAGGAACTTCGAAGCCTGGAAGCCGGTGCCGTAGATGATCACGTCGACGGCATGCTCCTGCCCGTCGTCGGTGACCACGCCGTGCGGCGTGATCTCCCGGATGCCATCCGTGATCAGCCGCACGTTGTCACGCTTGAGTGCCCGCGCCCACACGCCGTTGTCACGCAACATGCGTTTGGCGCCGGGCGGATACGTCGGCAACACCTTCGCGAGGAGGTCCGGCCGGTCGGCAAACTCGGTGTTGATGTACTCGGAGAGCATCAACCGCACCATCTCGTTCATGAGGCCGACCGAGCCGGCGCTCGTGTCCCACTCGGGGTCGACGGTGACGCCGGGAAGCACGGCATCGCCCATCCGCCAGAAGATCCAGAAACGATTCCACTCGCTGTACGACGGCACGTGCGCGTACATCCATTGCAGACCGGACGACACCGCGTCGTGGTAGTCGGGTGTCGGGCCGAACCACGGTGGCGTGCGCTGGAAGACCAACAGCTCGCCGACGGCCGGCGCGATCTCCGGGATGAACTGCACCGCGCTCGCGCCGGTGCCGATCACGGCGACGCGCTTCCCCCGCAGATCGAGGTCGTGGTTCCACGCCGCGGAATGAAAAGTCGGCCCCGCGAACGACTCGCGTCCTGCGATGTCCGGGAAGTTGGGACGGTTGAGTTGCCCGACGGCGCTGATCAGCGCGTTCGCCTCGAGTACTTCCTCGTCGCCTTCGGGCGTCCGCACACGCACGGTCCAACGCGCGTCGTCCTCCGACCATGTCGCCCCGAGCACCTCGGTACGGAAACGCACCCTGTCGCGAAGTCCGAACGTGTCGGCGCACTGCCGGAAGTAGTCGAGCAACACGTCCTGGGTCGAAAAATGGAGCGGCCAATCGTGACGCTGCGCGAACGAGTAGCTGTAGTTGTGGTTCGGGTTGTCGACGCGACAGCCCGGATAGCTGTTCTCGAACCACGTGCCGCCGACGTCGTCGTTCTTGTCGACGATGACGAACTCGATGCCGGCCTGCGCGAGCCGGTGCCCGGCGAGCAGCCCCGACATCCCCGCGCCGACGATGACGACGCGGAAGTCGACGCCGGGCGCAACGTCGGCCTTGCGCCACGCCGGTGCCCGCCGGTCTTCGCCGCGATACGCGAGCTCCTCTTCGAGCAGCGGGAGGTACGCCGCCATGTCCGCGCCGCCGACGGCGAACTCCATGATCTGCAACAAGACGTCGTCGGGCGGCACGGGAGCGGGGCGACAGCCGTTGTCGCGGTACTCGATCAGTGTGCGCAGTGCCAGCTCGCGGGCTTCGGCGAGTTGTTGGTCGGTCAAGCCGCCCTGGGACATACCGAGGAGCATCGGGTCCGGCCGCAGGTTGTCCCGTAACAGGGAGAGGTCGCCGGTCAAATAGGCGAGTGCCGGCAACAGCGGGGGAACCTCGGCCTCCGCGATCGCGGCGCGGATCTCGTCGTCGGATTCGGTGATCGGCTTGATCGGGTCCACGAACGGGCTCGAGGTGTACGCCACGTCGCTCACCCCGCAATCTTGGCACCCAGGCCCTGTGGCCCGCGCCCTCGTCGATCGCGCATCGGCGACGACGGCATGCCGTCGTCGCCGACAATGCTCAGACCGCGCTCGTCAGTCCTGGTTCGCCTTTTGCTCGGCCTCGTGCGCCTTGGCCTCGGCACGCGCCTTCTCGGCCTCGGCTTCCTTGCGCGCGACTTCGCGCTCGGCGGCGGCCTTGTCCTGCTGCGCCTCGCCCTCACGCTTCAACTTCTCATCGCCCGTCAAGGCTCCGGCTGCTTCCTTCACCTTGCCCTTGACGCCTTCGGCGACACCGCTCACAGCAGCCTTCGGACCGCTCTTTTCGTCAGCCATGACGTGACTCTCCTATAGGTCGATTGGTGGTCCAGTTTTCATACCCAGAACCACATCGGGGCAAGCGCCCCAAAGCGGGGCGGACGGGCGCCGGGGCACGGCAAACTGTCGTGTGTTGGCGCGGCGCTGGTACCGCGCGACTCACCTGCGATCTCGGAGGTGTCCATGCCCATCGCGACGATCAATCCGGCGACCGGCGCACTCGTGAAGAGCTTCGAACCGCTGTCCGCCGCCGAGGTCGATACGAGGATCTCCCGCGCGGTGGAGACCTTCCGCGAATACCGCCTGACCGACTTCGCGTCGCGCACCGCATGGATGCTGGCGGCGGCCGACGTCTTCGACGCCGAGGCCGCGGACATCGCACGCGTCATGACCACGGAGATGGGCAAGACCCTCGCTTCCGCGCGTGCCGAAGCGGAGAAGTGCGCGCGTGCCTGTCGCTTCTTCGCGGCCAATGCCGAGCGTCTGCTGGCTGACGAGGCCGCCGATCCGGGCGCGGTCGGCGCGACTCGGGCCTTCACCCGGTATCAGCCGCTGGGTCCCGTGCTCGCCGTGATGCCGTGGAACTTCCCACTCTGGCAAGTCGTGCGGTTCGCCGCACCGGCGCTCATGGTCGGGAACGTCGGCCTGCTGAAGCACGCGTCGAACGTGCCCCAGACCGCGCTGTTCCTCGAAGACGTGTTCCGGCGCGCCGGCTTCCCCGAGGGCGCGTTCCAAACGCTTCTCATCGGCGCCGACGCGGTGGCACAGGTCCTGCGCGACGCGCGGGTCGTCGCAGCCACGCTCACCGGGAGTACCGCGGCGGGCAAGTCGATCGCGCAGACCGCGGGCAGCGAGATCAAGAAGACCGTGCTCGAGCTCGGCGGCAGCGATCCGTTCGTCGTGCTGCCGTCAGCCGACCTCGACGCGGCAGCACGCGTCGGCGTGACCGCGCGGTGCCAGAACAACGGCCAGAGCTGTATCGCCGCCAAGCGGTTCATCGTGCACGCGGACGTGTTCGAAGAGTTCACCGAGCGTTTCGTCGCGAACATGCGCGCGCTCCGGGTCGGGGATCCGATGGAGGAGACCACCGACGTCGGGCCGCTCGCGCTCGAGCAAGGACTCCATGACGTCGAGGAGCTCGTCGCCGACGCACTGGCCAAGGGCGCGACCGTGCTCTGCGGCGGGGAACGACTCGAACGGCCGGGCTGGTTCTATCCCCCGACGGTCGTCACGGGGATCACGAACGACATGCGGATGTTCCACGAAGAGCTGTTCGGGCCGGTCGCCGAGCTGTTCCGTGTACGCGACCTGGACGAGGCGATCGAGCTCTCGAACGCGACCGTCTTCGGTCTCGGTTCGAACGTGTGGACGCGCGATCCGGCGGAGCAAGAGCGGTTCATCCGGGATGTCGAAGCGGGCGCGGTGTTCGTGAACGGCATGACGACGTCGTATTCCGAGCTGCCTTTCGGCGGCGTGAAGGAGTCCGGCTACGGGCGCGAGCTCGACACCCACGGCATCCGCGAATTCTGCAACATCAAGACCGTCTGGATCGACGCCGGCGCGTAGCGCGCGGGACTCACGGCGCGTCGGGGTCGAGGAGCTGCGCGAGCATCCGGCCGCTCTTCACCGCGTAGTCACCGTAACAGTTGTTCATTAGTGCGTGGACCGGCCGGCCGTCCTCGTGCAGCATCTGCACGCGCGGCACCCATTCCTGCAGCGCTTCGGGGTCTTCGGTGTAGTCGTAGGCAAAACGTTCCGCCGCCGTAAGTCCCTTCTTCGTCCAGGTTTCTGAATTCCGACCGTGGAAGCGCACGATCGCGATCTCCGCGGTGGCCGCCGCGACGGGCGGCACCGAGCTCCGAAAGCCCTGCGGTTCGTCGACGGCGACGTAAGCAAGGCTGCGCTCCTCGAGGAAGGTGAATGTGCTCGCAGTGTGTTCGTCGTCCATCCACGCGCGCTGGCGAAACTCCACCGCACCGACGACGCCGCGCGCCGAGAGCTCCCGCGCGAGCCAATCCAGGTGCGCGTAGGAACGCTTCGCGGGGTACACGTACTCGGGGAACTGGAACAGCACGACACCGAGCTTGCCGGCGGCGCGCAACGGCTCGAGCGCGCGCACGAAGCGGCCGAGCGCGTCGTCCATGACGTCGTGCCCGACATCCTTCGGGTAGATGTTCCGCTTTTCCTGAAGCTCCGGTGGCAACGCTTCCCTCATGTCCTTCCACAGCGACTTCGGCGGCGTCGGATGCTCGGTCAGCAATCGGAATGCCTTGACGTCGAACACGAAGTCCGGCGGCGTGCGCTCCGCCCACAGCCGGGCCACGCGCTCGCTGGGCGGCGCGTAGTACGTCGCGTCGACCTCGGTGATCGGAAACTCCGATGCGTAGTACCGAAGGCGCTCCTCGGCGCCATCCACGCCCTCGGGGTAATAGCCGGCCGCGACGAGCGTCGGCTCGGTCCACGCGGTGATTCCCACGTAGATGCCGTCGTGCGCAAGGCGCATGAGCGTGTCGGTCCGCACGACTCCATTGTTCCCGAGCTCCGTGGTTGAATGCCGCCCATGACTCAGCTCACCCGGTGCGCTCTCGTGCTCGCGGTCGTCGCGCTGCTGGTGGTCGGTATCGCCCCGGCCGGCTACGCCGCGGGCGGTGACCCCATCGTCCCGCAGAATCGCCCGACGCCGCTCGCCGGCGAGGTCAACGGCGTCGTGTCGGCATCGCGGCTGATCAACGTTGCGCCGCATTGCATCGCGGCGCGCGAAGCGGCGCCGAGCCTCGCTCGGATCTTCGCGATGGCGCGTCAGGTGAACATCCCGCTGGGCGCGGAGGAGTGCTACCGCTCGCTTGCCGAGCAGGTGCGCGTCGGCAACGTCGCGAACCAACCCGGCAACAATCCGGCGTGTGTGGCCACCGTCACGCGTACATCGAACGGCGCACCCGTCGGCAATTCGTTCCACGGGTGGGGGAAGGCCGCGGACCTCACGGACGCCGGTGGTTCGCTCACATTCGGCTCGATCGGATACGCCTTCATGAAACAGGTCGCGGGATCGTTGGGATGGAACCATCCCGCGTTCGCGGAACCCGGCGGCAGCGCGTGCCCCGAACCGTGGCACTGGGAATGGGTCGGTGACGGCGGCGCGCTGGGCGCGACAACGCGGCGGGGTGACGCGGTGGCGTTGCTCCCGAGCGCCGACGATCACGGGTACGCCACCGTCACGGGTCTCGGCGCGCTCGCGGGTCACGGCAACTTCGCGAGTCGCGGCTCGGCGGCGAACATCCCGCTCGCCTGGGTCGTCGTCGGCGCCGCGCCGACACCTCGACGCGGCGGCTACTGGTTGGTCGGCGCCGACGGCGGCGTCTTCACCTTCGGCAACGCCAAGTTCCACGGCTCGACTGGCGCGCTCCCACTCGTGGCGCCCGTGCACGGCATCGTGCCGACGCACTCCGGGAAGGGCTACTGGCTCGTCGCGTGGGACGGCGGCATCTTCAGCTTCGGTGACGCGAAGTTCCACGGCTCGATGGGCGGCAAGCCGCTCGTCGCACCGGTCGACGGGATGACGCGCACGACCAGCGGCAAGGGCTACTGGCTCGTCGCTGGGGACGGCGGCGTGTTCAGCTTCGGCAACGCGCGTTTCCACGGGTCGATGGGCGGCAAGCCGCTCGTCTCGCCGGTGGTCGGGATCGCGCACACGCGCAGCGGCAAGGGCTATTGGCTCGTCGCGTCCGACGGCGGCGTGTTCAGCTTCGGTGACGCGAAGTTCTACGGCTCGCTCGGCGGGACTCAGGGCGCGTCGGTCGTCGGCATGCTGCGGACGAAGACCGGGAAGGGTTATTGGATCCAGCGCGCCGACGCAACGGTGGCGGCCTTCGGCGACGCGGTCTCCTACGGCAGCGGCTAGCGAGTCCGGACCTGGGGAATCCGCACGCCGTCGACGACGATCGGAAGCCGGCGCGGTCCGTACTCGAAGTAGGTCGGCACCTGCTCGAACGTGAAGCCGGGTTGGAGCCGGACCGCGCCTTCGGGGAAGTGGTCGAGGAACGCTTCGACGCCGAGACGCGCGACCCTGCGCGCGAGCGTTGCACCGGGGCAGACGTGGCTGCCGAACCCGAACGTGAGGTGCGCGTCGGCATTGTCACGGTCGAGCCGGAAGACCGCGCCGTCCTCGAAGACGCGCTCGTCGCGGTTCGCCGACGCCGTCCCGACGATCACCCGCTCGCCCGGATGCACGGGACATCCGCCCACTGCGGTCTCCTCGACACACGAGCGCGCCATGAACAGCACCGGCGGCGCGACGCGCAGACTCTCCTCGATCGCATTGTCCAGGAGGTCGCGATCGGCGCGGACCGCGCGCTCGACGTCAGGCCGGGCCAGCAGCTCGTGCAGCAGGTTTCCGAGGAGCTGGCTCGTCGTCGTCAGGCCGCCGGTGACGAGGTTGCGCACGAGGGCGCGCACCTGCCGGTGCGGTAAGGGCTCACCGTCGACCTGCAGCTGGATCAGCCGAGCCAGCACGTCGCCTCGCGGTTCGCCCGCGCGCAACTGCGCCGTTCTCTCCGCGATGCGGTCGTCGATGTACGCCGCGAAGTCGGGGAACGCCGCCGCGAAGCCCTCGCCACGATCCGTGCGGTTGAGCGCCGGGAAACTGCTCTCCATCAGCGCTTTGGCCCACTGCGCGAGTTGATCGGCGTCCTCGGGTGCGAACCCGAGGAGATGCACCGTGACCCGGTTCGGGAGCACCACGGTGAACGCGGCGACGAGGTCGAACGCGTCCGCCGGTGCCGCGGCGAGCAACTCCTGCGCGGTGTCGACGATGAACGGCTCGGCCTGATGCACGACCTTGGGGGTGATGGCGGTCACCATGACGCGCCGGACCGCCGTGTGACGGGGAGGGTCGAGCTCGCCGAGCAGCCGGTCCTCGATCGGGATCACCACTCCCGGCGCCTTCAGACCGGACGCGTTCGAGAAATGCTCAGTATCGCGCAGTACCGAACGCGCTTCGTCGTGGCGTGTCACATAGCGCATGCCCTGCGCGATGGGGACGACGGCCGCCGCATCCCGAAGCCGCTGGAGCGTCTCCCACGCGTCACGCGACTGCGACGGATCGAACGGGTCGAACGTCTCTCCGGTGCTCACCGGACAGATCGTGTCAGGTGCGAACGAACGCTTGCGAGAACACCCGCACGAGCTCCTCGCAGAACCGCGGGAGATCGTCGGGCTTGCGGCTGCTCACGATCGTGTTGGGCCCGGTCGTGTCGACCACGACGACCTCGTCGACCCACTCGGCGCCGGCGTTGGTGAGGTCTGTGGTGAGGCTCGGCCAGCTCGTGAGCCGGCGGCCCGGCACGAGGCCCGCGTCGATCAGCGTCCACGGGCCGTGGCAGATCACCGCGATCGGCCTTCCGGTCTCGGCCATCTGGCGCACGAAGTGCACCGCCGGCGGTTGGTACGGAGCTGATCCGGATTGGCGACGCCCCCGGGCAGCACGAGCGCGTCGAACTGTTCGGGATCGGCCTGGTCGACCGCGACGTCGACCGGGAACCGGTCGGCCTTGTCCAAGTGCTTGAACGCCTGCACTTCTCCGGCGTCGGGGGCGAGCAACACGGGCTTCCCGCCGGCATTCTCCACGGCCTTCCACGGCTCGGTGAGCTCCACTTGCTCGACACCCTCGTTCGCCATGAGGAACGCGATGCGCTTGCCTTCCAATGCTCCGGCCATGGTTTCCTCCTCGGGCGTGATCTGCGTGTTGTTCCCAACCTGCGCACGGGCGCAACCCTCTCGCGTCGAGCTGCGCACGCGTTACGGTCGCGCCATGGTGGACGACCAGGACCTCGAGGGCCTCGATCCCTACGACCTCATGGCGGCCGAGGCAGCTCGTCTCGATCGCTTCTTCACCGGTCTCGGTGAGCCGGAATGGCAAGCGCCGTCGCGATGCGCCGGATGGAGCGTGCGCGACGTGCTCGCACATCTCGCGGCGAGCGAGGACTACAACCGTGCCTGCCTCGATGGCACCGTGCAGCAGTTCCTCGGCGAGATGGGCGCCAAAGGCGCGACCGAACTCGCGACCGCGAACGAGATCGGCATTCGCGAGTTCGACAGCCAGACGCCGCAACAAGTGCTCGACACGTGGCGCACACGGGTGTCCGAGAATCGCGAGGACTTCCGGGCCCGCGACGGCGGGAGTGTCGACAGCACCGTAGGTGCGTATCCGGCGCGATGGCAGGCCTTCCACCTCGCGTTCGAGCTCGCGACCCATGCCGACGACGTCGCGGTGCCGGTCACCGGCGACGAAGCCGCGGCCCGCAACGCCTGGCAGGCGTGCTTCGGCCGCTTCGCGCTGAAGGAGCTGAAGCCCGACATCGTGATCGACGCGCACGACGGGCACACGCACGTCCGCTCCGGAGACGTCGACGTCGACCTCGCCGACGAGCAGTTCGTGCAGGCCGTGGCCGCTCGACTCCCCGACGACAGCGGCCTCGACGATGACGCGGTCGCCGCGCTGTCCGCCACACCGTGACCTTGCGCGACGCGCGGATTCTCGTCACCGGCGCCACCGGCCAGGTCGCGTTGCCCGTCGCCGTCGCGCTCGCCGCGAAGAACGAGGTCACCGCGATCGCTCGATTCACCGACGCCGGCAAACGCGCACGACTGGAGCACGCCGGCGTGCGCTGCGTCAGCGTCGACCTCGCGCGGGGCTCGCTCGATGACGTCCCGCAGGATGTCGATTACGTCTGCAACTTCGCGGTCGTGAAGAGCAACCGGTGGGAAGTGGATCTCGCCGGGAATGCCGAAGCGGCAGGTCTCCTGATGGCGCACTGCCGGACCGCGCGTGCGTTTCTCCACTGTTCGTCGACGGGCGTGTACGAGGCGGCCGGGGGCGGGCCCCAACGAGAGACCGACCCGCTCGGAGACAACCACCGAGTGATGATTCCGACGTACAGCATCAGCAAGATCGCGGCCGAAGCGGTCGTGCGGACGACATGCCGGATCTTCGAAGTGCCGACGACGATCGCGCGCCTCAACGTTCCCTACGGCGACGAGGGTGGCTGGCCCGCGTTTCACCTCGCGCTCATTCTCGACGGGCGGCCCGTGCCGGTGCATCCGGATGGGCCGAGCCGCTTCAACCCCATCCACGACGATGACATCATCGCGACGCTGCCGGGCATGCTTGCCGCGGCGTCGGTCCCGGCGACGATCGTGAATTGGGGCGGCGACGACGAGACGAGCGTCGAGGAATGGTGCGCGTACCTCGCGCGGCTCGCGGGGCGAGACGTGCAGTTCGACCGGACGCGCGGCACGATCGGCGGGATCCCGACCGACAACACGAAACGCCGCGAGCTTGTCGGCGCCACGTCGGTCGCGTGGAAGGACGGCATGCGCCGCATGGTTGGCGCGCTTCATCCGGAGCTGACGCCCTGATACCGCGTCACTCCGGTTCGAACGTGCCGCCGGTGCGCCAGTACTCGCCGCGCGCGCGGGAGAGGAGATCGTCGTCGACGAGGTAGCGGCGTAGCGCAGCAGTATCGGGATGCACCTGCGCGAGGATCAGGTTCACCATCTCCTCGGAGTAGCGGCGCCCAGGCTCGAACCGCTGCACGAGCCAGTCGAGCACCACCAGTCGCTTTACGTGTACTGCCGGGATCGACACCAGGCGCCCGTCTCGCACGAACGCGCGCAGGACACGCGCCACGTCGGCCGGCTCGTCACCGTGCTCGTCGGGACGAGGTTCGCGTTCCGCTTCGGCGCGTGCCGCGAGCGCGAACGCCTCGCCGAGCAGATGCACATCGCCGTCGTCACCGCGTAGCACGAGACCCGTGTCGACGAGCCGCTGGAGCGCGCGGCCCGCGGCGCGCGCGTCGAGACCGGCGGCGTGGCGCACGGCGTCGGTGGTCGATGCTCCCAACACGAGCGCGGCGAACACCCGGCGGCGATCGTCGTCGGCGAGGAGGCCGACGAGCTCACGGGGGCTGAACGGCGAACTGGTTACGCGCACTAGCGTCGCGCGGGACGGAGGATGGCGCAGCGAGGAGCTCTGTGATGGACCCGGTGTCTCTGACTGAGGTCGAACGGGTGCTCGTGATCACGGCCCATCCCGACGACGTCGACTTCGGCTGGGCGGGCTCGGTCGCGGTGATGACCGACGCGGGAATCGAGGTCACCTATTGCATCGTGACCGACGGTGATGCCGGCGGCTCGGAGACGGGTATCCCCCGGGCCGAGATGGCCCAGTTGCGACGTGACGAGCAGCGCGCCGCGGCGGCGATCGTGGGCGTGCACGACGTGCACTTCCTCGCGTATCCCGACGGCCGCGTCGAGCCGTCGCTCGGGCTGCGCAGGGATCTCACGCGAGTCATCAGGCAGGTGCGTCCCCAGCGAGTGATGACGCAATCGCCCGATCGCAACTGGGATCGCATCTACGCGAGCCACCCCGATCACCTCGCCGTGGGAGAGAGCGCGGCGTGCGCGGTGTACCCCGACGCGCGGAATCGCTGGGCGCATCACGAGCTTGCGGACGAGGGCCTCGAGCCGTGGACCGTCGATGAGATCTGGCTGGGCGCGGGTACGGCCGGCCCCACCCGCTACATCGACATCACGGACGCGGTCGACCGCAAGATCGAAGCCCTCCTGAGCCACAAGAGTCAGTTGCCGGATCCCGACGGGACGGAGGCCATGGTGCGAGGCTGGACGAGCGCGATCGCGGAGTCCGCCGGGCTCCCCGCGGGACGGTTCGCGGAGGCGATGCGGGTGGTGAACACACGATGACGGCGGAGACGACGGACGCGACCAACACCACGATGCGGCATCCCCTGGAGATGCTGACCGGTGATGAGATCAGCCGCGCGGTCGCGGTACTGCGCGACTCCGGCCGCCTCGGCGAGCACGCGCTGTTCGCGAGCATCGTGCTGCACGAGCCGGACAAGGATGTGCTCGCGCAGTGGAAGCCGGGCGACGACGTCGAGCGCCGCGTGCGGGCCGTCATCGTGCCCGGTCCGGAGAACCGCGTCGTCGAGGCAATCGTCGACGTCGGCGCGGGCATCGTCGACGCGTGGACCGAGCTCGACGACGTGCGTCCGACGCTGCTCATGACCGAAGCCGGAAACGCGGTCATGACGACGCGCCAGCATCCGGAGTTCCTCGCCGCGCTCGCCCGCCGTGGGATCACGGCCGACATGATCGACCGGGTCCAGATCGACCCGTGGCCGGCCGGCGTCTTCGGGTACGAGTGCGAAGACGACCGCCGCATCTCCCGGTGCATCTCGTTCCTGCGCGACAGCCCGGACGACAACGGCTACGCGCGTCCGATCGAGGGCCTGATCGTGCACTTCGACAACGGACGCAACGAAGTCATCGACGTGATCGACCACGGCATCACGCCCCTCCCACCGAACCGCGCCAGCTACTACGCAGAGGACCAGCCGCGGTTGCGTACCGACCTGAAGCCCATCTCGATCACACAACCGGAAGGCCCGAGCTTCACGGTCGACGGCAACTTGGTGCAGTGGCAGAAATGGCAGCTCCGGCTGGCGTTCGACCCGTTCGAGGGTCTCGTGCTGCACCAGATCGCGTACAACGACGACGACGGACGGCTGCGGCCGATCCTGCACCGCGCGTCCATCTCGGAGATGGTGGTCCCATACGGGGACCCCAGTCCGGTGCACGGATGGAAGAACGCGTTCGACGCGGGGGAGTGGGGGCTCGGCCGCATGACGCAGTCGCTGATGATGGGATGCGACTGTCTCGGCGAGATCCGCTACTTCGATGCCACCCTCGCGACCGAGCACGGCAAGCCGTGGGTGATCGAGAACGCGATCTGCCTGCACGAAGAGGACTACGGGATCCTCTGGAAGCACGTCGACGGCTGGAGTGGCCGCGGCGAGGTGCGACGGAGCCGTCGCCTGGTCGTCAGCTTCATTTCAACCGTCGGCAACTACGAGTACGGCTTCTTCTGGTACTTCTACCTCGATGGCAACATCCAGTTGGAGGTCAAACTGACCGGCATCGTGTCGCCGATGGCGATCGCGCCCGGTTCGCCTCCACCGCCATTCGCCAACGTGGTCGCCGAGGGCGTCGCGGCACCGCACCACCAGCACATCTTCAATGCACGTCTTGACTTCGACGTCGACGGTGACGCCAACGAGATCCATGAGATCGACGCCGAACGCGTCCCACCCGGGCCCGAGAATCCGTGGTGGAACGCATTCCGTCCCAAGGCGACCCGGCTCGATTCGGAACAGGTGGCGCAACGCGACATCGACGCGTCCGTGTCGCGGACGTGGCGCATTCAGAACCCAAACGTGCGCAACGGTCTCGGCCAGCCGACCTCCTACAAGCTCGTGCCGACCATGTCGACGCCCACGATGTTCGCCCACCCCGAGTCGCCGATCGGCAAGCGGGCCGCGTTCGCGCGCCACAACCTGTGGGTGACGCCCTATTCACCGCACGAGCGGCGCGCCGCGGGCGAGTACCCGAACCAGCACCCGGGCGGTGACGGCCTCCCCAGCTGGACGAGCGCCGATCGCCCGCTCGTGAACACCGATCTCGTCGTCTGGTACAGCTTCGGGATGACGCATTTCGTTCGTCCCGAGGACTGGCCGGTCACGCCGGTCGAGTACTGCGGCTTTCTGCTGACACCGTTCGGATTCTTCGATCGCAACCCGGCGCTCGACCTGCCGCCGTCGGAGCACTGCGAGTCATGACCCGGGTCCTCGTCACGAATGACGACGGCGTCGAGGCCCAGGGCATCCACGTACTTGCCGCCGCGTTGTGCGCGCAGGGCCACGACGTGGTGGTCGTGGCACCCGACCGCGACCGCAGCGGCACCGGCGCCGCAATCGGCCTCGTGCACGCCGATCAACACCTCGATGTGAAGCGCGTCGAGATGCCGGGATGCGAAGGCGTGGCGGCGTACGCACTCGACGGCCCACCGGCATTGTGCGTCATGTCCGCCCGTCTCGGCGCGTTCGGAGATCCGCCCGAGATCGTCGTGTCGGGGATCAACTCGGGCTGCAACACCGGCCGGGCAATTCTTCACTCGGGGACCGTCGGCGCCGCGCTCACCGCGCAGGGATTCGGCTGCTCGGCCCTGGCCGTCAGCGTCGATGTCTCGGATCCGTGGCGCTACGAGGCCGCCGCCTGTGTCGCACTCGACGTGCTGCCGATGCTCCTGGAGGCGCCGGCCCGCAGCGTCCTGAACCTGAACGTGCCGGCACGCGCGTACGACGACATCCTCGGTGTGCGGTGGGCGCGCCTCGCGGCGTTCGGTTCGGTACGCGCCGCGATCGCGGAATCGACGGATGCGCGGATCCAGTTCGAGCTGCGCGCCACGGGCGCCAAGGCGCCGCCCGATTCCGACCAGGGTCTGATCGACCAGGGCTACGCGTCGTTGACGACGCTCTGCGGGGTGACCGAGGCATGGCCGGCCGACGGGCAGGGGCAGAGCGACGTGCATCCGCAGGTCGTTCCGGGCGCCGCCGTCGAGCCCGTGCACATGGTGCCGGACGCGTCCGCGCCACGATCACTGCATCGCCCGCTGCACGCGGCGGCGGTCCCCGCCGAGTCGTGAGACGTGTCGCGACGACGGTGATGCTCGGCGTGGCGCTCGCGGGGTGCAGCGTGGGGTCGAGCGGGCACAGCACCGCGACGACGCACCAGCCGACACCGACCACGAGCGCGGCCGATGCCAAGGCGGCGGACCTTGCGGCAAAGGCGCTCATCAGGCGCAGCGATGTCGGGACGGGCTGGGTGGCGCACACCGCGGCGACGGGGAGCTCGGCACCGCGGGCGGACGACTGCGCGCAACGGCCGGACGGTCCACTCTCGAACCTCGGGCCGGAGGCGTCGCAACTCGGGGCATCGCTGCGGCTCCAGGCCAACACGCATGTGGTGTTGTCCTCGTCGTCGCTCGCGTTCCGCGAGGATGCCGACGTCGAGACCTACCTCGCCATCCGGAGCAGTTCGCAATGGCACGACTGCCGTCGCATGCAGCTCCAGGTCGATGAGAGGAAGGCGCATCCGCGACGGTCCGTCGTCACGACCAGGCAGACCACGCCCGCGGTCGGCACGGGCCACCTCGTGGCGTACTCGGTGTTCACCACGATGTCGCACCCGAAGGGGAAACCCGAGGCGGCAGTGGCGACCGCAACCGAGAGCGCGTACCGATTCGGACGCGTCATTGTCTCGATCGAGATCGACGTGTCGTCGAAAACGGATGTCGGCGGCGTGCTGAGGAGTGCAACGGCGGCGGCAGTGCGCCGCATCGCGACGCGCGTCGGCAGCGATTAGGCGGCATTAGCTTCTTGCCATGCCGATCGTGCCCGACACGAAGAACTGGACGTGGGTGCTCGAGCGCCGGTGCGACGAGTGCGGCTTCGACGCCGCGACCTTCCCGCGCGCGGACGTGGGCCGGATGATCCGTGACAACGCCCGCGCGTGGCAGCGCGTGCTCACCCGGCCAGATCTGCGCGATCGCCCGTCGGACAATGTGTGGTCGCCACTCGAATACGCGTGCCACGTCCGCGACGTGTTCCGCATCTACGACGCGCGGCTGGGACTCATGCTCACCGACGACGATCCGCGCTATCCGAACTGGGACCAGGACGCCGCCGCGATCGAGGAGCGATACGGCGGACAGGATCCTGCGACCGTCGGGAATGAGCTCGACGCCGCCGCCCACGAGCTCGCCGGACACTTCGACCGCGTCGCCGGCGAACAGTGGGAACGACGGGGAACGCGCAGCGACGGCGCGCATTTCACGGTCGAGTCGTTCGCGCGTTACACGATCCACGACCCGATCCACGACCCGATCCACCACCTGCACGACGTGGGCGGCGGATGACACGAGCCCCCGCGATGCGGGATGCTGAGGTCATGGGCAACTGGACACGGGAAGAACTGCAACGTGCGCACGATCACTTCGTCGCCACGGCCGAGGAAGCCGGACGGAGCGGCAACTGGCGTCCATGGGCAGAGCTCTTCACCGAGGACGCGACGTACGTCGAGCACCACTACGGCACATTCCAGGGCCGCGAAGCGATCTACGCGTGGATCGCGAAGACCATGGCCGAGTGGCCGAACTCGGAGATGAAGGAGTTCCCGCACGACTGGTGCGTGTGCGACGAAGAGCGGGGCTGGTGGATATGCCAGATCGAGAACCGCTTCGCCGACCCCGGTGACGGCCGCGTCTACGAGGCGTACAACCTCACGGTGCTGAAGTACGGCGGGAACATGCAGTTCTCATCCGAAGAGGACGCGTACAACCCGGCGAACTTCGCGCCCGTGGTCAAAGCGTGGATCAAAGCAAAGCGGGCGGCCGAAACGACGTCGTGAACGACGGCGATGGCGGCGTCAGGACATCGAGAACGCCCTGGTATCATGAAAGGTCCTCGCCGTTCCGGCGACGTCTTCGCAGTATTCATGGAGTGGCATGTCGTTCAAAGTCGGTGACCGTGTCGTGTATCCCCACCACGGGGCCGCCGTGATCGAGCGTAAGGAGATGCGCGAGGTCTTCGGCGAGAAGAGGGAATATCTCGTGCTGAAGGTTGCCCATGGCGATCTGACGCTCGCGGTTCCTTCGGACAAGGCCGAGGACGTCGGCATGCGCCCTCCGATCTCGGTCGAGGACATCGACGACCTGTTCCAGCTGCTCTCGAAGAAGGACGTGCGCGAACCCACCAACTGGAGCCGTCGCTTCAAGAATCACCAGGAGAAGCTGAAGAGCGGCGATGTGTACCAAGTCGCCGAGGTCGTGCGGAACCTGGCGTTGCGCGAGGTGACGAAAGGCCTGTCGGCCGGCGAGAAGGCGATGCTCGTGCGGGCGCGCGGCATCCTGGTCTCGGAGCTCAGCTTCGCGTTGAACGTCTCCGAGGAAGAAGCGCTCGCCAAGCTCGAGCAGCAGCTCACCTGAGCCCGTCTACGGCTCTCGATCCAGGATCGAGACGCACTCGACGTGCGGGGTGTGGGGAAACAGATCGACCGGCGTGATCGCGGTCAGGTCGTAGCCGCCGTCGCGTAACAGTGCGACGTCCCGCGCAAATGCGGCGGCGTCGCACGACACGAGGACGACACGCGGCGCGTCGCATCGGAAGACCGTTCGCACGCCGGCTCGCCCGAGGCCGGCACGGCTCGGGTCGGCGATCACGACGTCCACGGGTTCTCCGCGCCATGCACCGACGTCACCACGCACGACGCGCGCGGGCTTCCCGCGCAGGTTGTGTCGCGCGTCGGCGAACGCGTGACGGTCGCGTTCGACCGCGAACACCTGGCGCGGCGATTCCACGAGACCCGCGAAGAGCCCGACGCCGCAATAGAGGTCCGCGACGGCCCGATCGGTACCGACGGCGTCGCGAACGAGATGGGCGAGCGCCTCGGCGCCGTCGACCCGAGTCTGGAAGAACGATCGGGCGGAGATGCGGAATTGCATCCCGTCAACGAGCTCGTGCATGTGCGCGCGCGGCCCGGTGCTGACGTCGGCCGCCACCTCGATCGGTGCGTCCTTCGGATCCGTGTACGCGCACCGCTCGCCGGTTCCGGCACCGGCCCGCAAGGTGACTTCGCGGGCGCCGCGGAAGCGACCGTGTTGGATCATGTCGTCCACGAGCGGATGCGCGACCAGGCAGCTGTCGATGAGCACCGCGTCGTGCGCATGGTGACGCCGGAACGCCGCCCGTTCGTCGACGACGAGCGCGCGTACCGTCGTGCGGTAGCCAGTGGGCGGCAGCTCGATCGTGTCGCGCAACGGCGCGTCCTCGACGTGCGCGATCCGGCGCAGCGCGTCGCTGAGGATGTCGCGCCTGTACGCGCGTTGCGCGTCGACGGTGATGTGCTGCCAGCCACAGCCGCCGCAACCGTTCCTCGCGAACACGCATGGTGGCTCGATCCGTTCGGGTGCCGCCTCGAGCACCTCGACCACCTGCGCCCGAAGATGATCCGCCCGATTCGAAGTGATCGCGACCCGCACCCGCTCGCCCGGAAGCGCGCCGTCCACGAGCGCGACCCGTCCGTCTTCGGCGCGGGCGAGCGCGTCGCCACCGGCAACCATGCGTGTCGTTTCGAGCTCCATCCAGCCAGTAGACACGATCTTCCGCTCTGAGGGCCGCTCGGGCCCCGTCGCCGGCACGGCTTCGCCTTCGGGCGAATCACGGCTCGCGCGAGACTTTCGGTCATGCAGGCTTTGCGGGTACACGAGCTGGGCGAGCCGGCGGACGTGATGCGACTCGAGGACGTCGAGGCGCCCGAGCCCGGCGCCGGCGAAGTGCGCGTCCGGGTGCACGCGGCCTCGTTGAACTTCCCCGATGTGCTGATGTGCCGCGGCGGATATCAGGTGAAGCCGGCACTGCCCTTCACGCCGGGCGCCGAGGTCGCGGGAGTGGTCGACGCGCTCGGTGCGGACGTCGACGAGCTCCAGATCGGCGACCGGGTCCTGGCCGTGCCGATCCTCGGTGCCTTCGCGGAGTACACGACCGCACGCGCGGCCGGCGGCGCGTTCCGCGTCCCCGACGCGATGTCGTACGCGGCCGCGTCCGCGTTGCACGTCGTGTACCAGACCGGCCACCTCGCGCTGCACCGGCGGGCGAACATCCGGACCGGCGAGACACTGTTGGTCCACGCCGGTGCAGGCGGTGTCGGCAGCGCGGCGATTCAACTCGGTCTCGCCGCGGGCGCACGCGTCATCGCGACTGCGGGCGGTCCGGAGAAGGTCGAGGTATGTCGCAAGCTCGGTGCGCACCTCGCGCTCGACTACCGCGAGCAGGACTTCGTGGATGCGGTCAAGGACTTCACCGGCGGACGAGGCGCGGATGTCGTTTACGACCCCGTCGGCGGCGACACCTACGACCGTTCGACGAAGTGCATCGCGTTCGAGGGGCGGATCCTCATCATCGGGTTCACGGGTGGTCGCTTCGCCGAAGCGCGCACGAATCATGTGCTGATCAAGAATTACTCGGTGGTCGGCGTGCACTGGGGCTTGTACAACGTGATGAACCCACAGGTCATCCGCGAGACCCACGACGATCTGGTGCGTCTGTTCGAAGCGGGCCAGATCGACCCGCTGATCTCGCAGACGGTGGCGTTGGCGGACGTGCCGGCCGCACTCGCGCGTCTCGGAAGTCGCGGCACCTACGGGAAGATCGTGTGCGAGCTGGCGTGACGCACTCTCCCTCCGCCGCCCGGGACTACCTCACCACACAGCAGTACGCCACCGACGCCAATCTCGCAGCGCGCCAGGCGATCTACAGATTCCAGCAACCGCGACGGCACGTCTGGAACGAGACGCTCGACCTCGCCGCCGTGCGGGGAGACGAGTCCGTGCTCGACGTCGGGTGCGGCAATGGCTCGTACCTCTGGGCATTGCAACAGCGAGAACACCGCGGCCTCGTCGCCGCCATGGATCTCTCGCCAGGGATGCTCGACGCGGCCCGTACACGGTCATCGGACGCGCGGCTGATGGTCGGCGACGCACAACAGCTGCCGTTCGCCGACGCTTCGTTCGACATCGTGCTTGCGATGCACATGCTGTACCACGTGCCCGATCGCGCGCTCGGCATCCGCGAGCTGCGACGCGTTGCGCGACCCGATGCCGTGACGTTGGTGGTCACGAACTCCGACCGTCACTTGCACGAGATCGACGACATCGTGGTCGCGGCAGCCGGACGGTCGCTCCCGAGCAATCGGCTCACGTTCACGCTGGAGTCCGGGGAGCCGGAGCTCCGGGAGTCCTTCGCGCAGGTCGAACGGCATGACATGCCGAGCGAGCTCGTCATCACCGAGAGCGAGCCAATCATCTCGTACATACGCAGCATGCGCGCGTTCGTCACCGACGATCAGCTCGGTCCCGTGCTCGACGAGGTGCGCGGGCGGGTAGTGGCCGAGATCGCACAACACGGCGCGTTCCGGGTGCACACCACCGCGGGCTGCTTCGTCTGCCGCTGACCGTCAGCCGGTCAGCCGCTGCTTGAAGAAGTCGAGCACGCGGTGCAGCGCGTCCTGCGTGGGGTGACCCGGCTCGTCCACGAGGTGTTCGGTGACCACGGAATGCGCCATCCTCGGGATGTTGTGCGGATTCTGGCCGGATCGGTTCTCGATCTCGATCGCGATCAGCCGGTCACCGAGGACTTCCCGAAGGTGCGCGAAGCGCTCGGCGGGTACCGCCTTGTCGTTGGTGAAACGCATCGCGAGCACACACAGCTCGGTGCGATCCGCGACACGCGCGAGGTCGGCGTCGGACAAGCCGAGCGAGCGCTTCCGGGCGCTGCCGACAGGGAAGGGAAGCGATGGCTGGCTCAGCACCGGCGCAAGCATGTCGTCGTCGACGGCCATCGCCAGCGCGAATCCTCCGGTGAAGCACATGCCGATCGCTCCGACACCCGGACCACCGCAGCGTTCGTGCAGGTCTCGAGCGAGGGCACGCAGCCAGTCGATCACCGGCGAGGTGCGGTTCAATGCCCACGACGAGAACTCGCGTGACACGCAACCCTGGGTGAACGACTTCGCGACGTAGGGGACCGAGACGTCGCGCCCCGGCGTACCGAACAGCTGTGGCATCGCGACCGTGAACCCGGCGTCGACCACTCGCTGGGCGAACGCCGCGACCTTCGGCGTGATGCCGGGCATCTCGCTCATCACCACGACACCGGGCCCGCTGCCGGCGCGGTACACCGTGCGCGTCGTCCCGTCGTGCGTGAACGTCGTCTCGGTGAAGTTGTCGAGCACTGCTGCCATGGGGACGCCTCCACGACTTCAGACCTGTAGGACGTCAGAACCGCGCGAGCTCCTCACGGAGGAGGCCGAGCCCCATGCCGCCGAGGTCGAGGGCGTACGTGTGGAACGCCTTGAGATCGAAGTCGGCGCCCTTGCGCTTCCTGGCGTCGTCTCGGCACTCCAGCCACACGCGTTCGCCGACCTTGTAGCTGATCGCCTGGCCCGGCCATCCGAGGTAACGGTCGACCTCGCTGCGCATGAATTGCTCGGGGAACCGGCTGCGCTCGATCACGAACGGCAGCGCGAGCTCGGGTGTCCACGTCTCGCCCGGGTGGTAGCGCTCGTGTTGCGGAATCGTCAGCTCCAGATGCATGCCGATGTCGACGACGACGCGCACCGCGCGCATCGCCTGCGCGGCCAACATTCCCATCTCCCACGCGGGATCGTCGAGGTAGCCGAGCTCTCCCATCAGGCGTTCGGCGTACAGCGCCCACCCCTCGCCGTGACCCGAGACGAAGCTCATCAGCCGTTGAAAGCGCGAGAGCTTCTCGGCCAGATATTTCACCTGGCCGACCTGCAGGTGATGACCGGGGACCGCTTCGTGGTAACAGGTGCTCACTTCCTTCCACAGCGGAAAGCGCGTCTCACCGAGCGTCGGGTACCACGTACGACCCGGACGCGAGAAGTCTTCGCTCGGGCCCGTGTAGTACATCGCAGCCGCGCCGCCGGGCGGCGCGATCATCGCCTCGCAGCGTTGCAGGGGCTCGGCGATGTCGAAGTGCACACCGTTGAGCTCTGACATCGTCCGGTCGATGAGCTCCTGGTTCCATTGCCGGAACTCGTCGACGCCCTCGATCGAGCGCGTGGAGTCGCGATCGAGGTGCTCGATCACGGTCGTGACCGACTCGCCGGGCAGGATGCGCTCGCCGACGAGCTGCATCTGGTGCTCGATGCGGTGCAGCTCTTCGACGCCCCACGCGTAGGTCTCGTCGAGGTCGAGGTCGACACCATTGAACGCGGCGGCGAACAGCTTGTACCGATCGCGGCCGACAGGATCGTGCGGATCCGCCTTCGGCGCGTAATCGTCGCGCAAGTAGGCGCCCAGCGCGCGGTACGCGGCCGTCGCCCTCTCGGCCGCGGCCGCAAGCGCGCGATCGTCGCGCCGGCGCTCGGCGAGGTTCGTGAAGTAGGGCGCGCTCCCTCCCCATGCCTCGGCCTGTTGCGCGCACGCGAGTGCTTGACGGCGCGCGGCGAGGACACCTCGGGCGACGCCCTCGCGCAGCGTCGTCTCGATGCTCGCGAGTGCCTCGGGAACGCGCTCCATGCGCGCGGTGACCGTTGCCCAGTCGTCGTCGGTCTCGTAGCTCATGAGGTCGAAGCACTGCCGAACCTCTTGCACGGGGCTGCCGATGATGCGCAGCGGCCGGAAATCCTCCTGCGCGTCGTAGAAGTCGATGTCTCGTTGCAGCCGGTCCCGCTGCACGGCGGCGGCAAGACGGTCGTCGTCGTCGTCCTGCGGCGCGCGCTCGAGCGCGGCGATCGTGTCGCGGGCGAGCTGCACGCGCTCGGCGATCGCGTCGGGCGAGAAGTCCGTCATCTCGTGATCGTGGCCCGCGATGCCGAGATATGTCGCGCCGCACGGCTCGAGCGCGGCGTACTGCTCCACGTACCGGTCGGCGATGTCGTACACCCCAAGTGGTTCTGAACCCGGCAAGGGAACCTCCTGCTCGCCAAACGCCCGGTAGCGTGGCGGAAGTATGGCGCATCAATTCATCCTCACCATGCACGACCTCCGGCGTGTCCACCCGCCGGACAAGGAAGTGCTGCGCGGCGTCAACATCTCGATGTATCCCGGCGCCAAGATCGGTGTGCTCGGTCTGAACGGTTCCGGCAAGTCGACATTGCTGCGGATCATCGCCGGAGAGGACGACGGCTATCAGGGCGAATGCCGCCTGACGCCCGGATTCTCTGTCGGGTTTCTTCCCCAGGAACCGCGCCTCGACGCCGACAAGGACGTGCTCGGCAACGTCGTCGACGGCGTCGCCCACACCAAAGGACTCCTCGACCGGTTCGAGGAGGTCTGCAACGCCATGGGCGAGCCCGACGCCGACTTCGACAAGCTGCTCGGCGAGCAATCCGAGCTCCAGGACAAGATCGACGCCGTCAACGGCTGGGATCTCGACCGCCAGCTCGAGATCGCGATGGACGCGCTCCGGCTGCCGGCGCCCGATGCCGAGGTCACGACGCTCTCGGGTGGCGAGCGGCGCCGGGTCGCGCTCTGCCGGCTCCTGTTGGGGAAGCCCGATCTGTTACTCCTCGACGAGCCGACGAACCACCTCGACGCCGAGTCGGTCGCGTGGCTCGAGCGGCACCTGCAGGAGTACCACGGCACGGTCGTGGCGGTCACGCACGACCGCTACTTCCTCGACAACGTCGCGGGCTGGATCCTCGAGCTCGACCGCGGCCGCGGCATCCCGTGGGAGGGCAACTACACGGGCTGGCTCGAGCAGAAGGAGCAGCGGCTCGCCCAGGAAGAGAAGGTCGATGAGACGCGCCGTCGCACGTTGGAGCGCGAGCTCGAATGGGTGCGGATGGCGCCGCGGGCGCGCCAGGCCAAGGGCAAGGCGCGCATCACCGCGTTCGACAAGCTGGTCGCCGAAGCCGAGTCGGCCGAGCAGCGTCAGGACAAGCTGCAGATCTCGATCCCCCCCGGACCGCGGCTCGGTGATCTCGTCGTCGAGGTCGAGCACCTCCGCAAGGGCTACGGCGACCGGCTGCTCGTCGACGACCTGTCGTTCTCGCTGCCGCCCGGTGGCATCGTCGGCGTCATCGGCGCAAACGGGGCCGGCAAGACGACGCTGTTCCGCATGCTGGTCGGTCAGGAGCAGCCCGACGGCGGCGCGCTGAAGATCGGACCGACGGTGCAGCTCGCGTACGTCGATCAGTCCCGGGAGTCGCTCGACGGCACCAAGACCGTCTACGAGGAGATCACCGGTGGTGTCGATCACCTGAAGGTCGGCGACCGCGAGGTGCACGGCCGCGCGTACGTTGCCGGGTTCAACTTCAAGGGCAGCGACCAGCAGAAGAACGTCGCCGACCTGTCGGGCGGGGAGCGCAATCGCCTGCATCTCGCAAAGGCGTTGCTGATGGGCGGCAACGTGCTGCTGCTCGACGAACCGACCAACGATCTCGATGTCGACACGCTGCGTGCGCTCGAGGAGGCGCTGTTGCAGTTCCCCGGGTGCGCGGTCGTGATCAGCCACGATCGTTGGTTCCTCGATCGCATCGCCACGCACGTCCTCGCATTCGAGGGTGACAGCGAGGTGGTGTGGTTCGAAGGCAACTTCTCGGACTACGAGAAGGACCGCCGCCAACGCCTCGGCGGTGACGCCGACCAACCCCATCGCATCAAGTACAAGCCGCTGACCCGCTAGGTGTGGAGCGGCCGTGGAGACGTTGCGAGTGTCGCGGAGCTGCGCGATCCCCTTCGACGAGCTGGAGTGGCGGTTCACCGGCTCGGGCGGGCCGGGCGGTCAGCACGCCAACACGTCGAACACGAAGGTCGAGGTGCGCTTCGACGTCGCCGGATCGCCGGTGCTGGGTCCGCGCCAGCGGACGCGGCTCCTCGAACGGCTCGGCCCCACTGTTCGAGCCACCGCGTCGGAGCGGCGCTCCCAACACCAGAACCGGGAGCTCGCGCTCGAGCGGCTGCGTTCCAAGCTTGCCGAAGCGTTGCACGTCAATCCCGCGCGTGTCGCGAGCAAACCGTCACGTGCGACCAAGGCCCGGCGCCTCGACCAGAAGCGCCATCACGGGCAGACCAAGCAACGCCGGCGCCGCCCGGCGGTCGACGACGAGAGCTGAGCATGGAGGTCGTCTTCCATCTCCTCGCCGTGCTCGTCGGGCTCGCGGTCACGGTCTTGGTGCTGGACGCCGCGATCCGGACGTTCGTGGTCCCGCGTGGCGCCGTCGTGATGTTCACCGCGCTCGTCTTCATCGGCGTGCGCCAGCTGTTCCGTCCGTTCGCGCCGGCGAGTGCGAGCTACGAGCGCCGCGACAGAGCCTTGGCGATGTACGGACCGATCGCGTTGCTCGCCCTCCCTGCGGTCTCGATCCTCCTCATCTTCGTTGCCTTCGCGTGCATGTTTGCGGGCCTCGAGCACCACGGATGGCGGAGTGCGTTCGTCACGAGCGGATCATCACTGCTGACGCTGGGATTCGAGCGGCCCACCGACCTTCCGTCGGTGTTTCTCGCCTTGCTCGAAGCGGCGATCGGGCTCGGCCTGCTCGCACTTCTCATCGCGTACCTGCCGACGATCTACAACGCGTTCTCCAGACGCGAGGTGGCGGTCACCGACCTGTCGATACGCGCAGGCACGCCGCCGACCCCGACCGAATGGCTGGTGCGCGCCCAGCGCACCGGTTTCCTGACCGAGATGGACCGGTACTGGGAGTCATGGATGACTTGGTTCACGGAGGTGCAGGAGACGCACACGTCGTACGGCGCGCTCGCCTTCTTCCGATCACCCAACGCGCACCGCAACTGGGTGACGGCTGCGGGCATCGTGCTCGACACTGCGTCGCTCCGCCTCTCGGTATGCGACATCCCGTGGTCGCCGGCCGCGCCGTTGTGCATCCGGGGCGGGTACGTGTGCCTGCGCGAGATCGCCGGGTTCTTCGGATACGCCTACGTCGACGACCCCAAGTCCGACGACCCGATCAGCGTTGCCCGCGAGGAGTTCGACGAGGTGTACGACAACTTGCAGGCGGCGGGAGTGCCGGTGCGGGCCGACCGTGACCAGGCCTGGCGTGACTTCGCGGGCTGGCGCGTCAACTACGACCAGGTGTTGCACGCGTTGGCCGCGCTGGTTGACGCTCCGTATACGCCGTGGGTGTCGGATCGCTCGCCGGCGCGGCCGGCTCGTCGGTATCGGTTCGGTCGACGGCGGGTCGAGCTGGCACGGGGCCGGCCGGTTCCGCTCTGAGGAGCCACGCGAGGTACAGGTCGACACCCGCGATCGCGTGCATGGCTCGAATCGAGTTGAACACCTCGAACGCGTGGTGCGCGCCCTTCAGCTCGACGTACACGACCGGCTTGCGGGTCGTTGCGCGCAGCTTCTCGACGAACGCGCGCGCCTCTTCGACGGGCGCGAGCGTGTCGAGGTTGCCGTGAACGATCAGTGCGGGCGGCGCACCGGGATGGATGCGGAAGATGGGAGACGCGCCTTCGTACACGTCGCGCGCCTCATCGAATTTCTGCTTCACGATGTACTTCTCGAGGATGTCGCGCATCCCCTTGTCGCGCCGCTGTCCGGCCGTGCCGGTCCAGTCGTACACGCCGTAGAACGGAATCATCGCCCGCACCGATGTGTCGACGTCCTCGAACCCGGGTTGGTAGTTCGGGTCGTTGGCGGTGAGCCCCATCAGGGCGGTGAGATGCCCGCCGGCTGACCCGCCGGTGACCACGACGTAGTCCGGGTCGCCGCCGTACTCGGCGATGTGCGCACGGATCCATGCCAGAGCGCGCTTGCAGTCAACGAGGTGGTCCGGCCATGTGCCGCGAGGCGACAGCCGGTAGTTGATCGCCACGCACACCCAGCCGCGCGCGGCGAGGTGGTACATGAGCGGGAGCCCTTGCTGATCCTTGTTCCCGATCATCCAGCCGCCACCGTGGATCTGCAACAGCACCGGCGCGTCCTCACGGACGTCGACGCTCCGGTACACGTCGAGACGGTGCCGCTTCCTTCCGTCGTCGACGTACTGGATGTTGCGAATCCGGTTCACACCGCGCCGCTTGAACCAGAACGGGAACACGATCCTCGCCCAGTTGATGTGCCCGGCCGACTCCCGCAGCTGCGGGTCCAGGTTCGCGTTCCACTCCGGGCCCAGCGCGTCCGCCATCGCGTCGGCGAACGCGCGATCGGTTTCGAGCGCGCCCTTCACGCTCGACGCCAGGCCGACCCACGACACGAGCGTGATCGCCAGCCCCACCCAACCCGGCCACGAGTCCAGTGCGCCGAGCAGGACGAAGACGACCACGACAACCAGCTGCCACAGCAGGTGAATCGGTGCGAGCTCGGTCGTGGACCAGGCCGCGAAGAAACCGATCACCATCAGGAATCCGGGCCGGTGCGGCGGACGGAACGACACGAGCGTCCACAGCGCGCCCCAGATCGCAAGTATCAGGAACACCCACGAGGCCATGACGCACCAGTCTCGCGCTCGACATACCATGCTCGGCGACTCGGAGAGGAGCTGCGATGCGACGCCTGACCGGACTCGATGCGGCCTTTCTCGCATTGGAGACGCCGTCTGCCCACATGCACGTGATGGGCGTTGCCGTCGTCGACCCGTCGACCGTCCCCGACCTGCGGTACAACTCGTTCCACGAACGGGTGCGCGCCCTGCTCGAGGCTCGGATCGGGCTGGTGCCGCCGTTCCGCCGCCGCCTCGTCGAGGTGCCGTTCGGACTCAACGTGCCGACCTGGATCGACGATCCCGACTTCGACCTCGACTACCACCTGCGTCGCGCCGCACTGCCGGCGCCGGGCGGGCCGCGGGAGCTCGCCGCGTTCGCGGCCGACGTCGCGGGGCGCCCGCTCGACCGGCGCAAGCCGCTGTGGGAGGCGTACGTCGTCGAGGGCCTCGAGCACGGCCACCAGGCGTTCGTCAGCAAGATCCACCACTCGTTGATCGACGGCGTGGCGGGCGTCGCGATCCTCGCGGCTCTCTTCGATCTCGCATCCGACGCACCGCTCGAGCCGCTGGAAGCGCCCGGGGAGTGGGTGCCCGATCACGTGCCGAGCGAGGCCGAGATGGTCGGACGCGCCTTCGTCGCCGCCGCCCAGCGTCCGGCCAAGGTCGTGCGCGCGCTGGTGAACTCCGTGCCCGGGCTGGTCCGTGCGGTGCGCCGCGCCCGCGACGAGTCGCTCGACGTCGCGCTGCCGCTCACCGCGCCGCGCCTGTCGATGAACCGCACGATCACGTCGCATCGCGTGATCGCGCTGTCGTCGGTCTCGCTGGCCGATGTGAAGGCCGTGAAGAACGCGTTGGACGCAACCGTCAACGACGTCGTGCTCGCAGTGACGGCGGGGGCGCTGCGCAGCTATCTCGAACGGCGCGAGGAGCTTCCCGACAAGGCGCTGGTCGCGTCGATCCCCACTTCCGTGCGCGCCGACGACGATGCCGACAAGTTCGGCAACCGGGTCTCGTCGATGTTCGCGTCGCTGCCGGTCGAGATCGCCGATCCGGTGGAGCGGGTGCGCGCCGTTGCCAGCTCGATGTCCGGGGCCAAAGGCGTGCACGAGGAGGTCGGCAGCTCGACGCTCCAGGACTGGGCCGAGGTCGCAGGTCCGGCGCTGTTCTCGCGGGCGTCACGGGCCTACTCGCGGCTCCGTATCGCCGAGCGCCTGCGTCCGATGATCAACCTCGTCGTGTCGAACGTCCCGGGGCCGCCGTGGCCGCTGTACCTCGCGGGCGCCCAACTCGTCGCGATCCACCCGTTGGGGCCGATCTTCGACGACTGCGGCCTGAACGCCACCGTCATCTCGTATCTCGATCACATGGACTTCGGTTTCCTGGGCTGTCGCGAGCTGCTGCCCGACATCGACGTCCTCGCCGACTGTGTGCCCGAAGCGCTCAACGAGCTGAAGAAGGCCGCCGGCGTCTGACCGCCCCGGATCGTTGCGTGGTGTTCGCGCGCGTCGTATCGTGCACGTGACGTCAAGTGGCCTTGGGGGAGACATGCAGACGCTCGAACGGACCCAGGACATCGGCTCCGTCGAGCCCAGCGCGAGACGCCGTCGGCGGCCCGTTGCGTTCGCCCTCGGCGCGGTGGCGCTGGTCGCCGTCACCGCCCTCGCGGTGTACGGCCTCACGTCTGCGCAGACGGTCACGAAGACCGTCGTACGCGTCGAGGCGCCCAAGGCACTACCGGCCCCCGCGGCCCTCGACTGCGTCCCCGGCGCGGCGCCTGGATCCTGCAATACGGATGAGGCCGCCGAGCTGCAGATCCCTGACAAGCGGCTGAACGCGGCGACCCGAGCGACGCTCGCGGCACAGCTCGTCGCGGCGCGAGCGGCAGCGCTCAAGTACCCCACGGTTGCGGACGCAACCAGCGCCGGCTTCATCCTCGCGGGAAAGTTCTCACCCGAGACAGGCGCGCACTACATGAACCTGGGTGCGTTGGGCGCGTTCGATCCGTCCAATCCCGGCTCGTACATCTACGAAGGCACCAGCCCGACCTCGAAGATTGCCGGCCTCATGTACCTGTCCTCGGACACGAATCCGTCCAAGGGCTTCGCCGGCCCGAACGACCACTGGCATCGTCACTCGAACACGTGCGTGATCTTCGGGGCCAAGATCAAGGTGCCGTTCGCGGCCGACTCCAGCGTGACCCAGGCGCAATGCGACGACGTGCACGGCACGTTCATGCGCCGCACAACCTGGATGGTGCATGCCTGGGTGGTGCCGGGATGGGAGAACCCCGACGGCGTGTTCGCCCACAACCACACCAACCTGTTGTGTGCCGACGGCACGACCAAGGCCGACGCCCGGGGCTTCTGCGAAGGGACCTAGCGCCCGAGTCAGAGCCCGTCGAAGAGCCAGGTCTCGCGCGTGTCGGGCCGGTCACGGCGGATGAACCACTCGTAGCCGAATGCCTCGCGGAACGCGTCCGGCGGGAGCGCCAGGAAGAACGAGTCCGCCGGGATCTGACTGGCATGGGCGGCCATCGCCGCTCGTTTGCGATCGACGTAGTCGCGCACGTCCACGGTCGTCGTGATCATCGCCTCGGGCGAGCCGAAGTCGTCCATCTCCGCGGCGTCGGGAGCATCCGGCACGTCGGACATCTCGTCCCGGTTCCGGTCGAGCAGCTGCTTGATGTAGTCCCGGTTCATCGTCGACTCGTACACCCGTGCGGTGCCGGCGATCTCCGCCGCCCGTACACCGACGCGGTGCACCTGCACGTGATCAGGGTGGCCGTAGCCGCCGTGGTCGTCGTAGATCGTCAACACGTCTGCGTGCTCCTCTGCGAGCAACTTCGCGAGCCGTTGCGCGGCCTCTTCGAGATCCGCCCGGGCGAACGCTTCGGGTGCGTCATTGGTCGCCTCGCCCGCCATTCCCGAGTCGTGGTAGCCCAGGAACTCGACCCGGTCGACGCCGAGATGCTGCGCGGCGTCGAGTTGCTCGGCAACGCGGCGCTCGGTGAGCGTCTCGCCGGGTTCGAGGGCATCAGGTGCGTGCTCGCCGAGCTCGCCCCTGGTCGCGACGATCAGCACGACGCGATGGCCCTCGGCCTTGGCACGCGCCATCGTGCCGGCCGTGGCGATCGATTCGTCGTCGGGATGCGCATGGAAGGTCACGAGGGTGTGGGTCATGAGCGCTCCCGTTGAGGCTGCCTTGTGGGAGGGTAAGCATGACGTTAGCGTCAGTCTTCAAACAATCGCCCTCGAACACTCGAGGGTCTTCCAGGGGGGAAGCATGCGCCTGCGCATCCTGGTCATCGGTGTGACGGTCGCGCTCCTCGCGGCCGCGTGCGGGAACGCCGGCTCGAGCGGCAAGTCGGGGTCGACGATCCCGAAGGGGGGGACGACGCCAGGCTCGGTCAGCGCGGAGGACCTCAAGAAGAACGTCCATATCACGGCCCCGGGTGTGACCGACACCGAGATCCGGGTCGCGGCGGTGGTCACCAAGACCAATAGTCCGACCGGCGACTTCTCGCCGTTGGCGGACGGCATCAACGCCTACTTCAAGATGGTCAACGACGGTGGCGGGATCTACGGCCGGCAGCTGAAGCTCGTGAACGTGCGTGACGACCAGCTCGGTTCCAACGCACAGGCGATCCAGGCGAGCCTCGCCACCGACAAGCCGTTCGCGTTGTTCGGCGCCGCGGTGTTGTTCACCGGAGCAAAACTCCTCGCGCGCAGGAACGTGCCGACGTTCATCTGGAACATCAATCCGGAATTCGCGGGCAACAACAACATGTTCGCCGACAAGGGTGCGCTGTGCTTCAAGTGCTCGGGCCACGTGCTCCCGTGGGTCGCCAAGCAGCTCGGCGCGACGAAGATCGGCGTCATCGCGTACGGCGTCTCCGCCGAATCGACCGACTGTGCGGACGGGATCAAGAACTCCTTCCAGAAGTATCCGACCGCCAAGGTCGTGTTCATGGACAAGTCGTTGCCGTTCGCGGCGCCCCTCTCCGCGCAGGTCACCGCGATGAAGAACGCGGGCGTGAAGTTCATCGGCACGTGTGTCGACTTGAACGAATCGTTCGCGCTCGGCAAGGAGATGAAGCGGCAGGGGATGACGGCGGTCCAGGGTCTTCCGAACGGCTACGACCCCGACTTCGTCTCCAAGAACTCCGACGTGTTGGAGAACGCGCTCGTGAGCCCGCAGTTCCAGGCGTTCGAGCACCAACCGCAGATCCCCGAGATCACCAAGATGTTCGAGTGGTTCCAGAAGCTCGGCAAGCCGACCTCCGAGGTCGGCACCGGCGGATGGGTCATCGCCGACGAGTTCGTCACGGGATTGAAGATGGCGGGCCCCGAGTTCTCCCAACAGAAGGTGATCGACTCCCTGAACACGCTGACCTCCTACACCGACAACGGGATGGTGCAGCCGATCGATTGGACGAAGCAGCACCAGGATCCCTTGACGCACCCGGAGGACCGGGGTGACAAGGAGTGCTTCAACTACGTGAAGGTCGTGTCCGGCAAGTTCGTGCCCCAGTTCGACCAGCCCGGCAAGCCGTGGGTGTGCTTCGGTGAGAAAGACCCGACCGTCGACAACCCGGAGTTCACGACCTTCGCGACGGGATAGCACGGCGAAGCACTGACCGCCCGAGGACCATCGACCCTGGAGCGCCGACGACGTGGAGGAGTTGCTCAGCCGGATCGTCGTAGGTATGAGCTACGGCAGCGTGTACGCCCTGCTCGCCGTCGGCTTGGTGCTCACCTACAAGACATCCGGGGTCTTCAACCTGGCGTACGGCGCGCAGGCATTCGTGTCCGGTGCGATCTACTACGACCTCCGGGTCCGGCACGAGTGGCCGATCCCGGTCGCGTTGCTGATCGCGGTGTTCATCGTGGCGCCGTTGCTCGGCTATCTCCTCGATCGAGCCCTGTTCCGCTATCTGCGGAACGCTCCCGCGATCGCGAAGCTCGTGACGGCGCTGGCGCTCCTCGTCGCGATCCCGCAGATCCTCAAGCTGTGGTTCGGCCAGAACCCGGCCGCGGGGACCCAGGGCATCGTCCCGAAGGGGGATACGAGCTACAACCCGTTCGGGGATGTCTTCATCAGCCGGAACGACATCGCCACGATTCTCGCGACGCTTGCCGCCGTCGTCGGGCTGACGTTGCTGTTCCGGTATACGGCCCTCGGCCTCCGGATGCGCGCCGTCGTCGAGAGCTCCCGCCTCACCGAGCTGGCGGGCATCAACGCTGATCGCGTGAGCACGGCCTCATGGGTGCTCTGCAGCTTCCTCGCGGGCTTGGCAGGTGTGCTCCTCGCGCCACTGTTCGCCACGGTCTCGGATCTCAGCTACACGACACTGGTCGTCGTCGCGATCTCGGCCGCGGTCGTCGCGTCACTGTCGAGCATCCCGATGGCGCTCGCGGGGGGTCTCGGCCTCGGCATCCTGCAGCAGATCCTCGACCGGTACCTCCCGACGGGGAGCGTCCTTGCCAGCAACCTGCGGCCCGCGCTGCCGTTCATCGCGCTCTTCCTCGTCCTGATCTTCTCGCCCACGTTGCGAGACCGCCGTGATCTGATCGATCCGCTCGCCGGAGTCGACCCTCCGCCACCGGCGCCCGCCTCGACCATTCGGAGCCCCGCGCTCACGAACGCCACCCGCATCCTGGGCGTCGTCGTGGGACTGATCACGGGCTACTACGTCTTCTTCGTGGGCAGCGGCCAGTGGCTCGACATCGCGATCCGGGCGACGATCTTGTCGATCATCTTCTTGTCGATCACCGTGATCACCGGCATGGCGGGGCAGATCTCGCTGTGCCAGGCGACGTTCGCCGGTATCGGCGGGTGCGCGACCGCGCAGCTCGCGACGCGGTTCGGCATGTCCGTGCTCGTCGCGATGGTCATCGCCGCGGCGCTGAGCGCGCTGATCGGCGGGTTGCTCGCGATTCCCGCACTGCGTCTCGGTGGCATCTTCCTCGCGCTCGCAACATTCGCGTTCGCGTTGTTCTTCGACAACGTCATGGCCAAATTCGACTGGGTCGGCGGTGGCGTCGTCCCCGAGGACGCGCCGCGTCCCAGGATCGGGTTCATCGACTTCGACAAGAGTGACAAGGCCTTCCTCGTGCTGTGCCTCGTCATCCTGGTGCTCGTGTCCTTGGTCGTGCTCGCGGTGCGCAGCGGCACGACCGGGCGCTACCTCGACGCGCTGCGCGGCAGTGAGACCGCGGCGGCGTCGATCGGCATCAACGCGTCGCGGGCGCGCATCACGACGTTTGCACTGGCGGCCGCGATCGCGGGAGTCGGCGGGGGGCTGCTCACCATCTACGAACGGGCGACGAACTACGACCCCAACTTCGTGTATTTCCAGGGGCTCATCTGGGTGGTGTTGGTCGTGTCGCTCGGGTCCCGTTCGGTGGAAGGGGCGATCCAGGCCGCGGCGGGATTCTTCGTGTTCCAGGCGGTCGTGTTGAACGAAGTCGTTCCATGGCTCGTCAACCACGTGCAGCCCTGGTACCACATGGGCCAGCCGCCGCAGACGCTCGCGATCATCCTGCTGAGCCTCGGTGCATTCACCTACGCCAAGCATCCCGAGGGCATCCTCGAGTACAACAAACGCAAGTCGCTGGAGGCGATCCAGCGTCTGCTCGACCGGCGCTCCTCGAAGGGCGGATTCTCGAGCGCGCCGGGCGAGCCGATCAGCGAGCGCGAGCCGGTCGGGCTGGTCGACCGCGTGGCCGGAGGCCAAGCATCTTGACCGCGTTGCTGTCGGCCCACGACGTCACGAAGAAGTTCGCGGGGATCACCGCGCTCGACAGCGTCAGTCTCGACGTCGCCGAGCAGGAGATCGTCGGGCTCATCGGTCCGAACGGTGCCGGCAAGACGACGTTCTTCAACTGCTTGCTGGGTCTCCTGGAACCCGATGGGGGATCGGTGAGGTTCGACGGCCGGGAGCTCACGCGCGTCCCGACCCACAAACGGGCTCGATTGGGCATCGCCCGAACCTTCCAGCGGATCGAGCTGTTCACGGGCATGACCCCGCGTGAGCACTTCCTCGTGGCCGAGCGCGTGCGCAACGGCCGCGGCGCGCTCTGGCGGGACGTGCTCTTCCTCGGACGCCCGACCGCTGACGAAAAGTCGCGAGCCCAGGCCATGCTCGATCTGCTCGGTCTCGGTCCGGTCGGAGACCGCTCGGTCGAGTCGCTGAGCCTCGGCGTCGGCCGGCTCGTCGAGATCGGTCGCGCGCTGATGACCCGCCCGAAGCTCGTGCTGCTCGACGAGCCCTCGTCGGGGCTCGATCGCGGCGAGACCGAAGAGCTCGCCGGCACGCTGCGCACGGTGCAACGCGAACAGGGGATCGCGATCCTGCTCGTCGAGCACGACGTCGACCTCGTGCGGAACCTCGTGGAACGCGTGTACGTGCTCGATTTCGGTACGCTCATCGCATCCGGTCCGACGTCGTCGGTCTTTGCGGACAGCGCGGTACGCAAGGCGTATCTCGGGGACCTCGTCTGATGGCCGCGGCGCCGGAGCCCACCGCGGTACCGCTCCTCGAGCTGCGCGATGTCGACGCCGCGTACGGTCCCTTCCGCGCGATCTTCGGCGTGTCGCTGCAGCTCTCTCCCGGCCGCGTGCTCGCCATGCTCGGCTCGAACGGCGCCGGCAAGACCACCGTGGCGCGTGTGGCCTCGGGGCTGCTCGCTCCCACTGCGGGCAAGGTGCTGTTCGACGGTGATGACGTCACCGGCTGGCGCCCGTTCCGGTACGCGCGTCTCGGCATCGTGCACGCACCCGAAGGTCGTTCGGTCTTCGCGTCGCTCAGCGTCGAAGACAACCTGCTGCTGACGTTCCAGCGCACTCGCGGCCGCTCCGGTGCCGGCGCCGCCCTCGAACAGGCTTATGCGTTGTTCCCCCGTCTCGGCGAGCGGCGCCGCCAGATGGCAGGCACGCTTTCGGGCGGAGAACAGCGCATGCTGTCGCTCGCGCGGGTGCTCGTGGAGCAGCCGCGGCTCCTCATCGCCGACGAGCTCTCGTTGGGCCTGGCACCGATCATCGTCGACGAGGTGTACCGCACGCTCGAGCGAATCCGTGACGCAGGCACGACGCTGCTCCTCGTCGAGCAGCACGTGCACCACGCGCTTGCGATCGCCGACGACGCGATCGTGCTCGTGAAGGGGGAGATCGCGTACTCCGGGCCCGTGTCGGAGCTGGGTGATCTCCAGGCCCGGGTGTTGGGCGGCGAGCCTCCGCAGGCCTAGACCGGAACGTCGTGCATTACCGCGCGGCCACTGCACGAGATGTCGAGGCCATCGCCGCGCTGCATGCCGACAGCTGGCGGCGTCACTATCGCGGTGCGCTCTCGGACGCGTTTCTCGATGGTGATGTCGTCGCCGACCGGTTGGCGGTGTGGACGGCGCGGCTGACCGAGCCGCAGCCCCACCAGTGCACGATCGTCGCCGACGACGATGGGACGGTGGTCGGCTTTGTGCACACGGCGCTCGACGAAGACCCGAAGTGGGGCGCGCTCCTCGACAACCTGCATGTGGTGTACGCGCGCAAACGGGATCGGATCGGCACACACTTGATGGCCGAGAGCGCGTCGATAGTGCTCGAACGGAGACCGTCGGCGGGCCTGTACCTCTGGGTGCTCGAGCAGAACACCGCGGCCCAGGCTTTCTACGCGGCGCGGGGTGGGGTGTGCGTCGAGCGCGAGATCGCCCCCGCGACAGGTGGCGGCACCACGGAACGGCTGAGGTTCGTGTGGCCGGACCCCTCCGTGTTGCTCGTGTCGGACGACCGCGAAGCCTGAGGTCGCGCTCAGGCGCCGAACAGGGCCGCGTGCATGACTCGGGCGAGGGTGTCGATCATCGCGTCACGATCGACGCGCACCTGGCGTGAGAGGACGTAGTAGTTCAAGCGCTCGAGCATCGCGACCAGCGCGAGCGACGCGACGGCCGGGTCGAGGTCGGCGGGGGCCACCTCGGCGATGCGCTGGTACAGCACGCGCGTGAACTGACTGAGCACGTCCGTGCCGAGCCGGCCGACCTCACTCCCGCCGATCTCGGCCTCGGTCCACGCGCGGATGACCGCGCCGTAGTGCTCGTAAAGGTCGCTGAGCTGCTCGATCCACGCACGCAGCTCGGCCCGTCCCGGGGTGCCGGGCCGGAGCGGCGCCAGCCGCTCGGCAAGCGCGCGCATCGCATCCGCGACCTCGCCCGCGAGGGCGCGGAAGAGGTCCTCCTTGTTGGCGAAGTACAGGTAGAACGTGCCGTGCGACGTCCGCGCGACCTTGACGATGTCGTCCACGCGGGTGGCGAAGTATCCCTTGGCCGCGAACACCTGCGCGCCCGCATCCAGCAGCTTCCGCTTCGTGAGCTTGCCGCGGGCACGCAGCTCCCGGGGCTGTCCCGATGCCCCCGGCCGAGCGCGCGCGCGGCCCGGCTGCGCGGCTGATCGCGACATCGATGCAGGGTAGGCGGACCCGACGCCGGTGTCACCTTTCGGGCGCTCGTCCTGACTGGGCGGGTCTCGCGCCGCTACGATCCGACGCCGATGTCAGCTTCGAGGAGGGTCACTTGGCCGCCGTCACGAACGATGCCGTAACGATCGGTGAAGAGCGCGCGCACGAGTTCCCGCCGCTCACCCGCACGATGTTCGTGAAATACGCGGGGGCGAGCGGCGATTTCAATCCGATGCACCACGACGACACGATCGCCGCCCAGGTCGGCAATCCCTCGGTGTTCGGCCACGGCATGCTCACGATGGGCCTGGCGGCGCGCGTCGTGAAGGACTGGTTCGGGCCCGAGGCGATCCGCCGGTTCCAGGTGCGATTCGCCAAGCAGGTGTGGCCCGGCGACGTCCTCACGTGCACGGCCACGGTCACCGGCAAGCGTGACGAGGGCGGCGAGCACCTCGTCGATCTCGATGTCGTCGTCGAGAACCAGAACGGTGACAAGGCCATCAGCGGTTCCGCGACCGCGGCGGTCGCGTAGATGGGTTTGCTCGACGGGCGGGTCGCGGTCGTGACCGGATCGGGCCGCGGCATCGGACGCGAGTTCGCGCTGTGCTTCGCGCGCGAGGGCGCCCGCGTAATCGTGAACGACGTGGGCGTGTCGCTCGACGGCCGCGGTGGCGAAGGTGACCCGGCGGCGGAGGTGTGCAAGGAGATCGAGGCGCTGGGTTCGACGGGCGTGCCCAACTACGACTCGGTGACCGACTTCGACGGTGCGCGCCGGATCGTGCAGTCCGCGGTCGACGCGTTCGGCACGATCGACATCCTCGTCAACAACGCGGGCATCGTGCGCGACAAGACGCTGGTCAAGATGGACGAGTCCGACTTCGACGCGGTCATCGCCGTGCACCTCAAGGGCACATTCAACTGCACGCGCCACGCGGCCGAGGTGATGAAGGACAAGGGTTACGGGCGGATCGTCAACATCACGTCGTCGGCGGGCCTGCGCGGCAACTTCGGTCAGACGAACTACGGCGCGGCCAAGGCCGGCATCATGGGGATGACGTTCGTATGGTCGATGGAGCTCGGTCGCTACGGCATCACCGTGAACGCGGTGGCGCCGGCCGGCGCGACCCGCATGACCGCTGCGCTGTACGAGCGGTCGGGCAAGGAACCGCCGCCGGAGGAAAACCCGGCGTTGAACGCGCCGCTGGTCGCGTATCTCGCGTCCGAGTCGGCCGCGCACGTGAACGGTCAGATCCTCGGACGCACCGAGTACGCGTACACGCTGTTCCAGCATCCGAAGCAGATCGCATGGATGTGGAAGGACGGCGGTTGGACGGCCGCCGACGTCGCCGAGCGATTCGACGACGGTCTCGGCCAGCACCTTCAGCAGGTCGGCATGGTGATGCCACAGTCGATGAAGAAATGAGCGCACCGCCAGTTCTTGCGACGATTGACGACACTCGGTGTCGCCGGGCCTCGCAAGAACCGACGGGTTGAGGATGCGCTGGCCGCTGGGAGTCGTCGACGTCGTCTATTGGGGACGCGGGGACGTGCTCGAGCGGGCGCGCGCGGCGAAGGCCGACGGGTTCGAACACATCGATCCTCTGATCGACGTCGACCCCGCGACGCTCGCGCTGCCGGTCGGATGCCCGACGGCGTACCCGAAGCCGGTCGACGCATGGTGCTCCACGCCCGCGCCGAGCGCCGAGCTCGACGGCGCGTGGGAACGTGCGGTGCGCTGGTGGCGCGCCGCGCCGCACGCGCTGCTGGAGCCGTGGACCGGCGCGATCGTGAACTCGTTGGAGAGCGTGCAGGCCTTTCGCGCGGAGGTCCCGACCGTCCGGCTACTGGTCGACACCGGGCACGTCGCGTGCTGGGGCGGCGATCCCTGCGAACTGCTCGAGTTCGCGGATCACCTCCAGCTGCGGCAAGGCAGGCCCGGTCACACCCAGCTGCACGCCGACGATCCGTCGGGTGTCGTGGACTTCGACGCGCTGTTCCGCCGCCTCGACCGCCTCGGCTACCGCGGCGCGCTCAGCGTCGAGTACTTCGACCTCCCTGAGCGGGGCTGGCCGTTGGAAGACCCCGAAGCCTGGGCGCGTGACCTCGCGGCGCGGCTGCGCGCGACGGGTACCTAGACCGGGATCCAGGCCGGCAACGGCAGACCCGGGGTCGGCATGTGCTCGAACGCGACGAGGTTTCCCGGGATCGCGTCGGTGACGAAGAGAGTGCGGAGATCGTCGCCACCGAAACAGCAGTTGGTGGTGACGCCCTTGCCGTCGATCTCGAGGAAGTCGACGATCGTGCCGTCGGGTTCGACGACGCGTATGCCGTGCTCGATCGTCGACGCGACGTAGTAGCGACCGTCGGCGTCGAGGCAGAAGCCGTCCCCGCCGCCCCGGCCGAGCGTCTCGATCACCCAATCGCGCTCGCCGTCGTCGTGCACACGGAGGAGTCCGCGTCGTTCGACGACCACGACGGTGCCGTCGGGATCGAACGCGATGCCGTTGCAGTAGGAGAATCCCGACGCGTATGTCCGCACGTCTCCGTCCCGGCCGTAGATCAACACGCGTCCCACGTCCTCGTCGTCGGGTGGCGGGTAGTGGCCCGGATCGGTGAAGTACACCTCGCCGCTCGTCGCCACCGCGAGGTCGTTCGGCCCCCGCATCGCATGGTCGGCGAGGTAGGTCACGTTGCCGTGCGGGTCGGCGAGCTGGAGGCCGGGCGTCGCGGGGACGCACGCGGGCAAGTTCGCGAACACACCGGGCAGGCGTGAGAAGTCGATCCCGCCGTTCTGGGTCACGAGGATCGAGCCGTCCGCGCCCAGGGCCGCGCCGTTGGCGCCGCCGCCGGTCAGCGCGATGCGCTCGGTCAACTGCTGCTCGGGCCAGACGCGGTACAGCGCGCCGGCCGCGACGCTCGTCGCGACCACCGTTCTGTCCGGGCACCACACCGGCCCCTCGGCGAACGGGATGCCCGTGCCCACGACCACAGATTGCATCTGGTGGCGCACATTACGCTCTCTTTCGATCACGGAGGTGCAGATGCGCAGGGTTCGAGTTCTCGATCCCACCGCGGCGCCGCCGGCAACCGACCCCGATCCGGGCCCGGACGCCGGCACGCTGGGCGGCAAGACCATCGGGCTGCGATTCGATCGGGCGTGGCGCTCGTGGCTGTGGGTGCTCGACGAGTGGGAGCCGCGCCTTCGTGCCGCGGGTGCACACGTGCGGCGATGGGAAGCCGGCAACCGTATCGGGGTCGACGGCAGCGACACCTTCGCCCAGCTCAGTGTGTTCGCCGCCGATGTCGACGCCGCGCTCGTCGGCCTCGGCAATTGAGGCAGCTGTACCTCCTGGACGGTGCACGACACGGTTGCCGTGGCCGGCGGGGGGAAGACGGCGGTCGCCGTCGTGACAGCGGAGTTCGAGGTGCTGGCGAACACGATGGCCGCGAACGCGGGCCGTCCCGGATTGCGTGTGCACGTGCTCCCGTACCCGCTGGAATCGCTACCGGAGAACGACGTGCGGGCGATCGCGCGCGAGCACTGGCCCCAGGTATTGCAGACGCTCGGCGCCGTCGTGTGAGGATGGAGAAATGACTGAGTCGCACGAGGCAGCTTCCGTGACCAACGCGGGGGTGAACGACGCGGCGAGCGGAGCGACGAAGGAGCGAAGCGAGCTCGCGGGAGCGGCGAGCGCCCATGGGCCGGGTATCCCGGCCCGCAGCGAGCGCGACCCGGAAGATTGCGGGCCGGAGGGCTGTACGTTGGATTGGCTCGTCTCGGAGCGCGTCGAGGTCGACGACGATCCGGTCGAGTTCATGAAGCTCGCGACCGACGCGGGATGGGGTGACGGTCTGCCCCTGATACCGCCGACCGAGGAGCGGGTCCGGGCGTTCGTCGCCGGGTCCGGGCGATTTCCCGAGGAGGTGGTCGCCGAGATCCCTCCGCGCAACGGACGCGCCTCGATCGAGAAGATTGCGATCAACGCCGTGATGGCCGGCGCGCCCGCGGAGGCGATGCCGTTGTTGGTCGCCGCGATCTCCGCAATGGCCGATCCGCTGTTCAACCTGTTCGCGCTGAACACGACGACGTGCTGCGTCGTGCCCGCCATGATCGTGAACGGACCGGTGCGCCAGGATCTGAAGCTCCCGATGGGACCGGGATGCTTCGGTGGCGAGGCCGGTACCGGCGCGTCGATCGGTCGCGCCTCACGATTGATCACGCGCAACGTCGGCGGGCAGAAGGTCGGGCTGAACTCCAAGAGCGTGTTCGGTCAACCGGGCCGGGTCAGCGGCATCTGCGTGGGGGAGTGGGAGGAGCGCTCGCCGTGGGCACCGCTCTCCGTACGGCGGGGCAGTGCGCCCGGCGCCGATGCGGTCACCGTGCACGGCGCGACCGGAACCATCGACATCGCCGACATCGTTGCCGACACCGGTGTCGACCTGCTCGAGATCATCGGAAAATCGCTCGCGTTCATCGGTACGAACGCGTTCATCGGCGATCATCACGGTGCCGAGATCATGGTCGCGCTTGCGCCGCCGTGGGCCGAGCTGATCGCGCGGGCGTATCCCGACATCGCGGACGTGCAGGAACGGCTCTTCGAGCACGCCAAGCTCCCGGTCTCGTGGTGGCCGGAGGCGCACCGGCGCCGCGCCGAGGAGAACAACCGCGTCGACGAACGCGGCGACGTGCATCTCGTCGCGTCCCCCGAGCACATGCTGGTGATCGTGAACGGCGGGCTCGGCAATCTGCACGCGCTGGCGCTGCACAGCTTTGGTCCGACGCGGGCAGTGACACGTAGCTTCTGACGTCGTGCGGATCATTGCCCAGCTCGGAGTCATGTCGGCGCAGGCCGACCTCGTTCGTGATGCGTACCCCGACGTCGAGCTGGTCGAGTTCAAGGCCGGCGAGCCGCCGCCGCCCGGCTTGCAGGCAGACGCGTTCTTCGGCGGGTATCTCGCGTGGGACGAGATCATCCGATGGATCGATGCTGCCGGCGTGCAGTGGGTGCAGCTCTCCGGCACGGGTGTCGATCGTGTCCCCAAGGAGGTCTTCGACGGTCGGGTGGTGACCTGTGCGCGCGGCGCCAGTGCGGTGCCGATCTCCGAATGGGTGATGGCCGCGATCCTCAGCCATGCGAAGCGTCTCGGGGAGACGAGCCTGCGCGAGCCGCCCCGGTTCTGGAACTTCCCGGATCCGACCCTCGATCGCGTCGAGGGCGCGACGCTCGCGCTCGTCGGCCTCGGCGGTATCGGGAGCGCGATCGCGACACGTGCGCTCGCGTTCGGGATGCGTGTGCGAGCGATGCGACGTACCGATGCGCCGAGCTCGATCGGAGGTGTCGAACTCGTCCGGTCACTCGATGCGCTGCTTTCGGATGCCGATCATGTGGTGCTCGCGGCGCCGGCGACCTCGCGCACTCGTCATCTCATCGACGCCGGCGCGTTCGCGCTGATGCGCAAGGGTGTGCACATCGTCAACATCGCGCGTGGCTCGTTGATCGATCAGGACGCGTTGCGGGTCGCGCTCGATGACGGCACCGTGGCAATGGCGTCACTCGACACCGTCGACCCGGAACCGCTGCCGGCGGGTCACTGGCTGTACACGCATCCGCGTGTGCTGCTGACGGCCCATGTCTCGTGGTACACGCCCCAGCTGCTGCAGACCGCAGTCGAGATCCTGATGGAGAACATCGGCCGGTACCAACGCGGTGAGTCGCTGCGCCACGTGGTCGATCCCGACGAGGGGTACTGAGTGCCCGGAGCGGTCGTCGTCGGCACCGGCTTCGGTGCCCGCGTCCACGTCCCGGCACTGCGCAACGCGGGATTCGACGTGATCGCGCTCGTCGGCCGGGATGCCGGACGGACCGCACGACGGGCGCAGAGGCTGGGCGTGCCGCACGCGTGCGCGACACTCGGCGAGGCGCTCGCATTGCCGGAGGTCGACGCGGTCACGATCGCGACACCGCCCGACACACACGCGGGTCTCGCGATCGAGGCGTGCGAAGCGGGACGGCACGTGATCTGCGAGAAGCCGTTCGCGCTCGACCGCCACGAAGCGGCGCGCATGCTCGACGCGGCGACGCGTGCAGGCGTGACGCACCTCGTCGGCCACGAGTTCCGATGGGCGGCGGACCGGGCCGTCGTGGCGCGTGCCCTGCACGACGGGCTGATCGGCGAACCGCGCCTGTTCTCACTCGTGCAATACGTCCCGTTGGTCGCGGACCCGTCCGCCACGAACGTGCCGCGGTGGTGGTTCGATGCCGACCGGGGTGGTGGGTGGCTCGGCGCGTCGGGCTCGCACGTCGTCGACCAGGTGCGAACCTGGCTCGGTGAGATCGCCACCGTCTCCGCGGTGTTGCCGACCGTGAGCGCGAGGGCCGGCGGCGCGGAGGATTCCTTCATCGCGCGCGTGGCGATGGTCAACGGTGCGCACGGCGTGCTCCAGCAGACCGCGGCGTCGTGGACGCCCGCGGTCGCGGGTGCTGCGATCGTTGCCGGCAGCGCGGGCACGATCGAGGTCGCGGGCAGGACCGTGTGGCTGTCGGATCACCGAGGCCGGCGGGCCCTCGAGGTCCCCTCCGACCTCGCGTTGCCCCTGCCTGCCGCGTCCGAAGATCCTCGAGAGCGATACACGCACCTGGAGCTCAGCCCGTATACGCGCCTGTGCGAGGCCCTGCGCAGCGGCATCGAGCGCTCGACTCGACCGACGGCGGTGCCGGTGCCCACCTTCGCCGACGGCCTCGCCGAGATGTGCGTGCTCGACGCGATTCGAGCATCAGACGCGGCAGGTGGCGCGGTAACTGCCGTCACGGGGTAGAACGACGCCGTGCACGCACTCCTCGCAACCGACGGCTCCGACCAATCGATCCGTGCGGCCCGGCGCGCCGCGGAGCTGCTCCGCAGCGCCGATCAGCTGACCCTCCTCACCGTCGTCACCGAGATACCGGGCGACGACGCCGGCGGATTCGAGGGCTCGGTCTACACACCCGAAGAGATGGAACGGGTGTGGGACGCGGAGCTCGCCGAGGCTCGCGAGGAGCTCGAACGCACGGCGGCCGCGCTCACCACCGCGCGTGTGGAGAAGCGCATCGAGGTCGGTGATGTGGCGAGGACGATCTGTCGCGTCGCGGAGGAGCTCGGCGTCGACGTCATCGTCGTCGGTTCGCACGGCCGGACCGGCCTCGGGCGCTTGTTCCTCGGCTCCGAGAGTGAGCACGTCGTGCGCCACGCCCCGTGTCCCGTCCTCGTCATCAGGGAGGCACATCACCAACCGGCGCCGTAGCGCTCCCGGTGGGCGTGGGCGGCGAAGGGATCTCGGCGCGGGGGCCCGAGCGCACGAGCGGATCGTCCGATCGGGACGACCGCGACCGGCCAGACGTGCGCCGGCAGGTCGAGCAGCGCCTGGAGCTCGGCGCGATAGCCGGTCGTGATCGTCGTCAGCGCGCTCCCGAGACCGAGCGCGGTCGCGGCGAGCAACAGGTTCTGTACGGCTGGGAAGATCGACGATCCCACCGTCGCTTCGAGCCCGCGGTGCGTGTCGGCGCACACGACGATCTGGACGGGTGCCGCCGCGACCCCTCCCGTCGCGCCGCGGTCGACGTCGGCGAGCAACGCGGGGCTCAGGCGTTCCCGGGAGACCGCGCGCCCGCCCCCTTCCCACGCTCGCTTCGTCAGCTCGCCGATGCGGGCTCGCGACCGCGGGTCGCGCACGACGACGAACTCCCACGGCTGCTTGTTCTCCGCACTCGGCGCGTACGTCGCCGCAGTGAGCACGCTTGCGATCTCGTCGTCGTTCACCGGCGCGTCCGCGAAGACGCGCGCGGCGCGCTGGCGGCTGACGACGTCGAAGAAGTCGCTCACCGGGAACGCGCGCCCTCGCGTGCGAACGAATTGACGTACATGATGCGGAGGCTCGGCCCCCACGCCCATCGCTTGAACGCGTCGGTCTTGTGGCCGCCGATGCGCTGCATCACGAGCGGTGTCATCGCCTTGAACGCGCGCTCGGGGTCGTCGGTGTCCATCTCGTAGAAGTGCATGAAGCGCGGATCCGCCCCGGCGGCGTTCTCGTACGGCGTGATCATGCAGTATCCGGGGACGCCGGCCTCGGCGATGTGGCGGAGGTGCACGAAGTCCGCCCAGTCGCGCAGCTCCTGGGCGCGACCCGGCTCCTCCGGGGAGATGAGGACGAGGGAGAGGCCGATCGTCGGACGTCCGGTCAGCACTCCTTGCCCGGGGCGAGGCGTACGCACGAAGTGGTGGTTGTCGACGCCGGGAGGCGCGGTCGGCGCCCGGAATGTGGCATCGACCTCGTACACGCCGAGGTGATCGAACTCGGGCAGGACGCGTGGGAGGTCGTCGCGATCGCGCACGAGGTTCCGCCACCACGTGGCGCGCTCGACGCCGGGCATCGCCAACACTTCGGGAACGCGATCGCGCGCGTACGCGTCGAGCGGCCGGTCGGTCATCTCGAGATAGAGCCCGGCCGTGCGGCGATCTTCCATCGGCCCCGGAGACTACGGGGTCGGCATCGGGCGGCACAGGAGCTGACTGGCGCCCACCGCGAGCAACGCGCCGTCGCGCGCCCATACCCGGCTCGCGCATCCGACGAGGCCGTTCGCCGCGCTTTCGGCCGTCGCCTCCGCGTACAGCCACGGCTCTTCCGGGCGCGCGCGGTGGAACGCGCAGGACAGGTCGATGCTCGGCGCCATGAACGGATTGCGCGGATGCAATTGGCAGACCGCCGGCCAGCCCAAGGTGTCGGCGAGGACCAACGAACGGCACGCGTCCACCCACGGGTCGTCGAATGTCGACGTCGGCACGAATCGGTACCAGTGCCCGTGCACGGGTTCGCCCGGCTGCCGGCTGTCCCAGTCGTCGATCCAGTCCTCGTCGGGCACGCGCTCGTCGAAGTTCGACCAGAAGCGGTGGTACGGATTCTCGGTGAACCGGTCACCAACCCGCTCGGCGATCGTGGGCAGTCCCTCGGGCGCGGGCTTGTCCGGCATGGCCGTGAGGTCGTGCTCGAGGCCGGCGACGTCACCGACCGCCCACACGAGCGCGTCGAAGATGGGTTGGTCGCCTTGGATCAACGACACCCGCATCGACTCGGCGCGCTTGGCCGAGCGCAGTGTCGTGACGCGCACTTCGAGCGGCGCGTCGAACGACGCCACGCCGAGAAAGTGGCCGACCAGGCTGGCGGGCCGGTCGAAGCGCGAGTGCGCACCGGCACCCCGCAGTGCGATCGAGGCGATGTAGCCGCCGTTCGGTCCCCAGATCTCCCAGTCGCGCGAGAGTGCGGCCCGATACTCGCCACTCCCGCCTTCGACGCTCGTGTCGACCGCGAGATCGCCCATTGCCGAGACGCTACGCGAGGCTGAAGGGTCGACGCCGGGAATTACTGCGGGAGGCGGCAGGCGTCATCGATGCCGAGCACGTGCAGCGTGCGTCCGAGCGCGAGCCACCCGCCGACACACACGGTGAGGTCGAGAATCTCGGCGTCGGAGAATCCCGACGAGCGGAGACGCGCGAAGAATGCATCGTCCATCGTGTGGTGATCGAGGGCGAACCGCTCGGCGTACTCGATCGCACGTTGCTCACGCTCGGAGTATCCGGGATACGTCTGCCACTCGCTCACGTGGGCGTACTCGTCCCCGGACACCTTGCCCTCGGCACCGGGAGTCGACCGCCACTGTTGGCAGATCGCGCAGCCGTTGATCTGCGCGATACGCATCCGTGCCAGCTCGCGCTCGCGCACCGGAAGGATGCTCTGCTCGTAGATCGCATGGCTCAACGTCGCCGCGCCGATCCCCATCTCCGGACGCAGTGCCCATACCCGCACCTCGGGACCTGCGTGGCCTTCGGGAATTTCGATGTACGGCACGTCACTCCCTCTCTTGCGTGGTCGTTGTGCACACCGTATGCCGCGTCATGACGCGTCGAGCCCGAGCAACGCGCACGGGTTCGTGCACGCCATCCGTCTGATCTCGTCCTCGGTGACCCCCTCGGCGTACAACGCGTCGGCGTAGGTCTGCAAGCCGGCCGCCGGATGCGGGTTGACCTTCTGGCCGAAGTCGGTTCCCAAGGTCACCCGGTCGACGCCGACGGCGCGGATCGTCGCCACCATCTCGGGAAGGGTCTTGGTCGCGAGTGCACCGATGCAGGTCATTGCGCAGAGCTCGATCCACGCCCCGAGCGACGCGAGCTCGTGACATTGTGCGGTGGTGAGCTTCGGGCCGGCGAGATCCTCGGTGGCGTGCGTGACGAGCACCTTGCCGTGGCGCGCGAATTCCTTCACGACGGCATAGTGCTCGGCTGCGCTCACGTGACCCGTCGCGAGCACGGCGTCGTGCGCACGCACCAGTGCCAGCACCTCACGCGTCTCGGGCAGGAGCGCGTCGTCGGCGTCGGTCACGACGAGTCCCGGGCCGGGAATGCCGAGCATCGCGGCGACGCCGTTCTCGACGTCCTGACGGCTGCTCAGCGTCGGCAGCCAGACGATGCGCGCACCGAGCTCGAGCGCGACCTCGACCGCGGCCGGGTTCACGCCGCCGACCTCCCGGTCGCAGCAGATCCCGCCGAACACCGAGATGCCGTCCCCGACGTCGCGTTGCACCGCCCATGCGAGTGGTGCGGTGGGGAAGTCGTGCGACTTCAGCACGACGGCGCGATGGCGCGCGGCGCGCGCTTCCCGCGCGGCCTCGAACGCGTCGACGGACCGTTCGCGGTGCGGGTCGGGACCGAAGTGACAGTGCAGATCGGCCGCGCCCGTCATGTCGACGCTCATGAGAGGCAGCTCATCCGCAGCAGGCTACTTTCACACCATGCCGCGCCGTCATGATCACGATGCCGCCGGCCGGCAGGACGTGCTCGCGGAGAAGGCCGCGCTGCGCGAAGAGGTATGGCGAGCGATGAGCAAGAAGGGCATCGCGCGTTTCCCGTCCCCCGATGGCCGGATCCCGAACTTCGTCGGCGCCGAGGCCGCGGCCGACGCGCTCGCGCAGACGAACGAATGGGAACGGGCGCAGACGATCAAGGCGAACCCCGATGCGCCGCAGCTGCCGGTGCGGATCCGGGCATTGCGCGACGGAAAGTTGCTGTACATGGCCGTGCCGCGGCTCGCCGAGCGCGATCCGTTCTACGTGCTCGATCCCGCGCGGCTCACCGATCCGCCGCGTCAGGCGGCCACGATCAAGGGCGCGGCACGTTCCGCCCGCACCGTCGGCCTCGACGAGATGGCACCGGTCGACCTCGTCGTCGCCGGATGCGTCGCAGTGGGGGAGGACGGCGCGCGTCTCGGCAAGGGCGGCGGCTTCAGCGACCTCGAGCTCGCAGTCGCTGCGGCCGCGGGGCTCGTCGACGCCCGCACCGTCCTCGCCACGACCGTGCACGACGTGCAACTCCAGCCCGCGGGGACGATCCCCGTGACCGCGCACGATTTCCCGGTCGACCTGATCGTCACGCCGACGCAGGTCATCCGGCCTCGGCGGGCCGGGAAGCGCCGGCGGCTCCCGGTGTTGGATTGGCGCATCCTCGGCGACGAGAAGATCGCCTCGATCCCCCTCCTGGGCGCGATGCGGCCGCGGCCAGAGTGAGTTGACGGTCGGCCGAGCCTAGGATCCGGCGGCAATGCCCGAGCTGCGCGCGTTGTTCGACTCCTTCGTGCAGTCTCCGCGCGAGCGCGACCGGGATCTCTGATGGACCTCGCGTTCACGCCCGAAGAGGAGTTGTTCGCCGAGGAGGTACGTGCCTGGCTGCTCGCGCACGTCGAGATCCCGCCCCGGTTCGAGACGATCGCCGACGAGGTCGAGTTCGGCCGTCGCTGGCAGGCGCAGCTCGCCGCCGCACGTTGGGTGGGCATCCACTGGCCGGCCGAGTACGGCGGGCGCGGCGCCTCCCCGGTCCAAGTGGCGATCTTCAACATGGAGTACGCACGATCACGCGCGCTCCAGCCGATCAACCGTGTCGGCATCAACCTCGCGGGCCCGACGTTGCTCGCACACGGCACGGAGGCGCAGAAGCAGCGGTGGCTGCCCTCGATCCTCACCGCCGACGAGATCTGGTGCCAGCTGTTCAGTGAGCCGAACGCGGGCTCGGATCTCGCCTCGTTGCAGACGCGCGCCGTGCGGGTCGACGACGGCTGGTTGCTCTCCGGTCAGAAAGTGTGGACGTCCTACGCGCAGTTCGCCCGGTGGGGGATCTGTCTCGCGCGCACCGACGCCGACGTGTCCAAGCACAAAGGCATCTCGTACCTCGTCGTCGACATGCAAGCACCGGGGATCGAGGTGCGGCCGCTCGTGCAGATCACCGGCGACGCCGAGTTCAACGAAGTCTTCTTCGACGAGGTCTTCATCCCCGACGATCATCTCGTGGGCGCGCTCCACAACGGATGGGCCGTCGCGAACACGACGCTCGCGCACGAGCGCGGCACCGCCTTCCCCTTCAAGGAACAGGTGGTGCACGAGGTCTACCTCGACGAGCTCTGGCACCTCGCGTCGGCGCGGGGTCTGCTCGACGACGTCGAGGTCGCCGACGCGTTGGCACAGTCGTTCGTGGAGCTCCGGGTGCTGCGGTTGCACAATTGGCGAACGCTCTCGCGACTCGGCAAGGGCTTCGAGCCGGGCCCGGAGTCGAGCGTGACGAAGCTCGCGTGGAGCGACATGACCCAAGCGCTCTCCCAGCGCGCGCTCGCCGTCGTCGGCCCGGCGGCTCCGTTGTGGTGGGGCGCGCAGCACAACCCCGGCGAAGGCTTCTGGCAGCGGCAATGGTTGTGGTCGAAGGCGGCGTCGATCGCGGGGGGCACATCCGAGGTCCAGCGAACGATCATCGGCGACCGGATCTTGGGACTCCCGCGGTAGCGTGCACGCCATGAAGGTCGTCGGACTGGATCACGTCGTCGTCAACAGCGCCGACGTCGAACGGTCGCTTGCGTGGTATGCCGACGTGCTCGGGCTTGAGCCGATGAACGTCGATGCGTGGCGGCGCGGCGACGTATTCTTCCCGTCGGTACGGCTGAACGCGATGACGATCATCGACCTCTTCCCGGCGGAGCGTACGGGCGAGAACGTCAATCACGTTTGCCTGGTCGTCGAGGACGCCGACCTCGACGCGCTCGCCGGGCAATTCCCCGACGGTCGCCGAGTGGACCGCAACTTCGGTGCCCAGGGATACGGCGCGAGCCTGTATGTGCACGACCCGGACGGGAACACGATCGAATTGAAGACGTATCCGTCGTGAACGCCACTGAAGTCTTGTTACGCGAGCGCGCCGACCTGTGCGACACGCTCAACAAGGTCGGATCCGACGCGCCGACACTCTGCGAGGGCTGGCTCACATTGGATCTCGCCGCGCACCTGGTCGCGCGCGAGGCGCGTTCCGACGCCGCGCTCGGCCTCGTCCTGCCGGGCCCGTTCAAGCGACACCTGCAGCACGTCATGGATCGCTACAAGACCAAGGGCTATGACGCACTCGTCGGCATGCTGCGCACAGGGCCGCCGGTGATGCACCGCAAGGGACCACTCGCGACCGCCAACGTCAACGAGAACTTCGTCCACCACGAGGACGTGCGACGCGCATCAGGCGAGGGACCGCGCGAGCTCGATGCCGAATTCAACGACATCCTGTGGCGGATGCTCGGCTTCGGCGCGCGACTCGCACGCCGGCAGGTCAAAGGGGTCGCGCTCGTGTTGCGCTCTCCCGACGGCCGCGAGCGCGCGGTGTCGACGGACGGGCCGAAGGTAACGCTCACCGGACCGCCGGGAGAGCTGACGCTCTTCATGTCGGGTCGCAAGGAGGCTGCCGTCGTGACGCACGAGGGCGACCCGGCCGCGTACGCGATCGTGCTCGCCGCGGACTTCGGCGCTTAGGTTCCCGCGAGCGCGCCCCGGATCCCGAGCCAGTACGTGACGCGCAGCATCGCGACGAAGCCCAGGCGCTCGTACACCGGCCGTCCGAGGTCGCTCGCGATCAGCGTCGCCGGCTTCGACGGATCGACGGCCACAGCCGCGGCAGTGATGGCCGCACCATATCCCCGGCCGCGCGCGTCATCGAGGGTCGCGATGTTGTCCACGCGAACCAGGAGATCGTCGACATACGCCGAGCCCGCGGTGACCGGGCGATCGTCGACGTACCCGACGAAGTGGTGCCATCCCGTCGCGGCACGGCACGCGGGCGTGAGAATCGTGACGCCCTGCACCGGCTGCATCTGGAGGGCCGGATAGCCATGGGCGAGCGTGTATTCGTAGTCGTGCGCCGTCCGGTCGTCGCTGACGCGGACAACGTGGAGCTCGGGGGGCGCGGCCGGCAGCGGCGTCCGCGCGGGACGAAGCATCAATGGCGGGTGACCCATCAATGCGAACCCATGGGGCCGGAGGTCGGGGGTCGGCCAGGTGCTGTCGAGCAGAAAGGGGGTCTCGCTGCCCGTGCCGCAATAGAACGCCCGCAGTTCGTGCACCGCTCGTTCGAGATCGTCGATCGGCTGTTCGAGCACCGCCCGATTGAAGAACGGGACGGGCGAGCCGGCGTCCGCCATCGTGACGATGCCGTCGATCCGGGCGAGACGATCGCCGCGCGCGGAAGCGAATGCCGCGAACGAACGGGCCGACTCCTGCACGAAGTCGTTGCACAGGTTGTCGCCGGGCGAGGTCTGCGGCCCGTACCCCGACTCGAGCGGTTCGTCATCTGCCACGCAATTCAGTCTTGCGTCGCCGCGAGCTAGCGTCGAGCGCGACAACGAGGGGGGAATGCGTGAAGGAGCTCGTGTACCATCACCAGCTGCTGCCCGCGGTCGAGCGCAACGCCGACCGGACGGCGTTCTTCGACGGCGAGTACACGGCGACGTTCGCGGAGCATTTCGACCGTGTCGGTCGCCTCTCGGCGGCGCTCGACGGCATCGGCGTGACGCGGGGCGACCGCTTCGCGGTGATGGCCCTCAACAGCCACCAATTCCTGGAGTGCTACCACGCCGCGTTCCTCGGCGCGGGCGTGATCAACCCGTTGAACCTGCGCCTCGCGCCCAAGGAGCTCGAGTACATCCTCGGGGACTCCGGGACGACCGTCTGTTTCACGGATCCGTTCTTCGCGCCGGTCATCGACAAGGTGCGCGCCGCGGTCGGCTTGAAGCACGTGGTGATGATCGGGTCCGGCGACGCGCCGCACGACGTGACATACGAGGACCTTCTCGCCGACGCGACGCCCGCAATTCCCAACGAGCCCGAAGAAGACGACCCGGTCGTGCTGATGTACACCGGCGGGACGACCGGCCTTCCCAAGGGTGTGCTGCTCGACCAGCGCGCGGAGATGCTCAACCTGTATCACGTGCTGGCCACGTGGAGGTTCTCGGAGCAGGACGTGTTCCTTCACCAGACGCCGATGTTCCACGCCGCGTCGATGGGCGGAATGCTGGGCGTGCCCGCGATGGGCGGCGGCTCGGTGTTCCTGTCGCTCTTCGATCCCGCGAAGGTGATGGCACTCGTCGAGCAGCACAAGGTGACGAACACCGTGATGGTGCCGACGATGATTGGCATGCTGCTGAGTCATCCCGAATTCAAGGCCGAGCGGCTCGCGAGCCTCACGACGCTCACCTACGGCGCGTCGCCGATGCCCGGCGTCTTGCTCGAGCAGCTGGTGTCCCTCTTCCCCGACATGGACATCTATCAGGGCTACGGCATGACCGAGTCGGCCGCGGTCCTCACCGCGCTCGGCCCCGACGAGCACCGAGCCGGTGGCCCGCGTCTGCGCTCCGCGGGCCGGCCGTTGCAAGGCGTCGTGCTGTCGATCCAGGGGCCCGATGGCAAGCCGGTGGCGGCCGGCGAGACCGGAGAGGTCTGCGCGCGCGCCGGGAACTTCATGCGCGAGTACTGGAAGAAGCCCGAGGCGACGGCCGACGCGTTCCGCGACGGCTGGTACCACTCGGGCGACGCCGGCTATGTCGACAAGGACGGTTACCTGTTTCTCGTCGACCGCGTCAAGGACATGATCGTGACCGGTGGCGAGAACGTGTACTCCGTCGAAGTCGAGAATGCGATCGCGTCACATCCCTCGGTCGCGCAGGTCGCGGTCATCGGCGTGCCATCGGAGAAGTGGGGCGAGGCCGTACACGCGATCATCGTGCTCCGCGAGAACCAACAGGTCACCGAAGTGGAGATCGTCGAGCACTGCCGGGAGTGGATCGCCGGGTACAAGGTGCCGAAGTCGGTGGAGATCCGCACCGAGCCGCTCCCGTTGTCGGGGGCGATGAAAGTGCTCAAGCGCGACCTGCGCGCCCCTTACTGGGAAGGCCGCGAACGCGCCGTCAACTGACGGCGTCGTCTGCGAGCAGATCGAGGAGGACGCGCAGGTCCTGCGCCCGAGGCACGTCGTCCTGCTCGTGGTGATCGGGCGGCGCGGTCCGGTCGGGACCGAAGTGCGGCCGGCGGAGGTAGACCGCGCGCAGGCCCGCCGCCCGCGGGCCGTCGACGTCGCAGCTCCAGGTGTCGCCGACGAAGAGCGTCTCCTCAGGAGCGACGCCGAGCTGGTCGACCGTGTGCCGGAAGATGCGCGGGTGCGGCTTGCGCGCACCGACCCACGCCGATGACACCGTGATGTCGACCGCGTCGGCGATGCCCGCGCTGTCGATCGCCTCGAGCAGGTCCCAGTCCCAGTTGGAGCAGATCGCGAGCGCGAGCCCCGCACCGCGCAGCTCGGAAAGGACGGTCTGCACCTCCGCGTACGCGTCGATCCTCCGGTGTCCGCTGATCTCGCGCACGCGCGCGATGAGAATGTCCTGATCACACGCCGTGACGCCGCACTCGTCGAGCATGCCGCGCACCCGCGCTTGTTGCCAGGCGACGTAGTGGTCACGCGAGCGCGAGTGCTCGTCGTGCTCGATCCCGTCGATGCCGTCGTTCCACCAGCGTTCCTTGAGGTCGGGATCGAGCTCGTAGCCCATCTCGGCCACCAGCACGTCCCACGACGGGCCCCAGTCGCGCGTCTCCGCGAGCGTCCCGTAGAAGTCGAAGACGACGGCTTTCACCCCGGTCAGTGTACGACGCTGTGGTCGTCGCTCAGGAAGAGCTGGCAGCGCGGCAGGTCGATGAAGCGGCGTTCGTCCTCGAGGAGCGCGGCGCCCGCGGCTTGGCCTTCGGGAGTTGCGCCGGCCGCGACGAGGGCCTCTTCGCCGTCGAACCACACGAGTGCGATGCCGTCCCAGTCCGACGGCTCGCACTCACGCGATTGCGCGATCCCGGCACCGATCGGCGATTCCGTCGCGTGCAACTGCGAGTACCGGCGGATGCCCAACGTGTGCGCATGCGACGCGACCAGCGGGCCGTGCTGCTCGCGCCAGTAGCGGTGGAAGTCCTCGCTCGACATGTCCGGTCGCCGCCGGAGCAGGAACGTGATCACGATCATGGACGCATGCTCCTGAGTTGCGGAAGACCGGCAAGGCTTCGGCACGCGCGGATCGCGAGCGCGACGAGGGTCAACGTCGGACCGTAGCCGGTGGAGGTCGGGAACACCGAGGAGTCCGTGCAGACCATGTTGTCGACGTCGTGGAACCGCTGCCAGCGGTCGACGACACTCGTGCGGGGATCGTCGCCCATGCGGCACGTCCCCACGATGTGGCGTGACACTGATGCGCTCCGGGTGCCGGCGCGGGTCCCATCCAGCGGGGGAGACGTCGCGGCGAACGTCCACTCCGCCCCGGCCTCGCGCATGATCTCCTCGAGCTTCGGTGCGTAGTAGCGCGACGCCGCGACCTCGTGGCGGTGCACGTCGTACGTCGCCCGTCCCGCCGGGAAGCCGTGCACGTCGACGACGTGCGGGTCGAGATCGACGCGGTTCGTGATCTGCGGCAGATCCTCGCCCTGGATAGTGAATGCCCACATGCGGTCGCGCATCGGCGACTCGAGCATCTCGCGTGTGTGCGCGAGACCGGGTGGTGTGAACATCGCCTCGACGATCGGGCCGCCACCCCCACCGTGCTCGACGATGCCCGCACGGAAGTAGGGAAGGTCGTGCTCCTTGGCGAAGGTGCGCACGTCGTCGTCGACGAGCATGTGGTCGTCGTGCAGGTGTGTCACCGAACGGCCGCGATGACCGTGCAGGCGGTGCGGGAAGGAGCCGATGACGAACGTCTGGAAGTGATACATGAGGAAGCGCCCGATCAGGCCCGAGGAGTTCGCGACATCCGAACGGAGGAGCAGGCGAGGCGTCTCCCACGCGCCCGCCGCCACGACGACCGCGCCGGCGGTGACTTCGTGCGGGTTCCCGTCGGCGTCGAGATAGCGGACGCCGCGTGCGCGCCGGCCCGAGTCGTCGAGCAGGATCCGCTCGACGATCGACTCCGCGCGGATCTCGCAGCGTCCGGTGCGCAATGCGTTCCGCAATGGCGCGACGGGATCGCCCTTCGCGTCGATCGGGCACCCGTAGAAGCCGCAGAACCCGCAGTTGTTGCACGCGGGCCGGCCGTCGTACGGCACCGAGTTCACGCCGGTCGGCGCGGGATATGGGTGATAGCCGAGCCGCGTCGCCGCGTCGGACGTGAGGATCGCGCCGTACATGTCGGCACCCGGCGGCATCGGATATGCGCTGCTGCGCCACTCCGCGAACGGGTTGGCGCCGGCAAGTCCGGCCACACCGATCAGCCGTTCCGCCTCCGCGTAGTAGGGCTCCATCTCGTCGTAGTCGACGGGCCAGTCGACGACGTCGGCATCGTCGATCGGGCCGAGCTCGGAGCGGGCCCGGAAGTCGACCGCGCGCAGGCGGGGGAGCTTGCCGTCGGCGTGGAAGCCGCCGCCCCCGACCGTCGACGGCAGGTTGTTCACCTCGCCGGCGAACAGGTGGTCGCCGTCGTGCTCGTCGCGCCGGTACGTGCGTGGTTCCAGGAACGGGTCGGGTCCGAGGAAGTGGCGGCGAAAGAACTTGATCTCGTCGTTGGACACGTGGCCCAGCGCCTCGTACGGCGGCTCGAGCGCGAGGAGGTGATTCCGGCCCTTCTCGAGCATGACGACCGACCAACCGGCGGCCGTGAGGACGTCCGCCGCGGTGGCGCCCGCCGGCCCGGTACCGACGATGACGGCGTCGCAGTCCCTCGTCACGGCCGGCCGGAGACTTCTTCGTCGGTGTACCCGCGCGGCTGGACGTCGCCGGCGAAGCCGATCGCACGCCACCCCATCAGATCGCGGTTGCCGCCGTACTCGGGTGCGCCGTACGCACCTTCACACGCGTGCGCGTACAACAACCTGCGAAGCTCGGATTGCGCACGCAGCCGCTGCGCTCGAACGTCTTCATCGACGTCGCAGAAGTCCTCGCCGAGGGCGGCGAGACCCTCGCGGTAGATTTCCTGCCACCCGCGCACCGGTCCGTTGAACTCCCGCTCCGGAATGCCGCGCGAGCCCTCGATGCGCGTGCGCCATGCCAGCTCTTCGTTGCGCGAGAGCGGGAGGAAGTGTGCGAACGACGGATCGCCACCGAAGCGTCCGCTGAAGGGTCCGCCCGCGTGGATGCGCGGGGGATCGACGGTGAACGCGGCGAGCAGATTGTCGACGTAGTCCGCGACGCCGAGCGCGGCACCGCCCGGGTGCGGGTCGATCGGCGGGATGAGCACGTCGGCCGCCGCCGCAACCACCGCGTGCTCGCGCTGCGTGAGGAAGCGTGGCACTAGTAGCGCGGGCCGCCCTCGGGCGCGATCTTCTCGAGGATCCGGCTGAGGGTTTCCAACTCACGCGGCGAGAGCTCGTGCATGAACGCAGGGGCCTCATGCAGCTTCGCTTCAACCTGGGCGCGGATCCGCGCGCCCTTCCTCGTGAGGGCGACTGCACGCACACGACGATCCGTCGGGTGGGCGCGCCGTTCGGCGAGCCCGTGCTCTTCCAACCGGTCCACGAGCCAGGTGACGTTGGACGCATCGCATTTCCACGATCCCGCGAGCGCACTCATTGACCGCGCCGCGTCGGGAGTGAGCGACAGCAGCGCGTGCATCGCCCCTGGGTTGAGGCCGAAGCTGGCGGCGATCTGCGGGAACGACTCCTTCTGCGCGAGAAAAACCGCCGTGAGCGCCCGCCACGCACGGGTCGCGGCGTCTTCGTCTGGATGCGGTTGCGCCACGGGGTACAACTTACGACGAAGTGACGAGTCCTTCAAGTACTCAGAAGATTGAAGAACTAAATGCTTGACTCCATTCAAGCATTGGCGCGAGGGTGGTGCGTATGACTACGAACGCAATCGTCGTCCAAGGACTGCAGAAGCGCTACGGCGACGTGGTGGCACTCGACGGCGTGGACTTCTCGGTACCCACCGGCACCGTGCTCGGCCTCCTCGGCCCCAACGGTGCGGGCAAGACCACGGCGGTACGCATCCTCACGACGATTCTGCGGCCGAGCGGCGGGCACGCCGAGGTGCTGGGCATCGATGTGACGCGAGACCCGCAAGCGGTGCGCGAGCGCATCGGTCTCGCGGGGCAGTACGCGGCGGTCGACGAGAACCTCACCGGTCACGAGAACCTGCGCATGGTCGGCCGGCTCACGCACATGCCCAAAGCGAGCATCGCTCCGCGTGCGGACGAGCTGCTCGCCCGGTTCGATCTGGTCGATGCCGCGCACCGGCCGGTGCGTACGTACAGCGGCGGGATGCGACGACGCCTCGACCTCGCAGCCGCGCTGGTGCACCGTCCGCAGGTGCTGTTCCTCGACGAGCCGACCACCGGTCTCGACCCGCGTAGCCGCACCGATCTGTGGAGTGTGATCGCAGAGCTCGTCAACGACGGGACGACGGTGCTGCTGACGACGCAGTATCTCGAAGAGGCCGATCGCCTGGCCGACCAGATCGTCGTCGTCGACCACGGCCGCGTCATCGCCGAGGGCACCGCGAGCGAGCTCAAGGCGCGGTTGGGTGCAACGATCATCGAAGTCGGCTTCAGTGACGACGACAGCGTACGGCGGGCGGAGGTCGCGCTGTGCAAGATCGGGCTCTGCGACGTCGAGGCGATGTCGCACGTCGTGCAACTCAAGGTCGACGACGGCACGCGCGTCGTGCTCGACGTCGTCCGCACGCTCGACGCCGAGCATCTCGAGCCCGTGAGCCTGAACGTACGTGAACCGACTCTCGACGATGTGTTCCTGACGATCACCGGTCACGCGGCCGAGGAAACCGACGGAGAAGATGCCCCGGCCGAAGCGCAGGCCCGGAAAGAGCGAGGTGCCGCATGACCGCCACGACCCTGCCCCCGCAGAGCTATACGCCGACGCGCCGCTTGTCCAGCCGCGCCCTCGAGGATGCGCTGACGATCACGTGGCGCAACCTCATCTCGATGATTCGTACGCCACAGGTCCTCGTGTTCTCGACGATCCAACCGATCATCTTCGTGCTGATGTTCACCTACGTCTTCGGTGGCGCGATCAAGATTCCGGGCGTCGATCACTACGTCGACTTCCTGATGCCGGGCGTCTTCGCACAGACGGTCGTGTTCGGGTCGATCAATACCGGCGTCGCGCTCGCCGACGATCTCCAAAAGGGATTGATCGAACGCTTCCAGTCGCTGCCGATGGCCCGTTCCGCGGTGCTCGCGGGCCGGACACTGGCCGATCTCGTCCGCAACGTGTTCGTCGTGATGCTGATGGTCGTTGTCGGGTTGCTGGTCGGATGGCGTCCGCACACGAGCCTTCCCGAGATCATTGCGGGGCTCGCGTTGATGTTGCTGTTCGCCCACTCGTTGTCCTGGGTGTTCGCGCTCGTCGGCCTCAACGCGACGAACGCGGAAGCGGCGCAGGCCGCGTCGTTCCCGATCTTGGCCCCGCTCGTCTTCGCGTCGACCGCCTTCGTGTCGGCCGCGAGCATGCCGGCGTGGCTGCGGGCGTTCGCGGATCACCAGCCGGTGTCGGTCGTCGTCGACGCGGTCCGGTCGTTGACCTACGGGGGGCAGTTCTCGTCGACGGGCAAGGTGCTCGGCGCGATCGCGTGGAGCGTGGGGATCATCGCGGTCTCGGCCCCGCTCGCAGTGTCGATCTATCGGCGCAAGGTCTGAATTCGTACTGACCGCAACGCGTGTGGCGGCACCGTCAAGGCGACCGTGCGGCCGTCGCGCGTGAGGTCATTGCCGTCCGGCGTCTCGTCGAGCCGGACGGCGGTCGCGCCTTCGACATCGATCCCGAAGCGGAGCACGACCTCGTCCGGTTCGTCGCTCGGGTTCAGGACGCGCACCACGATGCCGTCGGCGTCGACCGCCGGCTTGCACGCCGAGAGCACCGACACCCGGGCGTCGACCTCGAGCAACGACCGCCCGTCGCCGAGGAGCGGGCCGTCGTCGCCGAGCACGCCCCACATGCCGGTCTCGGCGGCGCGTGCGTCCGACGGCGTCGACGCGAGGGTCACGGTGGCGCGGAGGATGCCCGGCACCTGGGCGCCGGGTGCGGGCATCTCCGGGCCGGCCGGCATCGGGCGTGTCCGCAACTCGAGGCGCGCGAGCGCGCCGACGCTGCGCACGAGGGTGACGAGGACGTCGCCGGTCGCGGTGACTTCGGCCTCGGGGAGGCCGGGCGCGCCGATCGTGAGCCCGTTCGCGGCGATCCACCCCTGGTGCGCGAAGGTGCGGGGCGCGCGGTGCACCCATTGCGCGTCGTCGACCACGGCGGACGAGCGCCGGGCGCTGTCGAACGTCGTGGCCGCCAGGAGCTCGTCGATCGGTGCGCCGGTGGGAAACCGCAGGCGCAGGCGATGATCCTCGGCCTGATTGTCGAGGACGACTTCGCAGCGGACGAACGGCACGCCCGGCGCCACGACGGCTTCGACCGCGAGCGTGCCGACGCCGCCGAGCGCGCGCGTGACCCGCAGGCGCGCGATGCCGGACGCGTGCCGCGTGCGTTGCACCTCCGTTGTCACCGGCACGGCGCGCGGTAGGTCGGGATCGGCGTCGTAGGTGTCACCGCGATCGATGCAGTCCTCGATCCCGAAGAGACCGTCGTAGGCGCGTCCGCCGACCGTGCACGACAGCGTGCCGTCGTCGGCGACGCGAACCCGGATGTCACCGGCTTCGATCTCGCGGCCGTCGTCGCTGTCGTCGGGCGAAGGCGCGCCGAGGACGAGCGAGTAGCGCCGGCACCCGAACGCGGGCACGTCGCGTGCGACGAGCTCGACGTCGAGGCCGCCGAGGCCGGGCACGAAGCGCACCCGCGTCGGATCGTCGCTCGCCTCGACCCGAACCGGCGAATCGTTCACGGTGAGGCCGACGAAGGTGGGCATGGCGAGCGGGTGCATGTCGAAGCGGCTCACGCTCATGCGCCATGGCGGAAACGGTTCGAGCGGCACGCGCACGACATCGGTGCGGCGCGCCGCGGACGCGTTGAAGACGACGACATCCTGGCTATCGCGCCATGGTGTGTCGCGCGTGACGTTGCGGCCGCCGAGCCGTTCCAGCACCCGCGTCACCGTCGCCCGGCCGAGGCCTTCCGCGTCGTCGTAGCGCGCGGTCATGCGCTCGTGGACGGGATCGATGGAGCAGCCGCCGATCGAGTCGTGGGCCTGGTTCTGCAACAGCGCCCGCCACGCGCGATCGAGCGCCGGGCGTTCGTCGGTCAATCCGAGCGCGTGACCCAGCGCGGCCCACGGCTCGGCCCACGCGGTGAGCAGCTGCTCGACGGCCCGGTTTCGCAGCTTGAGTGGCATGCGCGAAGACCACACGCCCGGGAGGAGATTCGCCGTACGCGCCCCGAGGAGCGCGTCGTGCCATTCGGGGAGCGTCTCGGCCGGCGGGAGCGACGCGACCGTGTCGTCGAGCAGCGCCCGCTGCGCACCGACCTTGTCGGCGATGGTGGCGGTCGTCGTGTCGGCCGGCATGTGGTCGAAGCCGTTCATCAACAGCACCGGCCCGATGCCGGGGGCGGCCAGCCGGGCGATGACGTCTTGCAGCCGCTGCACCGTGCCGGCGACGTCGTCGTCGGCGTCGAGACCGGCGGCGCCGAAGTATCCCTCGCCGAGATACCAGGCGCGCACCGCACTGCCGTCGGGTGATCGCCAGCGATACAGCGGCGCGAGCGCGTCGATCTCGGTGCCGTTGCCCCGCCAGTACACGAACGGATCGAGGCCGAAGCCGGCGAACAGCTGCGGGAACTGTGCCGGGTGCCCGAACGAGTCCGGCACGTACGCGACCCGCGACGCGCCGCCGAAGGAGTCTGCGATCGCGCGCCCATGCAGCAGGTTGCGCACGTGCGTCTCACCCGCCGGCAGCAGCGAATCCGGCTGCACGTACCACGGTCCCGCTGCCAGGCGTCCCGCGCGCACGCCCGCAGTCAGCGCTTCGCGCCGTTCGGGCCGCACCTCGAGGTAGTCGTCGAGCACGATCGTCTGCCCGTCGAGCACGAACCGGAACTCCGGATCGGCGTCGAGCTGATCGAGCACCGCATCGATCGCGTCGACGAGGCGACCGCGGAACACTTCGAACGACCGGTACCACTCGCGGTCCCAGTGGAAGTGCGAGACGAGGTAGATGTCGGCCGGCACCGGGGGACCGCTATGCATGAGGCGGAGACAGGCGGGTGCTCACACCGCGATGACGTAGTTGCCGAACGCGTCGAGCTCGGCGGAGGCGCCCGGCGGCAGGACGACGACCGTGAACGGTTCCTCGACGAGTGCGGGCCCCTGGATACGGGCGCCCGCGGCGAGCGCGCTGCCGTCGTACACCGGCGTGGCGATGAACGCGTCTCCCCAGTACGCGTCGCGCGTGCCCGTGCGGGCCCGCTCGGCATCGGTGATCGTGCCGGTCTCCGCGAAGTGATCGGGCTTCGGCGTGTATCCACGAGCGATTGCCCGGACGCCGCGGAGCACCGGCTGTTGCGACCGGAAGCAGAAACCGCGCTCAGCCTCGTGCTGATCGTGGAACCGCTCGGCGAGATCGAGGAGGCCCGGTTCGTCGAGCGTGACGCCCTCGGGCACCGGCACGCTCATGTCGAAGTTCTGGCCCGGGTAGCACATCTGCGCGTAGAGGGATCGGTCGACGTCGGCAATCGCGAGACCGGTCGGCTCGAGCTCCTTGTCGACTTCCTGGGTCAGGTCGGTCATCAGGTCGTGCACCCGGCCGAGGTCGACCTGCGACAGCGGCGTGACGTAGGAGCGCACGAGATCGACCACGTAGTCCGCGACGAGCACGCCCAGCGCGCTGAATGCCGGCGCCGCCTTGGGAACCATGATGCGGTCGACGCCCAACTCGCGCGCGATCGCCGCGGCGTGGACTGCACCGTTGCCGCCGTACGCGATGAGCGACAGATTGCGCGGGTCCGCGCCATGACCGGCGAGCACTTTGCGCGTGGCGTTCGCCATGTTGGCGTTGACGATCCGCTCGATGCCCCACGCGGCCGCGGTCACGTCCGCACCTAGCGGCTCCGCGACGTCACGGGCGATCGCGGCACGCGCCGCATCGATGTCGAGGTGCATGCGGCCGCCCGCGAACCCGTCGCTGGGCAGGTAGCCGAGCACGGCGTCGGCGTCGGTCACGGTCGGGTGGGTTCCCCCGCGTTGGTAGCACACCGGACCGGGCACCGACCCTGCCGATTCGGGACCGACCAGCAACGCGCCCTGCCGCACGCGCGCGATCGAACCGCCGCCCGCACCGACGCTCTGCACATTCACCATCGGCAATCCGATGTAGTAGCGGTACCGCCAGTTCCAATCGGTCTTGATCTCGGGTCGGCCGTTGCGCACGAGACAGATGTCGAAGCTCGTGCCGCCCATGTCGACGGCGATGAAGTCGCCGGCCTGCGCGGCGCGGGCTGCGAGCGTCGCGCCCATCACGCCGCCCGTGGGCCCGCTCGCGAGCAGCGTGACCGCGCGCCGGGCGACATAGTCGGGCGGCATCACACCGCCTGTCGACTGCATGATCAGGAGCGGGCCGTTGTAACCCGCGCGTCGCAGCTTCTCCTGCAGGTTCGCGGTGTAGCCCGCGATGCGCGGCGCAACGTAGGCATTCACCAATGTGGTCGAGACCCGCTCGAACTCCGGTCCGCGCGGCATGACCTCGTGTGACAACGAGATGTGCTCGACGTCGGGAAATTCCTCGAGGATGATCTCGCGCGTTCTGCGCTCGTGGTCGGCGTTCACGAACGAGAACAGGTACATGACCGCGACGGAGCGAACGCCGAGCTTCTTCAAGCGTTGCACGCCTCGCCGCACCGCGTCCTCGTCGAGCGGCAGGAGCACGTTGCCCTCGAAGTCGATTCGTTCGCGGATCGGGATGCGGGCCCGCCGGCGTGCGATGGGCGCCGGTCCCGGATAGTTCGGGTCCCAGATCTGTTCCTTGTGGCAGCGGCGCAGCTCGATCTCGTCGCGGTGTCCCTCGGTCACGAGCAGACCGGTCGGCGCGCCATTCATCTCGATCATCGTGTTGTCGGCCGTTGTCGTGCCGTGCACGAGGATCTCCAGCTCGCCGCAGAACGCCGTGAGCTCGACGTTGAAACGGCTCGCGACCTGCTGGAGTCCGTTCATCACGCCCGTCGACTGGTCGTCGAGGGTCGTCGGCGTCTTGTCGAGCACCACTTCGCCGCCGGGCGTCACGCAGATGAGATCGGTGAACGTCCCTCCGACGTCGACGCCGACCCGGTAGCCCACGACTTACCGGCGCGAAGCGCGCTCGCGCGCGGTGGCGTCGACATCGACGGCGAGCGTGAGGTCCTCGAGGGAGCCCGTGAGCACGACGCCGTAGTCGCGGTGTGCACCCTCGACCGAGACGTACTCGTCGAGCACGTCGTCCAGCACGGCCTGCGGCTCGCGTTGGAGCGGATCGCCCCAGCCGCCCCCGCCGCCGTAGTCGTACATGATGCGCTCGCCGGCGTGGATCGGCTCCCAGTCCGCCGTGTGCTTCACCTTGAACTCGTCGTCGCTGCGGTAGCGGATGATCATCTCGTTCGGCGAGCCGTCCGAACCGCCACAGATCCCGGGCATCGGATACTTCATGCCGACGACGTACGTGTAGACCTTCGCGTCGACTCGCACTTCCTTTTCGTAGTGCGAGCCGCAGATGCCGCGCCATTGGCCGGGACCGCCGGAGTCGGTGCGGTAGTCGCGGCTCCATTGCACGTGCGGGTACAGCGATTCGTTGATCTCGGCGGTCGCCTTCCACAGGTTGCCGAAGCTGGCATTCAGCGCGCCCCAGGCGTCCATTCCCTTCGACGCATTGCACCAGCCCGCGTACACCTCGGCCGAGTGGTCGGTGAACGACGCGCCAGTCCGCGGATCGACACCGACGATGATCGTCGGGATGCCGGTCTTGTAGGTCTGCGGGACCGCGCGCTCGGGCAGCACGTACTGCATGGCCTTGGCGATGACCTCACCGACGTCGGCGCCGGGATGGTGCGTGCCCGCCGACACCGGCTTGTCCGGATCGGGATTCAGGACGCAACCCTTGGGCACCACGAGTTTGATCTGTTCGAAGAAGCCTTCGTTCTTCGGGATCTCCGGATCCATCATCGCTGCGATCTGGCCGACCGTGTAGCCGCGCGTATTGCCGTAGGTCGACCACGCTTGCAGCTCGGGGCGCGCGTCCGAGCCGCTGAAGTCGACGGTGAGCTGATCGTCGGCGACGGTGACCTTCACGTGCAGATGCACATCGGGATTGCCGAGGGGGTCGTGGTCGACGTATGCGTCTGCCTCGTACTCGCCGTCGGGCCACTGCGTGACCTCTTCGCGGAAGCGGCGCGCGGCATAGTCGATCATGTAGTCGACCGACTCCTCGACGGCCGAAGCGCCGTAGCGGTCGATCATGTCGCCGAGGCGACGCGCCGCCAGCTGCGCCGCACCGATCTGGGCGCGCAGGTCGCCGATGTAGCTCGGGATGCGGTTGTTCGCCTGCAGCGCGTAGAGCACGTCACGTCGTTCGATGCCGCGGTCGATCACCTTGATGACCGGCCAGCGCACGCCTTCGCCCCAGATGTCACCGGCGGTGATGTTGTAGCCCCCGGGGACGCCGCCACCGGTGTCGCCGTGGTGGCATTGAATGCTCGCGATCAGCACCATGCGCCGGCGACCGGGTGTGCCGGGATCGTCGGCGAACACGGGCGCGAACACGTTGTAGTCGGGGAGGTGCCCGCCGCCGTGATACGGGTCGTTGGCGGCGAAGACGTCGCCTTCGCGGAACTCCTCGACGCCCAGGAACTCGAGCGCGAAGCGGACCGGCAGGGTCGAGGTGAGCATGAACTGCGGGATGCCGACGCTCAACGCCGCAAGCCGGCCGTGCGCGTCGAGCACGGTGGCGTTGCGCTCGTTCGACTGGTTGAGGATCGGTGTCGTCGCGGTACGCGAGACGTACTCGGCCATCTCGAAGCAGACGGTTTCCATGCCGCCGCGGATGACCTCGGCGGTGACCGGATCGACGGTCGGCGACTCCGAGATGCGACCACGGCTCCCGGCGAGCCGGACGAGATCGACGTTCGTCATGCGCATCCCCTCGACCTGACGTGAACGTCAGGAGTGTAGTGCGACGCGCGCGAAAACCGCCGAGACGGCAGGCGCGGAAGGGCGCCGAGAACGGCGCGGGCTCGCCCGTGACGGGCGCTTGCGATGGTCGGGGCGGCGTGCCGAGAGAGCCCCCACCCCGCCGCCGGCGCTGCGGGCTGTTTGCCCCAACGATCGCTCCGCGCGCCGGCCGCCCTCTCGACACCGCCCCAATTGATTTGTACATTTTATGGGGATTCGAGGCAATAGGCCGTTCGGCCCGACGGCGGTGCGAGGCCCTGACGTTCAGCGGAAAAGCGCGTCGGCGAGGCGGTCGTGGTGCCAGCCGGTGGTGCCGAGCAGGTACTCGTCGGCGGTGGCGCGGCGCAGGAACAGATGCAGGTCGTGCTCCCACGTGTAGCCGATGCCGCCGTGGATCTGGATCCCGTCCTTGAGGACGCGGCGGGCCGCAACGCCTGCGGCTGCCTTCGCCACGTGGCATGCCTTGGCCCGATCGTCGTCGGCCGCGTCGACGGTCATGGCTGCGTAGTGCACGGCGGCCGTCGCGCGTTCGAGCACGAGGGACATGTCCGCGAGCTTGTGCTGGATCGCCTGGAACGAGCCGATCGGCACGTCGAACTGTTCGCGTTCCTTGGCATAGCCGAGCGCCATGTCGAAGATACGGCGCGCGGTCCCGACCATCTCGGCCGCGAGCAGCGCGTGCGCCCGATCGCGCCACGCGCCGAGCGCGTCGCCGGCGAGAGGCTGCGCGTGAAGGTCGGTCGTGTCGCCCGTGAACAGACGGCGGGAAGTGTCGACCGTGGGCACGAACGTGATGGGCAGGGTGTCGACGATCGCAAGCTCGGCGCCGGGCAGCACGACGGCGATGCGCTCGACGCGGTCGGCTTCGAGCACGTACGGGTGCGTGGGATCTCCGACGAGCGCGACGGTGCCGCTCGTCGTGCCGTCGTCACCCGTCAGCGACGCGTACAGCATCGTCGCAAGGAACGGCCCGGGCGCCGCGACGTAGCCGGTCTCCTCCAGGAACAAGCACGCATCCGAGCAGGGACCGGCGCCGAGTGCGATGTACTCCGAGAGGTGCCGCCAGAGCGGCTCGTACGCGCTCGGATCGTCGATGTGGGCGCGTACGAGCGCGGGCGGGCATTCGCGCTCGAGCAGCTTGCGCGCAGTATCGCGCAGGAGTTGTTGATCGTCGGTCAGCGAGAAATCCACCGCTATACGGCTCCCTCGCTGCGCCATCCCTGGCTGCGCCGCGTCCGCACGGAGAACGTCACCGGCGGGGGAGGCCCAACACCCGCTGGGCGATGATGTTGCGCTGGATCTCGGAGCTTCCGCCCGCAATCGTGTTCGCGAACGACATGAAGAAGCCGTGGACGAACCGCTCGGTCGGCGTCCCGGTGAGCGGTGCGGCCGTGCCGGCGATCTCCATGCCCAGCTCGAACGCCGCTTTCCCGGCTTCCGATGTCGCCATCTTCATGTAACTGTGCTCCGGCGCGCTCGAGCCCTGGGCGAACGATGCGAAGCCCTTGTACCCGAGGGCGCGCAGCGACGACGCGAACTCGTACTGCGAAGCGATCTTGCGCCGGATGATCGCGTCGCCGTCGCGGCCCATCGCTCGTGCCAGGGCGACGAGACCGTCGATCGTCTGCTCGAAGCGCGCGACGCCTTCCACCCACAATCCCGCCCGCTCGTGCGCGAGCGAACCCTGGGTGATGGCCCATCCTCCGTGCAGCAGTCCGACGAGGTTCTCGCGCGGCACGATGACGTCGGTGAGGAACACCTCGGCGAATCCCGCCGTGCCGCTGATGTGTCGCAGCGGTCGGATGTCGATGCCGGGCGTGTCCATGTCGAGGATGAGCAGTGAGATGCCCTTGTGCTTCGGCAAGGTGGGCTCACTGCGCACGTAGCAGAAGCACTTCTGGGCGATGGTCGCGTAGCTCGTCCATACCTTCTGACCGTTGACGACGAAGTGGTCGTCGCGGAGCTCGGCCCGGGTCTGCAGACCCGCGAGGTCCGAGCCGGCGTTCGGTTCGCTCATGCCGATGCACCAGATCGTGTCGCCGCGGATCGCCGCCGGTGCGAGCTGCTTCTGCTCGTCATTGCCGTACTCGAGCAGGCTCGGCGCGACGATCGCGTAGCCGGGGAAGTGACCCGACCGCAGGAGCCGCCGCCGCGCGAGCGTCTCCAGATAGATGAGCGTCTGCACCGGCGTGCAGTTGCGTCCTCCGAGCTCGGGCGGGTATCCGGGAATCATCCATCCGTTGTCGAAGAGCGTCGCCTGCCAGTCGCGCATGTACTGCGGCACCAGCTCGGTTCCGGATTCGGCGTCGCCTTGGAAGTCGAATCCGGCCGCCATCTCCGGTGGCGTGTGCGCGTCGAGGAATGCAACGAGCTCGGCGCGAAACGCTTCGTCCTCGTCGCTCCACGCGAGCTTCATCGAGTCAACCTGACGCGCACGTCAGGAAGCTAGCGGACGGCGTCACATCGGGGATGGCCGTGCTTGACGGCTCAGAGTCGGTTGGCGAGGAGGACGCGGTTGCGGCCGGCCGCTTTGGCGGCGAGGAGAGCCTGGTCGGCGATGTTCACGACCTCTTCGAAGGTGTCCGCGTCGGCGGAGGAGGCGAGGCCGAAGCTGACCGTGAATGCGGGAACACGTCCGCCGGTGAGCGCGAGTGCGAGCCGTTCGCGCACGCGTTCGAACACGCTCGTGGCGGTGTCGGTCGTGCAATCTGGCAGGACGATCACGAATTCTTCGCCGCCGTATCGCGAGACGAGGTCGGCGGGCCGCACCGAGTCGCGTATGACGCGTGAGAACAGCCGGAGTGCCTGGTCGCCTGCTTCGTGGCCGTGGGTGTCGTTGAGCGCCTTGAAGAAGTCGAGGTCGCCGTACGCGAGCGCGTACGGGATGCCGTCACTTTGAAGTTCGCGAACACGGTTCTCCAGGCTCCGGCGGTTGAGGAGGCCCGTGAGGGGGTCGGTGCGGGCCTGGGTCTCGGATGTCTCGAAGGTGCGGATAAGCGCGACGCGTTCGGCGGCGCGGCGCGCGCTGAATTCGATCTTCTCGATGTCGCCGGCGGTCGGCACGATGCCGTTGGCACCGGTCGCGTGCATGACGCCGACGGCCTGCCCCGCGATGCTGACCGGAATGCATGCCGCCGAGCACGATCCCGAGGGTCGGCCCTTGAGGTGAGGGCACGCGTTGATCAGATCACTCGACGGGAAGGTCAAGGTGTGGGCGCGCGTGGCCGCCGGGCAATCGCGGGGCGCGACCACGCCGCAACCGTCCGCGTGCGCGAGATCGTCATGGCTGCTGAGCACGCGCCTGAAGTGGGCGCGGCTGGAATCGGCGATCAGCAATTCGACCTGGAGAGCAGGCACGGCGTCGGACAACGCCCGGCCCACGATGTCGTACACGGCGGTCTCGGTCTCGGTGAACTCGAGCGCCTCCTGGAGCTCGGTGCCGAAGACCTGACGTCGCTCGTCGACACCCGCGCGGCGCTGCCCGTGTACCGCGCGTCGCGTGAGGACGAAGGTGGCGGCCAGCGTGAGCAGGAGAATGAGGACGCTACTGAGAATCAGGGTCGCCTGCGCCAGACCGGATTGGTCCGCCGCATCCTGAGCATCGGACACGGTGTGGTTCGTGATCTCCTCGCTCAACGGTGAGGTGACGTCCCACACGGCCGCGAACGCCGAGCGCTCGGCAGCAACGATCGCGGCGCGTTTGGTCGGTGTGAGGCTGGCTCCCGTGACGGCCGGCGCCAGATTCGTGGTCGAGGTCGCGAGTCTCTTTATCGCCGCGTCGAGCTTGTCGGCCTGGGGAAGACCACGTGACCGCAGCGTTGCCGAGAGGCGTTGTGCCAGATCGCCGTATGCCAGCGAGAGCTGGCCGCCGAGTGAGATGTCCCCCGGGATGAACGCCGTCCCCGCCTGACTCTGGTCGAGTTTCGGTTCGAGGAACAGCTGCCACGCGACCAACGCGTCGCGAAGGTGCGCGCTCTCTTCTTGGAGCGGCACATCCTGACGCACGATCCGCTCATCACTGCGATGCGTCGCAGCGACGGGTTGAAGCGCGATCAACGTTGCCGCCACGATCACGACGCTCACGAAGGCACCCGCCCCGAGCACTCGCAAGCCGCTCCGGAGCGGGCTCACGAGGCTCGACCCGATGCTTGGACACGTCTCTCGTCTTCGCGACGAAAATGTGCGAGGCGCTCTTCCCACTCGAGCTGGTTGATCACCCAGCGAATCGCGTCGCTGCGCGGTCCGACGTTGGCACAGTCCCCGGGACTGGCCTTACCAGGCTCAGACCTTCCGGTCTGAGGAACCAAACGTGTGCGCGTTCGCATGAGTGTCTTCGTCCAGCAGCGTTGCGGCATCAGCGAGAGCGAACCATCTGTCGCCCTCAGATCGCTCTTCGACGCCTCGCGCCATACCTGGAGGGGGCGGAAGTCCTCATCTCGGGCCGTTCGGCCCGATCTCGGGTGACGACGCTCGATCGGGCTCAGTCGCAGGTCGGGCGTGCCGATGAATGCTTCGAGCCTCTCTCGTGCAGCATCCCTGCGGGGTGCCGACGAGCGAGAGGCACGCCATGGGAGCTCGTTCGGCGCAGGTCTCCCGGGTGACTCCGTGACGCTCGCAGAAGTTCGCGGTCCGCACGATGGTGCCTTGGCGACCGTCACCGCGCGGTTCGCGGCGATCGTCGAATCGACCGACGACGCGATCGTCGACACCAACCTCGACGGAACGATCTCGAGCTGGAACGCGGGCGCCGAACGGATGTATGGATTCGCTGCCCACGAAGCGCTCGGGCAGCGCCTCTCGTTGATCGTCCCAGCCGACCGTGCCCGCGAGATCATGACGGTGATGCACTCGGTGGCTCGGGGCGAGCGCGTCGATCGCTTCGACACCGTTCGCACGCGCCGCGACGGAACCCGGTTTGACGTCTCGCTGATCGTGTCGGCTCTTCGGGACATGTCCCATCGCATCGTCGGCTCCTCGCTGATCACGCGCGATATGAGCGCTTGGAAGCGCATCGAGACGTCGCTGCACGACAGTCAGACGGCGTTGACCGAATCTCGCCGGGTCCTCGACGAGTCCGAGCGGTTGAGCCGGAGCGGCAGCTGGATCCTCGAGCTGACGGACGATCCGTCGCTGCTCTGGTCGAAGGGGTGCTACCGGGTGTTGGGCGTCGACGAGGCGACACCGATCACCATGGAGTCGTTCTTCTCGTTGGTACATCCGGACGATCACGAACATCTGAACGCCGCGATGACGACCGCGCTCAGCGAGCGGCACGCGTACGAGATCGAGCATCGCATCGTGCGTCCCGACGGTGCTGTCCGGTGGCTTCATGTGTGGGGGGAACCCGAGTTCGATCCGCTCGGCGTACCGGTGCGCGTGTTGGGTGTTGCGCAGGACGTCACCGACCGGTACGTGGCCAACGAGGCTCTCGGCGCGAGCGAACGCCGGTTCCGTCTCCTCGCGGAGAACGCTCGAGACCTCGTCTTCCGCTTCATGGTGCTGCCGGAGCCGGGTTTCGACTATGTCAGCCCGGCGTCAGTCGCGATCACGGGCTACTCGCCCGAGGAGCTCTACGAGGATCCGAGCCTGATCAATGCGCTCTTTTCCCCCGATCACCTCGCCATGATGGATAACTTGCTTCGCGACGGTGCCCTCTCCGAGCCGGTGGACCTCCCGGTCCGCCGCAAGGACGGCACGGTCGTCTGGGTGAGTCAACAGCTGACGTTCGTCCGCGACGACTCCGGCGCCGTGACTGCGGTCGAGGGCATCTCTCGTGACATCACCGAGCGCAAGCGGGGCGAGGCGGAGCTGGCCTACGCCGGTCAGCACGACGCGCTGACCGGGCTGGCGAACCGCGTGCTGCTACGCGGCTGCCTCGAGCTCGCGTGCACCCGAGCCCGCGCCGAGGGCCGCTCTACGATCGTTGTGGCCCTCGACCTCGAGGACTTCACGCTCATCAACGACACCCACGGTCACGACACCGGCGATGCGGTGCTCGTCGCCGTGGCGGAGCTGCTCTCGAGCGCGGCGTCGGATGACGGAGTTGTTGCTCGAACCGGCAGCGACGAGTTCGTCATCATCGGGAACGACATCGCCGATGATGACGACGCCGTCGCCTTCGTCGCCCGCTTCGGTGACGTGCTCGTCGAGCCGATCCGTTCTCACGGGATCGAGGTGTTCGTCCACGCGCGCATCGGCGTTGCCGTCGACGAGCCGGCCGCGACTCCCGACGCCCTCCTCCGCAACGCGGACATCGCCCTCGCGCACGCCAAGCAACAGCACAGTGGATCCGGGATCGAGTTCTTCAACTCCGAGATGCGCACGCGGACAAACGAGCGTTTTGCCCTCGTCGGCGAGCTTCACCGGGCGCTCGAGCGCGACGAGTTCGAGCTGCGCTACCAACCGATCTTTCGCCTCGCCGACAATCGCGTCATCGGCTCGGAAGCCTTGATCCGCTGGCAGCATCCCCGGCGCGGACTCATCGGCGCCGCCGAATTCATCCCGCTCGCGGAAGACACCGGCCTCATCCTCAATATCGGAGCGTGGGTCCTCGACCATGCCTGCACGCAACTCCACAACTGGTCTCACACGCATCCCGCCCTCGCCGAGCTCGGCATCTCGGTCAACGTCTCGGTCAAGCAACTTCGCTCCCATGACATTGTCAGCACGGTTGCCGCATCCATCGAGCGCGCCGGAATCGCACCGGGCCGCCTGACCATCGAAATGACCGAGAGCGTCTTCGCCGAGGACCTCGACACGATCCGAGACGTGCTGATCCAACTCCGGACGCTCGGGGTGCGGATCGCCGTCGACGACTTCGGGACCGGGTACTCCTCACTCGCCTATCTGAAACACCTCCCGCTCAACACCCTCAAGATCGACAAGAACTTCATCGAAGGTCTTGGCACCGATCCCTGTGACGAAGCGATCATCACGAGCGCCGTCAACATCTCCCGCGCGCTCGGACTGCTGACCGTCGGCGAGGGCATCGAGACGCCGGAACAACTGGCCGCGCTCCGCGCCCTCGGCTGCGACGCCGCCCAGGGCTATTACGTCTCCGAACCCGTCGAGGCCACCGAGTTCGCCGCCTTCGCCGTCGCGCATCAGTCCTGACGGCGCGGTCTACGCGCGGAAGGTTTTCCACGCACACGGCATGCGCTTGATGCCGTGGATGAAGCCGCTCTGGAGCATCGCGGGCTCGCCGGTGATCTCGATGTCGGGGAGGCGCCGGAGCAGCTCTTCGAACATCACCTTGATCTCGCGCCGAGCGAGGTTGGCGCCGAGGCAGAAGTGCGGCCCGCCGGCACCGAAGCCGAGGTGCTCGTTCGGTGTGCGGGTCACGTCGAACTTGAAAGGGTCGGGGAAGGCGCGTTCGTCGCGGTTTGCCGAGTTGTAGAACATCACGACCTTCTCGCCGGCCTTGATGTCCTGCTCGCCCACCCGCGTGTCGTGTGTCGCGGTCCGGCGGAAGTTGATCACCGGCGTCGCCCAACGCACGATCTCCTCGACGGCCGTCGGTGAGACCCGCTCGAAGTCGCGGACCCAGGTCGTTCGCTGGTCGGGATGATCGGTGAGCGCCTTCATGCCATGGCTGATCGCGTTGCGCGTGGTCTCGTTGCCGGCCGCGACGAGCAACAGGAAGAACGACCCGAGCTCGCCGGGGGTGAGCTTGTGCACACCGTTCTCGTCCTCGATCTCCGCCTGCATCAGCGTGGTGGTGATGTCGTCACGCGGATTGTCGAGGCGATCCTGCGCGAGCGCGAGGCCATACTGGAACAGGCCCATGCCCGCGGCCATCAGGTCGTCCATCGTCTGGACGTATTCGGGATCGCCGACACCGAGGATGACGTTCGTGTGCTCGAAGATCATCTTCGTGTCTTCGCGCGGGATGCCCATCATGTCGCAGATGATCTGCAGCGGCAGCGCGGCCGCGATCTCCGATACGAAGTCGCATTCACCCATCGACGCAACCCGGTCGACGATCTCCTTCGCCTGCACGCGCACACTTTCCTCGATACGCGCCACCTGCCGGGGCGTGAACCCACGGTTGACGATCAGCCGCAGCTTGGTGTGCTTCGGCGCGTCCATGTTGATCATGCTCCCGAGCCACTCCGCGACCTCGGGCACCATGTCGGTGATCGTGACCGTCGGCGCGGAGTGGAAGGTGTCGGGATCGCGGGACACCTGCATGACGTCGGCGTAGCGCGTCATGGCCCAGAAACCCGGGCCCTGCGGCAGGTCGATACCGAGGTCGGCGGGCGGCTCGGGCTCCTCGTGGAAGGAGATCGGTCGCTCGGCCCGCAGCTTGGCGAAGATGCCCTCGCGGTCGGGACGCATCCACTGCTCGATGTCGCCGAGTCGGATGTCGTCGAGCGGGATGTCAGTGGTGGGAAGCGGCACAGTCTGCGTCACGGTTGCGAGCCTAGGCGCCGCGTCCGCGCTGCCTCCGCGCGACCGTCAGTCGTCGCCGACGTTCGGCAGGAATGGCGGGACGCCCTTGTCGCGCTGCGCGAACAACGCCGGCGCAGCCGCGTCGATCGCCTCGATGGTCCAGGGCTTGTCGTCGGTGCTCTCGGTGACCGGGCGCCATCCCCGAAGGAGTTGCACCTGGCCGCCCATCACCTTGACGACCTGCCCCGTGACGCCGGCGGAGAGGTCGGACGCGAGCCAGCCCGCAACCGCGGAGATGTTCTCGGGCGCGAAGCGATCGAACTCGCCCTCCTTGGCGTTCATGAAGTCACCGGCCACACCTTCGGTGAGACGGGTGCGCGCGACGGGGCAGATCGCGTTCACGCGTACGCCGATGCGCTCGAGCTCGCGGGCCATGACGATCGTCAGCGACGCGATGCCCGCCTTCGCGGCGGCGTAGTTGGCCTGGCCGGCGTTGCCGTACAACCCGGATTCGGAAGCGGTGTTGACGATCTTGCCGTTCGCGGGTTCGCCGGTTTCCTTGGAACGGGCCCGCCAGTACGCAGCCGCGAATCGGGAGGGCGCGAAGTGACCCTTCAAGTGCACGTCGATGACGGCATCCCACTCCGCCTCGTCCATGTTGAAGCTCATCTTGTCGCGCAGGATGCCCGCGTTGTTGACGAGGACATCGAGGCCGCCGAACGCGTCGACCGCCTGTTGCACCATGGATTCCGCGCCCTGCCACGACGAGACGCTGTCGTAGTTCGCGACGGCGCGGCCGCCCTTGGCGGTGATCTCGTCGACCACCTGCTGCGCGGGTGTGGCGTCGGTGCCTTCACCGCCACTCGACCCGCCGAGGTCGTTCACGACGACCGCCGCGCCCTCGGCGGCGAGCAGGAGCGCGTGACTCCGGCCGATACCCCGCCCGGCGCCGGTGACGATTGCGACCTTGTTGTCGAAGAGAGCCATGCGCGTCACCCTAGGAGGAGGCGTTCGAGCTCGGCAACGTCGTCGACGCTGACAAGGAGCTCACGAAGTCGCACCGGTACACCCAGGACGCGCGCCCGCGCATCAACGTGCAGCTCGATGCGGGCGATCGGTTGGTGCGCGCCGTTCACGATCCACCGGCCGTTCCAGCCGTGCACGCCGACACTCACCACCCGGTGGAACTGCGCGACCGATGCGATGGCCGGGCGCGCAACCTCCGCGTGAAAGGCCCAACCCATGTGCACGCGGACCGCGTCGCCGTCGACTTCGACGTATGCGGCGCCCGGCGGCGTGCCGGTCATGCGGAGAATTGCGGTGTAGGGCCTCGTCATCTGATCGGGATGCGCGTCACGAGCGGTCACCATACGCAAGCGTCACGCCGAGCTTGCCCATCTCGACGAGCGGCAACGCGTCGAGCTCGCCGCGCGTGCACCAGGCCGCGCGATCCGTCGATCCCGCGGCCTCGTGCTTCAGGTCTCCCGTCCCGGCGGCCGTGCGGTAGAGGATGCGGACCGAGTGGTAGTCGTGCACGCGGTCGTCGTCCTCGTTTCGCGCGACCCGCGTGAGCGAGTCGACGGCGAGCAGTTCCTCGATGCGTCCATGGAGACCCGTCTCCTCGTGCAGCTCCCGCAACGCTGCCTGCTCGGGGTGCTCGCCGAACTCGACACCACCTCCGGGCAGCGTCCACGATCCCGGCCGTTCGGTGATCGCGGAGAGGCGGCACACCAGGAGACGGTCCTGCGCGTCGAGGCACACGTTGTACGCAGCGATGCGTTGCACCTGCTGCACCGGTTCAGGTGCCGTCGAACTGCGCGTCGCGTTTCTCGCGGAACGCGTTCATGCCCTCGACGAGGTCGGGTGACGTCGTCGCGAGCGACTGGAAGTGACCTTCGAGATCGAGGGAGAGCGACAGGTCGGTCTCGAATGAGCGATTCAACAGTGTCTTCGACAAGCCGAGTGATCGTGTGGGTCCCGCGGCGAGCTTGTGGGCGAGCTCGAGCGCGACGGGCATCAGCTGGTCGGCGTCGTCGACACACTTGTATGCGAGGCCCATCGCGACGGCCTCGGCGCCGGTCGCGCCCTCGCCGAGCATGACCATCGCCTTCGCCCGCGGGAGGCCGACCAGACGGGGCAGGAGGTAAGCGCCACCTGCGTCGACGACCAGTCCCCATTTCGCAAACGACCAGATGAATCGCGTCGTGGGATGCACGATCACGAAGTCACACGCGAGCGCGAGGTGCGCGCCCGGGCCGACGGCGGCGCCGTTCACGGCCGCGATCGTCGGCTTGTCGAGCTCCCAGAGCTCGCGGATGAACGACTGCACGCCGGCGCGCAGCGCCTCGGAGGTCGAGCGGCTCGAGAAGCCCGGCTTGCCCGCCTGCGCGACCGTGGATGCCGAGAGGTCCATGCCCGCACAGAAGGCGTCCCCTTCGCCTGTGATCACGAGCACCCGAACGGTCGGGTCGGTCCGCACGCTGCAGATGGCCTCGACCAGCGCGTCGCGCATCTCGATCGTGAGGGCGTTCTTCGCGTGCGGGCGGTCGAGCACGATACGACCGACGCCGTCCGTGTCGATCTCGACCCGCAACTCGCTGACGGTCATGACGCGCGGTTCGTCAAGATGTTGACGACCGACACGCCCGAACCGCGACCACCCGCGTTGTGTTGCAGCGCGTAGCCGTTGCGGATGTCGACCTGCCGTTCGCCGGCCTCGCCGCGGAGCTGCCACCAGCACTCGGTGAGCTGGGCGACGCCCGTTGCGCCGATCGGGTGGCCCTTGGCGAGAAGGCCGCCGCTGGTGTTCACGGGGATTCGACCCTGCAGCGCCGTCTCGCCTTCGAGGCTCGCGACACCGCCCCGGCCCTTCTCGACGAAGCCGAGGTCTTCGATGTCGAGGATCTCGGTGATCGTGAAGCAGTCGTGCACCTCGGCGCAGTCGATCCCACCCGGCTCGACGCCGGCCATCGTGTACGCGCGCTCGGCGGCCAGTCTCGTCGCCTTGATCTCCGTGAAGCTGTCCTTCTCGTGGAGGTAGGGATGGTCGGTGGCGACGCCGAACCCCGCGACGAACACGGGGGTATCGGTGAACTCGCGCGCCCGCTCGGCGCTGACGAGGATCGTGGCCGCCGCGCCGTCGGTCTGCGGGCAACAGTCGAGGAGATGCAGCGGATGGCACACGGGCACCGACTTCAGCACGTCGTCGACGGTGATCTCGTTCTGGAAGTGGGCGTACGGGTCGCGCGCGCCGTTGTAGTGGTTCTTCACGGCGATCGACGCGAGCATCTCGCGCGTCGTGCCGAACTCGTGCATGTGCCGGGTTGCGAACGGAGCGAACAACACCGGTGCGGTCTCGCCCCGCGTGAAGATCGGATGGCCGGCCGCCGCGCGCGACAGGAGGCCTTCCTCGCTCGACTTGTCGCGCATCTTCTCGACACCGATCACGAGCACGACGTCGTGCACGCCGCTGGCAACGGCCATCGCACCTACCCGAAAGGCATCGCTGCCGGACGGACACGCGTTCTCGATGCGCGTGCAGGGAATGCCGGTGAGGCCGATCGCCGTCGGGATCGTGTTCCCGCCGATGCCCTCTTGCCCCCACAGCGTGCCGCGCTGGGTTGCGACGAACGCCGCTTCGACCTGCCGAGGTTCGAATCCCTTGTCGACGCTGGCGACGGCGGCGTCGAATGCGCCCGCGGCCATCTGCTCGTAGCTCTGGTCGAACAGCTCACCCATCTTGATGAGGCCGGCACCGACCACCGCGACCTTGTTCCAGCTCACGAGGCATCGTCCTTTGTGCTTCCGGCCCGGCACCGGGCCTTGAATCCGTACACGGGCACGCCGCGCTCGTGCGCGTACTTGCGCAGGACCAGGTCGACGCGCCGCCCGATCTCGACGTCGCTGCCGTCGCCGACGACTTGGAGCATCAGCCGGGCACCGTCGTCCATGTCGAGCACCGCGAGCGGGAGCGGCGCGACGAACGGCGCCGGCATCGTGTAGTTCACGACGAAGGTGTGAACCTGGCCGCCGCGCGCAACCTGCACCGGCTCGAGCTTCGGCCCGCCGCAGTTGATGCAGTGGGGGTGGATCGACGGCGGGGTGCTGATGGTGCCGCAGTCGACGCAGCGTCCGCCGAGGAGACCCAGCATCTCGTCGGCGCCGCGGGTGAACATCGCGCTTTCGGGCGGCACGCCCATTGGAATCGTTTCCCCGATAGGGACGAGTTGCCCGCGTGCGCGCAATGCCCCGGCGTACGACACGGGCCGGCCCTCCGCGAGCGCGTCGGCAACGAGCGCCGATCCGGGAACCGGTTCGTCGACGTGCACCAGCGTGCCGGTGGTGCGACCGCCGCCGGTGCCGACGATCGCGATGATGCCCGGTGCGTCCATGTCGAGCGCGCCGCCCAGGAGCGGGGTCGCGGCGCCGGCGTCACCGATGGCCGCGTAGACCGACGCGGAGGTCGGCGTGTGCGCGCCGACCCGCTTGGCGACGGTCGCTCCGAGCCGGCCGTCGGGATCGGGGAGTGACCACGCGCGCACGTCGAAGGAAGCGAGCGCCTCGACGACCTCGGTGACCACCGGCAGGAACATCTCTTCCCGGAAGAGGCGAGCGTCATACAGATCACGGTTGTCGTGCTCGCCGTCGCCGCGGTACCGATCGAGGAATGGTCGGGTGCGCGACACACGGGTGCCGAGCGCAGCCGTGCCACCGTCCGCGCCGAGCACGAACGCGGCCGCTCCCGCGCCGCACCGGGCTTCGAAGCCGGTGCCGGGACCGGGCCGTACCGCGTCGCTCGCCACCACGATCGCGATGCGCGCGGATCCGGCGGCGATCGCATCAGCCGCGGCCGCAAGCGCCTCCATGCCCGCGTGCGCGGAACCCGCACACAGCGCGCCGCCGACGGTGGACGAGCAGCCGAGCGCCGCGGCGAGGAACGCGAGGCTCGGGCCTTCGGCGAACGGCGGCCGGCTGGTGCCCCAGAAGAGCGCGTCGACCCGTTCCGGCTCGATGCCGGCAGCGGTGAGCGCGGCTGTCGCGGCGTCCCACCCGAGCGTGAGCATGTCCTCGTCGGCGGCGCACACTGCGGCCTGGCCCCGGCCGGAGCGACCCCACGCGGCGCCCACGTCGGCCGCGGCCAGCCGAAGGGCGGGCGACGCGGCGCCGACACCGAGCAGACGAACGGTCATGCGCGCTCCTCCAACGCCGAAAGAGGGCCCAAAAGGGGAAGGTGTCGGAGGTTAGCTGGGGATACCGGCAGCTCGATTGAGACGTCTGCCGCATCCCGTCAAGCAGGCCTCGGAGGGCGTCGATACGCGACGCATGAGCGGGCTGCGCGCGGACGGCGTGCCGAGCCGTCCGGGCGCGTCTTCGCGCCTCGGGGCCGTCGTGCACTTCGGCGCGACTGCGCTCGTGCTCCCGGTCCTGCTGCTCGGGCAGCGACTGGGCTTCGTCGCCGACGTCTCGCCGTGGGTACTGACGGCCACGCTGATCGCGGGGTCACTCACGAGCGTCGGGGCCGCGTACGTGTGGCCCCTCAGCGAGAGCAACCGCGGCCTCGTACCCCGGCTGCTGTGTTCGTTCGCCGTGATCGCAACCGTGATCTATCTGATCGGGTGGGGTGCGGTTCTCGGTATCGGCTATGTGTTCGGTGCGATCGAGGAGTTCCGGGTCGCGGGGTCGAGGGTCGCGCGCCCCGCGATCGTGTGCGTGGTGTTGATGACCGCAATAGGGGAGAGCGCGGTCGCGCTGGGCTGGGTCGACTCGAACGTCGGTGTGGCCCAAGGCCACGGTCTGGCGCTGCTCACCGCCCTTGGGACGTGCCTCATCATCGCGTACCTGGGTCTGGCCTACGCGGAGAAGGAACGGTTCGAAGCGTCACTTCGCTACAGCGACGAGCGTCTGCAAGCCCTTGTGCGGCACGCGTCCGACGCGATCGTGGTCATCGAAGTCGACGGGACGGTGCTGTACGCAAGCCCCGCGATCGAGCGGCTCCTCGGTCGCGGACCCGACGACCTGCCCCGAATCGACCAGGAGCTCATCCACGAGGATCATCTCGAGCTCGCGCAAGCACTGTTCGGGGACCTGCTGAGTCGCCCGCGCGCGGTGCAGTGGATCGAGATCCCACTCGCACACGCCGATGGCGAGTACCGATGGTTCGAGGTCGGCGTCACGAACATGCTCGACGATCCCGCGGTCGGCGGGCTCGTCTGCAACATGCGCGACATCACCGAACGTCGGTCGGCGCGAGAGCAGCTGACGTTTCAGGCGTACCACGACGCGCTTACCCGTCTCCCGAACCGGTGGCTCTTCCTCGATCAGCTCGAGCACGCCCAAGCCGAGGCAAAAGTGCACGGGCAATACGTCGGGGTGCTGTTCCTCGACGTCGACCGCTTCAAGTTGGTGAACGACAGCCTCGGCCATGAAGTCGGCGACCGCATGCTCGTCGTGGTCGCCGAGCGGCTGGCCAACTGCCTGCGGCCGCGCGACGTGGTGGCGCGTTTCGGTGGTGACGAGTTCACGGTGCTGCTGCGCGACCTCGAGGACGCCGACACTGCGCTGCGGATCGCGGATCGGATGATCGAAGCGATGCGCGACCCGCTCGTGATCGACGGGCACGAGCTGTTCGTGTCGGCAAGCGTCGGTATCGCGCTGTCACACGCGGGTGTCGATGCCGCGAGTGACCTGCTGCGTCAGGCCGACCTCGCGATGTACGTCGCCAAGGAGAAGGGTCGCGCCCGTTGGGAGCTTTTCGACGCGTCGTTCGCGCCCCATGTGATGGAGCGTCTCGAGCTCGAGAGCGACATGCGGCGGGCGCTCGAGCGCGGGGAGCTCGTCGTGCTCTTCCAGCCCGAGGTGGCGTTGACGAGCGGAGACGTGATTGCCGCCGAGGCGTTGCTGCGCTGGAACCATCCGCATAGAGGCGTGCTCGCGCCCGCGACCTTCGTCCCCATCGCTGAGGAGTCGAGCCTGATCGTGGCGATCGATCGGTTCGTCCTCCGCCAAGCGTGTCTCTGGGCGCGCCGGTGGGCATCGACGTGTGCGCCCGCCGATCCGCTCACGGTCAGCGTGAACCTCTCGCCGCGCTTCATGCGCCAGGCCGACGTCGTCGGCGACATCACGGCGGTGCTTCGGGAGACTGGTGTCGACCCGCGCTACATCCAGATCGAGATCACCGAGCGGAGCGCGCTCACAGATCTCGACGCGACGTGCAGTCAGCTCCATCAGCTCCGCGCGATCGGCGTGCGCGTCGCGGTCGACGACTTCGGGACCGGATACTCGGCGCTTGCCTATCTGAAGAAGCTCCCGATCGACGTGCTGAAGCTCGACAAGTCGTTCTTCGACGGACTCGATGGCGCTCCTGCCGATCTGGCGATCGTGCAGGCAATCGTGACGATGGGGCACGCACTCGACGTCAAGGTGACCGCCGAGGGCGTCGAGCGGGCAGAGCAGGCGGCTCGGCTGCGGGAGGTCGGCTGCGACTCGGCGATGGGCTGGTTGTGGTCCCGCGCGGTGCCACCCGAGCAGCTCGAGCCGATCGCTGCCGCCGGGTTCATGCCCGACGGCGGCGCGCGACAAGGCGTCGTGGTGCCGTTGCGAGCGCGCGCGTAGTTCGCGCGCCGCCTGGTCTCAGCTGCGCGACCGGCGCCTGCGCGATGGGGCGGGTCGTCTCTCGTCTACGCGGCGTTGTGCCGGTTCGTCATCGCGGTGACGTCCGGGCTGATGCTCGTGGCGCCGAACGTCGAGTCCTCGACACGGAGCAGGCCGGTGCCCGAGTGATCTATGAGATACAACCGATCTCCAAGGGACATGATGTCGCGTCCGCCGACGGAGTGGGTGAAGTAGCTGTCGGAACCGCTGGAGGGATCGAGGATCCGCGCCTGTGCCATGTCGCTGCCGGGCTCAGGCATCGCGACGAACGGTATTCCCTGCGCGGTCCAGGTGATTCGCGGCGCGTAGACGGCGGCCTCGCTCGCGGGATTGACCACGATCGGCAAGCGCGTGCGGGACGTCAACGCACCGCTGGGGCCGACGCCGAAGATGCGAATCTCGCACGAGTCCTGCACGCAGAAAGATACTGCGAGCTCGTGTCCGTCGGGAGAGAACGCGGTTCCGCCGACGAGGCCGGTTCCGAGCGCGAACGACTGCGAGCCGTCGTCCGAGAGATCTCGCACGACGACATTGGACTGCGGAGCCACAGAACCGTTCGACGGGCTGCCGCCTGTGCAGTTCCCCGCGCGATCGTTTGATCGCACGATCGCCACGTGCGCGCCGTCGGGACTGAGGGCGAAGCTCACGGCGTCTCCGAAGCCTGTTGATGCGCCCGTGCGGAGGTCGATTTCGCTCACGGTGCCGCAACTCGCCGCGGCGGCGATGTCGATACTCGGTCGTCGCAGCACCACGACGTGATCGCCGTCGGGCAACACTGCAAGTGCGCTGACGACGGTGCCGGGTGTTGACGGTACGAGTGTGCGTACGTCGTGCCAGTTCCGATCGACGAGTGTGACCCGGCCGTCGCTCCGGCCGACGACGACCCCGCCGCCCGGAACGCCGGCCACCGGGGCGGATTTCGGTGGACCAACCTTGCCGTTCGGCTTCGGATGTTGGACTTCGACCTTCTGTCGGACCGGCGCCTGTTGCAACGCGGCGACGGTGACGACGGCTGCGACAATGATTGCCGCGACCGCGAGAGCTCCGCCGGCAAACCTGGTGATGGCGCGACGGCGCCGCTCCGTCTCGATTCGCGCTTCGATCGTGGTCCAGAGCTCGTCACCTGCCGGCGCGTCCTCGGCGACGGTCTGGACGGTCCGTCGAAGGCGAGTTTCGAAGTCGCTCATCGCGCGTCTCCTTCCGCGTTGGCTTCGAGCAGCTCACGCATTCGGTCGAGCCCTCGTGACACCTGCGACTTCACCGTGCCGACACTGACGCCCAAGGCATCAGCAGTTTGTGCCTCGGAAAGATCTTCGAGGTATCGCAACGCGACGGCGGCACGCTGTCGGACCGGCAGCATGAGCAACGCGCGTTGTACCGAATCCCGGTCGTCGACCCCGGAGTCGGCAGCTGACGCGAGCTGCGAACCATTGAGTGGATCGAGCCGCCGGCGAACCTCGAATCGGCGGAACGTCGAGTTCACGTGGTTGATGAGCGCCCGCCGCAGGTATGCGGCCGGATCGTCGATCGTGCCGCGCTGCCATTTCGAGTACATACGAACGAAGACCTCCGCGACCACCTCCTCGGCCAAGTCGCCGTCTCCCGTCAGGAGGTACGCGAGGCGAAGTGCCTTGCGTTGCTGCGAAGCGAAGAAGTCGGCGAACCCTGCAGATTCTTCGCGCAGCTCTACAGTCCGCATCTCGGCCCCCGCGACCCTCGGAGCAAGCATTCTCGTACTCACGCCCACCACGACGCATCACGCCACGGAAAGGTTGCGTGGCCGCCGATCCGAGGTGACTCGCAAGCCGCGGCAGCCGCCGAGGCCAGACCGCACCGTGAGTCCGAGCGCGTCCCCGCGCCGAATGGCTCCCGAGGTTGCCGGCGCCGCACCCACTACGCGGGGTATAACGAGCCGAACAGACTGAAGGAACGGCTGATGGAGGTGGAGGCATGGACGTTCAGTTCGTCGCGAGCGTCGCGCCGATCGTGCGAGACCGCGACGCGTCTCGATCCTTCTACCGGGACGCTTTGGGCTTGGCCTTTGAAGGCGAAGAGGGCGACTACATGTTCACCCACAAGCTCGAAGGGACGAAGCACTTCGGCCTCTGGCCGCTCTCGGAGGCGGCGAACGCCTGTTTTGGCACCGCCGAGTGGCCCGCCGACATTCCGATCCCGCAGGCGAGCATCGAGTTCGAGGTTCCTGACGTCGTCGCGGCGGCCGCGGAACTCACGGCCAAGGGCTATCGGCTCCTCCACAATGCCCGCACGGAGCCGTGGACGCAGATCTCTGCGCGGCTGTTGAGTCCCGAAGGCTTGCTCGTCGCCGTCTGCTACACCCCGTCGTTCCACGACACGGAGCCCAGCTGAACCTCCGCACACAGAAGACTTCGGTGCGTTCGTGCGCCACCGTCTTCCCACGAACCCAGCCGCCCGGCTTGGACGCGCCTTGCCGGGAGTTCGCGTTGCTCGCCGTGCCCGGATGGTGCGTCGGACGAAGTGCGCAACGCACCGCACCGCTTCAAAGCTCCTCATCGGCGCGCATGCACGACCTCTGTGCTCTCGTCCCGGAAGCCGCCGCGTCTGAAGGGATCGCCGCTACGCTCCACGGTGCGTAAGAGAGCTCAGAGGACCAGACCCGTGGCAAAGTCATGGCAATGCCACTGGTGCACGGGGATGCGCGAAGGTGCACGACCATGCACAATCCGAGCTCGCTGACCTGCACAGACGCGCAGGAATGCGCACGGCGGCGTAGCCGAGTGGCACAGGCAGAGGTCTGCAAAACCTTTCACGCGGGTTCGATTCCCGCCGCCGCCTCTCACGAGCTCCTCACACAGACGCCACGAGGATCGAACACGCAACGGGGACGATGAGCCCATGACCAGTGGTCGGAGCGTGTTGATGGGCGTCGTGGCAACGATCGGAGCTCTCGTGGCGGGGTGCGGGGGAGGGAGCAACACCGCCGGAACCGGCGCGCCGAGCTCGGTGACGACTGCTCCCGCGGCGTCGACGACCGCGGTGGCGACCCAGGTCGGTCGCGCCTACCCACCCGGTCGCAACGTGGTCACCTTCGACGTGAATGGCGTGCGGCGCACCGCCGTCGTGGTCGTGCCGACCAACCTGTCACACCCGGCACCGCTCGTCTTCGTGTTCCACGGTCACGGCGGCAGCGGCGCCAAGATCGAGCGCAAGTTCGACATCGAGGGCCTGTGGCGCGACGCGATCGTCGTGTATCCCGACGGACTCGTCGGCCACCAGGGTCGCACCGATCCGAAGGGCGTGAAGCCCGGTTGGCAAACGCGGCTTGGTGAGCGCGGCGACCGCGACCTCGCGTTCTACGACACGATGCACAGCGCGCTGACCTCGAGGCTGCCCGTCGACCGCAACCGCGTGTATGTCATGGGGCATTCGAACGGCTCCGCGTTCGTGTCGTTGCTGTTCAACCAACGCGGCAGTGGGATCGCGGCGACCGCCAACCTCTCGGGTCAGCCGTCGGCGCGCTTGCTGGCCGGCGACCAGGTGCGCTCGATGTTCATGGCGATGGGCAAACGCGACCCGATCGTGCCGTATGCCAACCAGGCCAAGAGCATCCCGATTGCCGAGCGCAAGCTCGGAGTGGATCCGAAGACCGCGACGGTCCACGGGTACCTCCGCTCCGAGCGCGGTCCGGGGAACGTGGAGCTCGCGACCTACATCTATCCCGGCGGACACGCGCCGCCGCCCGAGGTACCCGGTCTGGTCGTGGCGTTCTTCCAACGTCACACCCGTTCGACCGGCTGAGACGCGTTCGAGCGGCGCGATGGTGCCGTTCGTATGACGGCCCGGAAGACGCGGACGAGCTACATTGCGCGACGTCGAGTCGGAGCTCCCGGCGCGGTGGAGCAGAGCGCGATGGCCCGCGGGGCGATGGACGGAATCTCGGAACTCGCCGCCGATGCGGCCGCCGCGAGCTCGGCGCCGCGACATCACGCCCGGGCCATCGCGCCCATCATCCGTGCCTATGACTCGCTGATCGTCCGGGCCTATTGCGTCTTGCGCTTCCGGATCATTCGCGGTCGCTTTCTCGAGGAGATCAGACAGTTCCTGCCCCGCGAGGGCACGGTGTTCGAGGTCGGATGCGGCTTCGGATTGTTCGGCCTCTACTTCGCACGTGTGTGTCCCGGCCTGAGGGTGCTCGGCGTCGACGTCGACGAGCGTCGCATCGCCCTCGCGGAGAAGGCACGGCGACGGCTGGGCGTCGAGAACGCCGCCTTCGATGTGGGAGACGCGCGGTCCGTCGAGCTCCCCGACGAGCTCGACGGCTGCTACATGCTCGATCTGCTGCACCACGTGCCGCGGTCGGTTGCTGAAGCGCTCATCCGCCAGGTGTACGCGCGCCTGCGTCCCGGTGGCGTGTTCGTCGTAAAGGACGTCGACACCCGGCCGCGCTACAAGATGGCGTTCACCTGGCTTCTCGATGTGTTGATGACGCGCGGCGAGCTGCCGCGCTACTGGAGCGCGTCAGATCTCACCGACGCGTTGGAGCACGAGGGTTTCGGCGTGATTCGCTACGCCATGGTCGACCTCTTGCCCTATCCGCACCAGCTGTATGTGTGCGTGAAACCTCGGTGACGCTTGCCGCGGCCGGACTGTCGGCCGGCTCGTACGTCGGGGGTGTGGTGGCCGTCACGTTGGTCGTCGCGTCATTGGCCGCGGGCGCATGCAGCCTGCGCCGAACACTCCTCCCGGCCTGGACCGGACCGCCCGCGCGCGTCGCGGAGACGGTCATCGCGCTCGGCGCACTCTTCGGTTGCCTGCACGTGCTCGGAAGCGTCGGCGGCTTCCGGCGCCTTCCCGTGCTCGCGGTGCTCGTCGCCGCCGGTGTCGCGATGGCCCTGGTCGGCCGCGGCGTTCGCGCGAAGGCCGCGTCGGAACCCGCGCCGCTCGTGGCCGCGCCCTCGAAGCCCAGCGAAGTGCTCGTCGCGGTCGCCGCGATCGCGGTGCTGGCCGCGCAGTGGGCGGCGCACACCGGGTTCGCGCTCGGCATCGGCATGACGCACCCGGACACGCTCGTCTACCACATGCCGGACGCGGTCCGCTTCGTCCAAGCCGGCGGCTTCGTCGACCTGCACGGCATCGGCACGGTGTCGCAGCGCTACTACCCCTACGACGCCGAGCTCCTTCATGCCCTCGGAGTGATGGCGTTCGGACGCGATGTGCTGTCGCCATTCGTGAATCTCGGCTGGGGAGCGCTCGCGTTGGTGTCGGCGTGGTGCGTCGGACGGTCTCGCGGTCTCGCGGCTCTCACGCTGCTCGGCGCCGCGGTCGTGATCGGACTTCCCGCGCTGGCCGGGACGCAGTCGGGTCAAGCGTCCAACGACATTGTCTGCCTGGCGCTGTTGCTTTCCTCCGTCGCGCTGCTGGTCGTCGGCGAAGGGAAGCCGGCGCCGAGTGCACTTGCCGCGATCGCGGCCGGCCTTGCGCTCGCGACGAAGCTCACCGTGGTCGCGTCGGTGGTCGTCCTCTCGGTCGGCGTCGTGGTCTACGCGTGGCGGACACACCGGCCGCGGATCGCGGTGCTCTGGTCCGCCCTGTTCCTCGTGACCGGCGGCTACTGGTTCATGCGGAACTGGGTGCTTGCCGGGAGCCCGGTTCCTTGGGTCAGTGTGCATCTCGGCCCGCTCTCGCTCTCCGGCAAGGTGAACGAGACGGGCCGCTCGGTGGTGAGCTACATCACCGACGGTGCCGTCTGGCGGGACTGGTACCTGCCCGGGCTGTCGATGTCGTTCGGTCACGCGTGGCCGGTGGTGCTCGCGCTCGGTGTCGCCGCCGGTGTCGCGGTCGCCGTCCGCGCCGGACATGTGCTCGAACGCGTTGCGGCCATCGGTGCGCTGATCGGCATCCTCTACTACCCGTTCAGTCCGCTCAGCGCGGACGGGCACGGCATCGCGTTCCAGTACACGCTCCGTTACCTCACAGCACCGCTCGCCGTCGCGTTCGTCCTCGGGCCGATCGTCTTCGCGTCCGCGTCGATGTTTCGCAGGATCATCCTCGCCGCGTTCGGCGCGCTCATCGCGTTGAACAGTGTCTCGGCACATCACGAAAGGATGCTCGCGTGGCCGCACGGCCAGCTGATCACCGCGCTCGCGGCCGCAGGTGCGGTCGTGGCCGTGGCCGTGGCGGCCCCGGCCATGCGACGCCTCGACGCGCGGCGCTCGCGTGTCACGATCGTCGGTGCGGCAACGATCATCGTCGTCGTTGTGGTCGGCGGCTGGTTCGTCCAACGGCGCGCGCTCGAAGACCGGTACGCCGATGACGGGTCGCCGACCGCGGCCGTCGACGCCTATTTCCGTGACGTGCACGACGCGCGCGTCGCGGCGTTCGGCACGAACGAGATATATCCCGAATTCGGGCTCGACCTCTCGAACGACGTCGAGAAGATGGACGACCTACTGAGCCCGCGGCCGACGCGCTGTGAACTGCTGCCGCTGCTGCGCGACGGTCGCTTCGACTTCGTGGTGCTCGCCCCCGGGTTCGGGACGGCGTTCGTGCCTCCGGCCGAGTGGCTCACCGAAGATGGTGCCGGCACGACCGTGATGCAGCACGGCGCGCAGAGCGTGCTCCACATCGCGCCCGACGGCGCCTCAAGAAGAGGTTGCTAATCGGTGCCGGATGACCCTGGCCGGATGATGTCGGCGCCTCAGGGCACCCAGCTGCGGATCTCGTGACACCGCAGCCGGGTTGATGCCAAGCCGGTGGACGAGTCGACGTGCATGCTCGTTTCGCACGTCGAGCCATGGGCGAAGGGTCCGCCGCCCTGTGACAGCACCACGATCGCGACCGCAATCACGAAAAGCCATATCCACATTGATCGAAAGCGGTGCCGGCGTTTTGCACGTCGCTCGGGCCCGGTTTCGTCGTACCAGTTCGGCCGATTCGACATGTCACCCCGCAGCGATGCCGAAAGGACTGTATAAGCCCAACAGCATTTGATGCATCTAGGGCGAACGCGGCGACGTCACCCGGGTGCGCGGGCGTTCGAGACCGCAGCGTGCCGGTCGTTCGAGGGGGTTGCCTGGGTCAGGCGCCGGGTGTCGCGATGGGCTTCTGGCCGAAGGCGCCGGCCCGTCGCTCTTCGTCGACGGCCTCGCCGAACGGGTCGGGCGCCGTGTAGGTGCCGGACGCATTGCGCCGGCGCTGCACCATGTACACCGCGAACGCGATGAACCCGACGGTCACCAGGAGGACCACGGGACGCGGCCCGCGCCGGGACCTTCTCGAGTTCTTCGCCTTCTTGACCTGTTTGGCGGCTTTCTTGAGCTCCTTGCGGGCCTTGCGGCGCAGCTCCTGCACTACCTCGGCGTCCTTCACCCGTTCGGACAGCTCCTCGAGCGTGGTTTCGGCCACGCCCCGGGCCTGTCCGACGGCGTGCTCGACGGCGCTCTTGGTGATGACGTGCTTGGCATCGATCATGAGATCGGTTGTACCCGAGGCGCGCTCGTGACGAAACGGTCAGGCCGGCAGCATTGCGCTGGCCCGCCGAAGGGCCCGGTAGAGCACGCCCGGGTCTCCGAGCCGGTGCCGGAGGACGCGTTCGAGGCCGCCGATGGGATACAGGTTCTGCGGCGCACGAGCGTCCTTGTGCGGTTCCGACGCGAACGGGCCGAGCGCGGCGGTCACGCGATCGGCGAGGCGAGCGACAGCTTCGGCCGCGAGCGCGCCGGTTGCCTCACAGCGAACGACGCCCGCCCAGGGGCCGCCCGGGGGCCCGGGCAGCCGCACGTACCACGAGTAGCGGCTGAACGGTTGCGCGTCGACGCGGAACACCGGCGTCCGGTCGCCGTGCTGCAACGCGTCGACGACCCGATCAAGATCCGGAGGCAGGTAGCGCACGTGATGCGTCTTCACGATGCCGACCGCGTCGGGCACGTGCGCGCGCTTGCGCAACGGGCCGTCGAGCAGGAGGAGCTCGTCCCCGCGCCGCCGCGCGGTCTCGGCGATACGCACCTCGGCATCTGCCATGTCGGAGTGCACCGCGTACATCAACGATTCGGGCGTGGCGTCGACCGTGCGGTGGGCCACGAAGTAGCCGGCGCTCGTCGTCACGTCGTGCAGCCGGACCGCGGGTGAATAGAGCCCGCGACCGACCTGGACATCGACGATCTCGGCGCGACCGTCGCAGCGCACCGCGCCCGCCGCGTACGACGCGAAGATCCCGGCTTCAGAGGTTCGGCCCAGCGGCTGGGCCTCCTCGATCCATGTGCGCGCTTCCAGGCGGCGGACCCCGTCGACGAACACGATCGCGCCCGGCGCCGGAGTGTCCGGCGGCGGCGTGCGCGGCGTCCACGCCGCCGGCGCGCACTCGACGTCGACGACCACCGGCGCTTCGGACGCGTCCATCTCCGACTCGAGCGATGCGCCATACGCGGGATCCCATGGGTCCACGGTGAACCGCACTGTCAGGTCTCCTCGCGCGTGACGGTGCCGTGGTGGACGCGGAACCGCACCGGCACCCGCTCGGCGAGCGCGGGGACGTGGGTGACGAGACCGACGACGCGGCCGCTCGTTGCCAGCGACTCGATGGTCGACGCCACCGCATCCAACGTGTCCGCGTCGAGGCTGCCGAAGCCCTCGTCGCAGAAGATCGCGTCGAGCTTGGCGCCGCCGGCCGCCGAGAGCTCTGCCAGCTGGTCGGAGAGGGCGAGCGCCAGCGCGAGCGACGCCTGGAAGGTCTCGCCCCCGGAAAGCGTGCGGACCGATCGCGTCTCGTCGGCGTTCCGGTGGTCCACGACTACGAACTCCTCGTCGCTGCTGTAGCGCAAGGAGTAATGGCCCTGGGTCAGTGAGAAGAGGGTGCGGGACGCGGCGTCGACGAGCACGCCGAGCGCTTCCGCGAGCACCCACTTCTCGAAGCGGTCGGATTTCAGCAGCTCGCCGAGGGAGTACGCGACGCGGTGTTCGACCCGGGCCGCGTCCAGCTCCTCACGGAGCTTCGCGGCGCGTTCGAGCGCTTCTTCGATGCGGCGTAGCTCGTGGCGCGCCGCGGCGCCGTGCTCGAACACCTCGTCCCGCAACTCGCCGAGGCCCACGGTCTTCGCGCGGAGGCCCGTTTTCTGCGCGCGATCGACGAGACCGGCCAGCCGGTCCAGGCGCACGGCGCCGATCGTGTCGCGCTCGCCTCGGGCGGCCCGCGCGACCGATCGCTGGGTCTCGGCCTCGCCGCCGGCCCAGTCCGCCAGCGCGTGCCATCCGGCGGCAAGATCGTCGATCGGGGGAGGCGGTGCACACCCGCCGCGCAGCAGCTGGTCGCGCCGCGCGCCGTACTCGGCCCGCAACGACACGGCACGCTGCTCCGCGGCCGCGAGCTGGCCGGCGGCGCGCGTCTCTTCGGCGCGCGCGTTCTTGTCGGCGGCGCGAGCCGCGACGAGCTGCTGCCGGGCTTCGTCGAAGCGCGCCAGTGCAGCGATCACTTCCGAGGCCTCCGGATGGGCCGAGATCGCCTTCCGCAGCTCGGCGCGCCGGTGCTCGAACTGCTGCCGTGTCGCCGCGGCGCCCGCGTGCAGCTTCGCCACCTCGGCGTGCGCCGCTTCGGCCTGGGCGAGGAGTGCACGCGACTCGTCCAGCGCCTGTTCGGCTTTGGTGATCGCCGCGGGCCGGCGGTGCTTCGGGACCTCCCGCACGACGATTGTGCACACCGGGCAGGGCTCACCGGCAACGAGATGGGCACGGAGCTCGTGCGCGGCGTGCGCGGCAGTGGCGGTCTCCACCGCCGTCTGCTGGTCGGTGACGTGCGCGCGGGCCCGCGCGACCAGCTCGGTCGTGCGCGCTTCCTCGGCCTCGAGGCGCGTCACTTCTGTCGTCGCATGCTCGAGAGTTGTGGTGAGCTCGGCCAGCGCGACATGCGCGTCGCGGGCGCGGGTGAGCTCGTCGCGATCACCGAGCGCCTCGACGTCCGCTTCCGCCCGGCTCAGCACGTCGGCGGCCTGTGCACGCTCGACCTGGGCGCGGTCGCGGGCCGCGGCGGCGACGCTCACATCGCGGCCGAGGGCGTTGACGGATTGGGGGACGACGACCGCAGTGAGCAGCGTGACGAGGGCATCGGCGGCGCGCGCGACCGCGTCGGCTTCGGCCTGCGCGTGCGCATCGGTTTCATCCTCGGGACGGGCGGTATCGACCGCCCGACAGAGGTCGAGAAGTTGGTCGACGCGCACCGCGGCCTGATCGCGCGCGTCGTCGGTGGCGAACGAAAGCTCGGCGAGGTGATGTTCGTGGAGCTCGACGGCCTTCGCCGCCTCCTTGGCCGTGATACGGGCCCGCTCCCCGATGCGCTGGTAGACACCGAGATCGAGCAGGCGCGTCAACAGCTCGCGTCGCTTCGCTGGCTCGTCGTGCAGGAACTTTGCAAACTCGCCCTGGGGAAGCACGACGCACTTGGTGAAATGGGCGAAGGGCAACCCGAGCAGCTTCTCGACTTCCTGCTTCATCTCACGGGCGCCGGACGCGAGGACCTCCGTGCCGCCCGGGAGGTCGCGTTCGAGCATCGCGTCGGCCTTGCCCTTGCCGAGCCGGACCACACGCGTGGCGTGATGACGGACGCCGGCGACGTCGAACGTCAATGACACCTTGGCCTCACGGCCGCCGAGGCTCACCGCCCGGCTGACGAGCCGCTCGTCGCCGTAGCGGGGGATGCTCCCGTACAACGCGAAGCAGATCGCGTCGATGATCGTCGACTTGCCCGCGCCGGTCGGCCCGACCATCGCGAAGTAGTCGACATCGTCGAAGTCGAGGTCGACGGGGGAGCGGAACACGCCGAACCCCTCGATGTGCAGGCGGACGGGACGCATCAGGGCACCTCGGCGAGCACGTCGTCGTGCAGGCGTTCGAACAGGCGCAGGACGCGTGTGTCCTCGACGCCCTCGACGGTGAGGTACTCCGCGAACAGATCGCGCGCGCTGCGTCCACGGCGTGTGCTCATTGCGGGGGCGTCGTCTTCGGCGAGCATCCGGTCGATGCGCACGTCCACCGCGCGGGGCAGCAGGGCGCGGACTTCGTCGGCGAGTCCGGCACGCGCCGGCTCGCGTACGACCACCCGCAGCCACGCATCTCCCGTGTCGCGTGCCGCGGCGTGCAGCTCCTCGACCGTGCCGGTGAGGGTGCGCAGCGTCCAGCCGCTGCGCAGCACGCGCTTGTCGACGCGCGCGGGCACGCCGGGCGCGGTCTCGACGACCAGCGCGTGCTTCGCGTCGAGCTCCTCGCCGAAGTCGACCTGGATCGGCGAACCCGCGTACCACGCCGGTGCAGGCGCATCGATCCGTTGCGCACGATGCAGGTGTCCGAGTGCCACGTAGTTCGCCCGCGAAGGAAAGTGCACCGCCTCGACGCCGTACTCGTTGGCGATCTGCGCGTCCCGCTCGCCGCCCCCGAGGCGGCCTCCCGGGACGAAGCAATGGGCGGCGAGGAGGTTCACGGCATCGGGCCGGAACGACGCGCTCAAGGCGTCGATCAGCACGCGCATCCGCTCCGCGTAGCGCCCGACGGCCTGCGCCGCGTCGAGCTCGAGCAGCTGTTCGGTCTTCACGGCGAACCGTTGGGAGACGAACGGCACGAGCGCGCACACGACGGGTTCGCCGGCGGTGGTTTCCCATTCCACGACGCCGCCCCGATCAGCGCGCGCCGCGTGCCCGAGCAACGTGATGCCGGCCGCGTCGAACAGCGGCGACCACGCGTCGAACGCGTGCTGGTTGTCGTGGTTCCCGCCGATGACGACCACACGCGCGCCGGTGGCCCGCAGGGCGAGCAACGCGTCCCACACCACGCGCTGCGCGTCGGGGAGTGGCGCTGCCGATTCGAACAGGTCGCCGGTGACCAGCACGCAATCGACCTCCTCGCCGGCCGCGAGCTCGGCGATCTCGGCAAGGACGGCGCGGTGCTCGTCGAGCCGCGAGATGCCGCGCAGTAGCTTGCCGACGTGCCAGTCGGAGGTGTGGAGGATCTTCAACCTCTGGCGACCTGGCTCAGCCCTCGCCGGGCAGCCCGGCGTAGGGATCGTCGGGAACCGCGGCCGCGCCCGTGGCGCTCGGGTTCGCGCCGCGTTCGGCGGGGCGGGTCGCCCACGCCGGGAACGGGAACTCGGCGACGAGCGGTACCGGGATCTCGGGTTGGCTCACGAACATCGTGCCGGGCTTGGCGATCGTCGCCCGTTTCTGGTGGCTCGGCGGCAGGAACCCGTACTCGGCGCGCGCCGCTTCCGCGGCGTCGAGACGGCCCACGACGCGGATCGAGGAGTTCGAGATGATCCGTCGCTCCACCTCGCTCGCGGTTTGTTGCGCGCCGACGAGCACGATGCCGAGGGAACGGCCGCGTTCGGCGACGTCGAGCAGGATCTCCTTGATCGGGGAGTCGCCCTCCCGCGGCGCGTACTTGTTGAGCTCGTCGAGCACGACGAACAGCAACGGCTTGGCGCTGCCGGTCTGCTCCTTGCGGTCGAAGGCAGTACGCAAGGTGACACCCACCACGAACCGCTTGGCGCGGTCGGGAAGGTTGTGGAGGTCGACGACCGTGAGCTGGGCATCGTCGGTGTCGATGCGGTGGAACTCGCGTTCGGCGACGTCGGCGCGTACGAGGCGGTCGAGCGCACGCTGCGAGGACAGGAACCGCCGCACGAACGCGTTGATCGTGCCCATCCCTGTGGCCGGCCCCGCCCATTCCCGGCGTTCGAGCTCGTCGTCGCTCTGCACCTTGGCGACCACGAAGTCGACGAGATCGCGGTAGGTGCGAAGCGTGCGACCGTCGACGCGCCAGGCGCCGTCCGCCGCGGGCTCGCCCTCGCGGCGCAGCGCGGCCGTCACGTTGTGGACGACCATCGTGTACTGCTGGCGGTCGTCCTCGGCATCCGCGAATGCGAACGGCAGGAGCTCTTCGGTGACGAAATCCGCGAGCGTCCAGTAGAACGCGTGTACGCCCTGCGTGCGGGTCGCGACGTCCGGCCGGGCGTTCACATCGCCTTTTCGTGCGGGTGCGAACACCGTCACCGATTTGAACGCGCCCGGCATGAGGCCGAGCTCGCGGTACTTGTCGCGGTCGGAGTCGGAGAGCTCGGTGTTGTCGTGGTCGAGAAAGAGGAGGTCCTCCCCCTTCACGTTGAACACCAGCGCACGTGTGTTCAACGTGTCCTCGACGAGTGCGCCCGAGTTGAACAGTGCATACAGCAGGAACGTGGCGTAGGTGGTCTTGGTCGCCACGCCCGAGATCCCCGAGATGTTGACGTGGGCGCCGCGCGTGCCGTCGAGGAAGTCGACGTTGGCGTATAGCGGACGGCCGTCGCGACCGAGACCGATCGGCAGCTTGCGCGGCATCCGGTCGAAGTACAGCGCCTCGTCTCGCTCCTGGCCCGCGGCGCGGCGCACCTCGGTTCCCGGGCGGGGCGGCACGAAGATCTCGGGCTCGACCCGTGTCGTCAGGACCTCGGCGGCCTCGACCGCGCCGGCCGGGAGCACACCGTCTTCGATGAGGAAGACGTCGGAGTCGAAGCGGGCGCCTTCGTGACGGGCGCGGACCTGGGTGACGACGCCGGACAGTCGGACCGGCTCGTCGTGCGCGGGAAGCTGACGGTCGCAGACCACGACGTCGTCGAGCTGGAGATATTGGTCGGGCGCGATCGCCACCCAGTACGAGAGCGGGGTGGCATCGTCGGTGCCCAGCACCCGCCCGACCGCGCCCGCCCTACGGTGCTCGGCGGTCTCGGCGGAGCTCGCTCCAGGAGTGTCTGCGGGCGTCGTTTCCACGCCTTCGACGGTAGTGGGGGGGTGAGACAGTTTCGGTGGATGCGTCCGCCTCGGCCGCGCCCTCGCGCCCGCGATCCGCGGCGGTCACACCGCCGTGGGCACGAGAACCGACACATGCGTCGGGAATCGTGACCACGCTGGACACGCGCACCCCCGTCCTCTAGATTTAGAACACGTTCTAAAAACGTGTCCGCTCGATCCGGAGGGCTCGCGCGCATGGAATTCGGCCTCTTTCTCGGCGGCTTCGTCCACAAAGACGTGGCGGCCGCCAACCCCGATGCCGAGCACGACCGTCTCATGAGCGAGGTCGGGCTGTGCGAGGTCGCCGATCGGCACCACTGGAAGTACGCCTGGTTCACCGAGCATCACTTCTTGAAGGAGTACTCGCACATCTCGGCGAACGAGACGCTGATGGCGTGGGTGCTGGCGCGTACCGAACGCCTGCACGCGGCGTCGGGGATCATCAACATCACGCCGCCGGTGAACCACCCCGCACGCGTCGCCGAACGCGTCGCGATGATGGATCACGTGTCGAACGGGCGCTTCGAGTTCGGCACTGGCCGCGGGTCGTCGACCACCGAGATGGGCGGCTTCGGGATCACGGACCCCGAGGACACCAGAGAGATGTACGACGAGGCGATCCGCGAGATCGTGCGCATGTGGCGCGACGAGCCGTACGCGTATGACGGCAAGTACTTCTCGATGCCGGAGCGCAATGTCATTCCGAAGCCGTACGTGAAACCGCACCCGCCGTTGTGGGTCGCGGCCGGCAATCCGGAGACGTTCGAGAAGGCCGCGCGCATGGGTCTCGGTGTGATCTGCTTCACCGGCGGCACGCCCGAGAAGATGGCGCCGCTCGTGGAGACGTACAAGAAGCACATCGTCAACGCGGAGCCCGTCGGGGCGTACGTGAACGACAACATCGCGATCACCACGAGCTTCATGTGCCTCGAAGATCGCGACGAGGCGCGCAACCTTATGGCGCACTCCGGCAACGGCCGTCAGCAGACGCTCGTGTTCCACTACCTCGACACGTTCCCGAAGCCGCCGTTCGTGCCCGAATGGCCCGCCGAGATCCCCGACCCGTCACCCGACGCGATCAAGAAGGGGTTCCAGTCCGGGGCGGCGATCGTCGGCACCCCCGACGAGTGCGCCCAGGGGATCGAGCGCTGGAACGGCATCGGGATCGACCAGCTGATCATGGGTCCGTCGGGCAGCACCTACGGTCACGACGTGCTCGAGCGGACAGTGAAGCTGTTCGGCGACGAGGTCATCCCCCGCTTCGATACCGATCCCGAGCACTCCACGTCCCGCTACCGGGCGGCCGCGGCCGGGAGCTGACGGATCTCCCTCAATACTGGTCCGATTTTTCCGATCATCCAGGTGATGGACGGGCTCGAGCACCCAGACCTGGCGGGCGTCGCCTCCGAGATGCGGGCCGAGTGGCGCGCCGAGCAGGAGGTCGCGACAGAAGACGCCGCGGCCCAGTGGCGGCACGGTCGCACGCTCGAGGACTGGCTGGGCGAGCGCATGCACGCCGGCGACCGCGTCGCGGTGCTCGTCGGCGACCAGCGCTTCGCCGGCTACGTCGAGGAGACCGGCGACGATCTTCTCGCCATCCGCGCTGCGTACGGCCGCGTCGACGTGCACCTCGTCGCCGGGCTGCCGCTCTCCATCGAGATGTACGACCACGCGACCGAAGGCGGGAGCCGCGCGCGCAGCCGCCGGACGTTCCGCGAGGCGTTGCTCGAGCGCGACGGTCGCGACGACCAGACGATCGGCTGCCTGCACGAGTTCGAAGGCCTCGACGGCACCGTCCACGTCGGCAAAGACTTCGTGTCGGTCATCGCCAAGCTCGGCGCCGAGACGGTGGTGCCGATGGAATCCGTGGTCTGGGCCGCGGCGCGCCGCTCCTAGCTTCCGCCGGCGCCGGTCAACTTCGCGCTGACGTCCCAGAGGCGCGCGGCCAGGTCGTCGTCGAGCGCGTCCCGCGTCGGGCCGGTGACCTTGCACTTCACGAAGTACTGCCCGGTGATGCCTTCGACATCGGGTGACGACGCGACGTACACGGGCGTGATCGCGCCCTGCTGCAACGAGATGGAGAACGGTCGCGTGAGCGGCATGCCGATGTTGCCCCACCAGCCGAGATCACCTTCTTTTGCGAAGTTGCTCGCGACGAACCCGGGGTGAACGGCGTTGGCCGTCACGCCTGTGCCGTCCCAACGTTTGGCGAGCTCACGTGTGAACAGGATGTTCATGAGCTTCGTCTCGCCGTAGACGCGGAAGCCCTTGTAGCGACGGCGCTCGTAGTCGAGGTCGTCGAAGTCCAGACCCTTGCGTGCGCTCTTGTGCGCGACGGACGCGATGTTGACCACCCGGGCGGGCGTGCTGCGAACGAGCGTGTCGCGCAGCAGGTTCGTGAGCAGGAAGTGCGAGAGGTGGTTGACCTGGAACTGCGACTCGTGTCCGTCGCCGGTGAGACTCCGCTTGGCCAGCACGCCCCCGGCGTTGTTGAGGAGCACGTCGAGCCGGTCGTGGGTCTTGGTGAACGCGTCGGCGAACGCGTGCACCGAAGCGAACGACGCGAGGTCGAGGGGCATCGTCGTGACCCGGTCGCCGGCGCTCGTGCGCTCCTGGATCTCCTTCACCGCGGCCGCCGCCCGCGACGGGTTGCGCGCCGCGACGACGACCTGCGCGCCCATGCGCGCGAGCTCGACGGCGGTCTCCTTGCCGATGCCGCTGTTGCCGCCGGTGATCACGACGACCTTGCCCGCGAGGTCGGTCACGAACGCGCAGGTTACGCGGGCGCCGCGCCTTCGCCCTGCCGTGACGGTGAGCGATCCTCGCCCGGCTGCGCGCGCACCCAGGCGATCAGCTCGTCGCGAAGGAAGCGGATCTCGCGCCCGCCCGGGAAGCGATGCGCGGGGACGCGGTCCTCGCGCACCATCCGCCGCAGGTACTCCACGTGTACGTGCAGCATCTCGGCGGCCATGGCCGTAGTGAGTATCTCGGGGTAGTTCGAGCCGTTTGAGGGGGCCGACTCAGGCATATCAGACGTAGTGCCCACGGCGAGCACGTTAGCCGCGCGGTGCCACAACGTCACGTGCTCCAACGTGCCCTGGACACGGAATGGAAGAAGGTGGCGCCGAATGTTCGCCGGACGCGTGTTCCGCCCAATGTGCGTGCGTGGGAGAAAAGGTCGCGGTGAACCCCGAGCCGCCTGCACGGGGGCTCGCGGGACAATCTCACGCGTTTCTTCGCAGCTCTAGACGTGAATTGGCAGAACATTCCGCTTGTCGAGACAATCTGTCGGTGATTCCATCCCGCTCCGGGTGGGCCTGAGCCTGCAGGTGGGGGCTGGGCCTTGGGAATCGCGCAACCGGCGCTACGTGGTCGCACTCGTCGTGCGCTCTCGACGCGCGTCTCGTCAGGACACGTCGTGATGCTGCTCGCCGGCGCGCTCGGTGTGATGTTGACGTTGAGCGTGCTGCGCGCCGCCGACAACACCCAGCCGGTGCTCGTGGCCGCGAAGGAGCTGGCTTCCGGCACCCTCATCGGCGAGCGCGACGTTCGGGTGGCGCGGGTCCATGTCGACGGCGCGGTGCTGGCCACGCTGTTCGGTGGCGCCGACCTCGGTGCGCTGCGCGGGCAGGTCGTCACGAAGACGATTCGGGAAGGTGCGCTCCTCGGGCGGGGCGACGTCCGCGAGCTGGGAGCGCATGCGGCGACGCGAGTGATGAGCTTTCCGTTGCCGCGTGCGCGCGCGGTCGGCGGCAAGCTCACCGGCGGCGATCGCGTCGACGTCATCGCGGTCGAACGCAACACGGCGCGATCCGGCTACGTGCTCGCAGATGCCGAGGTGATTGCGGTCGAAAGCCGGAGCAGTGGCCCGCTCGCGGGTGCGTCGGACGAGATGACGGTGTCGCTCGTCGTCGACGGCGAGGGCGCACCGCGGCTCGCGGCGGCACTCGATACCGGCACGGTCACGCTCGTGCGCGCGACCGGCGCGACGCCATTGCCAGACCTGCCGCCCTTCACGCCGACCGGGGCAGGCGGCAAGTGAGCGAACCCGAGGTGGCGCTCGCCTTCACGGCCGATCCGTGGGTCGAGGCACTGCACCGTCACCTCTCCGATCACGGTGGCGCGCGTGTCCGCAGTGTGGTCGTCGAGCCGGGGATTCTCCGTGAAGAGTCATACGACGTGTTCGTCGTCGGCCATCGATGGGCGCCGTTGACGCGCGCGCTGGTCGGTGACGTGCACGCCCGCGGGCATGCAGTGCTCGGTGTGTTCGACCGCGAGGAACCGGCGAGCCGCAAACACCTGGCTGCACTGGGAGTCGACGCGATCGTCGAATCGGACGCCGGCGTCGACGGCTTCGTGCGGGCGATCATCGCGACGGCGGGCAATCGCCCGGAGCGGGCCGCCGAGCCTGCGCCGCTCGCCGATCGGAGAGCCGGCCGGCTCGTCGTCGTCGGCGGGCCGCCGGGCGTCGGCCGCACAGAGGTGGCGATCGGCGTGGCCCTCGCGTGCACGCGCACCCTTTCCGTCGCGCTGGTCGACGCCGACGATGTCGCGCCGGCCGTCGCACAGCGCCTCCACCTTCCGATCGAGCCGAACCTCCGTACCGCGATCGATGCGGTCGAGCATGGTCGCGGCGAACTGGACGCGTGCGTGATCTCGGAGCCGCGCTGGCACCTGTCGATCGTGGCCGGTGTGCCCAATGCCGGGGCATGGGCGCAGGTGCGCCCTGGTGAGGTGGTTCGCGTCATCGACCGCCTCGCGGACGCCGCCGAGATCGTCGTCGCCGACGGCGCGGGCTCGCTGGAGGAGGTCGGCGCGTCGGGCAGTCGCGGACGCTTCGCCACCGGGCGCGCGCTGGTTGCGGAGGCGGATGTCCTGATTGCGGTATGTGACGCCTCTCCTCACGGGATCACGCGCTTGCTCACCTGGGTGGTGGAAGCGCGAGGCCTGGCCGTGGAGACACCGATGGTGGTCGTCGTCAACCGCTCTCCCGGTGCGCGCTTCCGGCGCGGCGAGATCTACGAGGAGATCACGACGAGCCTCGGCACTCATGAAATCGTCTTCACGCCATACGACGCGCGCGTGAGCGATGCCGCGTGGAAGGGCGCGACGGTCGGAAGCGGTGGCTTCACTCGCGCGGTCACACGAATTGGCGATCTGGCTGCCACGACACCGCGCCGCGTGTCCGCCTCGTCGATCCTGGACGTCGCATCGTGAGCCGGGCGACCGCGCGGACGGACGCGTACGACGTGATCCGGCGCGAGGCGCTGGCGGGTGTGGAACGAAAGCGTCTGGCTCCGGAGCGTCAGCTCGACGACGTGCGGGCCGAGATCGAGCGCGCGGTCGAGGAGTATCAACGTCGAGCGCGAATGGGCGACGAGGTGCCGCTCGGAGATCCGCACGCAATGGTGCACCGCGTACTGCGGTCGATCACCGAGCTCGGACCCCTCAGCGAGCTCCTTGCCCGGCGCGACGTCGAGGAGATCTTCGTCGAAGGCGCGCGGGTGACGTATCTCGATACGGAGGGCCGGTTGCGTGGTTTGGCGGAGCCGACGACGGAGGAGGAGAACCGTCAGATCCTCGAGCGGCTGCTGGCTGCGACCGAGCGGCAACTCAACGCCAAGCATCCGATGGTGCAGGCGCGCGTGCTGGACGGCACGGCTCGTCTCACGGCCGCGATCTCACCGATCGCCGACCGGTTGTCGGCGACGGTGCGTCGGTACACGGTGCGCGACGTCACGCTCGAGGCGTTGGTCGCGCGTGAGGCGCTCAGCGAGGAAGCGGGCGCGTTCTTGTGGGCGGTCATGCAACAACGGAGCCGGATCACGATCTCGGGTGAACCTGGCGCGGGGAAGACGACCCTGGGTGCTGCGCTCCTTTCGGCGGTGCCGGCTGCGCACTGCGTGCGGAGCTGCGAGGAGATCCGTGAGCTCGCGGTGCCCCTTTTGCACGGGAGCTACTACGAGGTTCGGCCACCCGGCCTGGACGGCACCGGCGAGATCTCGCTGCGCGACCTCGTCAAGTTCGTCCTGGCGATGCGACCGGACCGCATCGTCGTCGGAGAGGTGAGGGGAGCGGAGGCCTTCGAGCTGACGCGCGCGGTCAACGCGGGCTGCGGGTTCCTCTGCACGATCCACGCGAACAGCGCGCGCGACGCGTTGAACGCGCTGGTCAACGCCGCGCTGATGGCGGGGGAGAACGTGAGCGAGCGGATCGTGCGCAGGATCTTCGTCGAAGCGCTCGACCTCGTCGTACATGTCGATCGCGACGACGTCGCGCGCGGTGACGACCGAGTGCGACGCCAGGTCACCGAGATCACGGCGGTCGTACCGAGCCTCGCCGAGGGAGAGACGTGTGAGCCGATCTTCGTGCGCGAAGGCCTCGGTCGGCCGCTCGAGTGGACGGGCTCCCTGCCGCCGGGTCTCGAGCAGCGCGTCGATCGCGGGCTTCCCCAAGGCATGCGGCTCCGCAGTCTCGTCGAACGCGGACGGATCCCAGCGTGAGCGGGCGATCATGAACGTGTTCGCGGCGGTGTGTGTGGGCGCGTTCTGTGCGCTGCTCGCCGGGCTGTTGATGGGCACCCTGCCCGAGTTCCGCATGCGCAAGAGGCGGGGCCGGCGGCGCAGCGACTCGCGACGGCTTCAGTCCGGCGCGTGGTTGCAGCAAGCGGGTGTCGGGCTCTCACCCGCACGCTTCTGGACGGGCAGCGTCTGCGCCGGGCTGCTCGCCGTGCTCGTGTTCACCGCGTTGACAGGCTCGGTGTTCGTGGCATTGGTTCCGGCCCTGGCGCTCTCGCTGCTCCCACGTAGCTATTTCGCGCGCCGGCGCCGGCTTCGCATGCGAGAGCTCCAGGCCGCGTGGCCCGACGGGTTGCGCGACCTCGTCGCGTCGATCTCCGCCGGTCGGTCGCTCACCCTGGCCGTCAGCGCGTTGGCCGCACAAGGTCCGCTGCCATTGCGCGCTGCGTTCGCGCGGTTTCCCGAGCTTGCACGCGTGCTCGGGACCGGCCCCGCGCTCGAGCTCGTGAAGGAAGAGCTCGCGGATCCGACAAGTGACCGGGTCATCGAGGTGCTGCTGCTCGCACACGAACGCGGGGGCTCGATCGTCCGCAGCATCCTCGAAGACCTCGTCGATGCGACGACGCGCGACTTGAAGTTGCTCGATGAGCTCGAAACCGAAGGACTCGAGATGCGCATCAACGCCCGAGCGGTTGTGGTGCTGCCATGGCTCGTGCTGGTGGCGCTCACGATACGCCGCGGTCCTTTCCGTGATTTCTATCGTTCCTCGGGTGGCCTTGTGACGCTCGTCGTGGCGGGCGTGCTCACCGCGCTTGGTGTCTTCGCGCTCGGACGTCTCGGCCAGGAGCCGGCCGAAGAACGCGTCTTCGGCCCCAAGGCGGTCCGGTGAGCGCCCTTCCCCTGCTCGCGGGCGGTGCAGTCGGCACCGGTCTCGCGGGGCTCGCGTCGTTGTGTCTCCCGCCGACGCGTCGGCTGGCGCCGCGGGTTCGGCCGTATGCGGTGGTCGCTCGTTCCGCGCTCGGCCACGCGCCGGAGGCGGCGCCCGACCACACCGGCGGTGCGCTCACGACGACCGCGACGCTCCCGCGCCTCTTCGGTCCGCCCCTTCGCGCGGCGTTCCGGTGCACCAGCCAAGTCATCGAATCGCGCGGTGACGAACATCTCGCCCGTTTGCTGCGTCAATCGGGCGACGCGTCCGCGACACCCGATGAGTACCGCGTGCGCCAGGTCTCGACCGCGAGCATTGGCGCGTTGCTCGGAGGCGCGGCTGCCGGGCTGACGTTGCGGACGCCGATCATCGTGCTCGTCGCCACACTCGCCGGCTTCCTATACGGGGCGACGCGCGTGCGTCGCCAACTCGAGCGCACGATCGCGGGTCGCGCGGCGCGCATGCGTCTCGAGCTCTACACCGTCAACCACCTGTTGGCGATGCACACGCGCACCGGTGCGGGAGCCATGCAAGCCGTGCAACGGATTGTCGACCGTGGCCACGGTGCAGTCGTGGAGGAGCTCGGCGACGTGCTGACGTGGACCCGCGGCGGCATGGCTGAACCGGACGCGTTCCGCCACATCGCCGAGCTCACGCCCGAGCCGAGCGCCGCCCGTACCTATCAACTGCTCGCGGCAGGAGTCGAACGCGGTGTCGACCTCGGCGCTGGCCTGCTCGCGCTGAGCGCAGACATCCGCGATGCGCGCCGCGAACAACTCCACAAGGATGCGGTGCGACGCCGGGCGGCGATGCTGATACCGACGATTGCCGTTCTCGCGCCGATCATGTTGCTCTTCATCGCGGCGCCGCTTCCTTCGATCGTCCTCGGACACCACTGACCCCTGCATTGTCGACCCTGGGAGATTCCAATGAAGCTTGCACACCGTGACGAAGCCGGCATGACGACCGCAGAGCTGCTCGGGAACGCCGCCCTCGGTGTGCTCGCGCTGGTCGTCATCTGGGGAGCGCTCCAGGCGCTCGGTGTCGACATCATCAACATGATCCGCGACTCGCTGATCCACTGACGCCTTCCTTGCGACGCGATCAGGATGGCTTCACGACGCTGCAGTACGTCGTGGCGACGAGCTTCTCGCTGGTGTTGTTCGTACTCGTCGCGAATCTGCTCGTCGATCTCTATACGCGCGGTGCCGTGCGCGATGCCCTCGACGAGGGTGTACGGGCCGCCGTTCCCATGACGTCGACGGCGGCGGATTGTGAAGCCCGTGTCAACGAGGTAATCCGGTCGGTCGCGGGCGGGTCGCTGTTGCGCGTCGACGACCTGCGGTGCGAGCGCGACGGCGACTCGGTCGTCGCGCTCGACGTCGCGCTTCTGTCGTGGCTCCCGACGCTGGTGCCGGATTGGCAGCTCCAGCTGCGCGCATCGGCGCGCCAAGAACGATGAGCGCACGGTCACGTTCAGGGTCGGATCGGCCGCCCGAGCGCGGGTTCGTGGCGATCGAGTGGGTCGCGGCGGTCGCGTTGTTGCTCTTGCCGGTCGTCGTGCTCGTCGCGACACTGCCGGAGTGGGCGGAGCGGCGACATGCTGCGAGCGTCGCGGCGCGCGAGGCCGCCCGCGAGTTGGTGCGCGATTGGCCGGGCGCCGATCCCGAACGGGCTGCCGCCGTGGCGCGCGACGTCGCCGCCGATCACGGCGTACCGGAGCGCGATGTCGTCGTGCAGGTGCTGTCGCTCGGCGTGGCGCGCGGCGACCTGGCGCGGGTTGCTGTCCGGGTGACGATGCCCGCCATTTCAGTCGCCGGCATGTCGGCGGGCGAATGGCACTACAGCGCCGTCGAGGTTCGGCGCATCGACGACTACCGGAGCCGGTGATGGCCGAGTCGCGGCCCCGGACGGAGGCGGAGCGCGGGACGGTGACGTTGTGGGTGCTCGGGTTGTGTATCGCGTTGATGTTCCTCGGTGGGCTCTCGCTCGACCTGTGGCGCGCGGTTGCGGTCAGGCGCGAGATGTCGGCGATGGCCGACGCGGCTGCGACCGCGGGCGCCAACGGCGTCGACGAGCCCGCGCTACGCGCCGGCGTTCTGCGGCTCGACGATGGTCGCGCTCGCGGTCTCACGGCCCAGACGCTCGGCGAGTATCCGCGTACGCCGTCGCTGGACGCGGCACGGATCGACGTGGCCGGCCCTCGGGTCACGGTGACGTTGCGGGATCACGTCGACTTCTCGCTCCTTGGCATCTTCATGGGCGGCGACCACTTCGATGTCGAGGTGCACGCTTCCGCGGAAGCGCAGGAGATCCCCTAGCCGATCGACGTGTACCGACGTGGCTTCTGGAACTCGAACGCCACGTACCGCGTCTTCGGCAGGACACGCTCGTGCGCCCGCAAGACGTCGAGCGCGATGCCCCACGCGGCCGGATCCACGCGGGCAACCGACGGCCGAAGAACGGACATCAGCCTGCGGGCGGGAGGGAACATCCCGACGCGCGTCATGATGGATGCAACGCGTTGAAACCGGCCCATGACGGCCTCGGTCCAGTCGCAGATCTGCACCTCGCGAAACCCGAGCTCGCCTGCCATTGCCCGGTACCGTTCGAGCGGCTCGAATTCGTCGAAGCTCCACATCTCACGAACGATGCGCTGCGGATCGAGCTCGTTTATCGATGCAGGATTGTCATCGGTCCACGCGAAGTCGACGAGCACGAGGCGGCCGCCCGGACGGAGGATCCGCGAACATTCGGAGAGGAACTCACGGCGACCTTTCGCGCCGAAGTGAAATGCGCCCTCGAGGCAGTGCACGCTGTCGATCGAGTCGTCGTCGAGCTGGAAGCCTTCGGATTTCTCGGGGAGCTCGGTCACGTCCGCAACGCCGAACCGGAGAGTCGGACCGCTCCCGTAGCGAGCGCGTGCCATGCGAACGTGTTGCTCGAGGAGGTCGACGCCGAGAACGTCGGCGCCAGCTTCCGCGATCAGCGATGTCGTGTAGCCGCGCCCGCAACAGGCGTCGAGCACCCGATCGCCACGGTCGGCGTGCAGGAGCGCGAGCGACTTGTGGGCGAGGCGCTCTTGGAACGGCGCGAGCCCGCCCAGGACCATCTCCGGCAACATCGGGATCGAGAAGTACCCCAGGTTCATGAGCGGGCCCCACCCGAAGGCCTCGAGCAGGCTGAACGTGGAGTTTGACCCGTCGTAGACGGCGCACAATTCGTCGACCCTCATACCGCGCTCGCTCCCAACGACGGGCAGGCAGTCTTGACCGGAACGGCTGGGAACGCAAAGCGTCGTTCAGTCGTGCCGGCCACTCACGAGAGAAGCCCACGTGCGCTTGCAGTTTCCAATCGTCTTGTCAAGGGTCCTGAACACGCAAGCGGCTCGTTTCCGTGAGCGCAGGTAACATGTCCGAGGGCGCGTGCGTCACACACGTATGACGTCTGGACAGCTCCGAGGCTTGCGCAGCCCGAACGGGCCGAGCGCATGACCGAGCGTCCCGTGGGCCGATGGATCCGCGTCGGCGTCCTCCTCGCCGTCGGGCTGGGTGTGTTGTTCCCCGTGTTGGCCCTCGTCGGCTGGTTCACGTTTTCGGGCGGACGGTTCGGCTGGATCCCTTCGCTGGTTGCTTTCAGCGCGTTGGGGCTCGTCATTGGTTGGGCAGCAGTCTCGCCGCACTGGGCGACGGCTCGAAAGCTCACATCGATCACCCTTGCGGTGATCGGCGGGATCGTCGGCATCGCGATAGCGCACTTTGCGCCGGCGACGCCCGGACGACTCCGTCACGAGATCGAGGCGTTCACGCAGCCGTCGTGGCAGCTGACTGATGACCGCGTAGACGGGAACGTCAGCTGCTTCGATTCTTGCACGTCGGTCACCCGCGAATATCACGTCAATGCCGATGTGCGCGACGTCGTCTCGACGCTACGGCCGCGGCTTACGAGACGTCATTGCGTCCAGCCAACCGTCGGGATCGAGCCGCTTCACTGGGCTTGCAGTGGCGGCGGAGATATTCGCGTCAGCGTCGACGTCGTACGTGAACACGATCGCGTCACCGTCGTGTCCATCGTCGCAAGCATGGCGTAGTCCGACCGAACACCAGAAAGGGGCGCGATCGTGGTGCCGCAGTCCCACGTTGCTGCAGGTTTCTGGTTCGGGGTTGTCGTCGGCGTGGCGGCTTCCGTGACCTTCTGGCTGTGGGTCACGCTGGCACGCGCGGCCGGTGCGGTGGCGAATCGACGTGGTTACCCGCGTCTCGCCGGAGTCGCGATCGGGCTTCTTACCGGCCCAATTGCGATCGTCGCGTTCGCGCTGCTCCCGTCAAGACATGGTGCACGCCACAGCGAACAGCGCGCGCGGTAAGCCTCTCTGGACGCCCGGCGCCGGGTGACTACCCCGAGCACGGCGGTCACCTGCCTCACAACCAAAGCGGCGGGCCATGCGTCTCGATAACCGGCGGCACGCGTTCGACGTCCAGCCGCCGGCCCGAACCGAGGAGACCCGATTGTTGAAGCGACGCGCGCAGAGAGCTCGGCTTGGGCGTTGCATTGTCCATGTATGTCGGCCTCGGCCGACTTGCCGAAGGGAGAACGGCAGTGGCGCACTGTCGTCCGCGCGGTATTGGCACGACGCGCGCGCAACTGAGAACATGACGAACAGGTTCGACCTCGCCCGACCGGCTTCCACCTCGGAGCAGCCGAATCGCGGTAGCTGTCGCACCAGTCCTCGACGGCGAGACCGGAGGAGCCGGCGTATGAGAGGCGGGAGGAGTCTGGTGCTCGCGGTCGTCGCCGCGGTGGCGTTCACCGCGTGCGGCGGTGGCGGCAAACACGGAGGTGGCAGCTCGCAAGGAAGCCCGGCGACTGTTCCCACGTCTGTCACCCCGAACCCACAAGGGTCGGCGCCGGCGACGACCGGCGAGACGGGCACTGGCCTCGCAGACGCGCACGGCATCGTCGTGTTCTCGTGTGGGCAGTCGCTGACTTTTCGGGTGCTCGATCCCGACGACGGTCATGTCGTGCGCAGCGCGACGGGAAACATGGGTGACACCGGCCAGGCGGTCGACAACTGCGGGACGTTCACGCAGGACTTTCCGGCACGGATCAGCCAACCCGTGAAGACGACCGAGCAATTCGATCGCGACTTCACGCATTGGGTCACCGTCGATGCCGCGCCCGATGGCGCGCACGTGGTCGCGCTGGTCGACTTGGCGACTGGTACCCATCGCCGCCTGGCAGGCGGTGACAGCGGCGAATTCGACGCTCGACCGAACCGGGCGATACCGCTGTTCTCGCCTTCAGATCAACAGGTGTGCTTCTACGACCCGAACCCGGCGAAGCCGACCCAACACATCGTTTGTACCGATCCTGCATCTGGCGTCACGACGCCGATCGATGACCACGCGATCCACGATGCGGACGCGGGCTGGTTCTCATTGCTGCCGACAACGAACTTCGCAATCGCGCCCGGTGCGCGCACGATCTTCGCGTTGCCATCGGGGTTCGGCCATGGCCTTCCGAATGCCAGCGGCACCGACATCGAACAAGACCTGACCTTGCCGGGCTCCGCCCCCGGCCAAAATTGCACGGTGGGCACGTGGGTCGACGACCACCGGCTCATCTGCATGCCCTCGGAGCCACATCCGACCGAGCTGTATCTCGTGACGTTGAAGCCCGACTTCTCAATTCTCACGGCGACGTCGTTGCTCCCGCCTACGGACTTCGCAATCATCGACGCGGTCGTGTCCCCCGACTCCACGCGGGTCGCGTTCGTTGCTGAAAGAACCGGTGAGCGGGTCCTGTTCGTCGCACAACTGAAAGGCGGCGGTGTTCCGCGCAAAGTGGCGGACGTGCCGACAGATCCGCCGATGGTCGCGGCACTCGCCTGGCGTTGAGCGTCCAAACGCATCCACGACGAGCCAGGCGGCCGCTGCGGTCGCGAGCTACGGCATGGGCGTGCCAACACGATTGTCGGACAGACGTGCCTGCACGATTGCTGCTGAGCTGCCGATGGCCTGAGACTGCCCGTACCGGGGTGACCGACGTGGAATCCCCGAGGACGCGGGGGTGCCCATGTTTGGACGGCTTCGATCGCGGCGACAGGCCGCGTCTCTCGATCACGACGCGGACGACACTGACGCAGTACCAGGGGACGGCGATGGTCGCGCGGTTGACCGTCGTGGGATGTTGCGCCTCGGTGGGATGGCTGCCGCGGGTGCCGCGGGCGCGGTGGTTGCGGGCGCGGCGAGTGCGACGCCCGCCGGGGCCGCCGATGGCGACTTTCTGAAGCTCGGTCTGAACGGCGCGCCGAATGCGTCGACGCAGCCGACCGGTCTCTACTACAACAACGGTGCGACCTATCAGCAGGGCTTCTTCGGTCTCGGGGTCATCGACCACAGCACGCCGGTCGGCACGTTCGACGCCGAACCGGCGGTCGGAGGGGTCGCCAACAACATCAACTTCGGTGCGGGAGTGCAAGGAATCGGAACGAACGGCGCCGACGGCGTGAACGGCAAGAGTGACACCCACGTTGGCGTGGTGGGCAAGGGCGTCACCGGCCTATGGGGAACCGGCTCGACCGGCCATGGCGTTTTTGCGACAAGCGAAGGCGGAGATGGCGTCCTCGCGCAGACAGCGGGCGACGGGACTACCGGCGTGGTCTCGCCGCTGGCGGAGGTTGTTGCCGCTGTACGTCTTCTTCTTCTGGGTGACTGCGCTCGGCGTGGCTGGCGCTCGCCAGAAAGCGGGAGCACACCGAGCCCCCGGGATCCGCGCCTCGTCGAGCTAGCAGCCGCGTGGGTTGTGGTGCGCCGCGCACCAGGCGTCGACCTGTATCGGCACACTCGGCCAGCCGTTGCGCGTGCCGCGGTACCGCTCGTCGTAGCAGCGCGCGCGCTGGCACGGGGTCGCGCCGGTGAACTTGCCGTACTTCCAAGCGTCCCACGTGTTCCAGCCATTGCCGCTGTGCGCGGCGGTGTAGTTGAACATGCATCGCGCAAAGAACGTTGCGACACGCGGCGTATCGGCTTGCGCGTCGGTCGCACCACATGCCGCCGAAGAAGGGTTACGCCTGTGTGGTCCCCATGTGTTGGAGTTGATCTGCAACCAGCCGCGGTCGGCGACGCAGTGCGGGTAGCACGGCCACGACTTGGGCTGAGGGTGCGCGCGATCCTTGTTGCAGCACACGTCCCGGTCGACGCGAGATTGTTTGTGCCAATGGCGAGCAGCGCTGTTGAGCGACGATTCGGCGATGCCGATCGCAACGATCCGAGCCATGGTGGCGCGGCTGGTACCGAACCCGTACTTGTGCGCATAGCTGATGGCCGTCTGTTCGGCGGCGACAGCGTTGAACGGCCGGGTCCCGCCGCTCGTTCCGAATCGCACGTTCGGCGGGCACACACACGCGGCGAGCATGACGCACGCGATGATGAGCAACAACAGTTTCCGTGTCATCGTGACGCGCCTTCCGCAACGGCAACGCTTCTCGACGTAAAGACTGAACGGTGAGCTCGCGCCGCCTCGAGCACCGTGGCGCCAGGCTAAGACATCGGATGCGGCTACAGGAGCAGATATTTCGACGGTTATCGCGACGGCCGTCCGGGATGTCCGGGAGATGCGCGACTGTCCGGGAAGAGCAATCGCAGGCCTCGTGCGTCGTCAGCGACGACGGCTTGACACGGGTGCGACGTCGAGTTGCTGCTTGGTTCTCTCGGTGCGGCCCGTGCCGAGCCTGACGAATCCGGTGACCGCGTGGGCGCGGCCCACGGCATTCGCAGCGTGGTCGGCGTCTTCGCGTTTCACGAACCAGGTCTGCCGTGAGCCGTGCTTGAGCTGGAAGGGCAGTTCCCTGTTCGGCGACCATGGAGACGGAAGGAACGTGAGGCCACGGCCGTAGTCCAAGCCCCAACCAACGACGTCCACGTCGGTTCTGCCCGAGTTGGTGACCTCGACTGCAACAACCGGGAGGTCCTCGGGAGAGAGTTCCGCGCTTTCGTCACCAAGCTCCCAAAGAATCGCTCCGCCGGGACCCAGACCGCCGAGCAGGAGCCTCGCCGTCACGCGCGCACCGCCGAGGAGGAACGTCACCGCCTGCCACACGAGCGACACGACCGCGAGCACGACGCCCAGCACCGCGAGGACCAGGGTGACGACCGCGAACCCGTCGTGCGCGGTTGCCAGTGCTTGCAGCTCTTCAACCATCGCGCACCTCCCTCGTTCTCGTCGCCTGACACTGCGGGTTGCGGGTGATACTGCTCCGCGTCGCGTCACGTTCAATCGCGCCCGCGGTGTCACAAGGGAACGCTCCTCGGATATCGGGGCAAGCTATCGCTGGACGCCGAAAACGACGGGTTTCGGGCGCGGGCGCGTTGCAGTTACTGCTGCAGCAGGATCGTGACGAGCGAACCTTGGGTGTCGACGGCCAGATCGGTGCGGTGGTCACCGTTCAGGTCCGCGGCCTCGAGTCCGAGCTCGGCATCGCCGACGCCACTTATGGTCGTGGTGGCAAAGTTCTGCCCGCTCCCGGAGTTGCGCAGCAATGACACCGTGTCGGAGCTCGCGTTGTTGACCGCGAGGTCGAGGTGGTTGTCGCCGTTGAACTCACCGGCGACGAGGCCGTGCGGGCGGCCACCCACGGCATAGTTCTCCGCGGCGGCAAAGGTGCCACCGTTGTTGCGCAGGACCGACACCGTGCTCGTTCTCGCGTTTGTCACGGCAAGGTCCGGCGCCGGAGTTCCGTCGAGGTCCGCGGCGACGATCCCCCATGGTTCGCTTCCGACATTCAACGTCGTCGCGGTGCCGCCGAAGGTTCCCGTGCCGCTGTTGTACCGGAGGCTCACACTCGCGCTCCCCGCGTTCGTGACCGCGAGGTCGGGACCGTTCACGCCGTCGAAGTTGGCGACGGCGATCTCCACCGGGGACGTGCCGACGGCATACGCCACGGCGTTCGCGAAGGTGCCGTTGCCGAGGTTCCGCAAGACGGACACGTTGTTCGACCCTTCGTTCGCCACGACGAGATCGGGGCCGTTCACGCCGTCGAAGTTGCCGACGGCGACGCCGTCCGGACTGCTGCCTACCGTGTAGTTGACCGGGGCGGCAAACGTACCGTCCCCGTGGTTGAACAGCAGCGCGACCTTGTCTGACGCATGGTTGGTAACGGCGAGGTCCGGTCCGTTCGCGCCGTCGAAGTCACCGACCGCCGCGTAGTAGGAGGTGTCGGGGTTCTCATCAGGATCGCTCGAATCGTAGGTGACCGGATCCGCGTACTTGCCGTGACCGTTGTTGAGCAACACGAAGATGAAGTCGCCGTAGGACGTGAGCGCGAGATCGGGACCGTTGACGCCGTCGAAGTCTGCGACCGCTCCCGTCTCGGATCTCTGTCCCGCTCCGTACACCACCGGTGACGAGAAGTACGGCTTGAAGGTGTAGAACCCGTTGCCGGTACTCACGTATATCTCGCCATTGGCGACGGCGGGCGAGCTACGGATCTGGTACACGGGACCCGCAACCTCGACAACGCCGAGCGGGCCGGCGTTCGTCCCGGTGGCGATCCCGGGCCCGTCGAACGCGTACAGGCTGCCGTCGTCAGCGCCGACATACAGGAGGTTCGGGCCGACGAGCGCGGGCGCGGACGCGATCGACGAGCCAATGTCGTTCGACGTTCCAAGCGGCGGACACATGACCGGCACGCCGGTGCAACTCGCCCGGCGGCTCTGGCTGAAGGCGTAGACCTTTCCGTCGATGGAGCCGACGTAGACGTTGCCGGCGATCGCCGGCGCGTTCACGATGCTGCCCCCGGTCACACCGACCCACAACGGTTCACAGATGGTCGGCGATCCCGAGCAGTTCCTGTCGCCGGCCGCGTCGTACACGTAGAGCTCACCGCCACCGATGTACACCTTGCCGTACGCGAATGCGGGCGACCCGAAGTTGCCCTGACTACTTGTCGCCTTCCAAAGGGGTTGACACACACCGCCGGAGCAGTTCGTCGTGCCGTCGGCGTCGAACGCCGCGAGCGTCGAGGCTGCTGAGAAACCGGAGACGTACACCCGACCGTCCCCAATCGCCGGCGTGCTTCGGACGCGGCCGCCCGGTGCGACAGTCCCGGTCCAGAGCGGCTGGCACACCTTCACCATGCCGGAACAGTTCGTGCTCCCGGCCGCGTCGAAGACGTAGAGGTTCCCGTCGTCGGAGCCGACGTAGACCTTGCCGTTCACGACGGTCGGCGACCCGTAGACGGCAGCACCGGTCGTCGCGGTCCACAGGGGGGCGCAGGTCGTCGGGGTTCCGGGCGTGCAGTTCGTGACGCCCGCGGCATCGAACGCGTACAGCTTGTGGTCGAGGGACCCGACGAACACGGTGCCGCCGGCGACCGCCGGCGACGATTGCACCACGCCACCGGTGTTCCCGATCCACAACGGATTGCACTGACGCTCCTCGGTCTCGCAGTTCGTCACACCCGCGGCGTCGAGCGCGATCAGATCGTTCAGCCTCCCGACGAAGACTTTGCCGCCGGCAACGGCCGGCGACGACAACTGGTTGTTGCCAGGGAGATGCCAATCGAAGCCGACGGCGGCAGCATTCGCGGTCGTCAGCCCTTCGTCGGGTGTGTGTCGACTGCCGCTTGCGAGGTAGCCGAACTGTGTCCAGTCGCAGCCACTGGCCAAGAGCAGGCAGGCGCTCGTCAGAACGAGCAGAGAACGTGATCGCATCGCGGTCATCCGTCTCGAAGGGGCCGTCTATGCGCGCGGCCATTCGACACTAGACCGAGACAGGCGTCCCTGCCCAGTGGGCATGAGCACCGAAAGGGGATTCGAAGTGCTCACAGAGGCCACGTGGACAACATGTCGTTCCTCGCAGCTCGAAGTGTGATTTTGGCGGAACATCTTCTCAAGTAGGTGAGCTGTAATGGATGTCCGGTATCACATCGGGCCGGGCGGGTCTTCGGAGGATACGACAGGGTCCCCAGGGTTCGAAGGAGCGCGGCGATTCCGATCAGTTCCTTTGTCGCGCGGACGGCCGGTGCGTTGCCAGAAGCTTGCCGAAGGAGGAAGCCCGATTGCTTCGTCGAACCGAGACACGACATCTTCGAGTGCTTCTCGGCGGATCGGCTGGTCATATCCCGAAAGGTCAAGCCGCATCATGATCTCGACCTCGCGGGCGAGAGCGTCGCACTTCTTGGCGATGAGGCTCGACTCCTCATAACGTCGTCCGGGATTGACAGCGGTGCTTACGGCAGCGAAGCCACCTCCCAGAAGACCCAGTACGACCGCGACGAAGGTCGGAAGGCTGTCTTGTCCGGCGATCACGCCGGCCGCTCCGGCAGTCAAGGCGGCCACCGAGCCGATCGCGATATGTGCGGTTCCCCAACGACGGGCGCGGCTTGTCTCGTCGGCGTAGCGTGAATTAATTCTCGCTTCGAGTTGCTCCAGCTCTGCCCCAAGAGCTCCGGCCCTCCCGCGCGCCTTTGGTGCAGTCGTCAATTCCGGACCACTCATCTCGAAGTACTCGAGGGTTGTCGGTAGACGGGGATACATGGCCCACGTGATCGCTGCCAGCTCCAGAGCGGCGGCGCAGCCAAGTAGAAGTACCGGAATGACCTCGCTCCAATCGTCCAACCGGTATGCGAATCGCACCGTTGCGAAGACGCCGACGACCATTCCTAGGCCCCCGGCAAGGTTCACCGCGACGCGGCTGCGTCGAAAACGGGGCGAGACGCTGTGGAACGCGACCGAGACAAGCACCAACCCGACAAGAAGCAGGAGAGCACCCAGCCAGGCTCGAAGGAGCGGTTCGAAGCCTGGGGTGGTGATCCAGACTGCGCTCCCGATGACGAGCGCTGCCATTCCAACATACCCGGCGACGACCTTGCCCCGCTCCCATCGGGCGTATCGCCTCCGCAGTGAGCAGAGATCCGCCAAGAGAGCATCATCGAGTTCCTTTGTCGCACGTGGCATGTGTTGATGTTGAAGAGCCATTCGCCGCCGCTCATACTCGCGCTCAAGGGTGAGAGTCTGCCTCGTAGCGCGACGAACGGACGCCGTCGCGGTTGCACTCGACACCCAAGCGCGCAGCTGGTGCTCCCTCGCGAGGCCATCTCCCTTTGACGCGTCCAGGCCGGATCGTTTTCGCTCGAACAAAATCGACAACTGGGCGTGGTAGTCGTCGAGCCACGAGATCGAGTCGGTCTGCGGGTTGGTTGGTCGAGGTTCATTCATCGGATGTGCAACCTGCTAGCCACGGGTTGTTGATGAGCGCCGCCGGCGAACACCACCTGCCGCGGTCTCGCCCTTCCGATTCGGGCCGCGCCTGCGCTCTCTTCAGAGCGCATGGCGCCTACGTGGAGGTTCGGAAACCCATCGCCTCGGATACGTCGATGAGGTCACCATTTTGGAGGCGGATCCGCAGCCCGTTCGTCCCCCATGCGAGACCGCGGACCAGGCTCGAACCCTCCGGTGTTTCGATCTCTAGTCGATCGCCGTAGGCGGCCAATGCCGCCCGAAAGTCATCGGCCAGTGTTGCTTTGGGGGAACTCGCGGGCGTCTGGTCCGCCGCCGCAGGCGAACTCACCACTCCTCGCTCGAGGAACGCTTTCGCCACAATCGCCCGGGCGTTTACCTGCTCGGTGGTCACGGCCGCTCGACCCCGCACGTCGCCGTCCATGATCTTGGCAAGACCCAGGATCGCCGCGCCCAGCACAAAGGCCACCCCAGCTGCAAGTGCAACAGCCAACGCCGTGTCGTCTGACACGGCAGCCCACGCGCTCCCGGCGGCCCCGGCAACGACGGCCGTGCCACCCGCGCCGGTAATGAGCCGCTTGACTTGTTTGGTGATCTCGAGCGTCGTCGACTCGATGACGCCCGCTCCGGCCCCTTCGCCCGGCACCTTGGTGAGCTTGAGCCCCTTGAGGAGGCTCTCAAGCGGTGGTCGCAGGTCATCCGCCTCTGCGTTCAACGCCTTGCCCGGCCACTGCACCTTCACCGGTTCACCCATACCTGCCTCCCTTGTCGCGTGCTGCAACACCGTTCTTAGGGAAGCCACAACGAAAAGCGACAGTGGCGGCCCTGTAATTCCCGTATGACACAAGCATTTCGTCAGTCTTATCAGGGCACACGCTCGCTGTCACCAAAGTATGAACACCCCGAAATGCTCTATGCGGCACCGCTAATAGGTCTATTACCCGCGAACGACGGCCTTCGTCACCCGAAGACGCTCCGTACAAGCAGAATCGATCCTGCGAGGGGCAAGGCAGATGGGCTCGGTGCCTTTTGGAATCTCCACGATTTGTCAGCTCGAGCTGGTGACACTTCGACTGGCTTTCGCGGCCGGGTCTCGCCGAGGCACGTCATGATGCTCGGACCGCGTTTTGCAATTGACGGTGCGTTGCGTGGTCAACGTCGAACGTGATGCTTCATCTCCACGGAAGGAGCCGCACGCAATCGCATTCAATTCATCTGCGAAACGCGGGCAGACGAGACGGAGATCCGCGGTGAACTTGCGGGATCGTTTTCTCGCGTCGTGGCATCTTCATGGCCGGCGACCATATCGACGTCCACGACACGCTTCCGCCGAAGCGCCAACTCCCATAGCAGCGCCACTACCAACGGGGCCGGTCCTCGGGCGCGGGCACTACGCTGCACCGCACCACTGCGCCTGAAGGAGTTGTCATGCCGGACGCCGTCATCGTTGCCGCCGCTCGCACGCCGATCGGGACCGCCCGCAAGGGCACGTTGCTCGACGTGAGCGCGTTCGACCTTGCGAAGTATGCGGTCGGTGAGGCGTTGAAGCGGTCGGGGGTCGATCCCGGCGACGTCGACGATCTCCAGATGGGCGAGTCGCTCCAGGGCGGCGGCGACATCGCCCGCTACGCCGCCATCGAGCTCGGGCTCATCGAAGTCCCGGGCGTCGCGCTCAATCGGCACTGCGCGTCGGGCATGGCGTCGGTACAGGGGGCAGCGGCCAGCATCATCGCCGGCATGGACCGGGTCGTGATCGCAGGTGGCGCCGAGTCGATCTCCACCTCACCGCAGACGATGAAGCGCACGCTCGGCACCGACGACTGTGCCCAGTGGATGTCGCCCTCGCATCCCGCGACACCGGATGCACCCGCCTTCGACATGTCGATCACCGTCGGATACAACACCGCGAAGTCGGCCGGACTCACTCGCGAGGACTGCGACGCGTGGGCGATGCGCTCGCACCAGCGCGCCGTGCAGGCGATCGACGACGGCCGTCTGCAAGAGGAGATCGTGCCCATCGAGGTGACGCTGCGCGACGGAACGACAAAGATTTTCGACACCGACGAGCACCCGCGCCGCGACAGCTCGATGGAGAAGATGGCGTCGCTGAAGCCGCTGCATCCCGAAATCGACAACTTCCCGATCACGGCCGGTAATTCGAGCGGGCTCAACGACGCGGGCGCGGCGTTGATGCTCGTGAGTGCCGAGTACGCGCAGGCACACGGCCTGAAGCCAATGGGCAAGATCGTGTCGTGGGCGTCGACGGGGATGAGCCCGGCTGACACCGGCCTCGGTCCGATTCTCGCCATCCCCAAGGCGCTGGAGCGCGCCGGCCTGCGCATCGACGACATCGACCTCGCCGAGATCAACGAGGCGTTCGCGTCGGTGCCGGTCGCGGCGTGCCGCAAGCTCGGCCTGAGCGAGGACATCACCAACGTCAGCGGCTCGGGCTGCTCGCTCGGCCACCCGGTGGCGGCAACCGGCAGCCGGATGATCATCACGACGATGTACGAGCTCCGCCGCCGCGGTGGCGGCCTGGGCCTCGCCAGCATGTGCGCCGGCGGCGGCATGGGCAGCGCGACGGTCTTCGAGGTCTACCCCGGCTGACCCACCGCCGGGCGTGTGTGGAGCTCGAAAAACGAGCCTCACACACGCCTCCCGCGGCCGCCGCCCCGCCGTTAGGCGAGGGCGCGGAGCTCGCGGAGCGCGACGGACAGGGTTGCGAGGTCGAAGACGCCGTGGGCGCGGATGTCGTCGAGCAGCGTGAGCACGCGGGCAATGAGCGTCGTGCACGTCGACGTCCACGCGTCGTACGAGCCCGCCTTCATCACCGCGTCGACAATCCGGCGATGCTGCGCTGCCGCGTCCTCGCGCAGCGCGTTGCGGGCGAGCGCGTCCCAACGGTCGTCGCGTGGGAGCTCGACGATGCGGTCGACGAGCCACTCGAGCCGGAGGCGGTCGCCGACCTCGTCGTAGACCGAGGCGATCTCTTCGACCTCGGCGTGATGGGTGTCGGCCAGCTCGACGATGTCGAGCGCGCGTGGCAGGCGATCGAGCGCCGCCACCCGCAACGCCAACTCACGCGGCACACCCTGCGACGCGTACTTGTCGGCCGTCGCCTGGCAACGCTCCGACACGGCCGCGAGCGTGGCGAGGCGCGCGATGGGCACGGCGAAGATGCCGACGGTCTCCGCCACCGACAACGGCTGGCGTCGCTGGCGCAGCAACCACCGCGTGCCGCGCTCCACGAGGCGGCGGCTCGCGAGGTACATCCGCGTCTGCACCTCGACGCCGACCGTGTCGTCGAGTGCTTCGATGTCGCGCCACAGGGCGTCCTGGTCGAAGATCGCTCGCGCCGCCTCGTGGGCGCGGACGACGTCGGGCGCGGTGGCGCCGGTCTCTTCGCGCAACCGGAACGTGAACGTCATGCCGGCCCGGTTGACCAGGCCGTTCACCAGTGCGGTCGCCGTGATCTCCCGCCGCAACGTGTGGGTGTGGATGCGATCGGGACACCGGTCGCGCACGGCCGTGGGGAAGGAGCGCTCCAGCTCGGGCAGGAAATCGGGGTCCTCGGGCAGGTCCGAGTCGAGCAGTGCCTCCTTGATCTCGACTTTGGCGTACGCGAGCAGCACCGCGAGCTCGGGTGTGGTGAGACCCAAACCCGCGTGGTGGCGCTCGGCGAGCTCGTCGTCGGTCGGGAGCCGTTCGACGGACCGGTCGAGATGCTTGCTCGCCTCGAGCATACGGATGAAGCGCGCGTGCACTTCCTCCATCTCGGGCGACTGCGCGTGCGCGTTGTCGAGCGCACGGTTCTGGCGGTAGTTGTCGCGCAGCACGAGCGTCGCGACCTCGTCGGTCATTCTCGCGAGCAGGGCGTTGCGGCCGTCCTCGCTGATCTCGCGGGCCCGCACCGCGCCGTCGAGCAGGATCTTGAGGTTGACCTCGCGGTCGCTGGTGTCGACGCCCGCGCTGTTGTCGATCGCGTCGTTGTTGATGCGGCCACCAGCGAGCGCGTACTCGACACGTCCGAGCTGGGTGAAGCCGAGGTTGCCACCTTCGGCGACGCTGCGCGCGCGCAGCTCCTGACCGTCGACCCGCACTGCGTCGGTCGCCTTGTCGCCCACGTCGACGTTGGTCTCGGTGTGTGCCTTCACGTACGTGCCGATGCCGCCGTTGTAGAGCAGGTCGACCGGCGCCCGGAGCACGGCGCGGATCAGCTCGTTGGGAGCGAGCGCGACGACGTCGTCGGCGAGCCCGAGCGCGATGCGCACCTCGGGCGTGATCGCCACCGACTTCAACGTGCGCGGGTACACGCCGCCGCCCGGCGAAATCAGCGCCGGGTCGTAGTCGGCCCATGAGGAACGGGCCAGCTCGAACAGGCGTCGCCGTTCCTCGAACGACTTGGACGGATCGGGCGTCGGGTCGAGGAACACGTGCCGGTGGTCGAACGCGGCGACGAGCTTGATGTGATGGGAGAGCAGCATGCCGTTGCCGAACACGTCACCCGACATGTCGCCGATGCCGACGACCGTGAAGTCGTCCTGGTCGGGGTGCAGGTCGAGGTGACGGAAATGACGCCGCACGGACTCCCACGCCCCGCGCGCCGTGATGCCCATCGCCTTGTGGTCGTAGCCGTGCGCGCCGCCGGACGCGAACGCGTCGCCGAGCCAGAAGCCGCGCGCCAGCGCGATCTCGTTCGCGACGTCGGAGAACGTCGCGGTGCCCTTGTCGGCGGCGACCACGAGGTACGGGTCGTCGCCGTCGTAGCGCACGACCTGTCGGGGCGCCACGACCACTTGCTCGCCGGCTTCGTTCACTACCAGGTTGTCGGTGACGTCGAGGAGCGCGCCGATGAGGATCCGGTAACACGCTTCGACTTCGGCCCGCAGCGCGGCCGGGTCGGCCGGGGGTCGCTTGAGCACGAAGCCGCCCTTCGCGCCCGCCGGCACGATCACGGCGTTCTTCACCCGCTGGGCCTTCATCAGGCCGAGGACCTCGGTGCGGAAATCCTCCCGCCGGTCCGACCAGCGGATGCCGCCGCGGGCGACCTTGCCGGCGCGCAGGTGCACCCCCTCGACGCGCGGCGTGTACACGAACACCTCGAACATCGGGCGCGGCAACGGCAGGTCGGGGATCTGGGCGGGATCGAGCTTCAACACGACAGAGGTCGGGTCGCCATCGACGTCGCCGTCGGGGCCCGCGGCGGACTGGAACCAGTTCGTGCGCAACGTGGCGAGGACGAGGTGCAGGAACGCGCGCAGGATGCGGTCCTGGTCGAGGCTCGTGACCGCGTCGACCTGGGCGCGGATGTCCTCGATCAGCGCGGCGGGGTCGTCGCCTTCGCTGGTCGTGGCGGTCCACGGGTCGAGCCGGGCGACGAACAGCTCGACGAGCCGGCGCGCCACCGGCGCGTGGACCGAGAGCGTGTCCTCCATGTAGGCCTGGCTGAAGGGCGTGCCGGTCTGACGCAGGTAGCGGCCGTACGCGCGCACGAGCGCGACCTCCCGCCACGCGATGCCGGCGCGCAAAACGAGCCGGTTGAAGCCGTCGTCCTCGGCGCGGCCGTCGACGATCGCGAGGAATGCGTCCTCGAACAGCCGCAGCTTGGCCGCGTCGATCCGGAGGTCTTCCGGCAGCCGCAGCCGGAACCACTTGATCCACCGCAGCTCGTTCCCGGCGGGCACGATCGTGTACGGGTGCTCGTCCTCGACGATGACGCCCATGTTCCCCAAGCGGGGGAGCACCTCCGAGAGCGACGGCTGGGCGCCGATGCCGTACAGCTTCAGGTCGAGGCACGCGTCGCCGGCGACCATCCGGACGCCGAGCGGCATCGTGTCGTCCAGCGGTTCGAGCTGCGCGAGGTCGGCCAGCGTCTCGGCGGCACCGAAGTCGTCTTGATACGCGCCGGGGAATGCGTTCAACCAGATACGCGCCTGTTCGATGCCTTCCTCTTCGCCGCGCGCGGCGATGAGCGCGTCCCGCAGATCGTCGACCCAGGCCCGCGCCGTGGCCGCCACGCGCGCCTCGAGCGAGCGCACATCGACGTCGTGGGGCGCCGTCGGGTCGACACGCAGGACGAAGTGCAGACGGGCGAGGACCGATTCCGGCAACCGTGTGTTCCACTCGCAGCTCAGCGCGCCCAAGGTCTGCATCAACAGCTCGGCGATGTGCTCGCGGACCTGGGTGGTGTACCGGTCACGCGGGAGGAAGACCAGGCACGACACGAAGCGTCCGTACGGCTCACGCGAGAGGAACAGGCGCACCTGCCGGCGTTCCTGCAGGCGGAGGATCCCCATCGTGATCTGGTACAGGGTGTCGACGTCGAGCTGGAAGAGGTCGTCGCGGGGGTAGGTGTCGAGAATCTGGGCGAGGTCGTGCTGGTCGTGGCTCGCAGGCAGGAACCCGGCGCGCTCGATCACCTGCGCGACCTTGCGCCGGAGCACCGGCACGTCGCTCGCGCTCGACGTATACGCGCTCGCCGTGTACAGGCCGAGGAAGCGGTGCTCGCCGATGACGTTGCCGGCGGCGTCGTAACGCTTCACGCCGACGTAGTCGAGGAACGTCGGGCGGTGCACGGTGGACGGCCGGTTCGTCTTGGTCAGCACCAGCAGCGTGCGCTCACGTGCCTTGGCGCGAATCTCGAGCGGGAGCCGGGCAAAGCTCGCCGACGGGACATCGGGCGCGCCGCGCAGCAAGCCGAGACCGGTGCCGGGCACAGGGCGCAAGGTGTCGTCGGGCAGGAGGTCGTACGCGCGGTACGCGAGAAACGTGAAGTGCTGATCTCCGAGCCACTTGAGGAGTGCCCGGCCCTCGGCGAGCTCGTCGGCGTCGATCGGCGGCGGGTGTGCCCCGAGCTGGCCGCAGACGTGGTGAAACGCGGACAGCATCTTCGTCCAGTCGCTCGTCGCGACCCGTACGTCGGCCAGCACGCGTTGCAGATCGGCGTGCACCGCTTCGAGCGTGGCCTCGTTCGTCTCGCGGTCGACCTCGATGTGTACCCACGACTCGAGGAGGACGACGTTTCCGCCGAGCAACGACCCGTCGTCGGATGCGAGCCCGATCAGCTCGCCCGCCGCGGTGCGCCGCACACGCACGATCGGATGGACCACGAGATGGATGCCGAGGTCGTGGCGCTCGAGCGCCATCGTCACGGAGTCGACGATGAAGGGCATGTCGTCGTTCACGATGTCGATCACCGTGTGACCGTGCGCGGGGGCCTCGACGTTGACGATCGCGGTGCCGTGCGTGCGCCAGTGCGCGAGCTGCCAGAGCGCGAGCGCGCGCTCCGCGAGGGCGTCGACCGGCTGGGCGGCGAGATCCTCGTCGCCGACGCCCGCGTAGTAGCGGCGGGCGAACTCGCCGACGTCGGCACCGTCGCTCTGTTGTGCCAGTGCGGCGACGCGCGCCGACACGCGCTCGCGCGCGTCGGTGTACTGCGACAGCGCGGCCACGCGTGCCGCCACGCGCTCACGCGTGTCGTCGGCTTCGGGCACGAACCCGACGATACCCGCCCGATCGGGAGGTTCGCCCCCCGACGTCCTCCTCCTATGCTCCGGCGATGGACGTCGATGCCGCCCTGACGCTCGCCCTCGAGCTCGCCGATCTCGCGGACAGCATCACCACCAAGCGGTTCCGCGCGCACGATCTCCACGTCACGACCAAGCCCGACCTCACGCCGGTGAGCGAAGCCGACCATGCAGTCGAGCGGGCGATCCGCGAACAGCTGGCGGCCCATCCCGACCACGCCGTCCTCGGCGAGGAGTTCGGCCAGCACCTGCCGGACGTCGACGCCGAGTACCGCTGGATCATCGACCCGATCGACGGCACCAAGAGCTACGTGCGGGGCGTGCCGATCTGGGCGACGCTCATCGGCCTCGAGCACGCGGGCCGGATGATCGTCGGCGTCGTGTCGGCGCCCGCGCTCGGGATGCGCTGGTGGGCTGGTCGGGGCCAGGGCGCGTTCCGCGACGGCGACCGGCTCACCGTGTCATCGGTGTCGTCCCTCTCCGACGCGCAGCTGTCGTTCGCGTGGGACACCGCCGACCGCTACCACGCGGACGGAGTCGGCGAGCGCATGCTCACACTGGCGCATCGCTGCTGGCGAACGCGCGGGATCGGTGACTTCTGGCAGCACCTCCTCGTTGCCGAAGGCGCGTTCGACATCGCCATTGACCCGGTCGTGTCGCCGTGGGACATCGCCGCACTCGTGCCGATCATCGACGAAGCCGGCGGGAGGTGGAGCACGCTCGACGGTCGCGTCGACACCGACGGCGAGAGCTTCGTGTGCACCAACGGCCTGCTCCACGACGCCGTCGTCGAAGCGCTGGCATGACCAGTCCCGCCGTCTCCGAAGTGACCGTCGGGATCGATATCGGGACGTCGTCGGTGAAGGCCGTCGCGGCCGACGCCGACGGCAATGTCGTGGCGCGGTCACGAGTTCCCCACGAATTCCACGTTCCCAGCCCCTTGCGTTTCGAGCACGACGCGGCGAAGGCGTGGCACACAGGTCCGCAGCGCGCCCTGGCCGGCCTGGGCGAGGTCGACCCTCGCGGCGTGTCAGTCGCGGCGATGGTGCCGTCGCTGACCGCCGTCGACGACGACGGGGTCCCGGTGACGCCCGGGTTGCTCTACGGCGACGAACGCGGGCGCACCGAGCGGGTGACGCCCATCGCCGAAGCGGGCGAGCTGATGGAGTTCCTGCGATGGCAGGCCGGGCAGAAACCCGACGCGCGCGGCTACTGGATGGCCCAAGCGGTCGCGAACCACGCGTTGAGCGGCCGCGCCATCGTGTCGACGACGGTTGCCGCAACCGCGAATCCGTTGTTCGACTGGACGTCGTGGGATGCCGACCTCCTCGCGGAGTGCGGCGTGCGTGCCGACCAGATGCCCGAGATCGGCGTGTCGGGCCAGGCGCTCGCCGATGTGCGCGGCCGCGCGGGGTGTGTCCTCGAGGGCGGGACGATCGATGCGATGGCCGAGCAGATCGTGGCGGGATGCGAGGACGCGGGCGACGTGCTGGTGATCTGCGGCACGACGTTGATCGTGTGGGCCGTCATCGAGGAAGCGGCCCAGGTCTCTCGTCACTACACGATCCCGTACACCGCGCCCGGCAAGTTCATCGTCGGCGGGCCGAGCAATGCGGGTGGGCTCTTCCTCAACTGGGTGGACCGCATGATCGGCGGCGACGGCGCCCCCGTGGCCGACCCCGGCCGCGTGCCCGTGTGGGTGCCGTATCCCCGCGGTGAGCGCGTGCCGCTCCAGGATCCCGCGCGCCGCGCTCAGCTCGTTGATCTCGACCTCACCCACGATGCCGCGTCGGTGCGGCGCGCCGCGTTCGAAGCGTCGGCGTTCGTTGCCCGGCGCATGATGGACGCGTCGCCCGTGCGCGCGCGTCGCATCGTCGCGACCGGCGGCGGGACGCGCGTCGACGGTTGGATCGCCGCGCTTGCAGACTGCACCGGGCTGCCCGTGCACGTGTGCGCGGTACCCGAAGGTGGTGCGCTCGGCGCCGCGTGGCTCGCCCGCCTCGCCGCCGGCCTCGAGACCTCGATGACCGACGCCGCCCGCTGGGCGCGCACCTCGCGCGTCGTCGACCCCGACCCACGATGGGCCACCGCGGTCACCGACCGCTACGCGCGCTTCTGTGAGGTCGCGGGCTGACGAAGCGACGAGGCGCTCCCCGGGGGCGTTCCGTGCGGGGCGGCCGCGAACGCAACATTGGTAGCGTCCGAACCGTGCCGCTCGACATCCGGATCGACCGCGAACTCTGCATGGGCTCGGGCAACTGCAGCTTCTGGGCCCCCGAGGTGTTCGATCTCGGCGACGACGGCATCGCCGTCGTCCTCGACCCGGCCGCGCAGCCCGACGACAAGATCGTGCTGGCCGCGCAAGGGTGCCCGACCCAGGCCATCGCGGTGATGCGCGACGGCGAGAAGATCGTCTGAGCACCGATGCCGATCGGAATCACCGAGGAACACGAGCACCTCCGCCAGGCCGTCCGCCGCTTCGCCGAGACGCGCATCCCCGCGTCTGCCCTGCGCGCCGCGCTCGACGCGCCCAGCGAGACACGCCCCGAGTTCTGGCGCGCGCTCGCGGAGCCGGGGTGGGTCGACATGCACGCCCACGGCGCGGGCTTCGTCGAGCAGGCGGTGGTCGTCGAGGAGCTCGGACGCGTGTGCGCGCCCGGTCCGTACGTCCCGACTGCGATCGTTGCGGCGCTGCTCCACGCCGACGGCGGCCCGGCCGCAACCGAGCTTCTCCCGGGTCTGACCGCGGGCGAGCTCACGGGTGCGGTCGCCGTCGACGGCGCGAACCTCGTCGTGGGTGGCGCAGACGCGGATGTCGTGGTGTGCGAGATCGGTGGCGCGTGGTACGCGCTCGACGCCGCCGACGTTCGCGCCGCCGAAGTACCGAGCGTCGACCTGACGCGCCGCCTCGCCCGCATCGACTTCGACCAGGCCGCGCCGGCCGCGGGCCGGCATCGCGCATCGCTCACGTCCGACCGCGTGCGCGCGGCCGCGGCGGTGCTGTTCGGGGCCGAGGCAATCGGGCTCGCGCAATGGTGCGTCGACACGGCGGCGGACTACGCGAAAGTACGTGTGCAGTTCGGCCGCCCCATCGGGCAGTTCCAGGGTGTGAAGCACCGCTGCGCAGAGATGCTCGCCCGCACGGAGCTCGCGCGCGCGGCGATATGGGACGCGGCGCGCGCCGCCGACGACTACGAAGACCCAGGCACGGCGATCGCGATCGCGGCCGCGGGCGCGCTTGCGTTCGACGCGGCGCTCGCGAACGCCAAGGACTGCGTGCAGACCCTCGGCGGCATCGGCTTCACGTGGGAGCACGACGCCCACATGTACCTCCGCCGGGCCATGACGCTGCACCAGGTGACCGGCACCACCGACGACTGGCGCGTCCGCGCCGCCGAGGCGGCGAGCAGCGGCGCCCGGCGGCGGCTGGCGGTGGACCTGCCGCCCGAGGCCGAGGCGTATCGCGACGACGTGCGCGCGTTCGTGAGGGAGATCAAGGATCTCCCGCGCGCGGAACGGCTGACACGCCTCGCGGACGCGGGCTACATCACGCCCAGCTGGCCCGCGCCATGGGGACGCGACGCCGACGCGCTCCAGCTGCTCGTCATCGAGGACGAGTTCCGCGCCGCCAAGGTGACCCGCCCGAACATCGGCGTCGGCGGATGGGCGTTGCCGAACCTCATCGTGCACGGCACCGAGGCCCAGCAGAAGCGCTGGATCCTGCCGACGCTGCGCGGCGAGATCGGATGGTGCCAGCTGTTCAGCGAGCCCGGCGCGGGCTCCGACCTGGCGTCGCTGTCGACGCGGGCGGCACGCGTCGAGGGCGGGTGGGTGCTCAACGGCCAGAAGGTGTGGACGTCGATGGCGCAGGAGGCCGATTGGGGGATCTGCCTGGCGCGCACCAATGTCGAAGCGGCCAAGCACGACGGCATCTCCTGCTTCATGGTCGACATGCGCACGCCCGGCATCGAGGTGCGTCCGCTGCGGGAACTGACCGGCCAATCGATGTTCAACGAAGTGTTCTTCGACGACGTGTTCGTGCCCGAGGATTGCCTCGTCGGGCGAGAGCACGACGGCTGGCGGTGCGCGCGCACGACGCTCGCGAATGAGCGCGTGTACATGGGTTCGAGCAACACGATCGGCGGCGGCGTCGTCGGCGTGCTCGCACTCATTGAAGCGCGCGGCCAGTCGGACGACCGGCTCGCGATGGCAACCGCGGGCGAGCTCGTCGCGACGGGCCACGCGCTGGCCGCGCTCGGGTTCCGGCTCACGCTGTTGGCGTTGCGGGGCGCGGACCCGTCCGGCTCGGAGGCGGCCGTCCGCAAGCTGCTCGGCGTCCAGCATGATCAGCATGTCCAAGAAGTCGGGATGACACTCGCCGGCCTCGACGCGATGGCGGCCGAGGGTGACGCAGCGGGGTGGGCGTCGTCGTTCCTGTTCAACCGGTGCCTCACGATCGCGGGCGGGACGAGTGACATCCAGCGGAACGTCATCGCCGAACGACTCCTCGGCCTCCCGCGAGATCCGTGATCAGGGAGACGACAGCGCAGCGACCGGAGGGGAGCGGAGCGTGGAGTCGACCCGAGATCGGGGTTTGCACGGCGGCTCCGCAAACCGATAGTCCTTCGCGTTCCATGGGAACGCACACCTTCTCGTTCGACGACGTCGCGGTCGGCGACACCGCGCCCGCGAGCGCGTACCCCCTGACGCGCACCGATCTGGTGATGTACGCGGGCGCGAGCGGAGACTTCAATCCCGTGCACCACGACGAGGTCGCGGCGCGGGCCGCGGGCCTGCCGTCCGTGTTCGGGCACGGCATGTACACGGCCGGTCTCCTCGCCACCGCCGTGACGAACTATGTCGGCGCCGGCAACCTTCGTTCGTACCGGGTGCGCTTCACCCGCCAGACCTGGCCGGGCGAGGTGCTCGAGACGCACATCACCGTGCGCGACAAGCGCGCCGGCAACGAGGTCGTGCTCGACTGCGTGGTCGTCAACGAGCACGGCGAGACGAAGATCCGAGGCGAAGCCGTGGCGGTCCTGCCGTGACGAGTGTGCGGTTCGACCTGCCCACGCCCGACTTCGAGACGCAGCCATTCTGGGACGGGTGCAAAGACGGCAAGTTCCTGATCAAGCATTGCAACGCCTGCGGCCGTGACCATTTCTATCCCCGCCCGTTCTGTCCGACATGTTGGAGCGATGACGTCGCGTGGAAGGAAGCGTCCGGACGGGCGACCTTGTACACCTATTCGATCGTGCACGTGAACGACCTGCCGCCGTTCGCGGAGCGCGTGCCGTACGTCGCGGCCGTCGTAGAGCTCGACGAAGGGCCGCGCGTGATGACCAACGTCGAAGGTGTCGCGTTCGAGGATCTGCGCGTCGACATGCCCCTTGTCGTCGAGTTCAAGCCGATCTCCGACGATGTCACCATCCCCGTCTTTCGCGCGGCGCCGTGAACGGGCACGAGCAGGATTGGAACTTCCCATTCGAAGAGCCCCTGCACGAGGTGTTCCCGCAGCTCCACGCCGCGCAGAACGCGTGGATGGCGCAGATCGACTCGCTGAAGGCGCCCGATCGCAAGACACACGAGCTCATTCGTCTCGTCGTCACGGTGGGGTTGCGCAATCCTGCGGGTGTGAAGCGTCACGCCCGCCTGGCGCGCGAAGTCGGCGCGACCTGGGAAGAGATCCTCGGTTCGATCATGCTCACCGTGCCCGGCCACGGACTGCTCCCTGCCGTCGAAGCCATGCCGCACGCGCGCCGCGGCTACGAAGAGGCGCGCGAAGCCGAACAGGAGTGAACGTGCCCGATACGACCGTGCCGTTTCGGATCCTGCCGAAGCTGGACGACAAGAATCGCGACTTCTGGACCGGTGGCGCGCGGGGCGAGCTGCGGTTCTGGCGGTGCCAGGACTGCGGGTACTACATCCACCCGCCGCAGCCGATCTGCCCGCGGTGCCACTCGAAGCACATGAAGACCGAGGCGGTCTCCGGGCGCGCGACGCTCGCGACGTACTCGGTGAACTATCAGTCGTGGATGCCCGGCCCGGACCTTCCATACATCGTCGCGATCGTCGAGATCGACGAGCAGCCCGCGGTCCGGCTCACCACGAACCTCGTCAACTGCACGCCCGACGACGCGCAGATCGGCATGCCGGTGCGCGTGACATTCGAGCATCATCCCGATCCGGAGGGTGACATCTACATCCCGCTCTTCGAGCCGGACGCGGGAAAGGCCTGAAAATTCCATGGATATGGATGTGAACGACATCATCGAGCGGCGCGCGTGCATCAGCGGCGTCGGGCAATCCGAGGTGGGCCGGCGGCTGTTCCGCGACCCGTTGGAGCTCACGCTCGACGGCTGCCTCGCCGCGATCGCGCACGCGGGGTTGACGACCGAGGACATCGACGGCCTCTCGACCTATCCGGGACCGATGGCGGTCCCGGCGGGCTTCAGCGGCGCGGGCGCGTACGAGGTGATCAACGCGTTGCGGTTGAAGTGCGGCTGGTACAACAGCGGGCTCGAGACCTCGGGTCAGCTCGGCTCGGTCATCAACGCGTGCCTGGCCGTTGCGGCGGGCCTTGCGAACCATGTGTTGTGCTTCCGCTCGGTGTACGAAGGCACCGCCCAGGGCGAGAAGGGCCGCTCGTCGGTGATGCCGGGAGGCGGGGGAGGAAGCACCTTCAAGGCATCGGGCTACACGGAGCACAACCTGCCGTTCAGCGCGCCGTCGGCAGCGATCTGGATCGCGATGTTCGCCCAACGTCACTTCTACCAGTACGGCACGACGCGCGAGCAACTCGCGTGGATCGCGCTGAACGCTCGGCGCAACGCCGAGGTCAACCCGAAGGCGATCTACCGGGATCCGATGACCCTGGACGATTACATGTCCGTCCGGATGATCTCGACACCGTTCTGCCTGTACGACTGCGACGTGCCGTGTGACGGGACGACCGCAGTGATCGTCTCGCGCCGCGACCGGGCCAAGGACATGCCGAACGCGCCATTGCGCGTCGAAGCCGTGGGGACGCGCATCGACGGCCGGCCCTCGTGGGACCAGTTCGACGACCTGTCGACGATGGCGAACCGCGCCGCCGGCAAGCAGATCTGGGAACGCACCGACCTGAAGCCGTCGGACGTGCAGATGGCACAGCTGTACGACGGCTTCTCCTGGATCACGATGTCGTGGCTCGAGGCACTCGGGCTGTGCGGGATCGGCGAGAGCGGCCCGTTCATCGACGGCGGCCAGAACATCGCCCGCGACGGTCGCCTGCCGCTCAACACGCACGGCGGCCAGCTGTCGTCGGGACGCCTGCACGGCTACGGCTTCCTCCACGAAGGCGCGACCCAGATGTGGGGACAGGCGGGGGAGCGTCAGATCGCGACCCCGCCCGAGATCGGGATGATCGCGGCCGGTGGTGGCAACACCTGCGGCTGCATGCTCCTGGTACGCGAGTAGCGCGCGTCAGTCGATCGCGATCGCGGCGAGCTCTTCGAGGTGGTCGGACGCGCTGCCGAGCGCGACCGACAGCGTGAGCAACCGCTTGAAGTACAAGTGGATGTCGTGCTCCCACGTGAAGCCGATGCCACCGAACACCTGGATCGCGGTGCCGCCCACCTGGGGGAACGCGTCGGCGGCGAAGGCACGCGCGAGCGTCGCGGCGCGGTGCGCTTCCTCGGGTGGCGCGTCGTCCAGCGCCCAGCACGCGTAGTACGCGGCGGCGCGTCCGAGCTCGACCGTGCGGAGCATGTCGGCGCACAGGTGCTGCACCGCTTGGAACGCACCGATCGGCTTGTCGAATTGCACCCGCTCCTTGGCGTACTCGACGGCGAGCTCGAGGGCCCGCTGCGCCGCCCCCACTCCGTCGACGACATGGGCAACGCCCAGTCGGTCGAGCATCCGGGCAACCTCGGTGTGGGGATCGCGGTGCGGCACGAGCCGGGCGGGGCACCGGTCGAACACGACGACGCCTTGCTTCCGTGAGCCGTCGATCGACGGCGATGCCTCGACGGCCCCGGCCGCGGTCTCGAACACCCGGAGGTCGCCGTCGTCGTTGCGGGCGGTCACGACGAACACGTCGGCGGCGGTGGCGTCCGCGACGTGCACCTTCGTGCCGTCGAGGCTCCACGCGTCCACGTCTCGAGTCGCGCGCGTTTGCGGGCGCGCCCACTCGTAGCGCGTGGCGGTCTCGTAGATCGCGACCGTCCCGATGCCGGAAAGGTTCGGGAGCAGGGAGCGCGCGCCGATCACCGAGGATGCGTACGGTGCCGGGGACACCGCGCGGCCCAGCTCCTCGAGGACGATCGCGGCGTCGACCATGTCGAGATCGAGGACACCGAGATCGGCGAGACCGTCCCAGACCGAGCGGTCGAAGGCGTCGGCGTCGTACACCGCGCGCACCGCGCTGATAGGGGAGTTGTCGGCGAGGAACGCGCGCACGGAGGTGCGCAACATCTCCTGCTCTTCGGAGAACTCGAAGTCCATCGGCGCCGGAAACTACCCTCAAACCCGTGCGGACGCAGCGCAGCCAGGGATGGCGCAGCGAGGGAGCCATGTGATCGTGCGGACGCAGCGCAGCCAGGGATGGCGCAGCGAGGGAGCCATGTGATCGTGCGGACGCAGCGCAGCCAGGGATGGCGCAGCGAGGGAGCCATGTGATC
>JBBRXX010000010.1:0-140984 GCA_038238245.1 Acidimicrobiia bacterium
AAACCGGCTCACCGGGTCGCCGCTCAGGATCTCCAGCGTCGTCGCCTACTTCGACGGCATCCACGCCAAGGATCCGTCCACGTTCCGTCGCCACAACTACCAGTTCATCGGCAACCACAGCGACACCGCGAACGCCACCGGCGGCTGCCCCGACGGCAACTTCGCCATACGACTCTTCGGGATCGACGGCGTCGTCCTCCAGGACAACACCCAACCCTTCCCCGAGAACCGCTGCATGCACCTCCTCGACGCGGCAAAGCTCCGCAACGCCCGCGTCACGGGAAACACGTCCTTGGGCGCAGAGACGATCACGAAGCGGTACTACCAATCCGCCAACGTCTGTGAGAGCGGCAACTTCACCGGCCAGCCGCTGGCTCGGGAACGCAGCCAAATGGCGCCCGCCTGTTGAGGAAGATGGAGGGCCGGTGCGATGAGCCATGCGAACCCCGTGTGAACCTCACCGTGCCTGCACGGTGCGCGCCGCGGCCTCGGCCGCGGCGTTCGCCGCCTGCGTCGACTCCTTTGCGAGTCGGACGAGCTTTGGGATCCGCCAGGGCTTGGTGACCATGTAGCGGAGCCCGGCCTTGAGGTTCGGAGAGCCATCGGGGTGCGCGAGATCGATGACATCTCCGGGCGTGACGCCGACGAGATCGCTGATCGCGCGCACCGCCAGCCAGGGGCGTCCACGTTGCGTACACACTTCGGCGACCGCGGCCGTTTCCATGTCGACCGCGATGAACCCGTCTCCGACGAGGCGACGGAGCTCGTCGGGCCCCATGTCGAAGTCGTCGTGCGTCACCAGCTTCCCGCGCGGCGTCACACCTCCGAACGGTGACGGCTTGTACTCCGTCGCGGTGTGCTTGTTGAGAACACTTTCGGGAAACAGCACGTCGCCGACCTTGCTCGGACCCATGCCGCCCGCAATGCCGACCACCAGGACGTAGTCGACGTCGACGGTGTCGAGCAGTCTTGTCGTGGCCTCGCGCGCAAGTTGCGTGCCCATGCCGGTACGGGCCGAGACGATCTCGGCGCCGCCGAAGGTGCCGCGATAGAGACGATCGTCGCCCGCACGCTGCAGCGACATGGCGCGGACCACGGGCCGCTGCTCGGACGGCATCGGCGTCAACAATCCGATGCGGAAGGGACGATCGTCGCTGCTCATCTCGACATCCTCACCTCGACATCATGGCGCGCTCAGCCGTTGGAATACACACGCGACGGCGTGGCCAACACGACCGCGCGGCGATCCTCGGCCATGACCCGGTCGTACTCGTCCCAGTCGTCGTGCGTACCGCCCGCCGCCGCGAACGCGTCGCGCAACAGCCGGCGCAGCGCCGCGTCGTCGACTCCGGCGAACGCGTCGTCGGGACCGATCAGCTCGGCATCGCCCTCGACCGCGACCCACTCCCAGCCGGCCCGGGCGACCACCGTCATGGCGGGACGGGCGCGCAGGTTGGCGAGCTTGCGCGTCCCGCCTCCGGCGACGAACACGACCACGTCATCGGCAGCGCGCGCGGGATGGTGCATGACGCCCGCGTTCACGAGCGACGCCTGCACCGTGCCATCAGCCCGCGCCGTGGCGACGATGCAGAGATGTTGGTCGCCGGCGGCGACCCGGGCAAAATCGCGAAGATCTGTCATGCATCATCCGTTCTCGTGCGAGCGTGTGCTGAAATCTGCACCCATGCTTGCCTTCGGTGGTTTGAACTCGGGCATCTACAAGTTCCTGCTCGTCCTGCACATCCTCAGCGCGATCGTCGGGATCGGCGGAGTGATACTCAACGGACTCTATGCAGCAGAGACGCGAAAGCGCCCGGGCCCGGCCGGCCGCGCCGTGCTCGAGGCAAACACGTTCGTCTCGGAGATCGCGGAGTACGTGATCTATTCGATTCCCGTCTTCGGCATTCTGCTCGTCGTCGCGAGCGACGAGGCGTGGAAGTTCTCCCAGACCTGGATCTGGCTCTCGCTGGTGCTGTACGCCATCGCGATCGGCATCTCACACGGCGTCATGCGTCCCGGCACGAAGCGCATCCACGAGCTCATGATCGAGATGGAGCAGAGTCCGCCGACCGCCGGTGGCCCACCACCGCAAGTCGCGGAGATCGAGGAGACCGGCAAACGCCTCGGAATCGGCGGTCCGGCGCTCAGCATCCTCGCCGTGTTGATCCTCTTCCTGATGGTCTGGAAACCAGGCGTCTAACGCGCGCCGCGCAACAACTTGCCGGGGCGTGCACCCTGGTCGTCGCCGTCACAGAGCACGACCTCGCCCGACTTGATCGTCGTGACGTAACCGCGAGCACGTTGCACGAAGCGCCGCGCGTCGCCCGGCAGGTCGTGCACCATGACCGGCCGTTCGAGTTGCAAGTGCGCGTAGTCGATGACGTTCACGTCGCCGATCTTCCCCGGTGTCAGCTCGCCCCGATCACCGAGCCCGTACATGGACGCGGTGTCAGCGGTCATCTTCTTCACCACGAACTCGAGCGGCAGTTGCTCGTGATCCCGGTCTCGCGTCCAGTGCGCCAGCATGAACGTGGGTGTGCTCGCGTCACAGGTCGTGCCGCAGTGTGCGCCACCGTCGCCAAGTCCCCATGCGCTCGTGGGGTGCAACAGCATCTCGCGCACCGGATCGAGTGAGAAGTTCGTGAAGTTGAGCAGCGGTCGCAACACGAGTGCGAAGCCGTCGTCTTGCGCAAGCACTTCGTAGTACAGGTCCATCACGTCGCGGCCCTGGGCGCGGGCGAGCACGGCGATGCTGTGCTCAGGTTTGGGCTCATAGTCCGGCGTCGCACCCATCGGGAACGCGCGCTCGGGATCGAGGAACTGCCGCATCGGCGCGATCGCGGCATCGACTTCGGCGAGCAGCTTGGCGCGCAGCGCGGGGTCGTGCATCGCGCTCGCCTTCTCGGCCGGCGACATCCCGTGCAACGGCGCCCACGACGGGCAGTACGCGAACGGGTGGAAGGTCTGCAGGCCGAGCAGCAGGCTCACCGGCCGGCCGGCGACCTGCGGACGGACCTGCGCACCTTCGGCTGCCGCCTGCCCGCAGAGCTCGAGCATCAACCGCCACGACTCGGGGTCATGATCGTTCTGCGTGAGCGCGAACGACACGGGTCGCTTGATCGCGCCCGCGAGCTTGCGCATCCACGCCATCTCGCGTTCGGGCGCCGCGAGGTCTTCGCCGAGCGCTCCCGCGGGCGCGAGCTCGAACACGCCGGTCCCGAGCTCGCCGAGCACGCGGCCGATGCCGAACAGCTCGTCTTCGGCCGCGAACGTGCCGGGCACCGGTTCACCGTCGATCGCCATGTGCGCGATCGTGCGGCTCGTCGAAAAACCGAGCGCACCCGCTTCCATGCCCTGGCGCACGATGCGCGCCATCGCTTCGATGTCGTCCGGCGTTGCGGGTTCGTTCTTCGCGCCGCGCTCCCCCATCACGTACGCGCGCACCGCGCCGTGCGGCACCTGGGCGCCGACGTCGAGCGCCTTGTCGGCCCGGTCGACGGCATCGAGGTACTCGGGATAGTGCTCCCAGCACCATTCGATGCCCTCGGACAGCGCGGCGCCGGGGATGTCCTCGACGCCCTCCATGAGACCGATCAGCCAGTCGTGCTTGTCGGGCTTGACCGGGGCGAAGCCGACACCACAGTTGCCCATGACGATCGTCGTCACACCGTGCCAGCAGCTCGGCGTCAGCAGCGGGTCCCATGTCACCTGCCCGTCGAAGTGCGTGTGCACGTCGACGAAGCCGGGCGTGACCAGCGCGCCGTCGGCATCGATCTTGGTGTGGGCGCGTCCGTCGACCTTGCCGACGTCGGTGACGACGCCGTCGGTGATCGCGACGTCGGCGGTACGCGCGGGTGCGCCCGTGCCGTCGACGACCGTCCCACCCTTGACCACGAGATCGTGCATGAACGCCACCTCACAGTTGTCCAGGCGTGTGTGAGGTGCGGAAACCGCACCTCACACGCCGCACACACGTCAGACCGGCGAAGAACTCCTTGACATCTTGCACCAGCAAGTCTGGCTCTTCGAGCGCGGCGAAATGGCCGCCCCGGTCGAAGCGCGTGTAGCGCACCAGGTTGTAGCGGGATGCCGCGTACGCCTCGGGGATCCGGAAGATCTCGTTGGGGAACACCGCGGCCGCGGTCGGCACGCTCACGTAGTCGTCGTTCGGACCGAAGTTCTGGCCGCGTTGAGACTCGCAGTAGAGCCGGATCGACGAGTTGATCGTGTTCGTGACCCAGTACAGCGTGATGTTCGTCAGCAGCTGTTCGCGACTGACGGCGTCTTCGGGGTTGCCGTCGTTGTCCGTCCAGGCCCAGAACTTCTCCACGATCCACCCCGCGAGCCCGGCCGGCGAGTCGGTGAGGCCGTAACCGAGTGTCTGCGGGTTCTTGCCCTGGATCTCCTGGTATGCAGCGCCCCGCGTCATGAACTCACCAGCTGCCGCGAGATCGGCGGTCTCCTGCGCGTCGAGTGGCACGCTGGCCATGTCGGCCGGGAACGCGAGCAACATGTTCGAGTGGAGGCCGACCATGTGCTCGGCGTCGATCGCGGCGAGGCGCGCGCTGATCATTGCGCCCCAGTCGCCACCTTGCGCGCCGTACCGGCTGTAGCCGAGGCGCGCCATCAACGTCTTCCATGCTTCCGCGGTGCGCTGCGCGTCCCAACCGGGTTCGGTGGTCGGCCCCGACCAGCCGTAACCGGGTAGCGACGGCGCAACGACGTGGAAGTTCTCGCGCAGGGGTTCGATCACGTCGAGGAACTCGGCGACGGAACCGGGCCAGCCGTGGGTGATGATCAACGGCAACGCGTCCGGATTCTCCGAGCGGGCGTGGATGAAATGGATCTGCTGACCGTCGATATCGGTGAGGAAATGCGGCCAACGATTGAACCGTTCCTCCTGGGTGCGCCAGTCGAACTTCGACGCCCAGTGGTCGCAGAGGTCTTGCAGATACGCGAGGTCGGTGCCGTATCCCCAGCCGCTGCCGGGGATCTGGTCGGGCCAGCGGGTGCGGACGAGGCGCTCGCGCAAGTCGTCGAGCACTGCGTCGGGAACCTCGATGCGGAAGGGACGGATGTCGTCGCTCACAGCGGGGACGCTACGCGGCTTGTGCAGCCGCCACCACCCGGGGCCTCACCGTGGTGAACCAGACGATCGCGGCCACGATGGTCACGACGCCGAAGACGAGACCGGCGATCGGCAGCACGACCCACAGGGTCTTGCTGGTTCCTGCCCGCTCGAACGCCCAGTCGGGTCGGGAGGAGACATCGATCGTCGTCACTAGCCCGGGGATCAGCGGCACGAGAACCACAAGCAGCAGTAGCAGCCCCGGCGGCCCGATTGCCACGCCCGTCTCCCCGTCGCTCTGCAGTGTCAGGACCACGACGCGACACGCCGCGACCGACGTTGACAAGCGTGAAGTGTACTTCTGATTCCCGAACCTGCGTGACCGACGGCCCTATACGGGCCTTCACTCACGCAGGTTGGTCTTGCGGTCCGCAGCTAGATTCCGCGTGTGCTCGACCCCTTGGCGGCGTTTCAGCTCGACGGCAGGGTCGCGATCGTCACCGGCGCGAGCGCCGGGCTCGGCGCGCGTTTCGCGCGCGTGCTCGACGCGGTCGGGGCGCGCGTCGTCCTTGCGGCGCGGCGCATGGACCGCCTCGAGCTGCTTGCGACCGAGCTCCGGGACGCGCATCCGGTGGCATGCGACCTGGCAGAGGATGGCGCGCCGGCTGCGCTCGTCGCCGCCACGCTCGCGCGCTACGACCGGGTCGACATCCTGGTGAACAACGCCGGCACGAGCGACCCGACGCCCGCGTTCGACGAGACGACCGAGAAATTCAGCGCGACCCTGCGCGTCAACCTGATCGCCCCGTTCGAGCTCGCACGCGAATGCGCACGGGCGATGACCGCCACCGGCGATGGCGGCACGATCGTGAACGTCGCGTCGATCTGGGGCCTTGTCGGCGTCGGCCAGATCCCCGAAGCGGGCTACGCGGCGTCGAAAGGTGGCCTCGTGAACCTCACACGCGAGCTCGCGGCGCAGTGGGCGCGCAAGGGTGTGCGGGTGAACTGCCTGGCGCCGGGTTGGTTTCGCAGCGAGATGACCGAGGGCCTGATGTTCGGTGACGAACGCTCCGAACGCTGGCTCCGGCAGCGCACACCGATCGGCCGCGGAGGCGACGAGCACGAGCTCGATGGCGCGATGCTCCTCCTCGCGAGCGACGCGGGCAGCTTCATGACCGGCCAGGTCGTGTGCGTCGACGGCGGCTGGACGAGCGTCTGACCCATATCTCAGGTGAAACGCTTCGGCCAGCCACCCCACGTCGCGTCGGGTTGGCCGGTCACGTACGCGATGCGCAGGTTGTCGAGCCAGGCCACGCTGTCGACGAGACCACCGGGACGGTTGCGGGCGAGCCAGAGCGCGCGGTGTTGATCGGTCAGCGCGTCGAGGCGCCTCGCGAACCCGTCGCGCTGCGTCTGCGGGACGGACGCGAGCGTGCTGTCACCGGCGATGCGTGCGCGTGCGTCGTCGGTCAAGAGCTCGAGCACGTCGATGGTCCAGAGGACCTCGTCGACGAGCAGCGCGTGGTCGTCACGCCGGGGCTTGGCGCGCGCAAGATCAGCTCGTGCCTCGGCGAGCCGACGCGCAACGGCGTCGAGCTCCTGGCCGGTGATGCCCTTCGTGATGCCACGACCGACGCGGATCTGTGGGAAGTAGAGATGCATCGCGAGGATGGAATGGTTGGGGATCCGTGGCGTGACCAGGCGGTGCGCGTCGCCGATCGTGAGGAGCGCCGCGGCCAGTCCGCCGGTCGGGTCGTCGAACGCGTGGGTGCTCAACGCCGCGCCGAGATCGAGCGAGCGGTTCGATGCAAGGCACCACGAGACGGCCGCGCCGTACGCGAACCCCGGGTCGCTGACGGGCCACTGCTGCAGGTGACCGCGATCGCCCCAGTCGGTGTTGAGGAAGCCGAGCCCGCCGTGATCGAGCGCAGCCTGCGCCGCGTTTCGACAGTTGTCGACGGCATTCGTGAGGCGACCGCCGATGCTCAGCCAGGCCGACGTGCCCGGTGCGACCCAGAACGGCAAGCCGGCTCGTGCGAGGCACGCGAGCCGTTCGTCGAACGGGTACTCGGCGTCATATCCCCATTCGCACACGGTGACGCCGGCGGGCACCTTTGCAACGAGCGCCGGATCGCCGGAGAACATGTCGCCCCAGATGATCACCTCGTGCCCGTCGAGCTCGGGGAGTGCGCGCAACGTCGCGATCCAGGCGAAGTACTCGTCGAGACGCTCGCGCGGCAGCTCCCACGTCTCGTCGAGGCCGATGTTCACGCGCCGGCTCGAGAACAACGGCAGCAACTCGCCCAGGAGCTCGCGGACGAGCGCGAGTGATCCCGGTTGCGCGGGATCGAGCGTCATCGCTTCGTGCCCGAGACCATATGGATCCACGAAGCCGTCGGGCGCGAGCGCGAGCCCGTGGTAACGCGGGTGCTCGAGCCAGCGGTTCATGTGGCCGAGACAATTCTGATTGGGGACGAGCTCCACGAAGCGCAAGCGGCAGAACGCGTCGAGGGCGCGTATCTCGTCGGAGGTGAAGGGGCTCGCGTTGGCATGTACCTCGGGATGATTGCGATACGCGAACGTGTGCTCGCTGTAGAGCTGGACCTGGTTCACCTTCCACGCCGCGAGCCGGTCGATCAGCGCGTAGAGCGTGTCCATCGTCGGGACCTTGTCACGCGACACGTCGAGCATGACGCCGCGGATCGCGAGATCAGGGTGGTCGCGGATCGTGCCGATCGGCAGGCTGCCGTCGTGCAGCCGCGCGAGCTGCGCGAGAGTGGCGCGGCCGTAGAAGCATCCCGCGGTGTCGCCCCCGACGAGCGCGACGCCGTCGTCGGAGATCGTCAAGGTGTAACCCTGCGGCGGCAGCGACGCGTCGACGCGCTCCATGACGGTGGTGTTCGCGGTGAGGCGATTCTCGAGGTCGAGGACTCTCGGCCGCGGCAACAGGTTCACGACAACCCCTTGCGATAGACGAAGTAGACGCTGCTGACGCGGCCACCCAACCGCGCGTACGGGACGATCGGTCCGACCCACGTGACTTCGATGCTCGACCGACCCCGGGCGCGCAGCTCGTGGAGTGCGCCGACCAGAGCGGGAGTGCCGGCGCCGCGACCGATGAGGTCGGGTCGGGACGCAACGGGACCGAGAAAGCCCACACGATTGACCTCGAACGCGCAAAACGCGCTGATGCCTTCGTGATCGCGAGCGATGACGAGGTTGCCCTTTTCGAGCGCGCGTAGCACTTCGGCCTTCCAGTTCGGCCAGTGCGTCGCCATGAACGTCGCGATCTCGTCGCGATCGGCGGGCACGGCCGGCGTATGGCCACCCGGATCCTCGGTGATCGTCGTGAGATCGATCGTCATGTCGAAGTTCACCTCGACGCGCGTGTAGTGGTGGCGCTCGAGCAGGCAGAGCAGGGCCGTGTCGGTGCTCGGCACGCCCGGCCACAAGAAGAACGGTCCGTCGGCGCCGGTCGTGATCGCCGCGTGCCCTCGGGCGCGCGCGTCGGCATGCGCCGCGTGCAGGAGCGCGTGTCCGTGACCCCGGCCGCGGGCGTCGGGGTCGACGACGAGAAGCCGCAGGTGAGCGCCGTGATCGCTTTCGACCGTTGCGACCACGCCGACGGCCGGGTCACCGCGAACAACTGCGGGTTGCTCGGGGTTGAAGAGCGCGCCGTCGAGCTCGTCGACCGAAGGGAAGTCGGGAACGCCCCGCCGGCACAGCTCCGCGATCGCCCGCAGCGCCGAACGGTCGAGTGCCGGCTGCTCCGTCACGATCCGACGGTACCTTGCATCGACGCGAGCAGGGCGAGCTGCGCGCGAGCGCGGTCGCGGTTCTGATCAGGTCGTGTCGTGCGGTAGTAGACGTCACCCATGATGAAATCGGTCAGGAACCGGAGCGCCTGCTCGTAGGTGATCAGCGCGCCGGCGATCTCGAGCGCGTCGTCTTCCGCAGTGCCGGTTGTCAGTGCCGGCGCCACGCCCGCGCGGTAGCCGTCGAGGATCGCGCGCACCAGCAGCGGGTCGGCGACGTTGCGTGCGGGATCCGGATCGTCCTCGGCGGCGACCGTTGACGCGCTGCGCAGGAGGTCGCCGACGTCCCAGAACCAGGCCGTCGGCATGACCGTGTCGAGATCGACGAGACAGATCGCTTCGTCATCGCGAAACAAGACGTTGGCGAGTTGCGCGTCGTTGTGCGCGACCCGCGACGGGAGGCGCTCGACGAGCTCGTCGGCAACCGCCGCGAGCCGCGAGCTTGCGAGCGCACGGTCGATGTCGGCCCCGACTCCCTCGACGCGACCGAACGGATCTGTCGCGACGGCCTCGCGGAGCCGCACCAGCCGGCGCGTGAGATCGTGGAAATGCGGGATCGTCTCGGTGAGGCGTGTGGGCGCGAGATCGGCAAGGCCCGCGTGGAAGCGTCCGAGCAGGTGCGCGGCCGACGCCACGTGTACCGGTGTCACATCGACGCACGCGTCGCCTCCGGGCACGCGGTGCCATGCGCGCCACGTCTCCTCGGCGTCCATGACGATCCAGCCACCCGATCGGGCGGCAACGAGCTCGGGCACGAACCGGCCACCGAGGTGCGCCGACACGGTCGCAACATTCTGCATGAGCGAGCGCGGGTCTTCGAAGGTCGAACGATTGATCCGCTGCACCACGTAGTCATCGCCATGCGTGGTGACGAGGTACGTTTGGTTGATGAGGCCGGTGCCGAACGGCGCGACCGTCTCGACCGGCGCGGAGAGCACGAACTGCGCCGCGACGCGCTGCACGGTCCCGGCGTCGATCACGGCTGAGCCGCACGCACGGCCGCGACGTCTTCCGGGTAGGTCATGCCGATGCACGCCTCGTCCGACCGCAGGACACGCACGGTCGTCCCGCTTTCGATCATCAGCTCGACCGCGTCGGGCAAGTACACCTCGACCTCGGGGTCGCTCGCGCCGAGCTCGGCAACCGCCGCGGTGAGCCCCTCGAACACGGTCGCTTGGAAGCCCCACGTGTTCATCGAGACGATCTCGTCGCCGCGCAAGACGTCGACGGACGTTGCGGTCCGGAAGTGCAGTCCGCCACCCTTCTCGACACTTCCCTCGCGTACGTCGACGAGGACGCCGGCCTCGTCGATCGTGAGCAGGGCCCGCGACTCTGGCCGCGAACCGACGAGCGTCCGATCGAGGCGGAACCCGACGACCGCGTGCTCGCACGCATGGGCGTCGTGCAGGTGCGTCGCGAGCAACGAGAACGCGCCCGCGGGATAGAGATCATCGGCATTCACGACCACGAGTGGTCCGCCGACCTCGTCCTTGGCGGCGAGCACGGCATCGGCAGTTCCCCGGGGCTGCCGTTGCACCACGAGCGCGACCGGGATCGCCGTCGCGCCCATGCCTTCGACGCGCGCACGAAACAACTCCTCGATCGCCGGCCGAACCACGATCACGGCCTGCTCGATGCCGGCATCCGCCGCCCGCCGGATCAACACATCGGTGATCGTGGAACCGTCGTCGCGAACCGCGACGAGTTGCTTCACTCCTCCGAAACGCGTGGCCCGCCCGGCAGCGAGTACCACGAGGCTCGAGCCCGTCATGGCTCCATCATGCCGACACGACTGCCGCTGCGGAACGATCCAGCGACCGCATCGATACGCTTGCGCAGGTGACGGGCGGATCGATCGACATCGTGCTCTTCGACCTCGGAGGCGTGCTGATCGACTTCGGTGGCGTCGGCCCGATGAAGGAGCTCGCCGGGATCGAAAACGACGATGAACTGTGGCGGCGCTGGCTCACGTGCCGCTGGGTTCGCAGCTTCGAACGTGGGCACTGCTCCATGGAGGACTTCGCGACCGGCGTGATCGGCGACTGGGGACTCCCGATCGAACCACAGGCGTTCCTCGACGCCTTCCGGGCCTGGCCGGGCGGCCCACTCCCGGGAGCCCAAGCACTCCTGGAGCACGTGCAACACAGGTTGCCCGCGGGCTGCCTGAGCAATACCAACTCCTTGCACTGGCAGGACAACTACGCGCGCTATCCGATCCTCGACGCGTTCGACTTCACGTTCCTGTCGTTCGAGCTCGGCTACGTCAAGCCGGACCAGGAGCTGTTCGACCACGTCGCGGACCTGCTTCCCTCGCCTCCGAGTCGCGTCCTGTTCCTGGACGACAACTCGCTCAACGTCGACGGGGCTGCCGCCGCCGGCTTCACCGCGATTCAGGTCCGAGGGGTAGACGAGGCACGTCAGGCACTCGTCGCGATCGGCGTCCTCGACGCATAGCCACGCAAGCTCGGGCGCTCGCTTCAGCTCTGTCGCGCTCGCAGATCGCCGAGGACCTCGTCCGCGAACGCGTTGACGTCGCCGACCGTGTACGCCTTGCGGATCACGCCGTCCGCGTCGATGAGGTACGCGATCCGTTTGGCGAAGTGCACCTTGTCCGTGCCCGGATCTCGTGTGCCGTACTCGACGCCGACCTGTTCGTCGTTGTCTGCAAGGAGACGAAACGGGAAGTCGAATTTCTCGCGAAATGCCTTGTTCTCAGCCGGTGTATCGAAGCTGATGCCGAGGATCTCGCAACCCAGCGCGTCGAACTCCTGGGCCTGGTCACGCAGGCCCTTTCCCTGAATCGTTCAACCGGGGGTATCAGCCTTCGGATACCACCACAACAGCACCCAGCGTCCGCGCTGGTCGGAGAGCCGCACGGGATTGCCGTCCTGGTCCGGCACGGTGAAGTCGGGAGCGGTGGTGCCTTCCGAGAGCATCAGACCGTCGCCTTCTCGAGGATGTGCACGCCGCACGCCGACCCGAGCCCGATGACGTGCGTCAGCCCGACCTTGGCGCCTTCGATCTGACGGTCGCCGGCCTCGCCACGCAGGTGCGTCGTCACCTCGAACACGTTCGCGATCCCCGTGGCACCGATCGGGTGACCCTTGGAGATCAGACCACCGCTCACGTTCACCGGAATCTTGCCGTCGCGCCACGGACCGCGCTCGTCGATGAACTTGCCGGCCTCGCCCGGCGCGCACAGCTGCAAGTTGTCGTAGTGGATCAGCTCGGCCGTCGCGAAGCAGTCGTGCAGCTCGACGAGATCGAGGTCCTGCGGATCGACGCCCGCCGTTTCGTAGGCTTGCTTGGCGGCGTTGCGGGTCAGCGTGTTGACATCGGGCTGTACCTGCGCGCGCTCGGTCCACGGGTCGGTGGTCAACACCGACGCGCTCACCTTCACCGCGCGGTCCTGTTGCTCCTTCGACAGCGTGCGGAGCTTCTCCTCGCTCACCAGCACGACCGCCGCGGCACCGTCGGTGTTCGGGCAGCACATCAGGAGGGTGTTCGGATACGACATCATTTCCGCGTCCATCACTTCTTCGAGCGTGAACGGCTTCTGGTAGTGCGCGAGCGGGTTGAGCGTCGAGTGCATGTGGTTCTTCTCTGCGACCTTGGCGAACTGCTCGAAGTCGACGCCGTCGTGCTCGTAGGCATACTCCATGCCCGCCTGCGCGAACACGCCCGGCATGAGCCCGGTTCCGAGCAAACCCTCGACCTGCATCACCGAGCCGTACCGGCCACTCGGCTCGTACACCTTGCGGCCGCGCTCACCCTTGCCCCCCGCGCCCAGCAGACCGCCCTTGCCCATCTGCTCGACACCGACCGCGAGGCCCATGTCGGCCTCGCCGGCCTTGATCGTGAGCAGCACCGTGCGAATCGCGGTGGCACCGGTCGCGCATGCGTTCGCGACGTTGTAGACCGGGATGCCGGTCTGACCGATCTGCTTCTGGAGCTGCTGACCGACGCCGGCCTGGGCGTTGAAGAGGCTGCCGCAACCGAGCACGTCCATGTCCTGGATCGTGACGCCGCCGTCCTTCATCGCCGCCAGCGCCGCTTCGCTTGCAAGGTCGATCAAGTCCTTGTCGGTGTGCCGACCGAACTTCGTCATATACGTACCGATGATCCAGACGTTGTCTTGGCTCATGATGCGCCCTTTCCTGAGGCGGGCTCGAACGCGAATGCGATGGCTTCGGTGCCGTCGTCGTCGGTGCCGGCGACGAACGTCGTGAGGCGTACGGCCATGCCGAGCTTGACGTGCTCGGGATCGGGCGACACGTTGGCGAGGTTCGACTTGACCACACCACCGCCGTCGAGGTCGATCAGCGCCGACACGTACGGCGCGGGCACGCCCGGCACGGTGCGGTGCACGATCGTGAACGATCGAACCTTCCCGGTGCCGGCAAGCTTCTTGCGCCGGAACTCGGTGCCACCGCTCTTCGCGTCGGCGTTGCGACGATCGAAGTACAAGGCGCCGGATTCGGTCGACTCCCACGCTGCGAGATGCGGTTCGCCGTCACCCACGACGAGATAGTTGACGATCGGGATCTGCTTGCCCATGCGCACCTCCACGACGAGTGTGGGCAGGCTATCTCGGCCCGCGACGACGGGCGCGGGCGACCCAAAGGACCGTCGCCGAGCGTCGTTCGCCTCCCGGGCACGAGATGCCGCTCACCACGACCGGCGCCGACCGGGCGCGCACCTGCTGCGCGCTGTCGGAGTAATTTCGTGGCCGAGCGAGCGTGGCGGAACTGGCATACGCGCCGGGTTTAGGTCCCGGTCTCGAAAGAGGTGGGAGTTCGAGTCTCCCCGCTCGCACGACGAGGCCTTCACCGTTGTGGACCAAACGGGAGTGGGTCAGTTCGAATCGACGCACAGATCGGCAGTTATAGCTGTTCGGTCACGCGCTTTCGCCGGCGACCTTGACGCGGTTTGCGCCAAGCTTGCCCCATGGGCGAGCTCCGGCGGTATCACAGCTTCGGCTTCGACAGCTTCCGCTGGAAAGGCTTCCGGTTCCGGCCAGGCGACATCGTCATCAGCACGCCCGCAAAGTCCGGCACGACATGGATGCAGATGATGTGCGCGCTCCTGATCTTTCAAGAGACGTCGCTCGATCAACCACTCACGAGAATCTCGCCCTGGCTCGAGGCGCTCACCGAGCCACTCGACTCGGTGCTTCGCACACTCGACGAGCAGACGCACCGGCGCTTCATCAAGGCGCACCTCCCGTTCGACGGACTCCCGCGCGATTCCCACGCGAAGTACATCTGCGTGGGTCGCGATCCGCGCGACGTTGCCGTGTCGTGGATGCATCACGAAGCGAACATCGACGTCGAGCGCTTGATCAATCTCCGCGCCGACGCCGTCGGCCTCGACGATCTCAAGGAGCTGCCGCCCCTTCGAGAGCTGCCGTCCGATCCGCGAGAGCGTTTCTGGTATTGGATCGACGAGCCTGCCGGCAGGACCGCGCCGTCCAGTCTCGCGTCGACGTTGTATCACCTCGCGACGTTCTGGTCGGAGCGAGCAGAAACGAGTGTCGCGTTCTTCCACTACGGCGACATGTCACGCGATCTCGACGGCGAGATGCGGCGGCTGGTGGCATTTCTCGAGATCGACGTGCCCGGCGCGAAGTGGGATGGACTCGTCGAGGCTGCATCCTTCGCCAACATGCGTGCGCGCTCGAAGGAGCTCACGCCGGAGGTGACGACGGGCCTCGTGAAGGCGGACATGTTCTTCCGTCGAGGCTCATCCGGTGAGTGGCACGAGTTCATCCAGACCGATGACGACCAGAAGCACTACGAGGCGCGTGTCGCTGAGCTCGCCGATCCCGATCTCGCGCACTGGGTGCACTCCGGTTGGGCCGGAGGCCGACCGGACGTCGCGTAGGAACGGTGAATCGTGCGCATCTATCTCCACGAGCTGAAAGGCATCGACGGAACCTGGCAGCTCCTCGCCGTCCGCGGTCAGCCCTGATTCTTCGTGCGCCGGCACGCAGCGATGAAGGCGCGCCCGGCCCCGACCGGACGCCGCATCGAAACCGTCACGCGAGGATCTGTCCGCGCTGTCGGAGGTGAATCTAGGATCGGCGTCGATGGCGGCTGTCGGGGAGATCGCACCGACGTCGACGGTGCCTCTTGAGCTCGCGGGTGACGATCGACACCGACGATTCGCCGTGTGGGCGATCGCGTGCACAGGCCTGACCACCCTCGCCGTGGTCGTCGTGACGCTGATCAAGACCCACGGTCACATCGTCTACGCCATCGACGATGGTGGGATCCACTTGAGCCTTGCCCGCAACCTCGGGTTGCACGGCACATGGGGTGTCGTCCCGCACCACTTCCAATCAGCATCGTCATCGCCGCTCTGGACCGTGTTGCTCGCGTTTTGCGCCCGCGTCTTGCCGCGCTCGGCATTCGAGTACTCACCTCTGCTGCTGAGCGCGCTTGCGGCGGCGTGGCTGTTGGTGCTCTTGGCGTATGAGCAGACGATCCTCGGCACGCGCCGGGCGGCGCTCGAGATCGCGGCCGTGGGCACGCTGTCGATCGCCGTGCTGTTCCTCCCCGGTCTCGAGATGACCGGAATGGAGCATGTGCTGCATGCCGCGCTGGTCGTGCAGGCACTCGCGCTGTTCACCGCTTCGGCACGAGCGGGCCGCGCTCCCCGCTGGACCGCGTACGGCGTCCTTGCGCTTGCGTCGTTCGCTCGCTACGAGACGCTCTTCGTCGCCGCCGGGCTCGCCGTCGCACAACTGGTGCTCGTCTTCCTGCGCCAGGACGAACCGGTACGTCCACGCGACCTGTTGGTCAGGCTCAGAAGAGGCGTCATGATCGGCGCGGCCGCGGGCATGCCCGTCGTCATCATCGGTCTGATCAGCATCGCGTTCGGACAGCAATTCTTCCCGAACTCGGTGATCGCCAAATCGGCGCTCGGCGGCGGTACCAACGCGAAGACGATCAACTTCTTCGACGGACTCGCCGCGATCGGCACTGACCCGATCGTGCTCACGCTGTTCCTGGCCGCGGTGTTCTACCTGGCGGCGGCATGGACCCGACGCGTGCATCGGAGCGTGGTGCCCGCAACCGTGGCCGTCGTCACGGTCATCCTGCACAGCTTCCTGGCGGACTACGGGTGGTTCGAGCGATATCAGGCGTATCTCATCGCGCTCGGATGCTTCTTCGTCCTCGGAGCCGTCAGCGAGGTCGCCGATCCTCGGCACGCACGTGTTGTCGCAGTCGTCGTGCTCGCGCTCGCCTTCGCGCTCGCACCCACGAAATACCGGTTGTTGTGGAACACACCAACGGCAAGCGACAACACCTACGTCCAGCGCTACCAGGCCGGGTTGTTCCTCGAGCACTTCTACGACGGTCAACCGGTCGCGACCGGCGAGCTCGGATACATCAGCTACTTCCACCGCGGACCGATCACCGACTTGTTCGGCCTCGGCGACCATGAGGTACTGGTCGCACGCGAGCACCACCGCAAGAACGCCGCCTATTGGGAACAGCTCATACGAGAACGTGGCGTCAAGATCGTGGTCGTGTACCCGCGCACACTCCTCCTCGATACGCCGGCGTCGTGGACGCTCGTCGGACTCTGGAGACTCGACCTCCCCAACGTCACCGCGTTCGACGACACGTTGCAGTTCTGGGCACCCGACAAGTCAATGGTCGTGCCGATCCTGCACCAGCTCGAGGCATGGAACGGGCGCCTACCGTCGGGCACCGACACCGAGGTGAACCCGTTGTACACGTCGCCGCTGCCACCGTTCCCGTGTTGCTGACGCCATCGCACTCGACGCCACCGTGTGCATGCGCAGGAGGTCGTAGTCGAGAACGCTGCTATCAGCATGACCCAAGCTACGTGTCGAGTTCTACATGTTCGACGACAGTGACTTCCACGCCACCGAGCAGCTCCGCGAACAGGTTGTAGAAGGCAACCGCCAGCACCGTGAGCACCGTGAGGATGCACACCACGACCAAGCCGATGAGCGTCGCGGCGCGCAGCGCCTGCCAGGAGAGAAGACGGAAGTCCTTCTTGTCGACGAGCTCGCCGATGAACCCCTCGATGTTGCCGATCACGCCCGCGGTCGACGCGATCCACCACAACACCATCCCCGAGCCCAGCAACACGATCAGCCCCGCGAAGTAGTAACAGATCGCCACCTTGAGGACCGACCACGGGTCGACAACGCGAACCATCTGCACATAGCGGCGCTCGTAGATCGGACCAGCCGCGGAAGAGCGCCCGCGGTGACGTCGAGAGGTGGCCGAGGTGGCCTCGGGGCCGGGTACCGCCCTGATCGGCGTCGCAAGCGTGTCGGGACTGGTGCGTCGCCTCGGTGACGATCGCCGCAACCGGCGCATCACGAGTCACGATCCCGATGGTTTTGGGTGTCCGGTCTCGGCATCCCGTGCGTCGGGGCGAGCAGGGCGAGCGCTCCACCGAGTGCGAGGAATGCGAAGGTCAACGTGACGCGGTCGAGGGCGGAAGCCGCGATTCCGATTGCCGCGGGAAGGTGGGCGGCGGTGCTGAGCGCGGCGGAGAGCGCCTCGCGTGCGCCGAGACCGCCGGGAAAGATCAGCATCGCGGCCGTGATCACGTTTGCCGAGACCAACGGCACCGTGCGCATCACGCTGGGATGCGCGCCCAATGCCGCGAGCACGAGCCAGTACCGCCCGATGTCCAACCCGACGGTGGCGACCTCCACGAGGAGGAGCGCCGCGAGGATGTTGTCCACACGTCTCAGTTCGAGGCGGCGACGCACGATCGACGCGGACAGGATGAGCATGACGAGTCCGAGGATCGCGACCGGAACACCCAGTGCCGGATTGGCAGCCGCCACGATGGCGCCGACCACAACCGCGGCGACACAGAGCCAGGCGACGGCCATCGTGACAGTGCTGCCGATGGCGGCAGAGACGCTCGCCCCGCCCGAGACCATCGCATAGTTGCGAACGATGACCGCACCGGGAATGGGCAACAGGTTCGCGATCGATCCACCGACACTCACGGTCAGTGCCTCTCGCGCCGAAGCACGATGTCCGGCGAGCCGCGCACCGCAGGCGTATTCCGCGGCGTTGAGGCCTGCCATCAGCGGCGCCGCGACGGCGGCCGTCGGGAGGAGGAGCCAGAGACGCGGATGAAGCTGCAGGCTGAAATAGCGCCACAAGGCCACGGCGCACAACAGGACGAAGACCGCCAGGGCCCCCGCCGAAAGTGGCCGCGACCGACGATTGCTCCATTCGCGCAGCGCCAGGGCCCGCGCTTCGACGTACCGCATCGTTGCCGACGCGCCCTCGCCGAGGCGCGTCCTGGCCCTCGACATGATCAGGTGCTCGAGAGCAGCTCGAGAGGTGACAGAGCCGGACCGTACGAGTCGCTCCCGAAGCGCGGGCTTCTGCGACGGTTATCGAACGGTAAACACCTGCGCCAGATCGCGACCGTGCGTCAGGCGAAACGAATCATCGAGACCGTGCCGAATGCGAGGCAGTAGATCGCGAACGGCAACAGGTTGCGGGTCTCGAAGAACCGCATCAGGGACCGCACCGACCAGTACGCGGCGAGTCCGGCGAAGATGCTGCCGACGAGCGCCTGGCCACGGATCCCGTTCCCGAGATGGCCAGCGAGGTCGGGCACCTTGTAGACACCGGCCGCGAAGATGATCGGCGTCGCGAGCAGGAATGAGAAGCGGGCCGCGTCCTCGTGGTCGAGACCGCGCACGAGCCCGGCAACCATCGTGATGCCCGAGCGGCTGATTCCGGCGAAGAGCGCGCCGACCTGCGCGACCCCGACCGCACCTGCCTCCTTGAACTCGAGCGTGTCGAGTCGACGGGCCGCCTCGCTCCTTCCGAGCGCAGCTGGATGATCGGCGATCGACCTCCGCATCGGGGCGCGGCGCCGGATCTGCTCGCCGACCAGCAGGATCACGCCGTTCACGGTCAGGAAGATCGCCGCGGCAAGCGGTTTGGCGAAGAGGGTCCGCAGAGAGTGCTCGAGCACGAGGCCGGTGACTCCGGCGGGGATGGTCGCGACGATCAGGAGCCATGCCATGCGTTCATCGGGTGACTCGAGGCGCCGGGTGCGCAACGTGCGGAAGAACCCGCGGATGATCCGCACCCAGTCCGCGCGGAAGTAGACGAGCAATGCGACGGCAGTCGCGACGTGCAGCGCGACAACGAACGCAAGATAGAAAGACTCGTTCTGCGATTGCGCGTTCACGAGACCGTCCCAGCCCAACCAGGCCGGGACCAGCACCGAATGGCCGAGGCTCGAGATCGGGAATAGCTCCGTGACCCCCTGCAACAGGCCGATCACGATCGCTTGGAAGTAACTGATCACCTCGCGTTTCTCCTCATCAGTCAGTGCGTCATTGCCGCGCAGCATCCAATCTCAGATCTCGGCGCGCGGTCATGATCCGAGCGCTGGGAGAAGGAGCGCGAACTTCGGTGCGGGTCCCGGTCGCTCGAGGACCAGACGACCACCTTCGGCCTCGGCGAGTGTGCGCGCAAGTGCGACGCCGATACCGCGGCCGCTGTCCCTGCGACGCTGGAAGACCTGAAGGGGATCGAGCACGACGGAGCCTTCGTCGCCGACTTCGACGGCAACTGCGCCGGAGACGCGCCGAACGTCGAGCGTGACAACCCCGCGGCCGTGATGTACGGCGTTCTCGAGGAGCACGTTGAGAATCTGGCGGACTGCAGGCTCGGACACCGCCGGTGCGGGGAGATCACTGTCGATCGTGACACGCAGCGGTCGACCGGTCGATGCGAGTGTGCCGTGCCAGCTGCGCTCGACCTCACGCACGAGGCGGGCGACGTCGAGAGGAGATCGATCGATCTGCGTGTCGCGTGCCAGCCGCAGGAGGGTGTCGACAGTGCCTTCGAGACGGTCGATCGGTTCGAGCGTGCCCGCGAGCGATTCACGCATGTCGGCACCCGGTGTCGCAAGGGATGATTCGACATGGACGCGCAACCCCGCGAGAGGTGTGCGGAGTTGATGAGAGGCATCGGCGCTGAAGGCGCGCTCTCGGGCCACCAGTCCACCGAGGCGTTCCGCAGTCGTGTCGAGCGCGTGACCGAGATGGTCGAGCTCGTTGACACCCGAGGAACGCGTGCGAATCGAGAAGTCGCCCGCACCCAGCCGTTCAGCCGCGGTCACCAGTGCGTCGACGGGTCGGGTGAGCCTGCGCGCGAGAAACAGGGCGAGGAGTGCTGCGACGGTCAAGGCCGCGGCCCCGATGATCGCCATGACGAGCCATGTGCGATGCGTGCGATCGACCACGTACCTTGCGGACTTGTTCGCTCGAAGCACACCGGCGATGCGTTCGTCGTCGTTGATGGGCACCGCGACGACGATGGTGCCCTTCAGGCGAACGTCGCGTACGTCACCGAGGAGCGCGCGTCGGACGGGATCGTCGGCGACCGCCGGTCCGTTTCCCGCGATGCGGCGGCCGGAAGTGTCGTAGACCGAGAAACTGATTCCACCCGTGCTGGGGAGCTCGACTGGGTCACCGGTCGCGATCGTCGCGACGTCGATGACCCGGCGCGTCTCGCTGGCCGCGCGCTCGAGGCGCAGGACCTCCTGGCTCTGGTAGAGGTGATCGACGGCGAGTGCGAGCGGCACGCCGAGCAGGAGCACCGCGATCGCGGCGACACCCACGATCGAGACCACGATCCTCAGCTTCACGGCGCGTCGAGTCGATAGCCGACGCGGCGAAGCACCGCGATGGTCGGACGTTCAGTTCCGGCACACTGCGCAAGTTTGGATCGCAGTTGAGAGATATGAACGTCGAGAGTCTTTGTCGAGCCGTACCAGTGTTCATCCCAGCATTCGTCCATGATTCGCTCGCGCGTGACGGCGCGCCCCGCCTCGGATGCGAGCAAGGCCAGTACGTCGAACTCACGCGGGCGGAGCGTGAGCTCCTGCTCCCCCACCCAGGCCCGCCGAGCGTCGACGTCAACTGTCAGATCTCCGATGACGATCTGCGACGGTGACGAGGCCGGTTCCGGTCGGCGGAGGTGGGCGCGAACGCGCGCGAGGAACTCAGCGAGACGGAACGGCTTCGTGACGTAGTCGTTTGCACCCGCATCCAAACCGACGACGACATCGATCTCTTCGTCGCGTGCAGTGAGCACCAGAATGGAGACGGACGGCGCCGATGCGCGAAGCTCACGGCAGAGGTCGAGGCCGTCGACGTCGGGCAATCCAAGATCCAGCACGACAAGATCTGGTATCGCGGCCGCGAACGCGCGGCGAGCGCTCTCGCCGTCGGCGGCGAGGGTCACGGTATAGCCCTGCGCGCGCAGCGACTGTTCGAGTGAGCGGCCGATGGTCGTGTCGTCCTCGACCAACAGCACCCTCGCTTCCATCACACCAGGCTACGGGCGAAAACGACCAAGACACGACGAGCCCGCGCGTGTTTACCGTGCGCTAACCGTTGCAGAAGCCCGCGCTTCACGTCGAACTCATATCGTCGGGCCCTGCTCACGCCGACCTGGAGTTGTCGAATGCGACGAGCCACCTTGGCGGGCCTTGCCGTCGTCGCGTGTGCCGCACTGCTTGGCTCGTGCGGCTCTTCGAGCGGGCGCGCGGTCCCGAGCCCGGCCAACGGATCCGGCTCCAGCCCGACGAGCGGCGCGCACCCCACTGCTCCGGAGGTCAGTCCGGCGGGAGACATTCCCGACAACCAAGCATTCGTGAAGTACTCGTCTCCGGCCGGGCCCTATGCGCTCCAGGTTCCGGAGGGCTGGGCGCGCACCGGTGCCGGCTCCGTCACCACGTTCACGGACCACTTCAACGCGATCCGCATCAACGCCGTGAAGAGCGCCACCGCTCCAACCGTGACAACCGCACGCGCGTCCGAGGTACCCGCGCTTGGGCACTCCGTACGCGGTTTCAGTCTCGCCAACGTGACCGAAGTGCGCCGGACGGCCGGGCGATGCGTGCTCATCACGTACCGCGCCGAGTCCGCGGCTGACCCCGTCACCGGCAAACGCGTCGTGTTGGACGTCGAGCGCTACGAGTTCTGGCACCACGGCAACGCGGTCGCGTTGACCCTCTCTGCACCAAAGGGTTCCGACAATGTCGACCCTTGGAGAAAGGTGACCGACTCCTTCGCGTGGTCGGGATGACCACGACGCTCGACGCGCGTGATCTGTACCGTTTCTATCACGCCGGCGATGAGGAAACCTTGGCGCTTCGGGGTGTCTCGCTCGCGGTCGACCGCGGCGAGTTCATCGCGGTGACGGGACCGTCCGGCTCGGGAAAGTCCACCTTGCTCGCCTGCCTCGCCGGTCTCGACGAACCCGACGGCGGGATGGTCCGTGTCGACGGCGAACGACTCTCCCGCCGAAGCGAGGAGGCGCGGTCCGCATTCCGGGCGTGCCGCATCGGCGTCCTCTTCCAGAGCGCGAATCTCCTCGACCAGCTCACGGTCGCCGAGAACGTGCACGTCGCGCGTCGACTCGCTCGTGACTTCCACACACGAAATACCGTGGCTGATCTTCTCGAAGAATTGGACATCGGTGACCGCGCCAAGGCACGCCCGTCCCAGTTGTCGGGAGGTGAGCTCGCACGCGCCGGTCTCGCGGTCGCGCTCGCCAACGATCCCAGCGTGATCCTGGCCGACGAACCGACCGGCGAGCTCGACCACGCAACTGCATCGAGGATCATCGCGCTCCTTCATCGTCGAGCCGACCACGGTGCCGCTGTCGTCGTCGTTACCCATGGCGCCGCGATCGCCTCGGCAGCCGACCGCGTGATTGCGCTGCACGACGGCCAGGTGACGTCGTGACTCACGCAGCGCCCGCGCCTCTCGTCCGCTGCAACGCCCTCGCTCGAACTTACGGATCGGGTCCGAACGCGGTCGTGGCACTTCACGACGCAACATGCGAGATCTGGCCGCGGGAACGCATCGCGATCATGGGCCCGTCCGGTTCGGGGAAGTCCACCCTGTTGCACTTGATCGCCGGTCTCGAAACACCGACCGCGGGCACGATTGCCTGGCCGGCGCTCGGCGACCGCGCGTCGTTGCGACCCGGGCCGGTGGCGGTCGTCTTCCAGGGTCCGAGCCTGCTTCCTCCTCTCGACGTCCTCGAGAATGTCGCGCTCCCGCTCGTACTGCGCGGCGCCGGCGAGGACGAGGCGCGTGAGCGCGCGTGCGCGGCACTCGCGCTCGTCGAGATGACGAGCCTGCACGCAAAGCTGCCCGAAGAGCTCTCGGGTGGTCAGATGCAGCGCGTCGCCGTCGCACGCGCGCTCGCGCAACGGCCGCGCCTCCTTCTCGCCGACGAACCGACCGGTCAACTCGACCATGTCACTGGCGCGCACATCGTCGACGTACTGATGCTCGTCGCAGCAGAAACGGGCGCCGCGCTCGTGGTCAGCACTCATGACCCCGAGGTTGCCGATCGTCTCGATCAGCGGTGGCCGGTCATCGACGGACGACTGCCCGTGAGCCACCGCGTCGCGAAGGATGCGACATGCTCGGCCTGATCTGGCTGCGGGGCACCTTCCGCCGCGCCGGCCGTCTCGGCGCGACCGCCGTAGGAGTCGCGATCGCAGTCGCGCTGCTCGCGTCGATCGGTACCTTCCTCGCGGGGTCGAAGGCGACCATGACGAAACGCGCCACGCAGAATGTCGCCATCGACTGGCAGGTCGAGGTGCAGTCGGGCGCAGATCCCAATGTCGTCCTCGATGCCCTTCGATCACGTGCGCCCGCGGCCCTCCCTGTGACCTTCGCGCAGACCACCGGACTCCGAGCCACGACCAACGGTGCAACTCAGACGACCGGACCGGGCGTGGTGCTCGGCCTGCCCGACGGGTACCGGCAGACCTTCCCCGGCGCGATCCGCGACCTGGCCGGCACCGGAACCGGTGTACTGGTCGCGCAACAAACTGCCGCGAATCTGCGCGTCGTCCCCGGCGACACCATCGCGATCGGCCGCGCCGGTCATACGGCCGCACGCGTGCGTGTCGGCGGTGTTGTCGACCTTCCTCAGGCCGACTCACTCTTCCAGAAGGTCGGTGCGCCGCCGGGGGCCCAACCACTCGCACCGCCCGACAACGTCCTGCTCGTTCCGGCGCCGACGTGGCACGCACTGTTCGACGCAGTTGGCGCCCGGCGCCCGGACCTGATTCGCACACAGATCCACACGCGGCTCGCGGTCGCCCTCGCGCACGACCCTTCGGCGGCCTTCACGCAGGTGACCGGTGCGGCCCGAAATCTCGAAGTCAGTCTTGCGGGTGCCGGCCTCGTCGGCGACAACCTCGCGGCAACCCTCGACGCCGCGCGCGCCGACGCGCTCTACGCCGAGGTCCTGTTCCTGTTTCTCGGGCTCCCCGGCGCAGTGCTGGCCGGCCTCCTCACGAGCGCCGTCGCCGCATCCGGCGCGACTCGACGGCGCCGGGAACAAGCACTGCTACGCACACGCGGCGCGACCACACGGACCCTCGTTCGCATCGCACTCATCGACGCGGCGGTCGTGGGAGTCGTCGGTGCGCTCGTCGGGCTCGCAGTCGCGTCGATCGTCGGGATCATCGCCTTCGGAAGCGCGTCGTTCGGCGCGACGCATGCCACCGCTCTCGCGTTCGGCCTCGGTGCCGCGCTCGCCGGTCTGGCGATCGCAGGCGTATCCGTCGCGGTTCCGGCATGGCGCGACGCGAGATCAATCACGGTCGTCGGCGCGCGCGTGGCTGTCGGTCGAGCGCGTGCGCCGCGCTGGCTACGCCTCGGCGTCGACCTCATCCTGCTCGGGGTCTCGGGTCTCGTGTTCTGGCTCACGAGCCGAAATGGCTACAAGCTCGTCCTCGCACCCGAAGGCACCCCGTCGATATCGGTCGACTATTGGGCGCTCGCCGGCCCGGCGCTCCTCTGGCTCGGCGCGGGCCTGTTCGCCTGGCGCATCGCCTATTTCGTGCTCGGATCGAGACGTACTGCCGCCCGATGGCTGGCACGGCCTTTTTCAGGGCGGCTCGCGGCGACGGTCGGCGCCACCATGCGAAGGCAGCGCCGCCTCCTCGCAAGCGCGCTCGCGCTCGTCGCGCTCACCACGGCGTTCGCGGCATCGACCGCGGTCTTCAATGCCACGTACGAGGCGCAGGCCGTGGTCGATGCCCGACTCACGAACGGCGCCGACGTCACGGTCACCGAAGCGCCCGGCGTGTCGAGAGGTCCCGGCGCGGCACGCGAGATCGCTGCGGTGCCGGGTGTCAAGGCGGTCGAACCCATGCAACACCGCTTCGCCTACGTCGGCGCCGACCTCCAGGACCTCTACGGCGTGCGTACCTCGACGATTGTCGATGCCACCAAGTTGCAGGACGCGTACTTCCAAGGCGGCACCGCGCGAGATCTCATGCGTCGGCTCGGCGCGCAAACTGATGGCATCCTGCTGAGCGCCGAGACGGTGAAGGACTTCCAGCTCCGGCCGGGCGACACCGTGCGCTTGCGTCTCCGTGACGTCCGCAGCTCTCGGCTCGTCGAGGTGCCGTTCCGGTATATCGGAATCGCAAATGAGTTCCCGACCGCGCCGCGCGACAGCTTCCTCGTCGCCAACGCCGACTACGTCGCGAGCCGCACCGGCAACGACGCCGTCGGCGCGTTCCTCGTCGATACCGGAGCGTCGGCACCGGCGGCCGTCGCGACGCGGCTGCGGGCGCGTCTCGGAACGGACTCCACCGTCACCGACATCACCAGCGCGCGCAAGGTCGTGGGATCGAGCCTCACCGCGGTCGACCTCTCCGGCTTGACCCGGGTTGAGCTCGGCTTCGCGATCGCGCTCGCCGCCGCGTCGACCGGACTCGTCCTCGCCCTCGGATTCGCCGAGCGGCGGCGCACCTTCGCGATCGCGACCGCGCTCGGTGCGAAACCGCGTCAGGTCGGCGGTTTCGTCTGGAGCGAAGCCTCATTCGTCGTCACGGGGGGGCTGCTTGCGGGCGCGGTCGCAGGAGCGTCGCTCGCGTCCATGCTCACCAAAGTGCTCACCGGGGTCTTCGACCCCCCACCTTCCTCGCTCTCGGTGCCGTGGGCCTATCTCGCAACCGTCGCAGCCGTCGCCGTCGCGGCGCTTGTCCTTACCTGTTTCGGAACGATCCGACGCGCCCGGGCAGCCCCGCTGGCCGTGTTGCGCGAACTGTGAGCCGTCGGGCGGGCGGGTGTGCGTTGGTGGTCGGGGCCGGTGCCAGCGTCGCAAGCGTCGTGATGCCTTTTTCGCCGACCGCAACCGCGACGACCGCGCTCTTGGTCATCGCGCTCGGCGCGCTCGGCGTGCTCATCGGGAGCGCGCGCCGCGGCAATGGTCCGCCGACACGAGCGGTGGTCGTCACGATCGGCGTTGCCCTGCTCGTCGCGGTGTGCATTGCACCGCGGCGATCGTATGACCTCTGGGCCTACGCCTCGTACGGGTCGATCGTCGCTCGCCACGACGCGAGTCCATACTCGCATCGTCCGGCGGAGTACCCGGGCGATCCGCTCGTGCAACGGATGAGCCCGGGCTGGCGGAATACGCGGTCGGTCTACGGCCCGGCCTTCACGGCGCTCTCCGCGGGAATCGTAAGCGTCACCGGCGGCCGTCCGTTGCCTACCCGGCTGGCGTTCCAGGGCATGTCCGCGCTGTCCGTCATCGGCATGCTCGCGATGCTGTGGCGACGCGTTAGGTCACTCCCGGTACTCGCGCTCGTCGGTCTCCACCCACTCGTCATCGTCTACTTGGTGAACGGCGGTCACAACGATGCGCTCGTCGCCCTGCTGCTCTTCGGTGCAGCCGGCGCGATCGCGCGACGACCGATCATCGGCGCGCTCCTCATCGGTATCGCCGCGTCGGTCAAGCTGACTGCGCTTCTTTCGGTCTTGGGGCTGGTCTGGTGGGTATGGCGGCACCACGGCCGGCACCCGGCAATCGCCGCCGCCGGTGTCGCAGTCGGCGTTCCCGTGACTGCGTACGTCATGGGAGGAGGGCCGCGGGCGCTCGCGCCCTTGCTGGCCGGGTCCGGGCGGACGAGCCGGGCCGCGGTCTGGGGTGTCGTCCACTTCCTCGGCGACCCCGGCATCATCGCCAATCATCTGGGCATCACCGCGGCGATCGCCACGCTCGCACTGGCGTTGCCACTGGTCATCGCCGCCGCACGCGAGGATTCGCCGCACGCTGCCATCGCGGCGCCGGTGCTCGCCTACTTGCTCGTTGGCGCCTTCGTGCTGCCGTGGTACCTGATCTGGGTGCTGCCCTTTGCGGCGCTCGCTTCGAAGGAGCAATGGGCGCGCGTGCTCCTCACGATGTCCGTCCTGGTCATCGCGGTCTATCAATACACACCCCGCGGGCCGAGGGTACTCACTTGGTTGCTGCACGCTGCCGTTCCCGCGACGCAGATGGTCGCGGTCGCAGGCGCGATCATGCTTGCCGCGCCGACGCGGAAGTGCGTCCGCGGTGAGGCCGTGATCCGGGTGCCCGCGTTGGTGACAACTCCGCCCCCGGCGCATGAAGCGATACGCCCAACGAGGAGACCGTGAGCATGCGGCGCGAGACGAACATTCACGAGCGCCGCAGAGCTCCGGGGCTGCACGGGCTCACGTTCGGTCTCATGTTGATACTCCTGGCGTCGTGCAGCGTGTCGGCCAGGTCCAGTGTGTCGACATCGACGGCGGCGTCAACTTCGGTGCCGCGCCGGGACACCACAACTGAGCCCCGCCCGGCACAACCGCCGAACATCTACGCGCACAGCGGCGTCAACATGTTCAGCGCGGCAACGAGAGGCGCACGATCGCTTGTGTACGTTCCGGAGAGCATGTCTGAATACGTCGATGTCATCGACCCGGCAACGTTCCGCGTGATCGACCGTTACCGCACCGGCGGACGGCCGCAGCACGTCGTGCCGGCGTGGGACATGCACACGTTGTACGCGACGAACAACTTCGGCAATTCGTTGACGCCCATAGATCCTCGCTCCGGGAAGATCGCAGGTCCGAACATTCCGGTCGAGGATCCGTACAACCTCTATTTCACACCGGACGGCAGCTCGGCGATCGTGGTCGCCGAGCGCCGGCAGCGGCTCGACTTTCGCGACCCGCACACGTTCGCGCTCCGTCGTTCGGTCAAACTCGACTGTCTCGGTGTCGATCACCTCGACTTCAGCGCCGACGGGCGATACCTCATCGCGTCGTGCGAGTTCGCGGGTCGCCTCGTGAAGGTCGATCTGCCGAGCGGCAGAATCGACCGCTATCTCGATCTTCCGGGCTCCAGCCCGCAAGACGTCAAGCTCGAGCCGGTCGGAAAGGTCTTCTACGTCGCCGACCTGAAGCTCGGAGGCGTCCATCTGATCGATGGTGCATCGTTGCGGGCGATCGGCTTCCTCCCGACCGGCACCGACGCGCACGCCATTTATCCGAGTCGCGACGCGCGTCATCTCTACGTTTCCAACCGGCGCGGTGCCTCGATCAGCGTCATCGATGTTGCTTCGCGAACGGTCAGCGCGACCTGGCTGCTGCCCGGAACGTCACCCGACATGGGCGGTGTCTCTGCCGACGGCAAGGTGTTGTGGCTCGCCGGCCGATTCAACGACGCGGTGTACGCCATCTCGACCGCCGACGGCCACGTGATATCGGTCATCCATGTGCCGAATCGTCCGCACGGCCTGTGCGTGTGGCCGCAACCGGGTCGCTACTCCCTCGGTCACACGGGCGTGACGCGATGAGCCGCTTGCCACTCCTGCTCGTTGCGGCCGCCGTCCTCGCAGGCGCGTGCAGTAGTGGAAGCGCGCACGACACTCGAGGAGCGCAGCCCGGGAGCACCTCGGCTGCAGGCGCGCATGTCGATGTGACGACGTCGACGACGGGGCCGAGGTCGCCACCGGTCCAACGCAATGAGCAGGCGCTTCCACTCGCGATCCAGGAGGCCGCCGCCACGATGGCCGGCAACCGCTTGTGGGTCGCGGGCGGCTATGACACGGCGCGCAACAGCAGCGCCGCCGCCTTCGTGTTCAACGGATCGACCTGGACCCGTGGACCGTCGCTTCCCATCGCGGTCAACCATCCCGGCGCAGCCGCGATCAACGACAACGTCTACGTCGCGGGCGGATTCACACCCGCAGGTGCGACCAACCGGGTGTTCGAACTCGCAAGCGGCGCGACTGCCTGGCGTGAAGTCGTCTCGATGCGTCGAAGACGCGGCGCGCTGGCCCTCGTCGCCGCCGGCAATCAGCTGTACGCGATCGGAGGACGGGACGGCGACACGCAGATCGGCATCGCCGAGACCTACCAACCCCTGACCGACACGTGGTCCGACATCGTGCCCATACCGAACCCGAGAAATCATCTCGCGGGATATCTCAGCGGCGGGCGCGCCTGTGTCGCGGGGGGACGCAAGCCCGCAACCAGTGGTGCAATCGATTGCTTCGATCCGGCGAGCGCTCGGTGGCGTCGACAAGGAGAGCTGCCGGTGGCGACGTCTGGCGCGGCCGCGGCAGCGGTCGACGGCGTGACGCTCGTCGCCGGCGGCGAACCGAGCGCCGAGACGCGGCTCGTCGACGTGGTGCAACGATTGGCGACGAAGACCTGGACGACCGAGCCCATGCTCGTCCCCCGCCACGGCACGGCGTTCGCGGTCTACCGCGGGCGGCTCTGGCTGTGCGGCGGGGCCACCGCCCCCGGCTTCCACGCGGTTCCCACCTGCACCTCGGTCGGGCCGTAGTCCGGCGCCGTAGCCGGCGTTCTCCTCGACACTCGCGGAGAGGTAAGGTTGCCCTTACCTCTCCCCGGAGCGCGGCATGAGCCTGGAAAAGACCTTGCTCCTCGGCTTCATCGCCGGGGTGACGATCCTGTTCGGGCTCCCGATCGGACGGCTGAAGCGCCCGGCGCCCCGGCTGCGGATGATGCTCAACGCGATCGCGGTCGGCATCCTCCTCTTCCTCGTCTGGGACGTGCTCTCGGCCGCGTGGGAACCCATCGACGGCGCACTCAGCAATTTCCACAGTGGAGACGGCGGACTCGCGAGCGCGTTCGGATACGGGGCGCTCTTCGCCGGAGGTCTCGCCGCCGGTTTGCTCGGTCTCGTCGCGTACGAGCGCTGGATGGAACGCGTCACGCACAACCCCGACGCGACACTGGTCGACGACGCGGCCAATGACCCTGATCCGGTGCCGGCGTCGTCGGGCGGGGGTGGCGTCGCGCTGAAGCTGCGCGCCGCGCCGAGCCGCGGGATCGCAACCTGGTCGCCCGCGCGGCGCGTTGCGCTGCTCATCGCGGTCGGGATCGGGCTTCACAACTTCGCAGAGGGGCTCGCAATCGGCCAGGCAGCCGCGAGCGACGAAATCGCGTTGGCGACGCTGCTGGTCGTCGGATTCGCGCTCCACAACGCCACGGAAGGCTTCGGCATTGTTGCTCCCCTCGCCGGGGAGGTAAGCGCCGAAGGCACCTACGCGATGCCGAGTTGGGGATTCCTCCTTGCGCTCGGAGCAATCGGAGGCGGACCCACCTTCATCGGGACCGCGGTCGGGCACGCGTTCACTTCCGAGACGCTCGCCGTCGTGTTCCTCTCGCTCGCCGCCGGATCGATCCTCTATGTCGTCCTGCAGCTCGTCGGGGTTGCCGCGCGAAGCCGGCGTGTGGACCTGCTCGCGTACGGCGTACTCATCGGGCTCCTCGCGGGATTCATCACCGACGCAGTGGTGATCGCCGCGGGCGTCTGACGCGGCGACCTCGGTACCCGGCGATGACCGTTTCTTCGGTGAAGCCGAGGCGCTTGTAGAGCGAGCGCGCGGCCACGCGGCGATCGTCGACGACGAGGCACACCCGAGGCCGGGCACCCTGCGCCGCGAGCGCGTCTACGAGTGACGAGACGAGCGCTTCGCCGACGCGACGGCCGCGCGCCGGCGTGTCGACCGCGATGAAGTCGACGTAGCCCTCGCCGTCGACAAGCACCCGCCCGGCCGCGTAGCCGACGACGGCGTGGTCGTCCTCGGCGACGAGCAGCACCCGATCGCCTCGGTCCGCACCTTCGAACAACTGTTGTGCCGATGCGTTCGTCGCCGGGAACTCTGCGTCGTGAAGGCGCGCCACGGCATCGAGATCTCGTGCGTGAGCGACACGTACCACGCATCCGGAGCGAACCGGTGGCCGCTCGGCCAGTGGGAGCGGGAGCTCGAGCACGTGCACGGGCTCTCCTCCGAGCAGTCCCCGTCCGAGCGCGAGCGCACGGAGTCGCGCGTTGGCGCGGTCGCCACACATCTCGAGGTCGGTCACCCCTGGCGGAACGAGGTCCAGGACTTCGTCGAGCACCGCGTCCGCCCACGCCGTCCACGCGTCATCGTCGCCGGCCACCCATGGACCGTGAATCCATGCGCGACCAAGCGCAATGTCCCACTCCGCGTGCGCGGTCGCGATGATCGCACCACCCACCCGCGCGACCCGCGAGGTCTGGTCCCAGGGCGGCACCAGCTCCGCGAGCTCAGCACGGATCCCGTCCGCATCCATGCCGAGGTAGGCAATGTTCCGATCGGGCTGTGTCTGTTGCGCGGCGACGAGCGCAATGACCTCTTCGAGATCCTCGAGAGCGCCGCGCGTCACGACGCGGGAACGGAGACGATGCCGATCGGTGTCGTCATGTGCTCGGTCGCTCGCAGTACGTACGGGCTCAGCAGGCCTAAGGCAATGACCACCGCCAACAACGAGCCCAACGCGACGATGCGCGTCAGCGCGATCTCGTACATCAAGGTCGCGAGTGTGACCATGAAAACGCCGCCATAATTCCGGCGCGTGCGCGAAGTCCCGACACCGTCACGTGCACTGTCCCCTCGGTCAGATTCGGCGGTGCAGGACGCTACCGTGCCCGTTGGCAAGGTCCGGGCTATGTGGGCGGCGTCGGATCGGGCACGTCGTTCTCGGCGTGCTCGAGCTCGGGGCTGCGCACGACGCCCCACAGGGACGCGACGACGACCGCGGACCCGACAACTTCGATCGGGCTCAACGACTCGCCGAAGCACGCCCAGGCGCCGGCGGCAACGAGCGGCGGCTCACCCAGGAGGAGCGGCGACGACACCGACGTGGGCACGTATCGGTGCGCCCACACCATCAGCACGTGCGCGGTGGTTCCCGACATCATCGTGCACGCCGCGAACAGCATCCCGCGGCTGCTGATCCCCAGGGATCCTTGCGCGAGAAGTGTGAACGGCGTCAGGAGCACCGCCCCGCAGGTGAGGGTGCCGAGCATGAACGCGAACGGGTCGATCTCGAAGTTGGTGCGCAGCACGCGTCCGTAGAGGAACCAGGCCGCGTTCAACACGAGGCTGACGACCGCGACAACGTCGCCGGCGAGGCTCCACGATCCGTTCCGTGATGCCGCGGCCGCGACCACGATCGTTCCTGCGATGGCGACGGTTGCCCGCGTCAGGTGTGAGCGATGCACCGTCTCGCCGAGGAACGCGACGGCGAACGCGATGATCAGCACCGGCTGGAGCGCACTGATCAGCGTCACGTCGAGAAGCCGCGTCAATCCCAGCGCCGCGAACGCAGTCGCCGCCCCGGACACGAAGAACGCGCCCGCGCCGAACATCAGCCCGAGCCAGCGCCCACGCGAGACGTCCGGAGGCCAGAGGGCAACACCTTGGGGCCCGCGAGACCGCCAGATGACGATCAGCGCGAGTGGTGGCAGCGCGAACCACAGCCGCCAGGTAGTGAACACGAGGGCATCGGAGTGGCCCGCGCGGACGAACAGCGAGGAGGCGGACCACAAGACGATCGCGACGACAACGGCAATCAACGGTCGGCGCTCCACCGAAATAGACCGCGAGCGCGCGACGACGTCGACCACCTGCGCACGCTAGCTGGCGAGCCGGGAAACCACCTTGCGATATTGCTCGAGCGTCATCGCGCCTTGGAGCACGTGCTCATCGTTGACCACCGCGGTCGGTACCGCCGAGATACCGCGCCCGAGTGCAGCACGATGGTCGCCGACGACCTCGGTTTCGAGTGCTTCGCCGTCGACATCGATGCTCGCGCCCAGCCGTCCGGCGTCGAGCCTCACCGACTCCGCAACGTCGAGGATCACCGACAGTTCCGAGATGGTGCGGTTGTCGCCGAAGTACGCGCGCATGAGCGCGAGGTGGAATCGATCGAAGGATGCCGCGCCGAATGCGCGAAGCACGGCCTTGCCCGCGACCGCGCTCGGCATGGAATGACTGGGCGGCTGATGCTCGCCCGACCAGGTGCGAAACGTCGTCGCCGGCTCCATGCTCGCGGGGCGCGCCCAGCGCTCGGTGTAGCGCGTGAACTGCTCGAGGGTGCGCGCCTCGGGCGCAGGCCGCAAGAGGAATGCCCGCCACTCCACGATCAGCGCGTCGCCCACTTCCCGCTGCAACTCGTCGAGGCGCACGGCCGCGACATAGCACCAAGGTCAGAGGAAGTCGGACCAGACAGTGAAGCGAACGGCCGGCGCGGCCATCGTCAAAGGAGCAACGCGGTCAGCGCTTCTTGCGCTTGCGGAACAGCTTCTTACGCGACGCCTTGCGATTCTGCTCGTCGAGCAGATCGGCCCCCGCGGCGTTGACGATGTCTTCGGCCGCGTCGAGCAACGCCGCGACGTCCGCAGTGATCGGCACGTCCGGTTCGGGTGGAGGCGGCGCCATCGGCTTCGCCATCGATCCGTACGTCCAGCCGGCGTCGATCATCCGCCGTTCGAAGCGCGGGCAATCGACCGGGCACCTCCACGGCGCCTCGGGGGCGAGGTCGAGCGCGCACTTGCGGACGGCTTCACCGGACGCGTACGTACGGCTCTCGTAGTGCCGGCAGTCGGTGCGCATGGTCATTCCACCATTGTCGCGAATCCGCAGCACGCTCGCGTCCCCGCTTGGCCGGGCTCCCGGTCAGTCGGTATTGGCGTGAAAAGCAAACCCCAACCCGTCGGCGTTCGTGAGGGTCAGGCGGTCGGCGTCGATCTCGAAGCGGACCGTGCCCGGAAGGACCCGCCCGAAGCTGACGGCACGTCGGGTAGCGCATCCGGCCGGAGCCGCACCCACCAGGCCGCCGACGGTGAACGAGCGCGGGCGCATCTCGACCGAGCCGGACGTGTGCGCGCAACCGTCGTAGACCTCGATATGTGTGTTGTCGACGAGGCGGACAGTCGCATTCGATCCGGTGGGCGCGCTCGACACGGTCGATCGATCAATCTCCGAGTCGACGATCCACGTCGTGCCGACGAGCGGCCGATCGGGGTCGACGACCTTGCGGTCACGAAGCGTCAGCGTGGTCGGCCCCGACGTCAAGGTGACGGCGTCGGTGGTGGTGGCCATCTCGGGCTTCGCCTGCAACAGCTCGCCGATCCACTGGTCCTGCGCCATGCGGTCGGCGTCGCAGCCCATCTCCGTGCTCGCGAGCTGCTCGACGACCAACCGCGCCGCGTCGACGCGATAGCCGGCGCCCAACGTGTTGCAGCCCGCGTTCACCGAGATGCGCTGGTCGCGTGTGAAGGTGATCTGGAGATGTGTCCCGGCAACGAGGCGGTGACCGACCACCGCGCTGGAGACGAAGGTGCGCCCGCTCACCGACTGTGGGGAGGTGCCCGGCGGGGGCTGGTTGCTCGCCGAGCTGCCGGTGCCGCCGCACCCGGCCGCCAGCCCGACCATTGCGACGATTGCGATCACCCGTGTGCGCACGGCGGTCAGACGGCGCGAACCCGTGCCCGGGTTCCCGGTCAGTCGAGCCAGCCGACGGCGCGGTCGAGGAGGAAGCGGCTGACCGAGAGGCAGGACTCCAGGGTGTCGCACGGCACCTCCTCGCCGCGGCGGATGCCGAGCAGCGACACCCGCTGATGGGCGACGATCCGCAGGCTCCGTTCCGGCGCGTCGGTGGCCGACGGGAACGAGTCGGTGGCCGACACCTCGAGCGCGAGATCGGGGCCGCCGATTCCCGCGAGCTCGGTCGCGAGCACGAGGAGGTCGGGCCCGTGCGGCAGCGGCGGCAATGCCCACGTGAAGGTGAGCGGGAAGTGGAAGGCGTCGGGCGGCTCGTCCTCCTCCGCGAGCTCGATGACCTTGTCCTCGAAGCCGAGCAGCACCCGCGGATCTATCTCGAGCGAGAGGTACAAGTCGACGGGGCCTTCGCATCCCTCTTCGGGGTGCACGTCGACCTCCCAGGTCTGGCGCAGGGAGTAGCTCTCGACGAAATGGCGCTCGTCGTGCACGTGGAACCCGTGCTCCACCGCATGGTCCTTGAGATCCGCCACGAAGCCGGCGACGTCGAGTACAGCCATGTCAAGCGTGGAGCGTACCGAACGCCCGCCGGAGCGCGGTCCCTGCGCGGTCGATCGCGTCGCGGCTCGCGTCGAACGCGCCGGAGAGCCCGAAGAACGCGTGGACCATGCCGTCGTAGCGATGATGCTGCACCGGCACACCGGCTCGAGTGAGCCGGCGCGCATACGCCTCACCTTCGTCGCGCAGCGGGTCGTACTCCGCGGTGAGGACGAGCGCCGGTGCGACTGCGGTCACGTCCGGGACCCGCAACGGCGAGATGCGCCAGTCGGTCGGGTCGATGTCACCGCGCGTGTAGCAGTCGAAGAACCAGCGCATCTCGTCCTCGGTCAACAGGTAACCGTCGCGGTTCTCCCGGTACGAGGGCGTCGTCAAGTCGCAGTCGGTCACGGGATAGACGAGCACCTGAAGGGCGAGCTCGGGGCCACCCGCGTCGCGCGCCTGCAGCGCACAGACCGCCGAGAGGTTGCCGCCCGCGCTGTCACCCATCACCGCGAGGCGGGCGCCGTCGCCCCCGAAGGTGGACGCGTTCTTCGCCGTCCACTCGAGCGCGTGCCGGCAGTCGTCGAGTGAGGCGGGGAACGGGTGCTCGGGCGCGAGCCGGTACTCCGGCGCGACGACGATCGCGTTCGCCGCGTTCGCGACCTGACGCATGACGGGGTCGTATTGCTCGACCGTGCCGATCGTCCAGCCCCCGCCGTGCAGGTAGACCACGATCGGCAGGTCGGCATCGGGTGACGGCCGGTAGATGCGCACCGGTACACCGTCCGCGTCCCGGTCCTCGACCGCGTACACCGGCTCGGGTTCGCCGGCGAGCAACATCAACATGCCGAAGCCCTGACGCTGCAGTGGCAGGTTCTCATCGGCAAGCGCCGGACGCTCGACCGCGTTCGCGGCGTCGCACACGGTTTGCGCCTGTGGGTGCAACGGCATCAGGAGATGTCCAGCGCCTCACGCAACGCCCGCACCGACACGTCCCATGCGTGGCGGCCCGGCGGCATGAACGCATGCGTGCCGAAGAACCCGTGGATGAGGCCCTCGGCGCGCACGACCTCTGTCGGCACGCCCGCTTCCTGCAAGCGCCGCCCGTAGTACTCGCCCTGGTCGCGTAGGGGGTCGAACTCGGCGGTGATGACGACGGCCGGTGCGACGCCGGAGACGTCCGGCGCGCGCAGGGGCGAGAAGCGCCACTCGTCGAAGTCGGCGGGTGAGCCGGCGTAGTGGTCGTAGAACCAGCGCATGCTCTCCAGCTCGAGGAAATACCCCTTGGCGTTGTCGATCATCGCCGGGCTGTCGAACTCGTAGTCGGTCACCGGGTACACGAGCAGCTGGAGCTTCGGTTGCGGCAGCCCCTCGTGGCGCGCGCACAGCGCGACGACCGCGGCAAGATTCCCGCCCGCGCTGTCGCCACCGATCGCGATCCGCGTCGGGTCGGCGTCGACTTCGTCGGCGTGGGCAAGCGTCCATTCGTACGCGGTCATGCAGTCGTCAGCCGCCGCGGGATACTTCGCCTCGGGCGCAAGGCGGTAGTCGACCGAGATGACGACGGCACCCACCGCGTCGCACAGCAGCCGGCAGATCTGATCGTGCGTGTCGAGGTTGCCGGTGACCCACCCGCCCCCATGGAACCACAGGAGCGCGGGCAGCGCGGCCTGCGCGCTCGGCCGGTACACGCGCACGGGGATGGCGCCGGCCGAGCCGGGAATCGTCCGGTCGGTGACCTCGTGGACGGGATGCTTCGGGAACGCGGGGTTCGTGGTCGCCGCGATCATGGCCGCGCGCCGATCCTCGGGTGTCGTGCCGGCCGTGAACGTGAGCCCCGTGTCGTTCAGCACCTGGATCATCAGCTCGGCGGTCGGATGCAGCGGCATGGGTCACCCTTCGTCGGTCAACGCCGCCACGAGCGCGCGGAACGCGCGCCCGCGATGTGAGACCGCATGTTTCTCGTCCGGCGCCATCTCTGCAAACGTGCGGCCGTCGCCCTCCGAGGGGACGAACACGGGGTCGTATCCGAAGCCATCGGCGCCACGACCGGTGCCGGCAATCGTGCCCTCGACCTCTCCCCGCCGGCTGGTCTCGCGGCCGTCGGGCCAGCGCGCCATGGCCACCGTTGCGAAGCGCGCCGTGCGCGACGACGCCGGAATGCCGTGCAGCGCCCGAAGCAGCTTTGCGACGTTCTCGGCGTACGAAGCGCCGGGACCGGCGTAGCGCGCGCTGTACACTCCCGGCGCGCCGTCCAGGGCGTCGACTTCGAGGCCGGTGTCGTCGGCAATGGCCAACATTCCGAATGCACCGGCAAGGGCCGCGGCCTTGATGCGCGCGTTCTCGAGAAGTGTCGATCCGGTCTCGGCGACGTCGGGCGGCTCGGCGAGCGCCGGCAATGCGGCGACCGAGGCCGCGACGCGTTCAGGCGTGTCGAGCAGGAAGGCCACGCCCTCGACCGCGTACCCGGCGAGCGGGACGTCGGCGAGCATCACGAAGATCTCGATGATCTCCCGCGCCTTGTCCGGATTCTGCGTCGCCAGGACGATCGGCAGAGGAAGCGACGTCACCGCCGGCGCGTGGGAGGTGGCTCGGCCACCATCTCGCGTTGCGCGGCGACGATCTCGCCGATGCCCGACTCCGCGAGGCCGAGCAGCGCGTCGAGGTCGCCGCGCGTGAAGGCGATCCCCTCGGCCGTGCCCTGCACCTCGACGAACCGGCCGTCAGCGGTCATCACCACGTTCATGTCGACCTCGGCACGAACGTCCTCGGAGTACTCCAGGTCGAGCATCGGCGTGCCGTCGATGACACCGACCGAGATCGCGGCGCCCTCCTGCAGCACCGGGTGCTTGGAGAGCGTGCCGGCCGTGACGAGACGGCTGCACGCGTCGTGCAACGCGATCCATCCGCCGCAGATCGACGCGGTGCGCGTGCCGCCGTCGGCCTGGAGCACGTCGCAGTCGACCGTGATCTGCACGTCGGGCATCAGTCGCAGGTCCGTGACGGCGCGTAGCGATCGCCCGATCAGCCGTTGGATCTCCTGGGTGCGCCCGCTCTGCTTGCCGCGCGCCGCTTCGCGGTCGACGCGCTCGGGGGACGAGCCGGGCAACATCGAGTACTCGGCCGTCACCCATCCCTTGCCCGATCCCTTCAGCCAGGGCGGAATGCGCGCCTCGACCGACGCCGTGCACAGCACGCGCGTACGCCCGAACTCGACGAGCACCGAGCCGTCCGCCATCTCGGTGTAGTCGCGCGTGAACACGACCGGCCGCAGCTCGTCCGGTGCGCGCCCCGATGCCCGTGCCGTCATGCCTCTCCGTCCAACACGCGTCTCCGTCCAACATGCGTGGCAGAAGGCCCTATAAGGGCCGTGAGCCACGCATGTTCGAGATCAGATGTGGGTGACGAGGTGAGGAGCCGCGAGCGACACTGCGCGCCCGAACGCCTCCGAGCCCTCTTCGACGGAGGCTACCGGGTCGATCGTGGGCCACAGATGCGTGAGCATCAGCCGGCGGGCCTTCGCTTCGCGCGCGAGCTCACCGGCCTGGCGGGCCGAGTAGTGGATCGGTGTCCGGATGTCGTCGTGCTGATACGTCGCCTCCGACAGCACGAAGTCCGCACCCGGACCGAAGGCGTCGACGCTCCAGCCCGGCCCGGTGTCGGCGGTGTACGCGAGACGCTTGCCGCCGTGCGCGATCTCCACGCCGACCGTCGGAAGCGGGTGATCGGTACGCGAGAACCGCAGGTTCACATCGCCCACCGCGGTGCGGTCGCCGTCGCCGACGAGCCGCCAGTCGAAGGTGTCGGTCCATTCCCCCACGAGCCCCTCGAGCGTCTTCTCGAGGCCTTCGGGCGCGTACACCGGAAGACCGTTCATCTCGAGGCCGTACTTGTACATGATGTGGAGGCCGTAGATGTCGACGCAGTGGTCGGGATGACCGTGGGTGATGATGACGGCAGTGAGGTCCGCCGGGTTCACGTGCTGTTGCAGGTTCGCGAACGTGCCGTTGCCGCAGTCCATCCAGATGACCGCGTCGCCCGCGCGGACGACATAGCCGCTGCATGCGCCACCGGCCGGCGCGCCGTAACTCCCTGAGCAGCCGAGCACCGTCAGCTCCACGACCATGCCTCCACGTGCTCGACCTCGGGCCCGAGAAAGCGCGCGCCGAGCCGGCCGAAGACGTCGACGTCGCCGCTCGTCACGAAGCTCACCCGCCGGGTTGGCGACGGCGGCGCGTGGCGTGCCACGCCGAGGCAGGCGCGCACCTCGAATGCAGTTTCCTCCGCGCTCGACACCAGCACCACGTCCGGTCCCATCACGTCGCCGATCGTGCGCGCGAGGAGTGGGTAGTGGGTGCAGCCGAGGACCAGGGTGTCGACATTCGCCTTTCTCATCGGCGCAAGCAGCCGCTCGGCGAGCACATGCACCTGATCGGACTCGACGTCGCCTGTCTCGACGAACTCCACGAAGCCCGGGCAGGCGGCGCAGGTGAGCGTGAACGTGGGCGCAAGCTCGGCGGCTACCCGCTGGTACGCACCCGATGCGACCGTCCCGACGGTGCCGATGACACCGACGCGGCCGGTGGCCGTCACGCGGATCGCGGCGCGCAACCCCGGTTCGATGACTCCGACGACGGGCAGGTCGACCCGTTGACGAAGTTGGTCCAGCGCGGCCGCCGACGCGCTGTTGCACGCCACGACGATCATCTTCACCTTCCGTTCGAGCAACAGATCGGTGATCTCGAGCGAGAACTTCAGCACCTCTTCGGCGGGCTTCGGCCCATACGGGAATCGGCCCGTATCCCCGAAATAGACGACATCCTCGGCAGGAAGGAGATCGAGCAGCGCCCGTACCACTGTCAGCCCGCCGAGCCCACTGTCGAATACCCCGATCGGTCGTTCGTCAACGGCCATCCGAGCAGACGCTACCCGCGGGCGGCTCTTTCCAGTCGATCCCGCACCGCGGCGGCGATCGAGCCGTCGTCTTCGGGGACGGTCGCGAGAATCACGTCGACGTGCGGCGCGTCCGCTTCGCGCAGGCGCGTGTAGAGCACGCGCGCGTACTCTGCCGCATCTGCCGGCGCGTCGAGCACACCAACGCGTCGGCCCGACGCGCGCAACATCTCGATGCGGGCGTCGACCTCGTGCGCGTGAACCAGCTCGACGCGCGCATTCGGCGCGTAGTGCGAAGGCAACGTGCCGGACGCGGCGATCTCGCCTTTCGTCGACCGAGCCAGCGGCTGCGACACCAGCTCGGCGAGGCGTGCTTCGCCGACGCCGCCGACGCGCAGCACTATGGGCGCGTCGCCGGTGACGTCCACGATCGTGGACTCGACACCGACCGCGCACGGTCCACCGTCGATGACCACGTCGACGTCATCGCCGAGATCGTCGCGGACGTGTTGGGCGGTGGTCGGGCTCACCTTGCCGAAACGGTTCGCCGACGGCGCCGCGACGGCACCACCGAATGCGTCGAGCAACGCGCGCGCCATTGGATGATCGGGGACACGAATGCCGACGGTGTCCCGTCCGCCGGTGGCCTCGTCGGCGACCGCGCCCGGCCGCCGCCGCACCACCAGCGTGAGCGGACCGGGCCAGCACGCGCGCGCGAGGACGCGCGCAACCTCGGGAACGTGGGACGCGAGATCGTCGAGTTGCGCCGCCTCCCCGACGTGCACGATGACCGGATGATCGACGGGTCGTCGCTTGACCGCGTACAGCCGGCGCAATGCCGACGAGCTCGACGCGTCGGCACCGAGGCCGTACACGGTCTCGGTCGGAAACGCCACGAGCCCGCCCGCGCGCAGGGTCTCGACCGCCCGAGCCATCTCGTCGGCACCGGGAAGCGAGCTCACGTAGGGACCCTGTTTGCAACAGAACGACCCGTGCCGGGTCGTTCTGTTGCAAACACGGTTGTTGCGGCGCTCACCAGTAGTTGATGCGGGTGGCGCGCTCGACGACCTCTTCGATCGGGTCGGTCCATGCCCCCGATGAGAGGTACTTCCACCCGCCGTCGGGCAGCAGCGTGACGATCGTTCCATGGTCCATCTGCGCGGCGGTCTTCACCGCGCCGGCGACCGCGGCACCCGAGGAGATCCCCGCGAACACGCCACAGTCCTCCAACAGGCGCCGGGTCCACTCGATCGAGTCGCGCGGACGCACGATCAGCTTCCGGTCCAGGACCGAAGGATCGAAGATCGGCGGCACGAAGCCGTCGTCCAGGTTGCGCAGGCCCTGCACCAGCTCACCGGCCGGGGGCTCCACCGCGACCACGCGCACATCGGGTTTGTGTTCCTTCAAGAACCTCCCCGCGCCCATCAAGGTGCCGCTCGTGCCGAGACCCGCGACGAACACATCGATCTCGGGGCAGTCCCGCAGGATCTCGGGTCCGGTTCCCTCGTAGTGCGCGAGCGGATTCGCAGGATTGCCGTACTGGAACAAGAACGCGTAGCGGTCGGGCTCGTCGGCGTGGATCTTCTCCGCCATGCGGATCGCGCCGTTGCTGCCTTCCTCACCGGGTGACAACGTGATCTCGGCGCCGAAGATCTCGAGCAGTTGCCGCCGCTCGACCGACACGTTCTCGGGCAAGACCACACGCAGCTTGTAGCCGCGCAACCTGGCGACGAGCGCGAGCCCGATTCCCGTGTTGCCGGACGAGGGCTCGAGGATCGTCGCGCCCGTCGATAGCACGCCCTCGCGCTCCGCGAGCTCGACCATCTTCAGCGCGATGCGGTCCTTCGACGATCCCCCGGGGTTCTGGCCCTCGAGCTTCGCCCAGATCCGAACGTCGGGGTTCGGCGAGAGGGCATGCACTCCGACGAGCGGCGTGTCGCCGATCAGCCCGAGCACATCGGGATATCGGGCCATCAGCCGCCGGCGACGGCCGGCAGGATCGAGAGCACGTCGCCATTGCCGACCTTGGTGTCGAGGCCGTCGAGGTAGCGGATGTCGTCGTCGTCCTTGTAGACGTTCACGAACTTGTGCATCCCGCCCGCGTCGTCGAGCAGGTTGTCGCGGAGCGCGGGATACCGCTGGATGAGCGCATCGAACACCTCGCCGACCGTCGAACCGTCGACGGCCACGGTCGCCTGACCGTCGGCGTGGGCGCGCAACACGGTGGGAAGCTTGATCTCGACGGCCATACCGGCAGGTTACAACCGCCGTTCTTCGCTTCGGCTTCCCGGCTTCACCGCGCGGTTTGCAACGGCAACGACCTCCGGGCCACGACGTGGACTGTCAGCGGCGTGGGGTTGAGTGCCGTCAGGCCGCCGAAGAACTCCGTGCGATAGTCCCCGGCGGGCAGCGGGGTGTCCGCGCCCGGTTCACACGTCCGCGTCGGCGGGTCGGAGGGTTGACCCGGCAACGAGCACGGAGACTGGTCGACTGCCTGCAACTCGAACGGCCAGCGCGACGTGCCGACGGGAAAGATCTCGGTCGACGGTGTGCAGACGGCGGCGAAGATGATGTCGGGGTGGACGCGGTCGTTGCCGAGCGCGACGGCCCACTGCTGCCCGCAGCCGCTCTTGTCGGCCCGCGAGATCGGCTTGCGGGTGTTGTTCTCGACCACGATCGTCCCTTCGACCGTGGATCCCGAGACGATCGTGTCGGAGGGCAGCTCTACACGTGCCGAGATGCCGTGGCGCGCACTCGGAATCGTCGTCGAAGTGGGTGAGACCACGACCGCGGGCGAATCGTCGCGGGTCGTCGCGAACGCGGTCGCCGCACCGGCGATCGCCACGAGCATCACGCCTGCGACGATTGCGTGGCGACGCGCCCGACGCGCGCGATACCTCCGTTCGGCACGCGCCGCGAGATCCGTGGGACCCGCGACGCCGTCGGCGGCGTCGTGCAACAGCGCGCGAATCTCGTCTTCGTTCATTGTGTGCCTCTCAAGATCGTCTGCAGTGCTGCGAGACCCTTCGCGGCTTGCGACTTCACCGTGCCGATGTTGACGCCGAGCAAACGGGCGACCTCGCGCTCGTCGAGATCTTCGTAGTACCGCAGGACGACGACGCGCCGTTGCCCGGGCGGAAGCCGTCGCAACGCGGTCCACACCTCGTCGCGTTCAACGACCTGTCGCTCGAAACCGGGCGCACGTGCATCGTCGACCACTTGTCGTTCGAGTGCACCGGCGTGCCGCCGCTCGACGACCCGGTGCCGCCAACCGCCGCGCACTGCATTCACGACCGCTTGCCGCACGTACGCATCGACGTCGGTCACGTGCCCGGAGCGCCACTTGCCGTACGTACGCGCAAAGGCGTCGCACACTGCATCCTCGGCGCGCGTCGGATCGGCTTCGAGCAGCATCGCGAGGCGCAGAGCGCGTTCGTAGCCCGCGGCGTAGAACTCGGCGAAGGAACGATCAGGCTCCACAGCAACCTCATCGTCCACCGCCACCGCCGGAATCATGCTCCTCAGACGCGACAGTGCCGGGAAAAGTTGCCGGGACCGGAGAAATTGCTCAGCCGCGCTGGAGGGCGACGGCCACTTCGGCGATCCCGCCCTCGCGGATGCGGTACGCACGCAGCACCGGGGCCTGGTCGCGCAGCGACACGATCACGTACAGCCAGGCTGGGTCCACGGCCTGACGGACGTCGGTGGGTGACGGGTACGCGTCGGTGTGCGTGTGCGAGTGCCATACGCCGATGATCTCGTCGCCCCGAGCCTCGGCCGCGCGCATCGTGGCGAGCATGTCCTTGGGGTCGACGGTATAGGTGCGGGCCGACGCGTCGGCATTGCGCGCCGGACGCGCTTCCGACACCACGCCCGTGGGTTCGCCCGTCGGGGTCAACGGCCCGACCAGCAGTCCGCACGCCTCGTCCGGGAGACCGTCGTAGCAGTTCCCGACGATCGTCTCGTACTGCGACTCGGTCAGCCGCAGCGTCGGTGCCGCGAACGAGCTCGTGGGCGCGCCACTCATGCCTGGAGCGCGCGCCACACTCGCTCCGCGGTGCACGGCATGTCGATGTGGCGCACACCGAGGTGCGACACCGCGTCGATGATCGCGTTGTGGACCGCCGGCGTGGAGCCAAGCGTCGCCGACTCGCCGATTCCCTTCGCGCCGAGCGGGTTCAATGGAGTCGGCGTCACCGTGTTGTATGTCTCGTAGGAGGGGAACTCCGCGGCCGACGGCATCGCGTAGTCCATGAGGTTCGCGGTCATGGGGTTCGCGTCGTCGTCGTACTGCACGGCTTCGTAGAGCACCTGCGCGACACCTTGTCCGATGCCACCGTGTTGCTGGCCGGCGACGATCATCGGGTTGATGATGTTGCCGCAGTCGTCGACGGCAATGTGGCGTATGAGCTCGACCCGGCCGGTATCGGCGTCGACCTCGACGACCGACAGGTGCGCGCCGAATGGGAACGACGATCCGTCCGATTGGAAGTCGAGCTCGTGCTGCAGCCGCTCCGCGACTCCTTCGGGCCGCTTGGCCGGATCCTTCGCCGCCTGCGCGAGGTCGGCCCACGACATGCGACTTGCAGGGACGCCCGCGACCTCGAGGCCGCCGTCACCGACGACGATGTCGTCGGGGTTGGCTTCGAGCAGGTGCGCCGCGAGGCGCTTCGCCTGGGCAAGAACCTCTTGGCTGGCGATGAGCAGCGCGCTGCCGCCGATCTGCGCCGACCGCGATCCGCCCGTGCCGCCGCCACGGGGCACGAGCGCGGTGTCGGAGTGCAGCACGCGCACCTGCTCGAACGACACGCCGAGGGTCTCGGCGATGATCTGCGAGAACGCGGTCTCGTGGCCTTGCCCGTGCGCGCTCGTGCCGACACGGGCGGTCACCGTGCCGTCTTCTTCGACCTCGACCGCGCCGAACTCCCGGGTGAGCACCATCGGCGCGCTGATCTCGAGGTAGGACGCGATGCCGATACCCATCAGCAGGCGGTCGCCGCGATCGCGCCGCTGCTGCTGCTCGGCGCGCAACGCGTCGTAACCGGCGTGCTCGAGCACGGCGTCGAGCGTCTTGTCGTACTCCCCGGTGTCGTACGTCGCGCCGGTGCCGGTGTTCGGCGAGTACGGAAAGGCCTCGGGTGGGATGAAATTCTTCCGCCGGATCTCGACCGGGTCGATGCCGAGCTCGTCGGCCGCGATGTCGAGGACGCGTTCCATCATGTGGATCGCCTCGGGCCGCCCCGCGCCGCGATACGCGGCAACGGGCGTGGTGTTCGTCACGACCGCCTGCCAGTTGTACTCGACCTTCGGCACGATGTAGACGTTCGCGGCCATCATCTGCGTGAAGAACGCGAGGAACGCGCCGATGCCCGCGTACGCGCCGGCGTCGGCGATCGTGTGCACGCGCAGTCCGGTGATCGTGCCGTCGCGCTTCAGGCCCAGCTCGACGTCGTGGAGGTGGCCACGACCGTGCCACATCGCGACCATGTTCTCCGACCGCGTCTCGGTCCATTTCACGGGCCGGCCGAGCACGAGCGCGGCCTTGGCCGTGAGCAGGTGTTCGACGGTCATACCTTGCTTCGCGCCGAACCCACCGCCGACCGCGGCATGACGCGCATGGATCAGCGCGGGATCGATGCCGAGCAGCATCGCGATCTCGTCACGGACTCCGTGCGGGCCCTGCGACGACACCCAGATCGACAGACCGCCCGCAGATTCGCCCGGCCCGACGACGATCCCGCCCGGTTCCATCGGCACCGGCGCGACGCGCTGGTTGACGATGTGCTCGCGAATGACGACGTCGGCGTCGTCGAGCACGCCCTCGACGGGTCCCGTCCCCATTGCGTTGGCGACGTTCGAGCCCTGGGCCTCGTGCAGCACGGGGGAGCCGTCGGCGAGGGCGGCCTGCACCGTCGGGAGCGCGCGTAGCTCGTCGTAGTCGGCGATGACGTTCTCGGCCGCGTCGAGTGCTTCGCCTTTGCTCTCGGCGACGACCATCGCCACGATGTCACCGACGAACCGGACCTTCTCTTTGGCGAGCGGCGGCCGGTTCATCGTCGGGGGCAGCATGACGAAGCCGTGCACGTCGGGCAGCTCGAGGTCGGCCGCCGTGTACACCGCGACGACGCCCGGCATCGACCGCGCATCGGCAGTGTCGATCGACACGACGTTCGCGTGCGCAACGGTGGAGCGGACGAACGCGACGTGCAGGAGACCCTCGATCTTCAAGTCGTCGTAGTACTGCGTCTCACCGGTGAGGATCCCCGGGTCTTCCTTGCGGAGCACCGGATTGCCGAGAATCGAGCCCGACTTCGCCATTTGTTCCTCCTGCACCGGGACGCGGCGAACACTAGTTGTCCGCTCTCGGCGGTCGCGTCGCCGCGACGAATGCAAGAATGGGCCGGTGCGGGCCGTACGTAACACCGAGGAGGGCGTGCGCGTGGTCGAGGTGCCCGTGCCCGACGGTCCGGGCGCGCGCGTGCGAATCCGCGGCGCGGGGATCTGCGGGTCGGATCTCGAGATGGTGCGCACCGGGCTCTCGGTCGCGACGATCGGCCACGAGTTCGCCGGCGTGCTCGACGACGGAACGGCGGTGGCGGTGCACCCGTACGTCGCGTGCGGCGAGTGCGAATACTGCAACACCGGACGGGCGTACCTGTGCCGCACGGTCAACGCATCGATGCTCGGCATCTTCGTCGACGGCGGCATGACCGACGAGCTGCGCGTCGACGACTCATGCCTTGCGCCGTTGCCCCCCGGCGTGCCCATCGAGGACGCGTCGCTCGTGGAACCGATTGCGGTCGCCGTGCACGCGTGCAACCGCGGCGGCATCGAAGCGGGCATGCGGGTCGGGGTGATCGGTGCGGGGACGATCGGGCTCGTGTGCGGAGCCGTCGCTCGTGACCTCGGTGCCGACGTCGGCATCTCGGCCCGCCACGACGTGCAACGACAGGCGGCCGAAGCGCTCGGCCTCGCGATCGAAGTGCCCCGGAATTCCGATGTCGTCATCGAGGCATCCGGTACCGGGAGTGGCTTCGACGACGCGGTGAAGCACTGTCGCCGGGGCGGCGCCCTGGTGCTCGTCTCGACGACGTGGGAGCCGATCTCGATCTCGTTCCTCAACGCGCAGATGCGCGAGCTGACGATCGTGCCCGCGTTCGTCTACGGAGAGGCGCACGGCGAGCGGGAGTTCGACACCGCCGTCAAGGTGCTCGCCGCCCACCCGGAGATCGCGACGGCGCTGATCACGCATCGGTTCGGCCTCGACGACGCGCCCCACGCCTTCGACGTCGCGGCCGACCGCGCCCACGGCGCGATCAAAGTCGTCTTGCACCCGTAATTCTCTGTCGCTCGCCGGCGCCGTGTGCCTAGCAGTAGCGCGCGCTCGTTTCGCGTAGCACGGCTTCGCATTCGGCGACCGTGTCGCGCAGGATCTCGGCAACGGGCCGCACCTCCTCGATGCGACCCGCGACCTGGCCGCTGAACGCGAACGACGCTTCCAGGTTGCCGCCGAAATAGAGGTCGTGCACTGCCTGCAGGCTCGGGATGACGGCGCGGTCCTCGCGCTCGGCCGATTCGCTGAACCCGGTGCGCAGCACGCGAAATGCCGGAGGCGCGTGGCGGTTCAGCAACAGCGTGTCACCTTCGTTGGACGAGCAGATGAGCTGCTTCCAGTTGTCGTGCACGGGGGACTCCGCGGCACTGACCATGCGGGTGCCCATCTGCACGCCCTCGGCGCCGAGCACGAACGACGCCGCCATCGACCGGCCGTCGCAGATGCCACCGGCAGCGATGATCGGCACGTCGACCCGCGACGCGATCAGCGGGAGCAGCACCATCGTCGACGCGCCGGTGGGTGCCTTGAAGCCGCCGCCCTCGTTTCCTTCCACGACCAGCCCGTCCACGCCCGCGTCGACGGCTTTCAGGGCGCCACGGAGCGACGGCACGACATGGAACACGGTGAGGCCGGCGTCCTTGAGCGCGCGTGTGAACTTGGTCGGATCGCCGGCCGAGGTCGTGACGAACCGCACCTCGTGCTCGGCGACGAAATTGACGATCGACGGGTCGCGGACGAAGAGCTGGGCAATGTTCACACCGAACGGCTTGTCGGTGAGATCACGCATCTTCGCGATCTCCACCTGTACCTCGTCGAGGCGGCCCGACGACGTCTCGATGATGCCGAGCCCGCCCGCGTTCGAGACGGCCGATGCGAGCTGAGCACGGGCGATGAATCCCATCGGCGCCTGCACGATCGGGTACTCGATGCCCAACATCTCCGTGATTCGCGTCCGCATGACGTGGGAAGCTAACCGGCCATGGGGACTCCGGAACAGAACAAGGCGCTGGTGACGCGTTTCATCGATTGCCTCTACGGCGGTGACGTCGCGGGGGCGGCCGCGTGCTTCGACGCCGACCGGTACTACTCGCACGCGCACGGGGCCGACCTCGCCGGCACATGGGAGCAGATGAAGGCGCGACGACGCGCGGAAGCGTTCGCCGACGTCTCGTCCGAACGGCTGGCGCTCGTCGCGGACGGCGATCGGGTCGTGCACCACGGACGCGTGACGTCGACTCACAGCGGCACGTTCCTTGGCGCCCCTGCCAGCGGGCGACGTGTCACGTTCGATCAGATCGAGATCTGGCGGATCGAGAACGACAAGATCGTGGAGCACTGGGGCGGCCTCGCCGAGACCGAACGCCTCTACGACGAGCTCGCCCGGGGAGATGACTGATGAGCGATTCGGTGATCATCGAAGCGGCGCTGAACGGCGTGACCGGTCGCCGCCGCAACCCGCACGTGCCGATCACTCCCGAGGAGCAGGCGAAGGACGCGCTCGCCTGTGTCGACGCGGGCGCGACCGTGATCCATACGCACGCCGCGGACCTCGCCGCGCCGCCCGAGGACGCGGCCGAGCAGTACGCGACGGCGTACCGGCCGGTCGTCGAACAGCATCCCGGCGTCATCTGCTATCCGACGACCGGCATCGGGCCGACCATCGAGGATCGGTACCGGCACGTCGAGTTGCTCGACGACATGGGCGTGATCCGCGCCGGCTTCGTGGACACAGGGTCGGTGAACCTGGGCGGCACCGGCGCCGACGGTGTCCCCGTCGAACCCGGCTACGTGTACACCAACACCTTCGCCGACGTCGCGCACAAGATGCGCGTGTGTCGCGAGCGCGCACTCGGCCCGAGCGTCGCAGTCTTCGAGCCCGGCTTTCTGCGCGTCGTCCTCGCGTACCACGCGGCCGGCGCGCTGCCGCCCGGCACGCTCGTGAAGTTCTATTTCTCCGCCGGCGGCTACCTCGGCGGTGGCGCACCGCTGTGGGGCGCCCCACCGATCATCGAAGCCCTCGACATGTATCTCGCGATGCTCGGTGAGGCACCGATCCCGTGGGCGGTCGCCGTGCTCGGCGGCAGCCTCGTCGACACACCCGTCGCGCGCGCCGCGCTCGAACGGGGCGGCCACGTGCGCGTCGGCATCGAGGACTGGGACGACGGGCCGCCCAACGCGGAGCAGGTTGCGGCCGTCGCGACACTGGGCGCCGAGGCCGGCCGCCCGGTCGCGACCATCGCGGAAGCTGCCGAGGTGCTCGGCCTCCCGTGACATGCCGGACACCGCGTCAATGACGGTTGACGCACCCCCGCGGTGATCAGGCCTGTCGCAGTTGAAGCTCGTGCATGAGCGCGGCCTGGCCGCTCGGACGCGCAATGAACTGCTTCACGTCCTGACGGATGATGTCGCGCCCTTCGTCGGAGTCGTAGAACCGGCGTTCGAAGTCGTCGCGGCTGCGGAACCGGAGCTCGGCGATCCCGTCGACGCCGGCGCCTCCCGGCGTGTAGGCGCGGCGCACGACGTTCTGGGTGTAGTCGGTCAATCCGGCGTGATGGCGCCGCGCGAGCGGCGCATGCACCTCGGTCCAGTGGCGGACGAACTGCTCGTGCGAGAGCTCCTCGGCCCGCGCCACGAACGACACCATCTTGATGCTCGTCGGAACGTCTCCGACGATCTGGTGATGGGGGTCGACCCGCCAGACGTTGACTTCCCGCGCGGCTCGATAGAGGACGCCTCGCTCGGGAACGTCGTCGAGGTCGTGCGCCTGCCGCAGCCCCAACGCGATCAGCATGTCGACGGGCTCGCCGGCGGCAAATCGCCCCTGGTCGGCATCGGCGAGGCTGATCGTGCACGACTGCACGTTGTCGGTCAGCAGCGCGGCCTCGGCCCAGGTGTCGCGCACCGCGGCGAGATCGGCACCCGGAGCACGCCACAACGCGACGAGGAGATGCTCCATCGTCAGCGCATCCAGACGTTGCCGTCGAGCTGGTTTCCGGTGAGCTCGAGCGGCTGATCGGTGACCACCGCGTGGTCTCGCGGCGCACTGATCGCGAGCCCGTGCAGCTCGACTGCGCCCGCGCCCCAGATGAGCACGCCGAGGCGGCAGTCGTGCAGCCAGGAGTCGGCGACGATGGTTCCCTCGGCACCGCCCTCGATGACCACGCCGGAATCGCAATGCTCGGCGAGTTGCTTCTCGACGCGGGTTCCCTCGCCGCCTTCCACATCCACGCCGCGCATCGTCCGCCACGACTGGTTGCGCGAGACCCGCGTCCCGCGCGCGTCGAGGAGATGGATGCCGAACCAACGCGTCTCGTATCGGTTGTGCGCGATCTCGACCTCCGCGGTGCCCGTGCAGCGGATCGCGCACAGATCGTCGCGGCATTCGTTGTCCGCGATGACGTGTCCGGTCCCGCCGTTGCACTCGATACCCGCGCCCCAGCGCAACCCGTGCTGATAGTTCCCGCGCACCGTCACGCGGTTCGTTCCCATGCACCACACTTTCCCGCCCGCGACCACATTGTTGACGACGACGTGGTCGTCGCCGCCACTCAACAGGATCGACTCGACGACGCAGTCGGAAATCGTGATGCGATCACCGCTGCCGGTGACGGACGTGGGCGGGATCATCATGTAACCGGGTGCGCCCCCGGTGACCGTGAGCCGCTCGAGCGTCGCGCCTGCGCCCAGCACGACCGCCACCTTCCCGCCCGCGTCGATCACGGTGTCGCGCGCGCTCGCGCCGCGCAAGGTGACACCGGCCGGCACCGCGAGCGGAAACTGCTCGTCCGCGTAACGACCGGGCGGCAGGTCGACGACGCCTCCCGGTTGCGCGTCGGCGAGCCAATCCCTGATCACACCGGTTCTTGCGAGGGTTGACGACGATATGTGTCGCCGGGGCTCGCAAGAAACCTCGTAGCGCGTGCCGAGCGGATGGCGGTCGACGGCCCGGGCGTCGAGGACGATGCCGGCGCCGTTCTCGTGGAAGGGCATGTCCTCCCCCGCTGCCGTCCTCACGCGCGTCACGCCGTGTAGGCCGTCGAAGCGCGGTTCGGGCGCGGAGGAAAGATCGAACGCGTGCACCACGTCGCCCGTCCGTGTGTACCACTGCTTGCCCTCGCCCGGGACGTCGAACGGCGTCGACCCGTGAATCGCATCAGCATTGGCCCGCACCCACTCACCCGACGCCCGCAACACGCGCTCCTGGATCTCGGGCAAGGTGCCGTCGGCGTTGGGCCCGACGTTCAGCAGCAGGTTGCCGCCTTTGGCGACCGTCTCGACGAGCATCGCGACGATCTCGCGCGCGCTGAGGTGGTCCTCCTCGCGCTCGTTGCGATTCACGCAGAACGAGTAGCCGAGGCCGCGGCACAGCTCCCACGGGCCCTCGGGCCCGGTCGCGGGCACGTCGTACTCGAAGGTCACGAAGTCGGGGTTCGACGCGAAGAAGCGGTCGTTGCACACGAGCTCGAAGCCGTGCTCCGACGCGTACGCACGCGCGTCGCCGATGATCTCGTCGGCCCGCCAGTGCGCGCCCGGATGACCCCAGTGCCCGTCACCCCACAACAGCGCCGGCTCGTAGCGCTCGACCAGCTCACGGATCTGCGGCCGCATGAACGCGTCGACATAGCCCGCCTGGTCGGGATACTCGGCGTGGGCCCAGTCGAGCAGCGAGTAGTAGCAGCCAAACACGTGGTCGCGCCGGCGAACCGCATCGGCGAGCTCGGCGACGATGTCGCGCTTGGGTCCCAGCAGCACCGAGTTGCGCGTCGTGAGCGCGGAGTCCCACCAGCAGAAGCCGTCGTGGTGCTTGGTGACGAGCACGAGATACCGCATCCCCGCGTCGTCGAGGAGCTCCGCGTACCAATCTGCGTCGAACGCTGCGTACGTCAGCTCGGGGATGAAGTCGTCGAACGGGCGGGCGCCGAAGTGCTCCTCGTGCCACGCCAGGACCTCGGGCAGCGGGCACGTCGGGTGCAGCACGACGTCGGGCTTGGCCTCGAGGAACGCCCAGTACCAGTCGGCGTACTCGTGCACCGGCGCGAAGGCGGGCACCGTGGCGATGTTGGAGTGCACGAACATGCCGTAGCGGCACTGACCAAACCAGCCGGAGGCAGTCACGCGCGACAGTCTGCACTACCGTCGGCGGGCACCGTACGGACGCAGCGTTAGCCAGGGAGCAAAGCATGTCGCGACGCGGCGACCAGGTGATGATCACCAACCGCAAGGCGCGCCACGAGTACTTCGTGCTCGAGAGCTTCGAGTGCGGCGTGGTGCTGCGCGGTGCCGAGGTGAAGTCGATCCGCTACGGCCGCGCCAATCTCCAGGACTCCTACGCGCGCGTCGAGGGCGGCGAGGTGTGGCTCTACGGCATGCACGTGTCGCCGTACGAGTTCTCACGCGGTGACCTCGACCCCGTCCGGCGGCGCAAGCTGCTCCTGCATCACAAGGAGATCGTGGAGCTGACCCGCGCGACCGAGGAAAAGGGTGTCACGCTGGTGCCGCTGCGCGTGTACTTCAAGGACGGACGCTGCAAGGTCGAGATCGCCATCGCGCGAGGGAAGGCGCGGTACGACAAGCGTCAGGCGATCGCGACGCGTGACGCGCAGCGGGACACCGATCGCGAGCTGAAGGAAATGCGCCGGCGTTAGTCGCCGCCAACCGGCACGGGTTCCGGCCGGGGTTCTTCCAGATCGAGCTGACGCCCCTCGACGTTCACCCGCGGGAGCCATTCAAGCGCCTTGGGGAACCACCAGTTGCGGTCACCGAGCAACTCCATCGTCGCCGGCACGAGCACGAGCCGCACCACGGTCGCGTCGATGAACACCGCGAACGCCAGACCGAAGCCGACGAGCTTCAGCACGCGCATATCCGAGAGGACGAAGCTCCCGAAGACGCAGATCATGATCGCGGCTGCGGCGGTGATCAGACGGGCGGTCTTGGCGAGCCCGTGCGCGACCGCGGTGGCGTTGTCGTGCGTGCGGTCGTATTCCTCCTTGATGCGCGAGAGCAGGAAGACCTCGTAGTCCATCGAGAGACCGAACACGATCGCGAACAGCATCATCGGGACCCACGCCTCGATCGGGCCTTCCTTGCCGATGCCGACGAGGCTCTTGACCCAGCCGTTCTGGAAGATCGCCACGATCACGCCGTACGACGCGCCGATCGACAGCAGGTTCATGATCACGGCCTTGAGCGGCACCAGGATCGACCGGAACACGAGCATCAGCAGCACGAAGCTGAGCAGCAGGATTGCCACGAACATGTACGGCAATCGCTGCCCGAGCGTGTCGGCGAGGTCGACGCCGATCGACGTCTGACCGCCGACCTGTACGTCGAGTCCGGAGCCCTGCGTCGCGGACGGCACGACCGAATCTCGAAGTCGGTGTACGAGCTTCGTCGTGCTCTGGTCCTGCGGCGAACCGGCCGGGTCGACGATGATGAGCGCCGCCTTGCCGTTCGGGCTCGGTTGCGGGCCAATCACGGCGGCGACATCGGGCGTCTGCTTGATCGCGTCGGCGACCTTCGCCATCGCGCCGAGGTCGGCCTGCGAACCCAACTCACTGACGACGAGGAGCGGCCCGTTCGATCCCGGGCCGAAACCCTGACTCAACAGGTCGTACGCGCGCCGGGTCGTGAACTTCGTGGGATCGTTCCCGGCGTCGGCAACGCCGAGGCGCAACCCGAGCGCGGGGATCGCGAGCACGATCAGGATGACGAGGCCCAGAGCCGCTGCAGGTGCCGGCCGGGCTTGCAGCGTGCGACTCCAACGCGCCCAGAAGGTGTTCTCGACCGACCCGCTCCGGCGCCGCGAGCCCGGGAGCGCGAAGCGGTCGATCGTGTGACCCACGAAGCCGAGTACCGCCGGTAGCAGGGTCACCGCCGCGGCCATGACGAACAGCACCGCGAGCGATGCACCCACCGAGAGCCCGCGAATGAACGACACGCCGATCAGGAAGAGACCGAGCAATGAGATCACGACGGTGCCGCCCGCGAAGAGCACCGCGCGGCCGCTCGTGTCGATCGCGTGGACCACGGCTTGTTCCGGACTGGCGCCTTCGTGCAAGGCCTCTCGGTAGCGCGTGCTGATGAACAGCGCGTAGTCGATACCGACGCCGATACCGATCATCGCCGTCACCTGCGGCGCGAACGACGGGATGTCCATGACGCGGGCGAGCAACTGCACGATTGCGAGCCCGATGCCGATCCCGAACAGCGCGGTCATGATCGGCAGACCCATGGCGAGCAGCGATCCGAAGGCGATCAGCAGGATGAAGACCGCGGCAAGCACACCGACGAGCTCGCTGGCGGGCTGCGTCGCGTCGGTGAACATGAATCCGCCCAGCTCTACTTGGAGCGTGGACGAGTTCGCGCGCTTGGCGATGCCGCGCATGTCCGAGCCGACCTTGATCGGCACGTCGTTCGACTGCACGTCGAACAGGATCTCCGCGCGCGCGATCTTCGGATCCTTCGGTGAGCGGAGCTGCGCACCGTTCGGGTCGTACGGCGTCGTGATCGACACGACGTGCGGCTGCTTGCGCAGCTCGCCGACGACCTTCTCGAACTGGGCGCGTATCTCGGGAGAATTGATGTCGCCCGCGCCTTTGACGCGGACGACGACATCTCCGGTGTCACCCTTGCGCGCGAAGTCCTTCTTCAGAACGTCGAACGCGCGCTGCGATTCGGTGCCGGGCAACGAAAACGTCTTCAGCAGATCGCCACCGACGGTCTGGCTGAGCACACTGATCCCGACGAGCGCGACGATCCACGCGACGAGCACGCGCCAACGACGTCGATAGCAAAACGTGGCCAAGCGGGCGAGCATGCCCGAAGGCTACGCGATCAGATTTTGCGGCCCGTGAACGCGACCAGCTTCTCGATCGGAGATGCAGCTGACGGCGGCGTCACCTCGGCGGCGAACGTCACACCGTCCCGGGCCTCGGGCACGATGACCATGCGCGCCGTCTCGAGACCGGTTTCGGCGACGTCCGCAGGCGGATCGAACGTCTGGCCCGTTGCCTGCGAGATGTCCCAGCAGTGCACGAGCAGGTCGAACTTCAGGATCTCGAGCACCATCGGCGCAGGGATCTGCCCGAACGGCAGGTCGATGACCTTGTCCATCGCGCCCGGCCCGTCGACCGCCGTGCAGAAATCCGCGAGCGACGCGTCGAAGGAGGCGACCGGGTCGTCGCCCACCAGATCCGGCATCGGGGCGTCGGGGTCGATCTGCATGTCTTCGCCGCGGAATGCCGCGGCGAACATGTGGCCGCCTCCGACGAAGTGATTGACGAGACCGTGCACGTCCCAGTCGGCGCACGGCGTCGGCGCAGACATCTGCTCGGGCTTGGTGCCCGCGATCAGGCCGCGGAGCGTGTGGATCTGGTACGTGAGCTGCTCGGACGGAGCCATCAATGCCCTCCCGGTCGGGTCGTTCCGGGAGGCTATTCGCTACGCCGAGCGGCGTGGATCAGTGCTCGTGGGCGTGCTGGTGCTCGTGGTCGTGCTGGTGCTCGTGGTCGTGCTGGTGCTCGTGGGCGTGCTGGTGCTCGTGCCCATGGTCGTGGTCGTGGTCGTGGTCATGGTCATGGTCATGGTCGTCATGCTCATGGTCGGCGACCACCTTGCGGACCTCGTCCATGTCCAGGGCCTCGACCTGCTCGATCAGGCTCTCGAGCGACGCCTCCGGGAGTGCTCCCGGCTGGGAAAAGACGGCGATCCCCTCGCGGAAGATCATCAGCGTGGGGATCGACATGATGCCGAACGCGCCGGCGAGGTCCGGCTGATCCTCGGTGTCGACCTTGCCGAAGGCGATCGCCGGGTGCCGATCGGACGACTGCTCGAAGACGGGTGCGAACATCTTGCAGGGGCCGCACCAGGATGCCCAGAAGTCGACGAGCACGATGTCGTTGCCGGTGACGGTTTCCTCGAAGGTGTCTTTGGTCAGGGTGACTGTGGCCATGGGTGATGGAACGGGTCAGCGGGGCGGGGCATTCCCGCGCGCCGGATGGGCCCAGAGAATGGCCCGGGCGGGGCGATCGAGGCGGACGTAGTACCAGGCCCACCGCAGCAGGACCTGGAGGCGGTTCTCGAATCCGATCAGGTAGTAGATGTGCACGACGAGCCATGCGACCCAGCCGGGAAATCCGTGTAAGCGGAACGGGCCCACCTGGCCCACCGCGGACTGGCGACCGATCGTGGCCAGCGTGCCCTTGTCGCGGTAGCGGAACGGCCGCTTGGCATCGCCGTCGACGATGTGGCGCGCGACGTAACGCCCGGCTTGCATCGCCGGCGGCGACACCATCGGCAAGACGTTGCCGTGACGGTCGTGCGTCGCCGCGACGTCGCCGATCGCGAAGGCGCCGTGCACGCCGATGACGCGTAGGTGGTCGTCGACCTCGATCCGGCGGGGCGAGTCGTGCACGATGTCGTTGGGTCGCACACCCGCCGTCCACACCATCGTTGCCGTCGGCACATCGGCGCCGTCGTGCAACACCACGCCCTTGTCGTCGGCGGACGCGACGAGCGTGTTCGTTCGTACGTCGATGCCGCGCCGTTCGAGCTCCCGGCGCGCGTAGTCCGACAGTCGGGGCACGAACATGGCCAGCAGCCGATCGGCGCCTTCGAGCAGGAGGATCGACACCTCCGACGGTGGGATCTCCGGGTACTCGTGGGGCAGCACGAGCCGTACGAGCTCGGCGAGGGCGCCCGCGTACTCGACACCGGTCGGTCCCCCGCCGACGATGCAGAACGTGAGCAACCGGCGGCGCTCGTCGGTGTCGGTGACGCACGCGGCCTGCTCGAGGCACTCGAGGACGTGGTTCCGCAGCTGGAGCGCTTCGCCGAGGTCCTTCAACCCCAGCGCGTGACGAGCGATCGAGTCGTTGCCGTAGTAGTTCGTGACGCTGCCGGTGGCGATGACCACGTAGTCGTACGCGAGCACGCTTCCGTCTGCGAAGTGCACGCGCTTGCCCTCGAAGTCGACACGCGAGACATCACCCATGCGGTAGCGGACGTTCGCCGCGCCGCGCAGCACCTTTCGCAACGGCGCCGCGATCTCCGAAGGATTCAGCAGGCAGCTCGCGACCTGGTACAGCAGCGGGGTGAAGAGGTGATAGTTGTGCCGATCGACGAGCACGGCGTCGACCGGTTGATCGCGCAGGGCCTTTGCGCACTGGAGGCCGCCGAAGCCCCCACCGATGACGACAACACGCGGGAGCGGCTTCGTGGCCATCGACAACATTGTCGCGAATCGTACGGCGTGTCCCCGTACGGGCGTCATACCCGGTGGATGCCGCGCCGAGGATGGCAGTAGAACACGCTATGGGGATTTCGTATCCATCGTCAAAGGGGTCTACATGCTGCGCATACTCCGCCGGTCGTTCGCGGTGGGAGGCATCGCCCTCGCCGTCGTGTTCGGCTTCGCACTTCCGGCGTCCGCAAGGGGCCGGATCGTCCATCAGGGCCAGTCGATCCAAGCCGCGATCAACGCCGCGTCACCCGGCGACACGATCATTGTCAGCCCCGGCGTGTACCGCGAGAACCTGTCGATCACCAAGAACGACCTGACGATCATCGGGAACGGCGCCACCCTCCGGCCGCCGGCCACCGCCGCCAGGTCGACCGTGTGCGACCTCGTCTTCGCCGACGACCCGTCACACGTACCGCCGGCGTCGAACGGCGTCTGCATCGCGGGCCAGATCGACTTCGACACGTTCCAGGTCACGAAGCCGGTCAGCGACACACGGATCATCGGTCTGCACGTCGCGGGGTTCGCGGCATCCGGCATCATGCAGGTCGGCGGTAAGGACTCGCGCTTCATCTTCAACAACGCGTCCGACAACGAGGAGTACGGCTTCTTCGCGTTGCTCTCGACCGGCACGGACATGATCGCGAACCGCGCATCGGGCAGTGGCGAAGCCGGCCTCTACGTCGGCGACTCGCCGGATGCCGACGCGAAGCTCGTTGCGAACGACCTCTCTCACAATCTGTTCGGCATCTTCGTCCGTGACGCGCAGCACCTGAAGATCACCGGCAACTTCGTGCACGACAACTGCGTTGGCATGTTGGTCCTCGCCGATGCACCGGGACCGGCAGGTGACGCGCGTGTGCGGGGCAACCTGTTCACGAATAACAACCAGCTGTGCCAGATCCCCGCAGAAGAAGGTGGCGGGGCTATTGGAGGTATCGGTATCGGGCTCGAGGGCGCGCATGGTGTCGACATTCGCGGCAACATCATCACCGGCAACACCTCCCCGGGAGGTGTCGGCGACGAGCACGCGGGCATCGCGGTGGTCACCGGCGAGGGCGGCACTGCCGCCACCGACAACACGGTGAAGGGGAACATCATCACCCACAACTCTCCGGACATCCTCTGGGACCGCGCCGGGAGCAACACGTTCCGGGCCAACATTTGCGACACGAGCAACCCGAACGGGCTCTGCTGAGCGACCCGGTAGAATGAGGGTTCCGCCGCGGGCCTACCGCACACGCACCGGCCCGCGGCGGGACCTCTCCACGAGGGCATTGACAAGGGGGTGCGTGGCTTCGATCTCGAGGATCGAGGTGGGGGAAGCGAGCCGACGTCGCCGGAACGTCGAAAAAGAGCCGGCAACACCAATACACGCCAACAACAACAACATGGCGATGGCTGCCTGACATAGTCAGTAGCCCGCCCGCATCGGATTCGTCATTCGTCTGAGCGAGGCGTCATCCAGGATGGCTCACCGATCGGCAAGGCCTCGGGGCCGACCGGGACATCAAAACGAGGCTGGCTCGCCGACAGGATGCCGTTGGCCTGTCGGCGGGTGAGACCTTTCAGCGGCTGCGCTCGGAGAAGCCCCATCAAGAGCTCGGGAGACGCGGGTTCGACTCCCGCCACCTCCACTTACCTACTCACTCAGGCATGTTCACGAGCTTTCGCGAGATCGCGCACGGTTTGGAGGAGCGCGACGTTCGCGGAGGGCGACTCTTGCGAACGCCCGTTCGTGGACCTCGCGCTTCGGCGAACGGCCGTTGGTAGATCTCGCCTCGCGTCAGAACCCTGAGCCAGGCCTGCGTCGGTAGAGTCCGGCCAATGGCCGAGCTCCCGTTCGATGCGCAGGAGCGACTCGAGTTGTGCGATCTCTTCGCCGCACTCGGGCCTTCCGTTCCTACGCTCCTCGAGGGTTGGGCTGCACACGATCTCGCTGCTCACTTCGTCTTGCGAGAGCGCGATCTCATTGCCGGCCCTTGCATTGTTCTTCCCGGCACGTTCCAACGGTTCGCCGAGAGGCGCAGGGCCAGACTCGCGGAGAGCAAAGACTTCACGTGGCTGGTCACGCGGATCCGGTCGGGTCCTCCCATCGGATTCTTCCGCATCGGATGGGTCCGGTCCTTCCCAAACCTGAATGAGTTCTTCGTTCACCACGAGGACTTGCGCAGAGCGAACGGGCTGGGACCCCGTACCCTGGCGTCCGCACTGGAAGCTGCCTTGTGGCGAAACGTCCGTCGAAGCAGCCGCTATCTGACTCGACGGCTACGCAATGCCGGGCTCGACATGGAGTGCCCGGCACTCGGCGAACGGATGAGCGTTCGGCCGGGCGAGCCCAGAGCTCGACTCAGCGGCCCGCCGGGCGAGCTCCTCTTGTATGTCTTCGGACGCCAGACTGTGGCGCAGGTCGAGGTGAGCGGATCACCGGAGGCTGTCGCGGCGGTGCACCGCACGCATCTCGGCATGTGAGCCCACCGTGCCGCGCGAGCGAGCGAACATGACGGATTCGACGACATGGCATGGATTCGGAATGGTCTGCGAGCTCGAGCAGCTGGCTACGACGGCTTGGCGTAGGTCTCCGCGGTAGTGCTCTCGAACTCGAACGCGACGAACGGTTCCTTGCTCGTCACCCATGCGTCGTGTCCGGGTTCGATCACGTATGCCGCGCCCGGTGTGAGGTCTTGCTCGGTGCCGTCGTCGTGGCGCACGTGCAATGTGCCGGCAGTGACCGTACCTACGTGGCGGGCGCGGCAGCTGTCCGTCCCGACAACGGGCTTGACCGACTCGGACCATCGCCAACCCGGTTGTGCCGTCATGCGCATTGCCTTCGCGGACCCGAGGTCGACGACCTCGATGCGCGCCTTGTCGGGCGTACGCACCTCGTCGGCGGAGTCGAAGCTCTTCTTTGCGATGCTGGCCATTGGTGTCCTTCCTTACGGTTGTTTCACGGTCTCTTCAACGAGCCATGGACGCTGATATCAGTTGCGATCGTCGATCACGTCGAGGTCGATGAACTGCATCGGGCCGTCGACCATTGTGCTCTGCTTCTGACCGAACTCGTTCGTCTCCGGCAGGTTCGAGTTGACCATGGCGGACTCGTACGAGTCGAAGAACGCGAGCACGAGGTAGTGGTCCGGGTCGTTGCGGTCTCGACCGACAATCGAGCGCCGCAAGGTTCTCTTTCCTTCGCTTGCCTTTTCCCACTCGCGCTCGAGTTTCTGGATGTCGTCGATGTTCTTCGTGCGCATGTCGATGATCTGAACGAAGCTCACGGGAGCCCTCCTATTTCTTATCGGTGTTCAGGGTTCGGAAAATCGAATCGGCAGCCGGCATCCCACTCAGAACGCTGATTGCCGTGGACGGGGATGCCGCCGGCGTCGGTGATCATGCGGGCGAGGTGCAGCAAGTTCCACGTCATGAACGTGGTGTTGCGGTTCGTGAAGTCGTTCGCGGGCCCGCCGGATCCCGGATCGAGGTATGACGGGCCGGGGCCGGCTTCACCGATCCAACCCGCGTCGGCCTGAGGTGGGATGACGTAGCCGAGGTGCTGCAACGAATACAGGACGTTCATCGCGCAATGCTTCACGCCGTCTTCGTTGCCGGTAACGAGACACCCACCGACGCGTCCGTAGTAGACGTACTGCCCAGCGTCGTTGAGCAGGTGGCTGTTGCCATAGAGCCGTTCGATGATCTGAGTGCAGACCGAAGACTTCTCGCCGAGCCAGATCGGCGTGCAGATCACAAGGATCTGCGCCGCGGAAACCTGCTCGAAGATGGCGGGCCAGTCGTCACGTTCCCAGCCATGCTCGGTCATGTCCGGCCACACGCCTGTCGCGATGTCGTGGTCGACGGCCCTCACGACATCAACCGTCACGCCTTGGCGACGCATGATCTCGATGGCGACGTCAGCGAGACCCTGCGTGTGTGATTGCTCGGGCGAGCGCTTGAGCGTGCAGTTGATGAACAGCGCCCGCAGATCGGAGAAATCCCACTGACTCTGCTGGCACAGCTCTTCCTGCTGGGCGGTCAATGGGGTCACTCGCTGCTTCCTCTCGCTTGTCGGTGTCCTTCGATCACCTCGTCAGACGCCTTTCCGTGACTGTCTTCGCACAAGAGGCGTGCGTTACAGAAGTTTCCGCCTGGTATCTAGTTGTCCGCGCGCCAACGCCGGTAGAGCCCGATGAGCTCGTCGAGAGCGTCGTCGGTGAGCGCGTCGGGTTCGGCGCGTCCGAGCGCGTCGATCGTGGCTCGCAGCTGAGCGAGGTATTCCGAACAATGGGGGCACGCGGCGAGATGCACTTCGAGCCGCTGGCGATCTCGAGATGCCAGGTGGCCGTCGAGATAGTCGGCCATCAGCGCGACGGCTTGCCGGCAGACAAGAGCTCGGCGCCTCCGCCAGAACCTCATCGTGGTAAACCGGTCATGTCGGCTGCCAGCAGCTGACGAAGCCGCGCTCGACCTCGATGAAGGATCACTCGCTGGTTCGCGTCGGTGACGCCGAGGAGCTCGGCGACGTCGCCGGCAGAGAGTCCTTCGAGATCACGCAAGGCCACGACCTGGCGTTGCTGAGCAGGTAAGAGCGGCAGGAGCTCCTGCACCCGGGCGGCGACGTGGTCGGCCAAAAGCCGGTCGTCTACCTGGTCGGCCCACGGCTCGGGCGGTGACACCCACGCACCCGACCTGTCGAAACGATCCTCCACGACGCCCTCGTCGGGACGGCCCGCGCGTTGTTCGCGGCCTGCTGCCGAACGAGCGCGGTTGAGCAGAATCTGGAACAGCCACGTTGCGAGCGAGGAGCGACCCTCGAATCGCTCGATCCCGCGGAACACAGCCAACCAGACGTCTTGCGTGACCTCCTCGGCCACGGCACGAGTCCCGACTGTTGTCTCGGCCAAGCGAAGCAAGCGCGGCTGGTAGCTACTGATGAGCGCGACGAACGCCGACTCGTCACCCGCCCGGAGCCGGTCGACCAGTTCGCCTTCGTCGTCCACGCGTCGAGACGCTACGACGATTCCCGCGTACACGTACGCCTACGCGGAGCCGATGCGATACAGCCTGCGATGCGTCTCCGTCGCCCCCTGCAACACGGCGTTCGTGCCTTGCGCCATCGCGTCACCTCGCTTCTCCGAGAACAGTCCCTTCGACATCGGAGGCTGTTACGAAATTGCTCAGCGACTCTCCGTCTCCGGTGCCACCGCCGCAGCCATCGCGGGGGCAGCGGGTGTGGGCGGTCAAACGGCGGAGGTGATCACGCGTTTGCGTCTCGGTTCCGCCGAACATGTAGCTCTACATTCAATGCTATCCTGCATGTATGACGGGACGTGGCACCCCGGACGCGGTACTCGTCGCCTCTCGTGCGCTCGTCGGCGTCGCCGCTCGATCGTTGGCGGAGACCGAAGACGCCGTCACACTGGTGCAGTACCGCGCGCTCGTTCTGCTCGCGGCACGCGGGGCGATGAATGTCGGGACGCTCGCAGAGGCACTTGCCGTCCATCAATCGACCGCGACCCGCCTCTGTGACCGGCTGGTGAAGCGAGGTTTGGTCGAGCGCAGCGCGGCACCGCAGAGCCGCCGAGAAGTGGTCGTGTCGCTCACGCGGGCGGGGCTCACGCTGCTCCGGTCGGTCACGACGAAGCGGCGAGCCGAGATCGACGAGATCCTCAAGCGCCTCAACGCGAAGCAGCGCGCCGCGGTCACTGACGCGTTCCTGCTGTTCGCCGACGCGGCAGGCGAGGCCCCCGACGACGCGTGGAAGCTCGGCTGGACCACGTGAGCACGGGTTCGGGCGCGCGCGACCTCATCCGGCGATCGCGCGAGGTGTTACTCCTCGCCGCGATCGTGGGCGTCGCTACCGGCCTCGGCGTCGCAGGGTTCGACACGATCGTCACGCGCGGGCTCGAACGTCTTGACGACCTGCCGCTGTGGGTCATCGCGCTCGCCCCGCTCGCGGGCCTCGCAGTCGCGGCACTCGCGCTACGCAGGATCGGCCGCGGCGCCTCGCCCGCCACCGCCGACGAATACCTCGTCGCGTTCCACGACCCGGAGCATCGGCTCGGCCTCCGAGCCCTGGCGGCACGGCTGGTCGCCGGCATCGCGACGCTTGCGAGCGGCGCGCCCATGGGACTCGAGGGCCCGTCGATCTACCTCGGCGCCGCGCTCGGCGACACGATGCACCACCGCTTCCCTCGCCTCTTCGGGGCCCAGACCCGCCGCGTCCTGCTGGTGGCCGGAGCCGCGGCGGGCGTCGCGGCGATCTTCCGCGCGCCTGCTACCGGCGCGGTATTCGCGCTCGAAGTCCCGTACCAGGACGACCTCGCCCGCAACATGCTCGGACCGGCGCTCGTGGCGTCGGCGTCGAGCTACCTCGCGTTCGTCGCAGTCCACGGCACTACGCCGGTCCTGAACGTGACCGGCAGCCCCCCTTTCTCGTTCAAGGACCTCTCCGCCGCGCTTGCACTCGGCGTGCTCGCGGGCGTCGGCGCGCGCGCGTTCGCCGCCGCGTTGCGCGGGGCCAAACAGATCGCCGCGCGCGTCAGCCCGTGGGTTCGCGTGCCCGTCGCGGGCACGGTCCTCGCCGGATGCTTCGTCGCCGCGCGTCTCCTGGCCGGCGCCAACCTCACCACCGGCCCCGGCTACGACACCATCCGCTGGGCGCTCGACCCGTCGCGCAGCGCGTGGCTGGTCGCGGCCGTCCTCGTACTGCGCTGCGTTGCGACGTCGACCACGGTGGCCGGCGGCGGTGTGGGTGGCCTCTTCATTCCGCTCGTCGTGGCGGGCGCGCTCGCGGGGCGCGTCGTCGGCGGCGTCGTCAACGCACTCGATACATCGCTGTTCACGGTCGTGGGCGCGGCGGCGTTCCTCGGCGCGGGCTACCGCGTTCCACTCGCCGCGGTCGTGTTCGTGGCCGAAGCGACCGGCCGGCCGGGATTCGTCGTCCCCGGATTGCTCGCGGCCGTCGTCGCCGAGCTCGTGATGGGCCGCACCTCGGTCACCACCTACCAGCTTGCGTCCACTGCCTGAGTCGCCGCGCCTACTCGAGGATCCGGCCCAGGTCACGGAAGCCGACGGCGATCATGCTCCGAGTGCGTCCTCGACGACCTGGGCGGTGCTGACGAGCAGCTCTTCGCCGCGGAGCGGCCCGACCAGCTGGAGGCTCGCGGGAACGTGGCTGCCCGGAATCGGCACCGGTTGCGCGGTGCACGGGTTGCCGGCGGCGTTGATGCAGAGGGCAGCACCGGTCATGTTGCCAACCATGCGGCCCATGAACTCTTCGAGCTTTGCTTGATCCATTTCGCCACCTCCGGTACAGGTCGTTTGTTGACGGTCCGCCTATCGTCTTCACGCGTTGCAGCGAACCGCGCGTAACGGGACCCTCTACAACGAGGACTAGCGAGGTGCCAAGCGCAGGCCACATCAGCCTCGAAGCTGAGCGAATCGATCGGTACCTTTCGAGAAGGAGTTTGGCGTGTCGGCGTCGCGTACTGGAGGAGTCGAGCGGTGACCAACGCTGTGTGGCACAAGGTCGCGGAGGTCGACGAGCTCCCTGACGGGCGAGTGAAGACGGTCGTCGCCGGCCGCAAGAGTCTGGCGCTCACGCGCTACGGCGGTGCGTACGGCGCGCTCGACAACCACTGCCCACACCAGGGCGGGCCGCTGGGCGAGGGTTCGATCGAGAAGGGCTGGCTGCGCTGCCCGTGGCACGGCTACGACTACTCGCCCCTGACAGGAACTCCGCCGCCCGGCTTCACCGACGCGCCCGCGTGCTTCCCGGTGGAGGTGCGCGCTGACGGCGTGTACGTCGCGCTGCCGCCCGAGCAAGCGCACGCGCGCACCGTCTCCGACGTCATGGTCGAGACGATGTGCGCGTGGGGCGTCACGCACGTGTTCGGGATGGTCGGGCACTCCAACCTCGGCTTCGCCGACGCGATGCGCAAGGCCGAGGAGCGCGGCGACCTCACGTTCATCGGTATCCGCCACGAGGGCGCGGCCGCGTTCGCGGCATCGGCCTACGGGAAGCTCACCGGAAAGCTCGCCGCTTGCTTCGCAATCGCGGGACCGGGCTCCACCAACCTGCTCACCGGGTTGTACGACGCCAAGGTCGACCGCGCGCCGGTGCTCGCGATCTCGGGCCAGGTGCCGTCGAAGGTGCGGGGCCGGGGAGCCTTCCAGGACCTCGACCTCACGGCCGCGTTCTCCGACGTCGCGGTGAGCACCCAGGCGCTGCACCGCGACTCCGACCACGCCGAGCTGATGAGCCTGGCGTGCAAGCACGCACTGGTGCAGCGGGGCGTCGCGCATCTCGTGCTGCCGGACGACGTGCAGACGCTGCCCGCGGGCGATGCGGCGGCGGGCGCGCCGAGCGGACGGTTGGCCGACACCGCGATCGCGCCCGCGGAAGGCGCGGTCGACCTCGCCGTCGCGCTGATGAGCGGTGCGAAGCGGCCGGTGATCATTGTTGGTCACGGCGCCCGCACCGGCATCGACGACGTCGTACTGCTGGCCGAGATGCTCAACGCGCCAATTGCGACCACGTTCAAGGCCAAGGGGATCGTGCCCGACGACTCTCCGCTCGCCTCGGGCGTACTCGGCCGCAGCGGCACCCCGGTCGCGTCCTGGCTGATGAACGAGTCGGACCTGCTGCTCGTGTTCGGCGCATCGTTCGCGAACCACACCGGGATCGCGTCGTACAAGCCGATCGTGCAGGTCGATACCGAGGCCGACGCACTCGGACGGTTCCATCCGGTAACGGTGCCCGTGCTTGGCGACATCGGTGTGACCGCCCGCCGGTTCGCGCGCGACCTGAGCGCGGCGTCGAGACTGAACGCAGTCGACCAGCGCGACGACGTCGCCGCCCGGCGCTCGATCTGGCAGGAAGAGAAAGCACGCCGCGTGACCGACGCTCGCGGCAAGGGCGTCGCGTCCGCCGCGCTGTTCGCCGCGCTGTCGCACCACGTTCCTGCCGACGCGGTCATCGCGGTCGACGTCGGAAACAACACCTACTCGTTCGGCCGATACTTCGAGTGCAAGCGGCAGACCGTGCTGATGTCGGGCTACCTCGGCTCAATCGGCTTCGGCTACCCGGCCGCGATCGGCGCGTGGGCCGGTGCCCCCGAACGGCCGATCGTGGCGGTGACCGGCGACGGCGGCTTCGGCCAGTACCTCGCCGAACTCAACACCGCCGTGAAGTACGACATCCCGATCACCCATGTGCTCCTCAACAACTCGATGCTCGGCAAGATCGCCAAGGAGCAGCGTGCAGCGGAATGGGACGTCTGGCAGACGTCGCTTCACAACCCGAACTTCGCCGAGTACGCGCAGATCTGCGGCGCACACGGCACCCGGGTGACGGATGCGAGCCAGCTTGACGACGCGCTCGCGATCGCGTTCGCCCACAAAGGCCCGGCGCTCGTCGAGGTCATGACCGACCCCGACCTCGTATAACGATCCCGCCTAGCGCGTGACGAGCCGGAACGCCCCTCAGCCGGCGCCGCCTTGCATGACCTTGGCGATGGCCGCTTCGGTCTCTGCGAGAAGGTCCGTCGGGCTGAACTGGACGAACTCGGTGCCGGCCACCGCGGCCGGTGTGGTACCGACGAGGGCGCGCGGAGCCCGGAGAGTGCTGCCGCGTCATCGGTGGGAGTCCGATACCGGTACGGGTGGCGCGCGAGTTGGCCCAGGATGCGTTCTTGAAGGTCGTGCTCCACGACGGCGTCGCGATCCATACGGTCGCGCACCTCGGACGAAGGCGACCGGCGCACCTCAAGACCGCGCTCGAGCTCGGTGCACCGCCCGACTTCGACGGCGTTCACTGCGCCGAGTCCGGCTGCGACCGCACCTCTCACCTGCAATGGGACCACAAGGATCCGCGCGCGAACGGCGGCGAGACCTCATTCGAGAACATGCAGCCCCTGTGCCTTCCGCACCACGTGGAAAAGACTGAACGCGACCGCAAGGCCGGCCTCCTGCAAGGCGATCGACAGGAGCGCGGACCGTAAAACCCGCGTGCATCACGGCCCCCGAGCGCAGTGGTTGTCAGTCGAGCAGTGCTTCGAGCTCGGCGGCTGCCGCCGGCGCGCCTCCCTCGTCGCTGCTCGCCTTGGCAAGCGCGCGTGCGGCTTCGCGGTAGGACGCGTCGGACAGGACCTGTTCGATGCCGGATGCGATCGCGGCGACGGTCGGCCGCTCGGTCAACGCGATGCCCGCGCCGAGCTGCGCTACGCGCTGCGCGTTGAGTGGTTGATCACGGCTCAGCGGCGTGCACACGAGAGGAACGCCGAAGGTGAGCGCGCTCGCGACGGTTCCGAGACCCGCGTGCGTGACCATCACGTCGGTCTTGTCCAACACGAGCGTGTGTGGCACGGCATCGACGATCGTCACGTTCGAAGGCCGCGCAAGGGCGTCGATGTCCGCATGGCCGGCCGTCGTGACGAGCGCCCGCACCGCGAGGTCGGCGAGCGCGTCGACGATCGCGGCGAGCAGCGCTTCCTGGTGTTGGTACGTGGTGCTGAGGCCGACGAGGACGGCGGGATCGTCGCCTCGAGGAAAGTCGGCTGACGCAGCAGTCGATCGTCCGCGCGGGACGAGGAAGCCGAAGTGGCGCATCGCGGCCGGGACGTCGGCGACGGGAACATCGAATGCCGCCGGGACGACCGCGAGCAGACGGTCGTGAGCGGCGAACACCGATGGCCAGTCGTGCGCCGGCGCAAGTCGATAGCTCTTGCGAGTCTGGTTGACGGCCTGCTCCAAGAATGGCCAGACCTCACCGAACCAGGTGTCGACGAAGGTCTTGTACATGCTGTGGAGGAGCACCGCTGACGGACGACCGAGCTTCTCGGTCGCGGCGAGCGCACCGCCGAGATTGGCGTCGACGACGACCACGTCGACGGGATGTTGCTTCGCGTAGGTCTCGAGATCGTCGCCCGCGTTCTTGCTCGTGAGCGCGCGGCCGACAAGGCCGAGTTGGTCTTCGAGTGACGTGTCGCGCCGATAATCCGGAATCTTGGAGAACGCAACGAACGTGCAGCCCGCGGCCTCGGCGCGCAGACGCACTGATGGCTGACTCAGGATCACCACGTCGTGACCGGCGAGCACCAGCGATTCCGCGAGGGCCAGCATCGGCGGCACCGTGCCTCCGGCGTCGTGGCAGGTCAGGAGAAAGCGCCTGTTCATCGCGTTCATCGCGTCAACGCCTCAGCACGCTCTGTCGATTCGGACGCGCGGGCAGCGTTCGCGCGATCTCGGTGTGCTCGCACGGTCGTCGCACGTTCGAACTTGGGGGGATGCTTTGACCCCTGAGAGCCGAATCGAGCGGGCGCAGTGCATCGAGCAGCGGTTGAGCGGACCGCGAGGTGGGCAATGGAAAGGGAAGACTTGCGTCGGGCAAAGGTAATTTATGTATGCACCGCCGAGCACGTCATATGACAGGTCACTACGGTTGGTGACGCGGTTCCGCGAAGCTCCCACGATCGCAGCTTGGACCACGATCGCTGCCTGGACGGTGTGAAGCCCTTGCGATTGAGCACGGATTACAGACGTCGGGACAGGCGCCGAAAGGCAGCTGACCGTCTTCGTACGGTGGCGATCATTCTCTCGTCAGTGGGAGTTTGGGTCGGCGCGTTCGCATTCATCGTTTCGGGTACCGACCACAAATCCGCTGGCGCGCCCATCGCACCGACGCACACAGACGCGGCGGCGCCGGCAAGCGACTACGCCAAGATGCTGCAAGAGATTGCTTCGCGCGCGCCGGAGTACAACGGCGGCGCGGCCCTCAACGGTAACGGCACCAGCAACAACACCAACGACAACAACAACGCCGGTGCGTCGGGTGCGAAAGCGAAGATCGGCGATCGCACGCGCAAGGCATCCGCGGGCAACAACGGCCAGCCCCGCGTTGGCGTCGCCAACGCGTCGTCGATCCAAGCGCCGACGAACCAGGGCCTCTTGAATGCACCCGCATCGACCTTGCCCACCACCACGACGACCGGCGCCAGCATGCCACCGTCCACGACGAGTACCAGTACAACCGTCAGTACGACGACGACGGTCGGCAACCCTGCCCCGAACGGGCCAATCATCTCGCTCAACGACTCCCGATTGACGCCCGCACAACGCGCCGCGGCGCAGGCTTTGATCGACCGCACGACCGCCGCGATGAGTGTGTTCCCGACCGAGCAGTCGGTGGTCGACGCCGGATACCGGTGGATCGGCGACACCGACCCCGACGGCTTCCAGACCTACATCAAGTCGTCGTATCTCTCGGACGGACGCGAACTCGACGCCGCGCACATCGAATCGATCGTCCTGCAGCGGAACGCGGCGGGCGCGGCCAATGTCGTTGCGGCCGTCTACGTGCTCGAGCCCACCCAGACCATGGCCGACGTGCCCCCCATCGCGGGCGCGTTCACGACGTGGCAGGCACGCAATCTCTGCCGCGCGGGCAACATGTTCTCCCCCCGTCTCGCGGACGGGACGTGCCCAACAGGAAGTCTCCCCGTGGTCATGCCGCCGTCGCTTCATGTCTGGCTCGTGCCCAACGTGTGCGGGCCGTTCGCCGACGTCGCCGTCGACCCGACAACCTGCAAGCCGCTCTCGCCGTAGACACCGGGCACGTGCCACGCGCGTCCCGAACCTAGGGTGACCGGGTGCCGCTCGAGACGCCGGACCTCCGACGACGCGCAGATGCGATCAACTGGTTCCACCGGATCGATCTCTCGCGTGAAGTGCGGACGTCCGGCGTATACGACCCGAACCGCACGCTTCCCCGGCTGAGGCTTCCCGCGCGTATGGACGGCATGCGGGTGCTCGACGTCGGCGCGTGGGACGGCTTCTACTCGTTCGAGATGGAACGACGCGGCGCGGAGGTGCTCGCGACGGATCACTACTCCTGGGGTGGAGGTGGATGGGGAACTCGAGATGGATTCGACCTCGCCCGAGAAGCCTTCGACTCGAACGTCAAGGACCTGCGCATCGATCCGCTCGAGCTCACTCCCGAGGCCGTCGGTGGCACCTTCGACATCGTGCTCCTGCTCGGCGTGCTCTACCACCTTCGCGATCCGCTCGAGGTGCTCGAGCGCGTCCGTTCGGTGACGAAGACGCTTCTCGTGCTCGAAACGGAGGTCGGGATGTTGCTCACCCGGCGGCCCGCGGCCGAGTTCCTCCGCGCCACCGAGTTCAACGACGACCCGACGAACTGGTGGGCGCCAAACGTGCCGGCCATGGTCGGAATGCTCCGGGTATGTGGTTTCAGCAGGGTGGATGTCGTCTGGCGTCGCAGCCTCCCCCTTCGCGTTGCGAAATGGGTTGCCCGGCTTCGTGGGCCCGCGCGCCTTTCACTTGCGCACGCGCTGACGACGGACCGCTTTGTGTTCCACGCGCACGCCTGAGCGGTCTCACTCGACCTCCCTCGGCTCCGGTGTCGCATCCGGCAGCAGGGGCACCGACATACCCGCGTCGCGGCCGAGCAGCACTGCGCGGCTGACGGCGGCGGACCCGAACCGGTCGCGCACGCCATCGAGCGCGACGTCGAGCGCGTCGCCCGCATACCGATCGAACGGCAATGGAAGCTGGATCGTGCCGCAGTCGTCGAGGTTGCCCACCGCGACGCCGACGAGCGTGAGGCCGTGTCGCTCGATCATCGGCGTCGCGGTCGTCAGCAGGGCTCGCGTGGTTTCGAGGATGATGTGCGTCTCCGCCGTCGCCCGAAGCAGCGTGTGCGAGCGGGTCGCGCGGGAGAAGTCGTCGAAACGGAGGCGCAGCACGATCGTGCGACCGGCGCGCCCGCCGGCGCGCATTCGGCGACTGACGCGGTCTACCAACTCTACGACCGCGGCATCGATGTCCTCGTGCGAATGGCGCGCCCGGCCGAGCGCGCGCTGCGCGCCGACGGATCGTCGACGGCGACCGACCTGCACCGGCCGCGGATCACGATTGTGCGCGAGGGCATGGAGGTGGCGGCCTGACGCACGGCCCAGCATCGCGACCAGGGACCCTTCTGCGAGAGACGCGACCTCGCCGACAGTCCTGATGCCCCGGGCGCGGAGCTTGCCGGCGGTCACTGTGCCGACGCCCCACAACCGTTCGACGGGAAGCGGGTGGAGAAAGTCGAGCTCCTGATCCGGCGGTACGACGAGCAGGCCGTCGGGCTTGGCAACGCCACTCGCCACCTTGGCGAGGAACTTGGTCCGGGCAACACCGACGGTGATCACCAACCCGACGTGCGTGAGCACCTCGTGTCGCAAGCGCGCCGCGATCTCGGCCGGCGTGCCGGACAGCCGGCGCAGTCCACCGACGTCGAGGAACGCCTCGTCGATCGAGAGACCCTCGACCAACGGGGTCGTGTCCCGGAAGATCTCGAACACCGCCTCGCTCGCTTCCGCATACGCCGACATGCGCGGCTCGACCACGATCGCGTGCGGGCACATGCGGCGCGCCTGCACACCACCCATCGCCGTCCGAATGCCGCACGCCTTGGCCTCGTAGCTGGCTGCGAGCACGACACCGCCGCCGACGATCACCGGGCGGCCGCGGAGCCGGGCGTCGTCTCGCTGTTCGACGGACGCGTAGAACGCATCGAGGTCGGCGTGCAGAATGTCAGCGCGCGGGATCGCCGATGACACGAACATATGTTCGCATGATTCGGCTCACTTGGCTAGGTCGCACGCCGGAGCGGGCCTGCCAGGTTGCCTCGGCGCGCGACTGCGAGGTCGCGCAGCTGGAGCCACTCCCGCATCGCGTCCAGCTCGATTGCGGCGGCGGCCACGACATCCTCCGGATCGGCGGCGCTCTCGAGGAAGGCGCCCGCGACTCGTAGCGTCGAAGTCTTCCGGTCCGCCTTGAGGTCGAGCCGAGCCACCAGTCGGTCGCCGAGCAGGAGGGGCAGCACGAAGTAGCCGTACCTGCGATCCGGCGCGGGCGTATAGACCTCGATGCGGTAGTCGAAGCCGAACAACCGCCAGGTGCGGTTCCGTTCCCAGATGAGCGAGTCGAACGGCGACAACAGCGTGGCGTTCCGTCGCGTCGGTCGCCGGAGCCCGACGTTCGGGAGCATGTACCCGGCGTCGCGCCATCCTTCGACGGTGACCTCGACGAGTTCGCCCGCCTCGACGAGTTCCGCGACCCTTGCCTTCGCGCTCCTCTGCTTGATGAGGTAGTAGCCCGCGAGGTCACCGATCGTCCCGACGCCCAGCGATCGTGCCGCGAGGACCAGCAACTGGCGGTGCGCCTCGTCGACGGACGGCGTCGGCTGCGACAGGACGGCTTCGGGGATCACGCGCTCGGGCAAGTCGTACACGCGCTCGAAGCCGGCGGTGCGCCACGCCGCGAGCTCGCCACGCGTGAAGAGGTACTCCAGCGCTTGGCGACCGACGCTGCGTCGTTCCCACCATTCACCGTCCCGGCGGCGAGGGTCGGTCAGCTGCGAGGCGCGCAACGGGCCACGTTCGCGCACTTCTTCGAGGACCGAAGCGATGTAGCCGGCGTGCGCCTCTTGCCACGCCTGCCGGCGCACCGAGTACGTGGGGCTGCTGCCGTACGGCCCGTGTTCCGTCATTCGCCATCGGAACAACGGCTGGCGGGCCATCGGCAGCAGCGATGCCATCCGTCCCCAGTATTCGAAGAGCTCGCCGCCCGGCCCGCTCATGTCGTACAGCCGGGCGACGTCATAGGCACCGAGCCTGCTGAACAGCACGAGGAACTGCGTGCGCGCGAGCACGTTGATGGCGTCGAGCTGCAGGAGTCCCGCGCCCTCGATCGCGCTACGGAGGTGACGCCGCCCGACCGGGCCGTTCGGCCGCGGCCGACCGAGGCCCTGCGCGTCGACCGCGAGCCACCGCGCTTGCGCACTCGACAATTCACCACCACGACGCACGCCGCGGATCCTAAGAGGGCTCCTGCGGGATGCGATGCTTGGCGTCATGCGCTACCGACGGATGCCGATCGAGATCGAGTCTCCCGAGCAGCTGGGCTACGACACGATCACGAACAACCTGTCGGAGAGCTCGGTGTCGGACCGCCGTCTCACCGATCTCCGCATCGATCTCGAGTCTGACGGACGACTTCCCCTTGACGAGTTGCTGCTGTGCTACGGCGACCACTTGGGCGACCCGCTCCTGCGAGAAGCCATCGCCGCGCACGGTGACGGGCTGTCGACCGACGATGTCATCGTGACGCCGGGCGCGGCGGCCGCGTTGTTCGCCACCGCGACGTCGCTGCTCGAGCCCGGCGACCACATGGTCGTCGTGCGGACGAACTACGCCACCAACCTGGAGACGCCCCGCGCGATCGGCGCCGAGCTCGACATCGTCGATCTTGCGTACGACGACGCGTGGCAGCTCGATCCCATGCGTGTGGCATCCCTGGTTCGCCCCGGCACGACGCGTCTGATCTCGGTGACCTGCCCGCACAATCCGACCGGGACCCTCCTCGATGTCGAGCTGTTGCGGTCGCTCGTCGAAACCGCGGAGCGCTCCGGCGCGGTGTTGCTCGTCGACGAGACGTACCGCGACCTGACACACGGTTCGCCGTTGCCGATGGCAGCGACGTTGTCACCGCGCGCGATCAGCGTCTCGTCGATGTCGAAGGCATACGGCCTTCCGGGCCTGCGCGTCGGTTGGGCGGTGTGTCGCGATCCACAGCTCGCGGAGACGCTGTTGGCGGCGAAAGAGCAGATCGTGATCTGCGGCGCGACCATTGACGAGGCGATCGCCGGGCGAGTGCTTGCCGATCGTGCTCGGATCCTTCCGCCGATCCTCGAGGACGTGCGCACGCGTCTCGGTATCGTGCGCGACTGGATCCGAGACCAGGACACGTTCGAATGGATCGAGCCCGCGGGCGGAGTCGTCGGCCTGGTGCGCTTCGCGCCCGACGTCGCGGTGGACACCGACCGCTTCTACGAGGTGCTCTTGCAGGAGCACGGCACATACGTCGGGCCCGGTCACTGGTTCGAGGTCGACGACCGGCACTTCCGCCTCGGATTCGGCTGGCCGAGCGAGCCCGAGCTGCGCGCCGGCCTCACCGCGTGCTCGGCAGCCGCGGCGAAGGCGACTACAAACACGCGCTGATCGCGGCGTCGGCAGCGGTCTCCGTGGCGCGCTTCACGTCCTCGGCGATACGCGCCATGAGCGGAAGTCGCTCCGGGTGCGCCGCGAAGTAGCTCGCGATCGCCTCGTGGTTCGGCGTGCCGTCCTGGTTGCTGAGATGGAAGACCTCTTCGTCGACGCTGCCGTCGCTCGCGCGGTCGGAGATGACGCGAAACACGCACCACGGGATGCCGCGGGCCTCGCACACGGCGGCGATTGCGGCCGTCTCCATGTCGAGTGACACCACTCCCCGGTTTCGGAGGCCGGCGAGTGCATCGGGATCGGTGATGAGCACGTCGGTCGTCCACATCGTCCCGTGCGGCGCCTGTGCACCGAAGGGCTCGGGTCGATACTCGGCGCCGGACGCGCTGTGCACGACGACCTCGGGCCGGATCAGTGTCCCGATCGGCGTCTCGTTCTCCAGCGCGCCGGTGATGCCGACGACCACCACGCGTGCCACCGGCACGGTATCGAGCAGCTTTTCGGTACCTTCGCGTGCGAATTTCGTTCCCATGCCGGTCACGATCGCGACCACGTCGCGGCCGCCGAGGGTTCCGGCGTGGGCGGTCACGTCGCCCAGCTGCGTCTCCTCGAGTGAGAGTTTCTGCGCGAGCGGCACGAGCTCGATCGGCATCGCGCAGATGAACGCGATACGGCCGCTTTCCGATGGCGTCTCCACGCGCCAAGCTTGCCGCTTTCGGCGTCGCGCATCCAGCGCTGGACCATGAACGACTGAGGGAAGACCAATGGCGAGCGTGCTGACGGAAGTCATCATCGACTGCAAGGATCCGCTTCGTGTCGCGCAATTCTGGCGCGACGTGCTTGCCTGGCCGATGGTCGAGGATGCGCGCGGCTACTGCTGGTTGTCAGCGACCGGTGAGCCGACCGCGCCACCGCTGCTCGTTTTCGTACCGGTGCCGGAACCGAAGACGCTGAAGAACCGGCTGCATCTCGACGTCAACCCGTCGGGATGTGACCAGGACGAGGAGCTGGACCGCCTCCTCGCGCTCGGCGCTCGCCGGGTTGACGTCGGTCAGCGCGACGTGCCGTGGGTGGTGCTGGCCGATCCCGAGGGCAATGAGTTCTGTCTCCTGCGTCGTCGCGTGGATCGGTAGCCGCCGCCCGGCCCGCGTGGCGTCGAGAGTCGCAAGTCGCGCTTCCGATGTCGATCCGGCGCAATCCCGATCGTCGTAGTGATGAACTGTCACCACGAGGAGGAACCATGCGATACGTCCTGATGATCTGCACCGACGAGCACACCGACCAGGCGCAGAGCCCCGAAGAAGCGTCGGCGAGCTTCGCCGAGTACATGGCATTCGGCGAGGAAATGGGGAAGCGGGGCGTCCTGCAGGGCGGCGAGCGTCTCCGGCCGACCAGCGACGCCACGACCGTGCGGGTGCGCGATGGTGAAGTGCTGACCTCCGACGGCCCGTTCGCGGAGACCAAGGAGCAGATCGGTGGCTACTACATCGTCGACTGCAGGGATCTCGATCAGGCGATCGAGGTCGCGGCGAAGATTCCCGGCGCGCGGAGCGGGAGCATCGAAGTGAGGCCGATCTGGGAGATGTGAGACCGGATCACGCAAGTGCCGTGGAGGCCGCCGTCGCCGACGCGTTCCACAACGAATGGGGGCGCGTCGTCGCGACGCTGATCCGTGTGACAGGCGATTGGGACGTCGCCGAGGAATGCTCGCAGGACGCTTTCGCGCGGGCGCTCGAGCGCTGGCCCCGCGACGGCATCCCGCGCAACCCCGGCGCCTGGCTGACGACGACGGCCCGCAATCGCGCGCTCGACCGGTTGCGGCGCACCGCGACCGGTGCGACCAAGCTGCGAGAGGCGGCGATGCTGTCGACACCCGAGGATCGGAATGCCGGTGATGACAGTGGGATCGAAGACGACCGGCTGAGGCTGATCTTCACCTGCTGCCATCCCGCGCTCTCGGTCGAGGCGCAGGTCGCGCTCACGCTGCGCACACTCGCCGGCCTCACCACCGGCGAGATCGCGCGGGCGTTCCTCGTCCCCGAGCGGACGATGGCCCAGCGCCTCGTCCGCGCCAAGCAGAAGATCCGCAACGCGGGTATCCCGTATCGCGTCCCGCCCGCGCACCTGTTGCCGGAACGCACGGGCGCGGTGCTCGGTGTGCTGTACCTGCTGTTCAACGAGGGGTACGCGGCGACCGCCGGCGCCGACCTGGTACGTACCGATCTCTGCGCCGAGGCGATCCGCCTGGCTCGCACGCTCGCGGCATTGATGCCCGATGAGCCCGAGGCGCTCGGCCTGCTCGCGCTCATGCTCTTGCACGATGCGCGTCGCCCCGCGCGCGTCGACGATGCGGGCGAGCTCGTGCCTCTCGAAGCGCAGGATCGCACGCGCTGGAATCGCGATGACATCGACGAGGGGATCGAGCTGCTCGACGCGGCCCTACGACGGGGTGAGGCGGGGGCGTATCAGGTACAGGCCGCGATCGCCGCCTGCCACGCGACCGCGATGGACGCGTCCGCGACCGACTGGACCGAGATCGCTGCGCTCTACCGCGAGCTGGTGCGAAGGGTTCCGACACCGGTCGTCGAGCTCAATCGAGCCGTCGCCGTGGCGATGGCCGACGGCCCGGAAGCCGGGCTCGAGATCGTGCACGCGCTGGAGGCGTCCGGTGCATTGCCGGGCTACCACCTGTTGCCCGCGACACGCGCCGATCTCCTGCGCCGACTCGAGCGCAATGCCGAGGCGACGCTCGCGTACCGCGAAGCGCTTGCACTGGCGACGAGCGACGCCGAGCGTCGCTACCTCGCCCGCCGCCTCGACGACCTGGCCTGAGATCACGGGTCAGCCGATCTGGCGCGCCGCGCCTTCCCAATAGGGTGCGCGGATCTCCCGCTTCAGCAGCTTGCCCGAGGGATTGCGGGGCAGCACCTCGGTGAAGTCCACCGACTTCGGGAGCTTGAAGCCCGCGAGATGCTCGCGCGCAAAGGTGATCAGCTCCTGCGCGGTCGCTTCGCTCCCCTCGCTCGGGACGACCACGGCCTTCACGGCCTCGCCCCACTTGGCGTCGGGCACGCCGATCACCGCGACATCGGCGACTCCCGGATGCTTCGCGAGCACGTTCTCGACCTCGGCGGGATAGATGTTCTCGCCGCCCGAGACGATCATGTCCTTGACCCGATCGTGGAGGTACAAGAAGCCATCCCCGTCGCGGTAGCCCGCGTCGCCGGTCTTGAACCAACCGTCGTCGGTCAAGGCGGCGCGCGTTGCAGACTCGTTCGCCCAGTAGCCCTTCATGTTCTGCGATGAGCGCGTCCAGAGCTCGCCGACGACGCCGACCGGCGCGTCGTTGCCCGTCTCGGGGTCGACGATGCGCACCTCGACCCACGGGAACGGCTTGCCGCAGGATCGCAGGAGCTCGGGCCGGCCGGCCGGATCGTGATGTTCAGGATCAAGTTGCGTGATCGCACCGGTCGTCTCGGTCAGCCCGTACACCTGGATGAACTCGCATCCGAAGACGTCCATTGCCTTCGTGAGCACCGAATCCGTGATCGGCGACGCCCCGTAGACGATGGCCCGGAGCGATGCGAAGTCGGCGGCGGCGACATCGGGCATCTGCAACAGGAACTGAATGACGGCCGGGACGATGAAGGCGTTGGTGACGCCGAACTCGGAGATCAGCTGAAGGATGCGCGCCGGATCGACCTCGCGCAACAGCACGGTCTGGCAGCCGTGGAACAGCCCGACCATCGCCCAGCCCGAGCCACCGATGTGGAACATCGGCATCACGGCCAGGTTCACCGAGTCCGGTGTGAACCGCCACGACTCGGTCACGTTCATGACGCCCTTGAAGAAGTTGTCGTTGGTGAGCATCACTCCCTTCGGCAACCCCGTCGTCCCCGACGTGTACAGCTGGAACGCAACGTCGGCGCCGGCAGCCTGCACACCTGGATCACTCGGCGCGCTCGCCGCGAGCAGCGCTTCGTACTCGAGCCAGCGCGGGTGATCACCGATTGCGACAATCGTCGAGACCGACGCCATCTCCGGTTCGATCTTCTCGATGTGCGCCACGAACTCCCGGCCGACGATCACCACCTTCGCGCCCGCGTCTGCGATGATCTGCGCGATCTCGGCCGGCGCGAGCCGCCAGTTGACCGCGACGTTCACCGCGTTCAGCTTCGCCAGCGCGAACGTGGTCTCGAAGTACTCGATGCCGTTCTTGTCGAGAAATGCCACCCGGTCACCGCTCACGACGCCGGCGTCCGCCAACGCGTTCGCGAGCCGGCTCGAACGCGTATCCATCTCGCCGAATGTCAGCGTGCGGCCGTCGAGCTCGATCGCCGGCTTGTCCGGGCGGTCCTTGCCGTGCGTGCGCACGATTCCTGCAATCGTCGTGATCGTCATGGACCCCCCTCGATCTGATGCGCAGCACCCACGCCCGAGCGAGATCTTCGCACGGACCGTGTACGTTCGTCGCGTGTCAGGGTCGGACCCGGACGTGGACGAGGTCGTCGCCAAGGAGCTTGCGCTCCTGCGCCCCGACATCCGGGCGGACGCGGCGGAGGTCGCGGGGCTGCTGCACGACGACTTTCGCGAATTCGGCGCGTCGGGACGGGTCTGGGATCGCCAATCGGTCGCGAAGGCGCTCGCGGCCGAGCCCGGCGACGGTGGCGAGGCCCACGACCTCGATGCCGTGCGGCTCGCCGACAACGTGGTGCTGCTGACGTACGCGACGGGCCCGCCGGCACGAACCGCGTTGCGCAGCTCACTGTGGGTTCGAGACGGCGGGACATGGCGAATCCTCTTTCATCAGGGCACACCATCACCTTCGTCGTCACCTCTGCGCGTGCGGCGCGCCACGCCGGTCGATGCGGCGCTGCTCACGGAGATGATGTTCGTCGACCCGAGCCGCGAGGCGATCGTGATGGCAGGCGATGCTGATCGCGCGGCTCGTTTTCAACTCGCGCTCCTGCGGCAGACACTCGCGTCTGCGGACGGCGCGGTGCTCGTGCTCGAACGCGACCGCACACCGATCGGATTCGCCGAGGTCACGGGCGGCGGCGACCTCCCGCCGTTTCGCATCGTCGCCCGGACCGCGCTGCACGCCTTCGGCGTTCTCGGCACCGTTCGAGCGGCGTGCAAGTCGTCGGCGCGGGCACGGGTCGACATGAAAGCGCTCCCGGACTGCGTGCATCTCGTGGAGCTCCAGGTCCATCCCGACGCGCGCAATCAAGGTGCCGGCGGCGCGCTGCTCCTCGCGGTGGAGGAAGAAGCCTGCGCACGCGGTGTCGGGAACGTGTCGCTCACGACGACGATCGACAACCCCGCCCGGCGTCTCTACGAGCGCCACGGGTTCGCGGTGGTCGCCGAGAAGCGCGACCCGCGCTATGAGCGTTTGACCGGCAGCCCGGGCCGGGTGCTCATGGTCAAACCGCTCGCCGTCACCCCGCGGTGAGCGCCCAGCCCCATTCCTCACTGCGGCGGAAGGCGCGCGTCGCATACCAGACCGACCACGTCATCATGGCCGCGGTGAGCGGAATGCCCGTCGCCGCGCTCACGAAGACGAACGCGTCGATCGAAGACATCGCGAGCGTCGCGAGTCGAACCCCGCTGCGCAACAGGAGCAGGCCGCCCCACCCGAGCGAGACGACCGAGAACACGCGCGTGAAGGTGGCGGACGCGCGCACCTCCGGCGGGAACGGATACATCTCTCCGGCGAACACCCCCGCCAAGGGCCGGCCGACGAACACGGAGACGACGAATGCGAGCCCCCATACGAGCGTCGTCAGCACCGCGGGCGCGAAGAACGCCCGCGCGTCGCCGGCGAGCAGGCCGATCGCTGCTTGCACGACGATGACGAGCAGGGAGAGGCGCGCGAGCAGTCCGGGGCGATCGCGTCGACGTTCGTACAGCCACGCGCCGAGCGCCACCACGGTCGCGGCAGCGATGCCGATTGCGAGGCCGCCGAGCTTGTAGCCGGCGTAGAAGCACAACACCGGGCCGAATGCATCTCTCGCGAATCGCGGTCCCGACCCGACGAGGATGCCGCGCGCCGAGATCTCGAGACGCTCGAGCGGCTCGGCGAGCGGCTCGGGAGGCTCGGCGAGCGGCTCGACCGGCTGATCAGTCATCGAGGCGAGTCTCCTCCCAGATCCCGAAAGACCGCCACATCTTCTTCGAGACCGGGGTGACGAGCTCGAGGTCCGTGAGGAGGGTGCGTACCTTGCGCAACGAGGCTCGGACCTCATCTCGTGACGGCGTCCCGGGGCCGTATGCCTCGGTCAGGACCGCTTTGGGGATGTCGTAGGTGCGCACGATGCTGCGTGGCGGTCGCATCATCACCGACGCCATCGTCGCGAGTATGAGCGGGGCCTGGATTGCGATCGAGCGTCGCTTCCCACGTGACAGCTTCGGCACGTTCGTGCGCAGGTACTGACGGGCAAAGGAGAGATGGCGCGCTTCTTCGGTGACATGGATGCGCATGATCCGCTCGAGCAGCGGGTGCAGCTCACGGCCGGAACGCAACGCCGTGCGCTGTACATGGTCGATCGGATCCTCACCGCCGAGCACGAACACGAAGAACAATTCCGGGAACCGGCGCGCCATCCCGATGACACGACGCGCGCCGAACTTGACGTCCCAGGTGAGACCGGGCGCATCGAGACCGCTGCGATTCACGAACTCCTGGAACATCAGCGAGTGCTGGGCTTCCTCGATGACCTCGTGGTACGCGTAGCGGTACTCGGGGCTGCGGTCGGGCAACATGAAGGCGTACTCGAGGAGCCCGCGCTTGAGAATGCTCTCGAACTGCAATCCCGCCTTCATGTTGGCGACGATGCAGTGCAGCCCGATGCGGGCGCGGACGTCGGCGGGAAGGCCCTTGTACCACTCGGTCGCGCCGAGCGTGTTCTCGATGGAGAGCTCCCAGCGGGGATCGGTCGGATCGATCGCATACGCGGGATCGTCCCAAGGTACGTCGACATACGCGTCGAAGTGCTTCACGACTGATTGGTGCGACAGACGCTCGACTAGCTCCGTGAAACGGTCGGCGCGCTGTTCTTCTTCGAGGACGATGGCTTCGGTCACGATGAACCTCCGGGGGTGTGCGGAAAGTAGGGGGCGGCGATGGCGTTGAACGTCTCGAGCACCATGTCGAGCTCGTCGGCGCCTACGCCGATGATCCGATTCAGGGCGAGGCCGTCGAGCACGGAGAACGCGAGCTGCAACGCAACTCGCGCAAAGCTCTGATCGGCCGCGGCGTCGGGAAACATCGCACGGAACGTCACGAGCGCGTTGTCGAAGAACCGCTCCTCGACCTGCACGAATCGTTCGTGCAGCGCGGGATCCGTGCGAGACGCGACGACGAGCTCCACCCAGGCCGCGAACGTGTCGCGGAAGCAGTGCTCGTACAAGAGCCGCATCGCGGCGGCCGGCGAGCGCTTGTCGGCGGGAAGCCGGGCGAATGTTGCTTCGAATTCTTCGATGCGCCGCGTGAGCAGGTGGTCGAGGGCGGCGAGCACCAGGTCTTCCTTGGTCGGGTAATGGTGCACCTGCGCACCGCGGGAGACTCCCGCGCGCCGCACGACCTCGGTGGTGCTCGTCGCCGCCCAGCCCAGCTCGACCAGGCACTCGATCGTCGCGTCGAGCAGACGGGTCTGGGTAGCGGCACTCCGCTCGGCGTTCGTGCGGCGGCCCGTGACAGGCGGAACGATGGTGACAAGCGGGACCGGCGGGACAGGCGGCGGGGCGAGGGGCATCCCTGTCATGATGGCGGTCAGGCCACATACAGTCAAGCCTGTATGTATGTTTAAGTCAGGCGAGGAGGCCCAGCGCGGCCCACGTCGGCCGGCGCGCGTCATCGATCACGCCGATCTCCGCCAGGAAGCCGGTGAGCTTGGCGAGTCCCTCGACGATCACGGCCCGGTGATGCGGATTCACTCGTGCCACGAGTGCGCCGTCCTCGATGCCGAGATGCTCGTAGACCTCGGGATCGATGCTGAACTCGGCGACCGCGGCAACGAGCGCGGGCGCCGCGTCCGCGATCGCGGCGCGCTCATCGCTCGCGAGCTGCGGCCAGACCTCGCTGAGATACGTCTTGGCGAAGCTGACGTGGCGCGCCTCTTCGAGGACGTGCAGCTTTGCGATCTGGCGCGACACGGGATGCACGCGGTCGTCTCGCATGGTCTTGCGGTTGATGTGGTCGAGCAGTTCCTCGACGGCGAGGATGAGCAGGTACGACGTCGCGCGCCGGCCGGGCAGGTCGTCGACGTCGAGATGTCCGTGCGCCGGGCTGTACGCGGGCGTTCCACCCCGGCGGATGAACTCCCCGAACATCGTGGAGTGCCGGCACTCGTCCGCGACCTCGACAAGCAGGTACCGGTGGGCCGGATCGGTGACCGGCATCTCCGCAAGGTGACGGAGCACCGCTTGCATGAGCACGTTCTCGAACCAGATGCCGGCGCCGCACAGCGCCGCGGTCTCGTGGCGGCTGTACGCGATGCGGCCGGCCTCGCTCATCGAGTCCCACACCGGCGTGCCGTAAAGAGGCAGGACCTCGGGCGGCAGGTGATACGCCGAGTCGTCGATGGGGATCGACCAGTCGACCTCACAAAAGGGGTCGAGCGTCGTTCGTGCCGATGCGGCGACGAGCTGATGGGAGCGGGCGGCGGTCCGGGGGAGGTCGGTCGTCGTGTCCATGGGTCTACCCAAACACTTGCAGTGTCCACTGTCAAGGTATTCTTACAGTGCAAGCTGTAATGATCTCGCCCGTTGTGGTTCACTGGGATCGTGAGCGCCGAAGTCCCCGAGACGGACATCCCGGGCGAGTACGGGCTGGCGGAGCTCGTCGACCGCAGCGGCGTGCCGGCTCGCACGATCCGGTGGTACCAGTCCGAGGGCCTGCTCCCGAAGCCGACGAAACGCGGGCGCGACGCCGTCTACACCGACGATCACCTGCAGCGCCTGCACCTCATCGCCGAGCTCCGGGATCGCGGCCTCACGCTCACCGCGATCCGCGACCTGGTGTCCCGGGAGCGGCCGGCCCGCACGGTGGCCGAATGGCTCGGCATCGACGCCACGCTCAGTGCGCCATGGTCCGACGACCGTCCGCGCATCGTCGAGCGTGATGAGCTGGCCCAGCTGACCGGCGGTCACGAGGGACCAAGGCTGCTTGCCGAGCTGCAAGATGCCGGCTACGTGCAACCCGGCGCCGGCGGAACGTGGCTCGTGCCGAGCCCGACGCTGCTCGACCTCGCGCTGCAACTCCACGACGCCGGCGTCGACGTCGATCTCACCGGTCAGCTGCGCGATCTGTTGCGCCGCCGGCTCTCGAAAGCGGTCGACGACGCGGTCAAGCTCGTCGTCGGACGGACCGGCGCCGGCTTCGCGGGAAACGCGACACCCGAGGAGGTCGCGACCGCGATCGGCGCGCTCCGCCCGATCGCTCGCGAGACGACGAGCCTCATCCTTGCGCAAGAGGTCGAACGGGCGCTGCGTGATCTCGTCGACGAGGGCCCGGCGGCGATCGAGCGCAAGCGGCGCTGAAGCGAACGAATGGCGCGCGATCGTCGCGACTGATTTGTCGGGCTGAAATCTCGGGTTGAATTGCCCGGCTGATTGTCGGCGAGTGGTGCGGATATTGCGGTCCAGTTGCGACGCCGTTGTGTCTCGGACCGAACGTGGTACGCGACGCGCGCAAAGCGTGCGCCGTCCGCAGCGAGGCCCGCTCCGGGCCTGACAGAATCAAGCCAGCCGGCCGTATGCAACTGCCGGCACGTGTCGGTATGGCAAAAGGAGTGTTGAGGTTCCACCGCTCCCGCTTCGGAGCGGTGTGGGCACGGCATCGCGTCGACCTGCCAAGCCCCGTTTGCCCGGAGGGATGACGATGACGGCAAACGTGGTGCTTGTCGCGCATCACGACGAACGGACACGGGCAACGGCAGGAGACGTCCTCGTCGCGGAGGGACTCCGTGTCGACGAGACGGCGGACTGGCCCACGACGTTGCGTCACGCCGCCGAGATCCGGCCGACGATCCTGATCGTCGCGGCCCGTCTCGCGGGCACGGACGTGCTGGAGCGACTCGCGGAACCTCGCGAAGCCGGCGTGCTCGGTGTCGTCGTGCTGACCGAGGATCACGACGAGATCGCGCTCGCACTCGACGCCGGGGCCGACGACTGCGTGAGCGAAGCGACGATCGATCGGGACCTGGCGCCCCGGGTGCGCGCGTTGATCCGCCGTATCGCGCCCCGCGCCCTGCAGAAGCTGAACTTCGGCGAGCTCGTCATCGACGTCGCCGCGCGCGAGGTGTTCGTGCGCGACTCGCTCATCGACCTCACGTCGCGAGAGTTCGAGCTCCTCGCCTTCCTGGCGTCCCAGCCGCGCACGGTCTTCACGCGGGCCGAGCTCCTGGAGAGAGTGTGGGGCGTGCCGCCGGCCGGGCAGAGCGTGGCGACGGTCACGGAGCACGTGCGCCGCTTGCGCCTCAAGCTCGAGGGTGACGAGCACGGGGTTCGCTGGCTGCGGACCGTGCGCGGCGTCGGCTACGCATTCCGGCCCTGACGCGCTCGTCTCTCACCCGGACGGCACCGGCGAGTGCAGGTCAGGCCGGGACACGATCGCGACCTTGCGGGCGGGAATGTCGATGCTCACGTCGGCGCACGGATTCGCCGGCCCGAACGGGCGGTCGCGTCCCACCGACACTTCCCAGTTCGCGAGGTGGTGCGCGACGAGGAGCTCCTGCACGAGCGCGCGTGCGTCCGCCTCGTCACGGCATCGTTCACTGATCCTGCGACCGAGCTCCACGGTGAACGCGGCTTCATCACGCCGACCCGACCCCGCGGTCTTGAGGTGGAGTCGCTCGCACGTCGAACCCGATTCGCCGGGGAAGACCCCCTGGACCCCGGTCGGGAGCACACAGACTGCGAAATCAGGAGGCGGTCCGGCGCCGAGCTTGCCGAGTCGCCACTGCTCGGCGCACGGGACGCGCGGATCGTCTCCGGCCACCCCGACGATGACGGGATGCGCGCGCAAATCGGCGGCGGGATAGCAGGCCGCCGAGGCGGGCTGCTTGGAATCCGCCTCGTGGCGGAGAAAGAAGGCGGCGAGCGCGGCGAGCAGGAGGAGCGCGACCGCCACTGCGATCAGCACCTTCCGGCGGGAGCGTGGACGCGGGCGCGGCTGGACCCGTCCTTGCACGATGTCGGTGAACAGCGCGTCGGCGTCGGCAGTCAGCCGGCGACCGGCGGTGGCGTTCGGCGGCACCGGGTTCGCGCGCCGCAGCTGCTCGAGAAGGTCGCGTTCGTCGGTCACGACGCCTCCCCACCGATCTCGTCGTACTGACGACGCAGCGCTCTCCGAGCGCGATGCAGCCGCACCGCGACCGCGTTCTCACTGCACCCGACCACGTGGGCGATCTGGGCGTGCGTGAGCTCGTCCCACACCGCGAGCTGCAGCATCTCCTGATGCTTGCGCGGCAATTCCTCCAGTACCTGCAAGAGCCGATCGGGAACCTCGGGCGTAAACGCGCTGTCGACACGGTGTTGGTCGAACAGTCTCTCGGCGAGCCGGCGCCGCCGCTTTTCGGAGCGGCGCACGTTCGCGATCGCGCGCCGCGCGATGCCGAACACCCATGCATCCGCGAGTATCGGATCGTCCGGGACGTCGCCGATTCTCCGCCACAAAGTCATATATGTCTCGGCGACAACGTCGCGGGTTTCGTGCTCGGAGAACCCGCGACGCAATACGAACGCCGAGACGCGGTCGTATGTGCGGTCGTACAGCGCTCGGAATTGCTGTACGAGATGCTGTCCTTCTTCTTGTTCGACCATCCGTATTGTCGCAGTCGCCGCGCTGGGTTGACGCCGGTCGCACGCGCGGCTCGTAGAGGATATCGTCTCGCCCGCGTCGACCGTTGTTGCCGAACTTCGATTCAACAACGGGAGGTTTGTGGTGCGCGAAGCCTTGACCGCGCTCGCCGGAATTCTTGCAATACCAGTTGTTGCCGCGCCCGCGGCGGGCGCCGCGCCCAACCCGGGCGTGCGCGCGACGTACAACGGCAGGTCGCTCAATCTTGCCGATGGATGGCAAGGGGCCCACGCCTGTGGGGTCTTTGGCCCGGACAACGTTGTTTGCTTCGATACCCGAGAACAACTGCACGACGTGGTTGCCATCGCCGCCCGGGCGGGAACGGCCGCCGAGACGAAGAGCGCGATGAGCGTGGCACCGGCATCCAGCTGTGGCGGTTCTTCAACGGAGGTGCAACTGTTCAGCGGTACGAACTGGAGTGGCAATCAGCTCATCTTCGTCAGCACATCGGGGTTTTTCGACCTGGCCGACTACGGCTTCGACAACGACATGGAGTCGTGGGCGAGCTCGAAGACCTGCAACTCATTTGTGTCGGACGGCACCGGTGGCGGAGCCGCCATCCTCACGCTCGGCGCCGAAAGCTATTCATTGAACGCCGGCTCTTGGAAGAATCGAGCGTCGTCGATCTCCGTTGCGTTCTGATCGCGCGCCGCTTGCAAGTCACATTGCCGTTTCGTCCGACACCACTTCGCTTGTCGACGAATTCGAGTCGCTACGAATTTTCGTCGACAGGTGGAAAGGTTTCGGTTCCAGCCGGACACTTCATTGGCGGGATGTCGGTACGTGACGGGTCGACGCCGGTGCTCGACGTGGCACCCGGCCTTGAGGCCGGGGGCTCCGTCGCGCAAGGTCACGTACCGCGCGTCCCGCTCTCCGGTCGCAGGGTGCGCCTGCGGGCGGTCGTCGCGAGTGACTACGACTTCTTGTTCTTGCTCGCAGCAGACGAACGCACGGGGCCGCATTGGCGCTATCGCGGGCTACCCCCGCGACCGGAGGAGTTCGTACGCGACCTGTGGCAGGGCGTGCTCGTGCAGTTTCTCGTTGAACGCATCGACACGAAGGAGCGAGTCGGCCTCGTCGTGGCGTACGAGGCGAACTTGCGAGACGCCCATTGCCATCTCGGCGCGCTGTTTCGCGCCGACACCCGCGTCTGGCCGCTCGAGGCCATCCTGTTGTTCGTCAACTTCCTCTTCGAGGAATTCGGCTTCATCAAGATCTACAGCGACGTGATCGACTACAACCTCGACGCCTTCCGGAGCGTGGTGGGCCGGTGGATGGAACACGAAGGCCTACTTCGTGATCACGAGTGGCACGGTGGGCGTCGTTGGGACCTTCACATACTCTCGCTGTGGCGAGATCGGTTCGAGCGTGACCGCGAGCGCCTGCTCGGTCACGTGACGCAACGACTCCTCCAATGAGCACTGGCGACCCGCTCGACTTCGGCGAGTTCTGCGACGCGCTGGCCCTGGAGCTCGACCTCCCCGCGATGAGCATCACCGCGAACCACGACACTCACCTCGTCGACGACCTCGCGTTCGACTCCGTGCTCACGTTCGAAATGCTGCTCGTGGTCGAGGTGTGGGCGGGCGTGATGCTGCCGGACGCGCTCCTCGGACAGCTGAAGACACTCGGCGACGTCTACGACGTCTACTGCAAGCGGGTCACTCAGCGGTGAGACCGCGTTCCAAGAAGTCGACGTAGTTCACGGTCCGGCGGAGCTCACGGCTCGCGATCGCGAGTTGCCGCACCCGCAGCGCGAACTCGGCGCCGGCAAACGGACGGAGCACGAAATCGTCCGCGCCCGCCTGCAGCATCGCGTCACACGTCGCCGCGGAAGCATCGCCGCTCACTGCAATGACTCCGGTCACCGGACGGGCGCGCCGCTCGCCCTGTTGCATCTCGCGAAGGACCTGGATCCCGTCGAGATCAGGCATGTGCACGTCGAGGATCATCACGTCGGGCGGATGCTGGAGCATCATTGCCAGCGCGCGCCATCCACCACCGGTGCTGACGACGCGCCAGAAGCCGTCACGTTCGAGAAGGCGCGTCATGAGGAGCGCCGCCGTCGGATCGTCGTCGACGATCAGGATGCGAGCGTCCTCGACGGACCGGTCGCCATGAGCTTCACGTACAGGTCCGGCGTCGATCTCGTCGGGAAGATCCGTCGCCTCTGCGAGGGCCGCAACCGTCATCGCCACTCCTCATGTGCTCAGCGGATCATGTGTGCAGCGGGCACGAGGAGTCGACAGGCGCACGACGGCGATTCAACAACGCAATCACAATTCTGGCCGTGCGGATTTGTCACAACGTTGGGCCGCCGTCGCTGTGCCGGCGGATTTGGCCGGCCGATCATCGACTCGAGCATCCGGGGAGGATCCGATGAGCGAGACGGCGCTCGGAAGTTACGGACCCACCAAATCCCCCCTTTGGCCGCAACCACGCCGCCGTCACGAGTCCAAGCCGTGAGGACGGACATGCCCCGCCCTCGCACGCGTTCAAGGTTCGAACGCGTAGCCCTTGGCTCGTACCGTCCGGATCCACCTCGGCTGCTCACCCTCGACTTCGAGCTTGGCGCGGAGCCTACGAACGTGCTCGGTCACGGTCGCGGGATCCTGCCATTCGTCGGTCGAATGCCACACCTGCTCGAGCAGGAGCGAGCGGGAGAAGACTCGCCGCGGCGAGGACGCGAGGAAGGTGAGGAGGTCGAACTCGCGAGCTGTCAATTCGACAAGGTCCCCGCCCAGGAACACTCGCCGTGCGTCGAGGTCAACACGAAGGCCACCGAAGTCGAGGACACGAGTCGCGGTTCGTGCCGTGCGTCTGAGCACGGCACGGACACGCGACGCCAGCTCGCGAGGCGAGAACGGTTTGACGACATAGTCGTCCGCGCCGAGCTCGAGCCCCAACACACGATCTGTCTCAGAGACGCGACCGGTCAGCAGGATCACGGGCACATCGGACGACGCGCGGATCTTCGACAGCACGTCGAACCCGCCCACCCCTCCGAGGTTGAGGTCGAGAATGACGAGGCTTGGCGGACAGCGTTGCAGATCTTCCAGCGCGGCATCTCCGTCGGGCGCATCGCGCACCGCGAAGCCTTCGCGTTCGAGCCCGGCGCGTACAAGCTTGCGGATGACCTCGTCGTCGTCCACGACGAGGATCTGCCGACAGTCGCTGTCGGCCGCCGATTCGCTCGATGAGGCGGAGGTGGCAGTCTCAGCGTCATCGAGCTCTGTCACCCATCCCTCAGCCATCCGCACCACCTCGTCTCGGTGACTTCATCGGCGCAGTAGGGACGCGGCGTGAACCCGACCGGTCGAAAGTGGGCGGTCTGTCCGGCCGGATGCCGCGCCCGCCGGATCCGGAACCGGCTCAGCCTCGGTCCCGATCCGGTCGATATTCGGCCATGCCGGCGCAGCGTCGAGAGCGGAGCTCGGGGAAGTCTCCCGGGAGAGCGTTGCGCCGGGTTCCCGCAACCGGCGGGCGGGCCTTCAGGGTCGCCGCGATCACGATCGCATTCGCATTTGTCGTCTGCGCGTCGGCTCCCGCCCGGAAGGCCGGCGCACTCGGCCTGCCTACGTCGTTCAACATGTCGCCCGGCTCGGGACCCGTAGGAACGACCGTGAAGGTCAGCGGCGCCGGCTGCACGGGATTCATCCTGAGGGCGGTCACGGTCACCGCCAGCACCGTGCCGCAAACCGTCATCAACCCGTCGGTCGCGGCCGATGGCTCATGGCACGGTTCGTTCTCGATCCCGGCCGCCACACCCGCGGCACCGGTCGTCGTCGCCGTGCTGTGCGTGAGCGACGGCCTGTCGTTGGGATATACGCCGCGGACGTTCACCGTCACGGGAAGCCTCGTCCCGACGACCGTCGCATTGCCCTTGCCATTGTCGACGCTGCCGCGCACGCCTGCGACAACAGTTCCGTCGGCGCCGGGCGATCCGCATGACCCGGGCGCGCCGAAGCCCGACGCGTCTTCGCCGGTCTCGACGCCGAACGACCGGATCGTCAACGGAACGCCGGGCGGCAGCAGCCGAAACGGCGAAAGCAACGAAGGCGTCAACGGCGCGGACGGACACCCCGAAGGGTGGGTGGCCATCGGTACCGCGGCATGGGCCGAGCGCCACACCAACTCCGGGCCGGGGACGCGTGCGGCCGCGCTCAGCTCGCCCGAGTTGTCGGCCTCCCGGAACAGCGACGGCGCAGGGCTGGGATGGCTGTGGTGGGTCCTGGCGCTGAGCATCCCGATTGCGGGCGGCGGGTTCTCCCTCTGGATGCGCCACGCGCGCAGACCTGTCCCCAACCCGGAGGCCGACGCCGCGTGAGGCGTCGACGCCCGCTGCGCGCCCGCGCCGCGCGCTCGTGCGCGGCGGTGCTCGCGGTCGGTGCCGCCCTGACCTCGGTCGCCTTCGTTGTCGCACGCGGCGATGTCGACCGGCTGACGCGCCAACGCGTCGACAGGCCGGCGGGACAGGCGCTGCTGAGCGTGCAGCATCTGACGGCCGCGGTCGACCAGGTCCTTGCGACCGCGAACGGCGTATATGCCACCAGCGGCGGCGACGCCCGCCGCTTCGTGGCGGTGCTCGGCCCGGACGTCGGCGCGAGCCCGACGATCGCGGGGCTGGCGCTCGTCGTCGCCGACGCGCGTGGGGTACGCACCGCGGCGACCGCCGGAAGCACGCCGTTGCTCGCCGGAAACGAGCGGGCCGCGCTCGCCACGACCACGACGTCGACACTTCTCGCGAATCGTCGTGATCGCGCCGGGTTCCACCTGGGCTTCGCGGCTCGCGTCGCCCACGGAAGTGCCGCGGTGTTCCTCGAAGTCCGCCTGCCATTGACGACGTCCACGACGTTGCCCTTCGCGCTGGTCTCGACCGGCGCGGGGCGGGGTTCGGACGACATCGTGCTCGGCAACGTGTCCAACCTCTCCGGGCTCACGCGCTGGAATCAGCGCGTCGCGGTCGGGAGTCGCGAGTTCGCGCTGATGGTCCGCGCCGGTGCCGCGCCCGGCGGATGGCTCGGCCTGACGCTTCCCCAGCTCATCCTGCTCGTCGGGCTCGCGCTCACGGGATTGGCGGCGGTCGTCGCCGTCGTCGTCGCCCGTCGCACCTACGCGGTGGAGCACCTGAGCGTCGAGAACCGGGCGCTCGACGAAGCGCTCGAACGCCAGCGGCGTGTGGAAGCGGAGCTGCGGGCGTGGCAAGCGCGCTTCCGCACGATCCTGCGTGACTCGCCGGACATCATCGCGTTGCTCGACATCGACGCCGGCACCTGCGAGGTCCTCAATCGCACCGACTTCTTCGGCCATCTGTTGGAGGAGCTCGCCGCACCCGGCGGCCTGTACGGGCTCGTGCATCCGGAGGATCGCGCCGACGCCGACGCGCACTGGCAACGGCTGCAGGAGCTGGCGCCTGACAAGGTCTGCGAGACGACATTGCGATTGCGGGACGGCGAGGGCGCAGATCGTTACGCGCGGCTTCGGTTCTCGCCGCTCAACCTGGAGGACGACTCCTCCCGGACGCTGCTCGGCGCGATCAGCGACGTCACCGACGAGTGGGCCAACCAGCTGCGCGAGGCGGAGCTCCATGAGGCGCTGCGCCGCTCGCAACGCCTCGAGTCGGTGGGTCAGCTCGCAGGCGGGGTCGCACACGACTTCAACAACGTGCTCGCCGCGGTCCAGGCGTCGGTCGAGCTCCTGATCGACGACGTCCCCGCGGGCCGTCCACGCGAGTACGCAGACGAGATCCACCGGGCCGCGGGACGAGGCGCCGCGCTCGTTCGTCAGTTGCTGACGTTCGCGCAGCGCGATCGCGCCGAACCGCGGACCGTCGACCTGAACGCGATCTTGACCGGAATGGAACCGCTCCTTCGCCGCAGCCTCGGCGAGCACGTGCAGCTCCAGGTGAGCCCGACCGAATGCTCGTGTCTCGTCGAAGCCGATCCGACGCATCTCGAGCAGGTGATCCTGAATCTCGCCGTCAACGCGCGCGACGCGATGCCCGCGGGCGGGGTGCTCTGGATCGCGACCACCGTCGAATTCGACGGCTCGGGCGGAACCAACGATCGGGTCGTGCTGTCGGTGACGGACACGGGTACGGGAATCGCGCCGGACGTGCGCGAGCGAATGTTCGAGCCGTTCATGACCACGAAGGAGCCGGGTAAGGGCACGGGGCTCGGCCTGGCAACCGTGATGTCGATCGTGCGAGAAGTCGCGGGTGAGCTCAACGTCGTCACCGAGGTCGGCCAGGGCACGACCTTCGAGATCTCCTTCGCCCGCCGCACCGGCGTGGCCCGACGCGCCGATGAGCCGGCGCCGGTCGACCACTTCGACGGGAGCGGCCTCCGGCTTCTCCTCGTCGAGGACGACGCCGCGGTGCGAGCCGCGCTTGCGCACACACTGGAGCGAAGACACTTCACGGTGGTGACCGCGGTCGACGCGCAACAGGCGCTGCGCGTCGTCGAGCGACAGTCGTTCGACCTGGTGCTCACCGACGCCGTCATGCCGGGGATGTCGGGCGCTGCGCTCGTCGAACATCTCCATGTCACACATCCGGAGCTGCGCGTGATCCTGATGTCCGGCTACTCACGGGGGTTGGTCGACGCTTCCTCGGTCGCGAGCACCCGGCAGCAGCTGCGCAAGCCGTTCACGACCGCGGAATTGATGGGTGCGATACGGGTGACGCTCGAGGAACAGGTCGTCGAGGAAAAGCTTGCCTGACGGCTCAGGAAGGCTTCGGGGCCATGACGAGCACCGTGCCCTGCGCGGCGCAAACGAGCCGGCCGACGTTCTCGACGTCGATGCGGACGACAGCGGTGCGTTTCGTGAGTGACACGATCTGCGCGCGTGCGTCGAGCACTCCCTGGGTCACGGGCGCGAGCAGGTTCAACTTGAACTCGGTAGTCGCGGCCCACGCGCCGCGGGGGATCACCGGGTAGCACACCGTCCCCAGCACGTGATCGCACAGCGCCGAGAGGACGCCACCGTGGAGATTGCCGAATGGCGTCTTCAGCTCGTCGCGCACCGCGATGCGCGCGTGCAGAAACCCGGGCCCGACCTCGACGTGCTCGATGCCGAGGAACCCGCCGAGACCCGAGGCCAGGTCCGCGGAGCCTTCGAGCGCGCGCGCCGCCTTCTCGCTGTAGAGGGGGAACTCCACCTCGGTCATCGGTGCTCAGCTTGTCATCTGGGGCAGGACGACGCCGTGAACAGGCGGCGTCTCGCCCTCTCCGGCCATGTCACGGAGGAGCTCGCCGACGCCGTCGAGACCGACCGTGCGACGCGGCAACGCGGCGAACGGGAACCGGCCCGACGCCAGGAGGTCGAGTGCCCGTTCGTATGCCACCGCGTCGACCCCGAGCGCGCCGAGCACGCGCAGTTCCTTGTAGACGATCAGGTCCGGCTCGAACCCGGGCGTCTCGACGCTGCCGCGCGTTCCCGCCACGACGATCGTTCCCCCGCGACGCGCGAGTCGTATCGCCTGCCCGAGCGCGGCCGGCGCCTTCGCAGTGACGTCCACGACGACGTCGGCGAGGCTGCCCGTCGCATCGCGCAATGCCGCGACCGGATCGGTCGTCTCGACGTCGACCGCGAGGTCGGCACCGAACTGCGCGCCGATCGCGAGGCGACGTGCATCACGCGCGCCGCGACCCGTGACCATCACGAACGACGCGCCCGCGACCTTCGCGGCCGCGCAGGCCGACAGACCGCGCACACCGGGGCCCAGCACGGCGACCACGTCGCCGGCGCGGGTTTCCGGCACCGTGACCGCCCACCGGATACCGGCGCCGAGCGGGTTGAACAGCGTCGCGGTCACCGGGTCGAGTGACGCAGGGACGCGGCACAACATCGAATCCGGTGCGAGGTACTGGTACTGCGCGTAGCCACCCCAGAGCCCGGGCCGACGATCGACGGGGATCATGCCGTACATGTCGCCGAGCCCGTGGCGCGTGCAGCGCCGGTAGAGCCCGGCACGACACGCGTCGCACTCCCGGCACGACAAGAACACCTCGACCGCGACGCGATCGCCGGCGTCGATGCCCCAACGCGCCGCGGCCCGGTCGCCCACGCGCTCGACCACCCCGACCGACTCGTGCCCGGGAACGAACGCGAATCCCGGGAACAGCTCACCGGTGAACTGCTCATGGTCAGTGCCGCACAGTCCGCACGCCTCGACGCGCAACAGCGCGTCGTCGTCGCCGACCGACGGAAGCGCAAGCTCGCGTGCCGTCAGCCGGCGAGGCGCTTCGAGCACCAGCGCACGCGCCCGGCCGGTCACGAGCTGCATCGTTGCACGTCAGCGCCCTCTGACTTGACCTGGGAATGAGAATCGTTTTCAATACGGACGGTGCGTCGCCCCGGCCTCTTGCGGATCATCACCGCCTTTGTGACGTTGACGCTCGCCGCGTGCGGGAGCTCGAAACCGTCGGCGAGCAAGACTCCGGGAACCACGACGGTCCGCGTCGTCGCGGCCGAGAACTTCTGGGGCAACGTCGCGGCGCAGTTGGGCGGCAACCACGTCCGGGTGACCTCGATCATGCGCGACCCCGAAGCCGATCCACATCTCTACGAATCGAACGCCGCGGACGCGGCGGCGCTCGCCGACGCAGACCTCGTGATCCTCAACGGCCTCGGCTACGACGACGCCATCGACAAGCTGCTGTCGGGCACGTCGAAATCGGGACGCGCCGTGCTTACGGTCGCCGACGTGCTCCACACGAGCGGTGCCGACGCGAATCCTCACCTGTGGTACGACGTGCCGCGCATCCCCGAGGTCGCGCACGCGATCGTCGAACGGCTCGCGACCCTCGACCCGGCCGACCGGGGCGCGTTCGACACCAACCTCGCCACCTTCGACACCGCGCTGAGGCCGCTGCGCGCGGCGATCGACGACATCAAGGCGAAGTATCCGCACGCGCCGGTCGCGTACACCGAACGTGTGCCGGAATACCTGCTCGCGGCCGCGGGCCTCGACGTGAAGACACCCCCCGGATTCGCCGCTGCGATCGAAGAGGGAAACGAACCCAGCGCACGCGACACCCAGGCAATGAACGACCTGGTGTCCGGACACGGGATCAAGGTGCTGTTGTACAACGCCCAGGCAACGAGCCGGGTCACCGAGAACGTGCGCGATCTGGCGCGTCGCAACGGCGTTCCGGTCGTCGCGGTCACCGAGACCCTCCCCGAGGGCGAGTCCGACTATCAGAGCTGGCAGCTGCACCAGGTGCAGGCGCTCCTCGCCGCCTTGGCAGGCTGAGCGATGCCGGTCGTCGGACTGCGCAACACCACCGTCCGATACGGCGCGCGGACGGTGTTCCAGGACCTCGATCTCGACGTGTCCCCCGGCGAGTTCCTTGCGATACTCGGCCCGAACGGCTCGGGAAAGACGACGCTGCTGAGAGTCTTGCTCGGTCTGATCCGCCCGTCGGCGGGCGTCGTGGAAGTGATCGGCGAGCCGCCCGGCCGGCGCAACCGCGAGATCGGGTACATCCCCCAGCAGCACGCGTTCGACCGCGCTCTGCCGATCCGGGGCCGTGACCTCGTGCAGTTCGGGATCGACGGGCACCGGCGCGGCCTTCCGCTGCCCAGCCGCCGCACGCGAACGCGCGTCGACGACGCGATCGAAGCCGTCGGCGCCCGCGCGTACGCGGATGCGCCGATCGGCACATTGTCGGGCGGTGAGCAGCAACGTTTGCGCGTCGCGCAGGCGCTCGTCACCGCTCCGCAATTGCTGCTCTGCGACGAGCCCCTGCTGTCGCTCGACCTGGCACAACAGAGTGTCGTAAGCGGGCTGATCAACGCGCGGCGCGACGAGGCGCAGACCGCGGTGTTGTTCGTCACCCACGACATCAATCCGATCCTGCCGTACGTCGACCGCGTGCTGTACCTCGTCGACGGGCGCTGGGCGATCGGTGCTCCCGACGACGTGCTGACCGGCCCGCGCCTCAGCGACCTCTACGGCGCTGAGATCGACGTGCTGAATGTACGTGGCCGCATCGTCGTGATCGGCGCGGACGAGCTCGACGCCACCGAACCGCACGGACACCACCTGCACGAGCACCACTCGCCATGACGGGCCTGGACTTCTACCTCTCCGAGCCGTTCGCGCAGCATGCGTTGCTCGCCGGCGCGCTCGTCGCGATCACGTGCGGCCTCATCGGTCCGTTCGTCGTGACCCGCCGTATGGCATTCGCGGTGCACGGCACCAGTGAGCTCGCATTCACGGGCGCGGCCGCGGGCCTGGTGATCGCCGACAATGCCATCGCGGGCGCATTGGTCGGCGCGCTCGTCGTTGCCGGAGTGATCGGCGTGCTCGGCGTGCGCGAGCAGGAACGAGACGCGACAATCGGGGTGATCCTGGCGTTCGGTCTCGGCATGGGCGTGCTCTTGTTGAGCCACTACCGAGGCTTTGCGACCGCGGCGACGAACATCCTCTTCGGCAACATCTTCGGCGTGAGCAATGATCAGCTGCTCGGCTTGATCGTCATCGGCCTCGTCGTGATCGCAGTCATCGTGCCGATGTACCGGCCATTGCTCTTCGCGTCGGTCGATCCTGAGGTCGCGGCGGCGCGTGGCGTAAGGGTGCGGTTGCTCGGCACACTCTTCTTGCTGGTACTTGCGTTCACGGTGACCGAGGCCGCCCAGGTCGTCGGCACGCTGCTCGTCCTCAGCCTCGCGATCACGCCGGCGGCCGCCGCGCAGCGCTTGTCCGCCAATCCGCTCGCGGTCACGGCAATGTCGGTCGCGTTCGCGTTCGTCGCGGCGGTCGGTGGAGTCCTGGCCAGCCTCGCGAGCTCCACGGTGAAGCCGAGCGTGTTCGTCACGAGCTTCAGCTTCGCGATCTATCTCGTCGCGCGAATCGTGCCGCCGATCAGGGCTGCATCTTCGTTCCGTCCAGCATCTCGCGGGTGGCATCGGCGTGCCCCGCGTGATGGGCGGTCTCCTCGATGAGGTGAAGTACCACCCACCGCAGGTCGAGTGGTTCCCCCACGCCCAACAAGACGTGCGCCGGTGGGAACCCACCCTCTTGACCGATGCAAGCCACTCCCAGGCTGGGGGCCGCGCGGACAAGTGCGTCGGTGTCTGTCGCTTGGCTCCAATAGGCGTCAACCACATCGGCAAGAGAGATGTCCGGGGGCAGTTGGAACTCCTCGTGCCGCGGTGGGAACGGGTGCCCGAGGTAGCGGCCCTGGATCCAGCGCCACTCGACGTGAACCAGATGATTGATGATCCCGATGATCGGAAGCAGGCGATCGTCCGGGGTCCAGCGGGCTTGATCGTCGGTGAGCGAGTCGGCAGTTGCAACGACCAGCTCCCGCTGGCGATGCAAGTACCGAAGCAGCAGCTCGCGCTCGTCGAACGTCGGGACGATCATCTGCGGTGACGCGAACTGGCTCATCGAGGGATGCTGGCACACCGCCGCGCGAGCGCGAACGCTCGTACGCAACCCACGGCCGGTGACGTTCGGTCGTCCGAGAGGGCTACGCGGCGGACGACGATGCGCCGACCCGCCGCAGCGCCTCGTTCGCGTTTTCCGGCAGCTTCTCCAGCGGCCGCGTCAGCTCGCTGACCGTGGGCCCGACCTTCTCGGCGAACGGCGCCAGCGCGTCGAGATCGAACTCGTACAGGCGCGCGCAGTTCTCGCCGAGAATCTTGCGCATCTCGGGCTCGGTCCAGTCGCAGAACACCTGGCGCAGGTGCTCGCGCGTGAAGGGGTGCGTGCCCTCGTCGTGCGGGAAGTCCGAGCCCCACATGAACTTGTCGATGCCGACCGTCTCCTTGGCGGCGCGGGCGTCGGCCGGGCCGGGAAAGCTCACGCCCAACCACACATTCTGCTGGAAGTACTCGGTCGCCGACTTCGGCAAGATGTGCTCGGGCTTGAACCGCAGCTCACCGATCGCGCCGGCGTTGCGGACGGCGGCGAGCGAGTGATCGAGCTGGGCGAGGAACCCCGGGATCCACGCGCATCCCTGCTCGGTGATCACGAACTTGAGCTTCGGGAACCGCTGGAACACGCCCGACAGCAACATGAAGATCAGCGGCCGGCGGGAGTAGTGGCCGAGCTCGGCGATCTGAATGAGCGCGGAGCTCGGTTGGCGCAAGTACTCGGGGCCGCCGACGCCACCGTGGCAGTTCACCGGCACGCCGAGGTCTTCGCACACCGCCCACAAACGGTCGTAGTCGGGGTGGTTGTACGGCTTCAGCCATGTCGCGTCCGGCGGCACCGCGGGCAGCAACACCCCGCCGCGAAGGTTGTGCTCCTTGATCCACTGCACGTCTTCGATCGCGTCGTCGATGTCGTTCACGAAGATCTGGCCGATCCCTGCGCGCCGCTCCGGAAAGCGGTTGCAGAAATCTTCGAGCCAGCGGTTGTGAGCGCGGATGCCGGCGAGACGGTGCTCGTAGTCCTCGGGCTTGGGCGGCGGCGCGAACAACACGAACGTCGGGAAGAACGGCGGCACGGTGTTCGGGAAGATCACCTCGCCGACCACGCCGTCAGCGTCCTGCTGACTGTTGCGCATCTCGTCGTCCCAGTTCCGGTACCGCCGCTGGTCGCCGAGATCCTTGAACGGGTTCTTGTACTTCTCGCGCCACGCGTCGAAGTCGTCGAGGTACTTCTTGTCGAGGAACTCGCGATACTGCGCGTGGCTCCCGCCGGCGTGCGTGTCGGACGAGATGATCGTGTAGTGCTGGCTCGACGGCACGAGCGACCTCCGGGGCGGTGCGCAGGAAAAACTAGAAGCTCGTTCTATGATACCCGCCTCGTGCCGAAGCATGCCACCACCGAAGCCCAGCGGGCCCGCCGCCAGCGCGTCGTCGACGGCGGGCTCACCCTGCTTCGGGCGCGGGACTACGACAAGATCCAGGTGAAGGACGTCGCCGAGGAAGCGAACGTCGCGCTCGGCACGGTCTACAACTACTTCTCGTCGAAGGACCATCTGTTCGCCGAGGTCCTCATCGCGTGGGCGGCGACACTCGGCCCCAGCATCTCCCGAAATCCGTTGCGCGGGACCAATGACGTCGAGCGGCTCACGGAGGTGTTCCACCGTTCGGTGCGCGCGTTCCAGCGCCAGCCGCACCTCGCGCGTCTCGTTGCGACGCTCGAGACGTCATCGGATCCGTTCGCGACCGAGATCCTCGCCCGGCTCGGCGAGACGACGACGAAGGTGTACGTCGAGGCGATCCACGACGTGGACGACAGCACCGCGCGGGCGATCGTCCGCGTCGTCGATGCCGTCCTCGCGTCCGGTCTGCGGTCGTGGGTCGCGGGTCACATGCCGATCACCGAGCTGTTCGACCGTCTCAGCGAATCGATCGCGCTCCTGCTCCCGCCCAGGCGTGTGTGAGGTGCGAAACTGCACCCCACACACGCTCGCTCATTCCTCGACGAAGCCGGTCGATGCTTGCGGCTTGCCGAGCAGATGCTTGAGCACCTTGCCGGTTGCGTTGTGCGGCAGGGTGGTGACGAACTCGACGTGCGTCGGCACCTTGTAGGCGGCGAGTGATCGTGCGGCGAAGTCGCGTACGTCGTCTGCGGTGAGCGCGCCGGTCTCGCGCGCGACGACGTACGCCTTCACCTCTTGGCCGAGCGTCGGATGGTCGGCGCCGACGACCGCGACCTCGGTGATGTCCGGGTGCTCGATGAGCCGGATCTCGATCTCGGCCGGGTAGATGTTCTCACCGCCCCGGATGATGAGGTCCTGGCGCCGGCCCTCGAGATAGACGAACTCGTCGACGATGTGGCCGTAGTCGCCGGTGCGATACCAGCGTTCGTCGTCGAGCACGGCGCGCGTCGCTTCCGGGTTGTCCCAGTAGCCGAGGAACAGCGCCGCCATGCGGACGCAGATCTCGCCGACCTCGCCCTCGGGCAGCGCTGCGCCGGTCGCGGGGTCGCGCACCTCGAGCTCGATGGTCGGCGAGACGTTGCCGATGCTGTCGGGGTGCGCGTACGTCGAATCCGAACGCAACGAGGTGCCGGCGCCGTTCGACTCCGTCATCCCCCAACCGGTGCCGAGGCCGGGCCGCACTTGCGGCAACTTCTTCTCGAGCGCCCGCAACAGCTCGGGTGCCCATACCGACGAGCCACCGCCAACAGTTTTCAACGACGAGAGGTCGTAGCGATCGAGGTCGGGCCACTCCAGCAGCCGCCACAGTTGGGTCGGCACGAGCGACCACATCGTGGCGCGGTGCTGTTGCGTGAGATCCAGGTGCACGTCCTCGCGCCACTTGCCGGTGGGCGGATACACGATCGTCATTCCGCCCGCGAGCGCCATCACCAGCTGGCAGTTCAGGCCGGAGACGTGGAAGTAGGGCGACGCCGAGATCGTGCACGGCGTCGACGACGGCAGCGACGCCTCCTTGCCAGCGAACATCGCGCGCCCGATCGACTCGGCGCCGCGGAGCATCGCCGACCAGACGAAATGGATGTTGCTGCGATGTGAGAGCAACGCGCCCTTGGGCCGGCCGGTCGTGCCGCTCGTGAACAGGATGAGGAACGGGTCGTCTTCGGCGATCGGCTGGTCCGGCATCACCGCGTCGGCGCCGGCGGCCTCGAGCTCGGAGAACTCGTCCTCGAACACCACCACCGGCAGGTCCGGCGGGAGCGACACCGGCTCGTCGGCGAGGCGCTCGATACGGCGACGATCACCCAGCAGCACGGTCGGCGTCGTGAGGTCGAGGGCGTACGCCATCTCGCTCCCGGTCCACCAGCCGTTCATCGCGACGGTGATCCCGCCCAGCGCAGTCGTCGCCCAGAACGTGATCGCGTATTCGACGCAGTTGGCCGCCGCGATCGCGACGCGGTCGCCCTTCCCGACGCCGTACTTCTCGGCGAGCGTGCGAGCGACGGCCGCGACCGGACCGAGCATGGATTCGTACGTCAGGGAGCGGTCAGGAAAGACCACGTACGGCCGGTCGCCGAAGCGCTCGGCGGCGCCGAGGAGCATGGCGCGCAGATCGCGCGGCCGCTTCACGAAGACCTGCATCGGGACACCGAGGACGTCCTCGGTGGCGAGCTCGAACGGTGCGCCGGGGCCGGTCAGGCCGTCACGCACCTCGGCGGGGAGCGTGCGATCGGGCCAGGTGAGTCTCACGGGGCCGCATGGTAGGAGGCGTGGGGGGGGGTGGTGGGAAGAGCTTGAAAAAACCCCACCACAACTAACCCGGCGCGGTGGAGATGGGGGGGGGCGGGGGCGGGGGGGCCGGGGGCTCCGCCGGGGGCCGGTGGGTGGGGGGGGGTCTCCCACCCCACAACCCCCCCACCCCCCACGCCTCCAATCAGTGCGCGCGTTCGTAGTAGAGCGGCTCGTCGGTCTCGGTCGCGAAGTACACCCGGCCGCGCCGGTAAGCGAGTGGGGCGCCGGAACGCGCGGACACGAGCACGTCATCGTGTTCGACGGCCCACAGGCCATGATCACGCATGCGCACGAACTCGTTTCCTCGAGCGACGTACGCGAACACTTCGCCGTCTTCGATCCTGCACAGGCATCGGGTGCGATCCTCGACCTGCGCTTCCGCTTCCTGCTCGTCGCCGACGTACAGCGTCATGATCGGCCCCCTACCCGCCAGTGCCTAGCAGGCAACCTAGGGCCGAATGGGTCGGAGAGCCAGGACGTGATTCCACCAATTCGACCGATTTGCCCTGGACAAATAATGCGACCTTGACCGACTTTCTGCGCGAATGCCGTGAAGAGGTCAGCCGGCCCGCTCGGCGCGGCGGTGCAACGCGGCGGAGGTCGCGTCGTCGGCCGGGAGGAAGGTCTCGATCGCGAGCTCCGAGAGCGTGATGTCGAGCGCGGTGCCGAACGTCGCGATCATCGTGACGAACGCGAGCTCGCCGTCGTCGGTGCGCAACCGCATCGGGATCGCAACCATGCGCGGGGCCGCGAACGCCGATTCCGGCGCCACGCCCATCGCGGCTGCATAGCCCGCGAGCTCGACCTCGAGCGCGCGCAGCTCGTCGTCACCGGTGAGCGCGATCGTCCGCCGCAGGCTTCCCAGAATGTGGTCGACCCACTGCGACAGGTTCGCAAGACGCGGTGCCAGACCCTTCGGATGCAACGTCGCGCGCAGCACATTGCAGGGCGGTGCCAGCAGCTCGGGCGCGACCCCGTCGACGAGCACCGCGGCCGCGGTGTTGGCCGCGACGAGCTCCCAACGACGGTCGACGAGGATCGCGGGGTACGGCTCGTGACCGGTGAGCAGCCGGTCGATCGCCGCGCGCACCGACTGCATCTCGGGGGCGTCCAGATCCGTCGCGTGGTACGTCGGCGCGTATCCGGCGGCGATCAGCAACGGATTGCGCTCGCGCAACGGCACGTCGAGGTGCTCGGCGAGATGCAGGACCATCTCGCGGCTCGGGCGCGCGCGTCCGGTCTCGACGAAGCTCAGATGCCGAGCCGAGATCCCAGCTTCGCCCGCGAGCTCCAGCTGGCTCATCCGGCGGCGGAGGCGCCAGTCCCGCAGCATTTGGCCGACGGACGTGGAAGGGGCTGTCGCGAGCATCGCCGTCACCGTAGCGACGCCTCGCGCGCTCGACCATTACCTCCGAGGGAATCGACCGGCACGCCGGGCAGGTCGAGGATGACGTCATGACGACCACCACCGCCTTGCCCCGCCCCTACGTCGCCACCGGCGCCCTGAAGGAATACGAAGCGTTCGCCGCACTCGTCGAGTCCCTCTCCGACACCGAATGGCGCAGGCCTTCGCGATGCGCCGGCTTCGAAGTACGTGATGTCGCCGGCCACGTGGTCGGCCTCGCCGAAGACGTCGCCGCCGGCAAGCCCGGCAGTCGCAACGCCGAAGCCGAAGCCGCGTCGGTACGCGACGACACACCGGCGCAGGCCGCGGCGCGCCTCCGGGCCGCGCTCGTTGCGATCACCGCGCTCGCCGAAGCGGCTGACGACCAGATGTGGAACGGACCGAGCGGCGTGCCCGATCTGTCGCTGGGCGAAGGTGTGCTGACGCTCTGGTTCGACACGTACGTCCATGGCGACGACATCCGGGCCGCGATCGATCGCCCGTCCGCGCGCGGCGACGGGTTGCACGCGAGCGTCGCGTACCTTGCCGCCGAGCTGACCAAGCGAGGCTGGGGCCCGGCCACGCTCGCCCTCGAGGGTGTGCCGCGTCACGACGTCGGTGGCGGCGGTCGCGGGATCACGGGCGACCCGCTGCAGTTCGTGCTCGTCGCGACCGGTCGCGCGGATGCGTCGACGTTGGACCTCGACCCGACGGTGAACATCTACGCGGCGTAGCAGGTGTTATCGAATATGATAACATCTCGGTGTGGATGCCGCTGCCGCAATCCGACTGGCCCGGACACGGGCGCGGCTGTCGAAACGAGAGCTCGCCCGCCGGGCACACACGTCACCGGCCGCGATCGTCCACTACGAGTCCGGCGCGCAGGCGCCGACGTACCCGACGCTCGAACGGATCATTCGCGCCGCCGGTTGGCGAGCGGAGATCAGCGTCGAACCCTTGACGATCAGTCCCGAGATCGCCGGGCAGCGTCTGCTCGAGGTACTGGAGTTCGCGGAGCACTTTCCCCGCCGCCCGGCGGCACGCCACCTCGCCTATCCGATGCTGCCTCGATGACTTCTCTCGCGGACATGGTCGTGGCAATAGAGCGCGCGCTGCGAAAGGCCGGCGTGCCGCACGCGTTCGGCGGGGCGATTGCGCTCGCCTTCCACATCGTCGAACCGCGAGGGACTCGCGACATCGATCTCAATTGCTTTGTCGCGTCGGAGCGCGCGCGTCGCGCGTTCGAAGCACTGCCGTCACCGATCAGATGGACGGATCCGGACGTACGAGCCGTCGAGGACACGGGTCAGGTGCGCGTGTTCTGGGACGACACACCCGTCGATCTCTTCTTCACCAATCATCCGTTTCACGAGCGCGCCGCGGCCAACGCCGTGGACGTGCCCTTCTCCGGAACGACGATTCCGATACTCGGTCCGATCGAGCTTGCGGTCTTCAAAGCGTTCTTCAATCGCACACGCGATTGGGCGGACATCGAAGCGATGGTCGATGCCGGCTCCCTCGATCTTCACGTCGTCATCGGTTGGATCGTGGACTTCCTGGGCCCCGACGATCCGAGAGTCCATCGGCTCAAGGAGCTCCTGCAACGGCCCCCACCTGGCGACGAACCGCGTTTCGCACCCTGAGGACTACCGTGCCGCCGTGGCGCGCAACGAGGACGCGGTCGAGGTGGAGGTCGACGGCCACGAGCTGCGGCTCACGAGCCCGGGCAAGGTGCTGTTTCCCGAGCGGGGCGAGACCAAGCTCGATCTGCTGCACTACTACCTCGCGGTCGCCGAGCCGATCATGCGCACGATGGGTGGGCGCCCGGTGCTCATGGAGCGCTACCCGCACGGCGCGACCGGATCGTCCTTTTTCCAGAAGCGCGTGCCCGAGAACGCGCCGCCGTGGCTGCGCACGACGATCGTGAGCACTCCCAACGGCACAACCTCGCGCGCGCTCGTGGTCGACGATCTCGCGCACATTGCATGGGCGGTCAACCTCGGCTGCCTCGGATTCCACGTATGGCCCTCACTCGCCGAGGATCCCGACCATGCCGACGAGCTCCGTATCGACCTCGATCCGCAGCCCGGTGTCGCGTTCGAGCAGGTGCGTGTCGCGGCGCGCGACGTCAAGGCCCTGCTCGACGAGCTCGGTGTCGTGGCGTGGCCGAAGACGACCGGCAACCGTGGCATCCACGTGTACGCGCGACTCTTGCCGAAGTGGGACTCCTACCAGGTGCGGGCCTCGGCGGTGGCGCTGGCGCGAGAGCTCGCGCGCCGCCATCCGGATCGCATCACCGACGCGTGGTGGAAGGAAGAGCGCGGCGAGCGTGTCTTCGTCGACTTCAATCAGAACGCGCCGCACAAGACGGTGTTCGGCGCGTGGTGCGTGCGAGCACGCGCCGGCGCGCAGGTGTCGACGCCGGTCGGATGGCACGAGCTCGACACGATCGACGCCGACGCCATGACGATCGCAACCGTGCCGGCCCGGGTCGCCGCTGACGGCGACCCGTGGGAGCAGGCGCCCGCGGACCTGCAGTCGTTGGAGCCATTGCTCGCGCTCGCCGAACGCGACGCGGCGAACGGCTTGCAGGACGCGCCGTGGCCGCCGGTGTACCCCAAGATGCCCGGCGAGCCGCCCCGCGTCGCGCCCAGCCGCGCCCGCAAGAAGACCTAGCGAGGGAGCGCCGTGGAATTCAAAGGCTGGCCTGCTGTCGCGTTGCGGTTCTACGTCGGTCTCGAGGCCGACAACTCGAAGGCGTACTGGACCGCGCACAAGGACAAGTACGAGGAGTCGGTGAGGGCGCCATTCCTCGCGCTGTCGGAGGAGATCGAGCGCGAGTTCGGCCCGCTGCGGGTGTTCCGGCCGTACCGCGACACGCGCTTTGCGAAGGACAAGAGCCCGTACAAGACCGCGGGGGCGGCCGTCACGGAGAGCCAAGGCGGCACGGCGTACTACGTGATGGTCAACGCCGAGGGCTTGTACGCCGGGAGCGGCTACTACCACCTCGCGCCCGATCAAATCGAGCGGTACCGCGCTGCAGTGGCGGACCCGCGCCGCGGACCGCAGCTGGCGAGCGCCGTCGCGGCGGTACGCAAGAAGAAGTACGACGTCGACGCGCGTGAATCACTGAAGCGCGTGCCGCGGGGGTTCGATGCCGAGCACCCACGGGCGGAGCTGCTGAAGATGAAGGGCATGCACGTCGGCCGTTCGTTCGGCGCACCGAAGTGGCTCCACACGCGTGGTGCGCTCGAACGGATCGTCGCGGCATGGCGCGACGCGGCGCCGGTGAATCGCTGGCTCGATCGGCACGTGGGTCCGAGCACCGCGCCGCCCCCGGAACCCGACTGACACGCCACGGACCCCATAACCTGCACGGTGATGTGTGGCATCGCCGGGTTCGCCGGCTCCGACCGCGAGCGGCTCGAAGCGATGCTGCGATCGATCGTGCATCGCGGGCCGGACGGGCAAGGCACCGACGTCGGCGAGCATTTCTCGATCGGCATGCGCCGGCTCGCGATCGTCGACGTCGCGACCGGTGACCAGCCGATGCACAGCGACGATCGCAATCTCGCGCTCGTCTTCAACGGGGAGATCTACAACGCGCCTGAGCTGCGCCGTGCGCTCGTCGCACGCGGGCGCCGGTTCGTCACCGACCACTCCGACACGGAAGTCATCCTGCGCGGCTTCGAGGAATGGGGACCGCGGGTGGTCGACCACCTCACCGGCATGTTCGCGTTCGCGATCTCCGACTCGAAGCGGGCCGAGCTGTTCCTCGCGCGGGACCGCCTCGGCATCAAGCCGCTGTACTACGTGGCCGGGACGGGCGGTTTCGCGTTCGCCTCCGAGTTGAAAGCGCTCTTCCAGGACTCCCGCGTGCGGAGACAACCCGACCTCGATGCCGTGCGGCGCTTCTTGCTGTACCGGTTGCACGACGACGGCGAGGACACGTTCTTCGATGGCGTCCAACGCCTGCTGCCGGGCCACACCATGGTCGTGCGGCCGGACGGCATCGTGAAGATCGAGCGCTACTGGAACCCGCCCGTGAATCCCGAGTTCTCGTCGAGCCGGTCGGACGACGACTACGCGCAGGAGTTCGCCCAGACCTGGGACCGCGTCGTGGCGCGTCACCTCATCTCCGACGTCCCGGTGGGAGTGCCGCTCTCGGGCGGGCTCGACTCGACGGGTGTGGTGTCGACGATGGCACGCCTGATGGCCGGTGGCACCGATCTGCACACCGAAGGCCTCTACACATTCTCGGCGTTGTATCCCGGACAGAGCATCGACGAGAGCGAGTACGTCCACGAAGTGGAGCGCGCGGTCGGCAGCATTCCCCACTACGCGTATCCGCAGGCCGATGACTTCTGGAACGAGATCACGGAGTGGATCTGGTTCCAGGAGGAACCGACGATCGCGTCGGCACCGTACGCGTACTACTCGGTGTACCGGCTCGCGAGCAAGCACGTAAAGGTGATGGTGAGCGGCAACGGCGGCGACGAGCTCCTGGCCGGCTACATCCCCTACTTTCGCGCGTACCTTTCCTCCGCGATCGCGCAGCGTCACTACCTCTCCGGCGCGCGCGAGATCGTGAAGGGATGGGATCTGTACAAGAAGTACTTCGGCGAGATGGTGCGCACCCGTCTGCCGCGCCGGCGCAGCAACGTGCTGACGGCGCGCGAGCTTTTGCAGGAGGGCACGACCGCGCACTTCGAGGCGCACAAGAACCTCAACGAGCGTCTCGCGAGCGATGTGCTCCGGTATTCGACCCCCGACCTGCTGCGGTACGAAGACAAGAACTCGATGGCGTTCTCGATCGAGGCGCGGGTGCCGTTCCTCGACCACGAGATGGTGGAGCACATCTTCGCGCTGCCCATCGACCAGAAGATCAAGGGCGGCTGGAACCGCGCGGTGTACCGCAACGCGATGAAGGGTCGGATGCCCGACAAGAACCGCCTGCGTCGCTCCAAGATCGGGTTCACGAACCCGGACATCACGTGGATGAAGGCCAGAGCCGACTACATCCGCGACATCTTCTCCTCGCGCGAGCTCGCGGGCCGCGAGGTGTACGACCAGCCGCGGCTCGTGCGCGCCTGGGACGAGTACCTCGCGGGCCGTCCCGGCGACGGCTTGATCTTCTGGCGGGTGCTCGTGACCGAGCTCTGGATGCGCCGCTACATCGACGCCACCGTGGCGGTGGCATCGTGACCGTCGTGACGGTCCGGGGGATCGACTACGAGCGCATTCAGGTGCAGACGCACCTCATCCACATCAAGGAACCGCTCCCACCGGTGTTCGACGAGTACGTGAAGCCCGTGATGCAACCCGACGACTGGCTCGCGGTCTCGGAGAAGTTCGTGACGATCTCGCAGGGTCGCGTGATTCACCACTCGGTCGTGCGGCCCGGCCGCCTCGCGAAGCTGCTCGTGAAGGGTGTGACCAAGCACCCCGACGATGTCGGCTACTCCGATGCGCGCAAGATGCAGGTCGCGATCATGCAAGCGGGGTGGTGGCGGATGTTCTTCGCGATGGTGGTCGGGGGTGTGTCACGGATCGTCCTGCGGCGACGAGGCGACTTCTACCGCATCGCGGGCCACCGCATCTCCGAGATCGACGGGTTCAGCCCGGCGACCGTCAAGCCGTTCGATGAATTCGCGATGCTCGGACCGGCCGACCCCGACGTCGCGTGCGCCGAGCTGGCCGCCCACGTCGGCGCCCCGGTCGCGATCGTCGACGCCAACAACATCAATGTCGAGGTGCTCGGCACGAGCCCGGGTTTCCCGATCGATCGGGCCGTCGTCAGGGAGGTGCTGCTCGACAATCCACTCGGCCAGCACGACGAGCGCACGCCGATCATCGTCGTCCGCCGGCTGAACCCCCCGACGACGCATCAGTAACGCAGCCAGGTCCCCTCGAGCGGCACCACGCCGACTCCCGGCTTCGTCCAGTCACACACGCCCTGCGGGAAGATCTGCGCCAGCCGGGTCTGCTGCGCGTCGGTGAACTCCACGTCGTAGTCGCTGGGTGTGATCGGCTTGAGCTGGCACTTCAAGACGTCGTCACGGCGCGGCTCCCCCGCCGCCGTGCGCGGGTCCCTGTGCAGCGGATAGCTGTCACGACAGGGGCCAGGCTCGTCGTAGATCTTCGGGCCGGTGATGAAGGTGCCGTGTGCGCCCGGACAATTGTCACCGGCATCCGCCGGCATCTTGCCCGTGTCGAGCCACCGGTCGATGATCGCGACGCCGTCCATGCCGGCGCCGCCGCCGCCCGAGACGATGTTCCCGATCACGTCGTTGATGCTGGTGATCGCGCTGCCGCGCGTCCAGATGACCTGGTTGGGAGATTGCAAGCGGTCGCGCAGAGAGAAGGCGCGGAACCGATCGTGGATGTCACCCGCCTGGTCGTCATAGACGTTGACGTCGATGATCGGCACGACTTTCTGGTCGCCGCCACCGACAGAGATCCGGCCCTTGCTGTACACGCGCTTCAACGCGTCCTCGGAGGCGATCTCCCGTTCCGGCACGACATTGCCGTCGACGTCGTACCCGCCGATCGATGCGTTGAGGTCGAGGAACTCATCGACGGTGATGACCTTCTCGGCCAGTGCCCGGAGGCCGTACTGCACGCCGACGTTGTCGAGCGGCCGTTGTGCGAATCCGGTCTTGGGATCGCGGCCGAGCTCGTTGACATTGGAGTCGACGAGATCGCAACGCAAGCCCTTCGGGTTGGAGGTCGCGTTGTAGATCTTCGACTTCGGGATCTTGTCGTCGCAGCCGTCGCTCGGGCGGATCCCTTCGAGGAAGCTGTTCGACCACACCAAGCACGTGAGCGGGACCGCGTGACCGTTGATCGCCGCCTGCTGCTCGCCGGTGAGCTTCGACCCGGTGCCGGAGCCGTAGTAGTGGCCGAGCAGGCCGCAGTCCGCGACGCCGGGCGAGATCGACAGCGCGTCGGGGAACGGCAGGATCGCGAGACTGGCGTCGAGGATGCCCGGATAGTTCTGCAGCATGAGGTGCTGCTGAATCGCGCCACCCGACGCGCCCTCGCCGATCGTGTGCACCGGTACGCCGAACTCATTGACGAAGTGAGACTTGACCATCATCGCGGTCTCGGCCGAGAGCACGTCGTTGCACTGCGTCTGGAAGGTATTGAACGTTGCCGTCGCGACCGCGTAGCCGGCGCCGAGGAACTCTTCGGCTTCCGCGGTCGTCATCGTGCCACCTTGCGCGAAGCTCGTGCCGCAGCCGCCGCCGAAGCGATACACCAGCCGTCCGTTCCACGCGGTGATCTTGGCCGGGTCGGTCGAGCGTCCGGGGTCGAGCACGTCGATCCAGTAGACCGACCGGTTGATGACACCCCGTTCGCGGCGCACGACGAACGGCACCGCCTTGCCGTTTCGCTTCACCTGGCGCACATCGCCGGGCAGCACCTTGGGGTCGGCGAGCGGCTTCAGGCCCGACGCATCGCGAACGAGGTAGTCGACCTTCGTCGGGGCCGAGCAGTCGTCATCGGTTGGCGGACCGAGGCCCAGCCCCTCGGTCGAGCACACGAGCAGCGGCAGGTGCGGCCCCGAGAACACCGGGCCGGTGATCGGGAAGTCTGTGATCTGTACGGAACCGGTGAGGCCACCCTGCTGCACGCTGAGCGTCGATACACCCCGTGGGATCTCCGACACGCGCCACCACTTGCGAACCGGGTTGAGGCGCAGCGTGCGACCGTCGACCGTCACCTCGGGCACGCCGACGCCACCGAGCTCGAGGACCGCGGACTCCCCCGTCACCATGTCGGGCCGCGACGAGACGACCTTGACTGCGAGCTGATCGCGAGTGACGCCCTTGCTCTTCGAGCCGGAGCTGGAGCACGCGGCGAGTGCCACGATCGCGACGACTGTCACCCACCCGAACCTGCGCACGTCACCGAGCCCCTCTTATGATCCGGCAGCGGCCGGTTCGCGAACCCTATTGCGAATCGACGCGGGGAGGCATGCGGATGACGCTACGAGTCGTGGGCGCGGGGCTGGGACGCACCGGCAGCCATTCTCTGAAGATCGCACTGGAACAACTGCTGGGTGGTGCCTGCTACCACATGGTCGAAGTCATCGGGCACCCGGAGTACGCGCGGTTTTGGCTGCGCGCGATCGACGGCGAGCCGGTGGACTGGCAGGTCGTGATGGACGGCTATGTGGCCGCCGTCGACTGGCCGGCTGCTGCGTTCTGGCGCGAGCTCGCCGACGCGAACCCCGCCGCGATCGTGCTGCTCTCGACGCGATCCAGCGCGGACGCGTGGTGGAAGAGCGCCAACGAGACGATCTTCGAGATCTCGCGCCGCGAGGTGCCGGCCGACCACGACCTCGCCGAGCTGATCGAGATGCCGAGGGTGATGCTGACCAAGACCTTCACGCCGAACTGGTCCGACGAAGACGAGGCGAAACGGGCCTACGAAGCGCACAACGAGAACGTGCGCGCGAGCGTGCCACCCGACCGGTTCGTCGAATGGCAGCCGGGTGACGGTTGGGATCCGATCTGTCACGCGCTCGGCATGTCCGTGCCGGACGCGCCGTTCCCGCACGTGAACACCACGGAAGAGTTTCGTGCGATGCTCGGGCTCGACGCGAATTGAGCACACCGAAGAGCGTCTCGTGAAGGGTGACTCCGTGCCCGACCAGGCCATCGACCGTCGGACCCTCTTTCGTCTCGGTGGGTTCACGGCAGTCGGCGCGGCGGCCGCGTACGCGCTCGCCGCGTGCGGCAACGGAAGCACGAGCCGCGCCGGACCACCCTCGACACTCGCACCCACGCGGGCGGCCGTCGTCGACCGATCCTCGCCGTGGTGGCTCCGCGGCGACTTCGCGCCTGTCGAACGCGAGGTCGAGGCCCTCGATCTGAAGGTGGACGGCTCGTTGCCTCGTGAGCTCGCGGGCCTCTACGCGCGCAACGGATCGAACCCGAAACCCGGGTGGTCGCCACACTGGTTCCTCGGCGACGGCATGGTGCACGGCGTGATGCTCGGCGACGGCAAGGCCACCTGGTATCGCAATCGCTACGTGCACACCACACTGCTCGCCGCGGGCGGTGGACTCACCGCAAAGGGACCGCCCGGCGGCGCTTCGGGCTTGAGCAACGTGTCACTCGTCCACCACGCGGGCAAGTTGCTGAGTCTCGGCGAGGTCGGCTTCCCGTACGAGATCCGGCCGCGTGATCTCTCGACGGTGGGCGCGTACGACTTCGGCGGCCGGCTGCAAGGAAACATGACCGCGCACCCGAAAATCGATCCCGCGACCCAGCAGATGCACTTCTTCGGCTACAACTTCACCGAGCCGTACCTGGTGTACCACGTCGCCGATCGCGACGGCGTGCTGGTGTCGAGCCAGCCGGTCACTGTGAAAGCGTCCACGATGATCCACGACTTCGCGATCACCGATCGTGACGTGATCTTCTGGGAGCTGCCCGTCCTCTTCGACATGCAACTCGCGATCAAGATGGTGAGCGAGAAGCGCTCGCGCATCATGCCGTACGTGTGGCGCCCTGCGTACGGCGCGCGCATCGGCGTGATGCCGCTCGGTGGACCGACGTCGGCGATCCGTTGGGTGGAGATCGAACCGTGCTACGTGTTTCACGGCATGAACGCGTGGCGCGAAGGCGACGACGTGGTGCTCGACGTGAGCCGGCTCGTGAACGTGTTCCAGAAGGGCTCCGCGCTCGGGTCGACGCCGCGGCTGCACCGCTGGCGGATCAACACTGCGGGGTCGCAGCTCACGTTCCACGACGAGCTTCGCTCCGATCTCGACGCCGAGCTCCCGTCGATCGATCGGCGTCGAACCGGACGTCCGTATCGACACGGATGGCGGGTGGAGACACGCACGCTCGAGGATGACCTCGTGTTCGCGGGAGCCGCCCACGTCGACGCCGTCACGGGCGCCGAGACGCGCTGGGATCCCGGGCCCGCGCAATCGTCGGGCGAGTGGCTCTTCGTGTCGACGGGGCCGGACGAGGCCGAGGGCGTGGTGATGAGCTTCGTATACGACCGGGCTCGCGATTCGTCTGAGCTCGTGGTCCTGGACGCTCGTGACGTCAGTGCCGGACCGCTCGCTCGGGTGGCTCTCCCGCGACGGGTGCCGTACGGCTTCCACGCCACATGGGTGCCCTCCCAAGCTGTGTAGCAGGCCATTTGATGTCTTCTTGACGCCGCCGGGCGAGACTTTCCGGCGCAGCAACGGTTTGCTGGGAGGGACGCGCGCCGCAGGGGGCGTGCACGACCCTTCATGGAGACGAGCGCGTGCTGACCGAGCCGACATCGCCGACAGAGATCGCGGCACCGTCCCCACCGCGCCCGGAGCCCGTGCCGGTGCCGCCCGACGTGGAGATGCCGCCCGACGGTGCGGGCTACCGACTGAAGAACAGGCTGCTCGGGCCGCCGTTACACACCGAGGAGCTCGAGCACGAACGGCTCGGCAACCCGACGGCGCTCGCCGTGTTCGCGTCCGACAACCTCTCGTCGTCGGCGTACGCGACCGAAGAGATGTTGCGCGTGCTCATCCCGATCGTGGGCATCGGCGCGTTCGCGCTCGTCGTGCCGGTCACCACCGCGCTGCTCGTCGTCCTGTTCTTCTTGATCCTCTCGTATCGCCAGACGATCAAGGCGTATCCGACGGCGGGCGGCGCGTACATGGTCACGCGCGACAACTTCGGCCTCCTCCCCGCGCAGGTCGCCGGCGTCGCGTTGCTCACCGACTACGTCCTGACCGTGTCCGTGTCGGTCGCGGCAGGTACCGCGGCGTTGGCATCGGCCTTTCCGATCTTCGAACCGTTCATCCTCTGGATATCCATCGCGTTCGTCGTCTTGATTGCGTTCGGCAACCTGCGCGGCGTCAAGGAGTCGGGCCGGATCTTCGCGGCTCCGACCTACTTCTTCATCGTGAACATGGCAGTGCTGATCGGGTTCGGCGTCTTCAAGGCATTCCATGGCGGTCTGGGCAAGGCGAGCTACGCGCACACCACGGGCGTAATGCATTTCGGGACGAAGGGCGCCGGCATCCTGGCGGGCGCGTCGATTGCCCTCGTGCTCCACTCGTTCGCGTCGGGCGGTGCCGCCGTCACAGGCGTGGAGGCGATCTCCAACGGCGTCCCCGCGTTCCGCAAGCCGGAATGGAAGAACGCGCGCACGACGCTCGTGATCATGGGCTCGCTGCTCGGGCTCATGTTCCTCGGGCTGTCGATCATGGACAGCCGGATGCACGTCGCCCCGTTCGAGAGCGGCACCCCGACGGTGATCTCCCAGATCGGCAAGCTGGCATACGGCGGCGGGTTCGGAGGGAACGTTCTCTACTACTGCCTCCAGGCCGGAACCATGCTGATCCTGGTGCTGGCGGCCAATACGAGCTTCGCCGACTTCCCGCGGCTCGCGTCCTTCCACGCCGGCGACAACTTCATGCCGCGCCAGCTCACCAAGCGCGGGCACCGCCTGGTGTTCTCGAACGGCATCATCTTCTTGTCGGTGGCCGCGATCGTCCTGTTGCTCGTGACCAACGCCAGGGTCGACCGCCTCATCCCGCTGTACGCGATCGGTGTGTTCACGTCCTTCACGCTGTCGCAAGCCGGCATGGCCAAACACCACATCCGCGAGAGGGAAAAGGGTTGGCGATGGGGCCTCTTCGTCAACGGCACCGGCGCCTTCCTGTCGCTCGTCGTCGATCTCGTGATCGCTCGCTACAAGTTCATGGAAGGCGCATGGGTGATCGTGCTGCTCGTGCCGGTCATGGTGTTCTTTCTCGTGCGACTGGCGAAGCAATACGAGCGGGAGGACACCGCGCTCGAACATGAGGTGCCCAAGGCGGTCGCGGCACCGGTACGACGGCGGCTGGTCGTGATGGTCTTCGTCGACCGGCTTGACCTCGCGGTCGCCCGCGCCATGCAGTTCGGCCGGACCCTGCGGCCCGACGAGCTTCGGGCCGTGCACTTCGTCATCGACGAGCATCACGCGGACGAGCTCGCCGCTCAGTGGCGCGAGCACGGGCTGGCAAATCTGAGTCTCGAACTGATCGATTGTCCCGACCGGCGCTTGGCGCGCGCCGCAGTGGAAACCGTCGCCCACGAGCTCAGCGCGGGCGATGCCGAAGTCTGCGTGCTGCTGCCCGAACGGATGTTCAACGGCGTCTGGCACCGGCTGCTCCACGATCAGACGGCAGAAGCACTCGCCCGGGAGATCTCGCGCCTCCCGCACGCGAATGTCACGACCGTCCCGTTCCACTTCGACGACCGTCACACGACGGCCACGCCCGTCGGCACGCGGCCGCTGTCGCCCAACGGTCGGGCGAACGGCCGCGCGAACGGCAAGGGGAAGGTCACCGGCGCGGCGGGCGAGCGGACGCGCGGGTCCGGCGGCACCACGTCGATTGCCGGCGTGCAGTGTCGACAGCACGTGCGAGTGCAGGGACGCGTGCGCGCGGTACGGGTGGAGCCCCTCGCCGGCAGCCCCAGCCTCGAATGCACGGTGACCGACGAGACGGGCGCCATGTGCGTCGTGTTCTTCGGGCGGCGTGACGTCGCGGGCGTGCGGATCGGTGCCGCGCTGTGGGTGGAGGGCATGGCGATCGAGCACCGCGGCCGTCTCGCGATCGTGAACCCGGTGTACGAGCTCCAGTAGCCCGCGCGACCGCGGCGCCTGAACGACGTTTGACGGCGCACGACGCACACCCCACACTCTTCGCATATGGAAGGTGATCAGTCCACGGAGTGGACGCTGCAGGCGGGTCGGATCCGCGAGCAGCCGGCGGTGCTGCGACTGCGCACGGCTGCATTCGAACGTGAGCTCGGCAAACCCGAGTACTCGACCGCCATCGTCGTCCAGATCGCGTTGAACACACCGACGCACGACGGCCTCACGACGCCCGAAGAGGGCGACGAGCTCGGAAGTGTCGAGGACTCGCTCGACGCGCTCGTCGACGAGCACGCGCTCCTCGTCTCGGTGATCACCGGACTCGGTCTGCGTCAGTACACGTGGTACAGCGCGTCACCCGATATGGCGCCGCAACTGCTCGCACGCATCAACGAGACGATCACGACGCACGGCATGCGCGTGCTCGCGCGACCTGATCCCGAATGGCGCGTCGCGCGCCAGCTGCTCGACTGACGAATCGTCGCGCGTCTCGCGCGTACGCGGCGGGCGGGGGTCGCTCGGGTCGCCGGGCGGCGGCGGGCGGTCCGACCGGCCGGCGACCCGAGCCAGCCACACCGGCGCGGGGCGCCACGGGCCGGTGCGGCAGAACACCGGACAGTCTTGCCGGATTTGTGAGGAAGTCAAGCGGGATGTCCGGAACCGACGGCCGCGACGACGACGGCCTATTCCTGGATGCTCGCGCGCGCTCGACCGTCGATGGGGTCGTCGGGGAACAGCACGTGGGGATTCAAGATGCCGCCGGGATCGAGCCCGGCCTTGATCGCGCGGTAGGTGGCGATCTCGTCGCGACTCCGGACGAGTTGCACGTAGGCGCGCTTGGCCGCACCGATCCCGTGCTCCGCGCTGATCGAGCCGTGCAACTCGGCGACGAAACCGAGCACGGCCGCGGTGACACGCTCGTCGTCGGGGGCGACACCGGTGACGTTGACGTGCACGTTCCCGTCACCCGCGTGTCCGAAGAGCCAGACCGACGCACCCGGCGCGACGTCGGCGACCCGGGCCGAGACCTCGTGCACGAAGAAGGCGAGGCGATCGGCCGGCAGCGACACGTCGAGCTTGTGAGGCGCGCCTTCGAGGTTGATCGCCTCGGTATGCGCTTCTCGATACCGCCACAACGCCCGGGCGCTGGCGTCATCGGTCGCCACGGCGACATCCGCGGCGGCGAGCGCATCGACCGCTCGGGCGAGCGGTTCGGTCGGGTCCACAAGGGCGCCGGCTTCGACGAGCACGTAGGCGTCGTGCCTCTCGGGAAACGGGCGGGGGAGGCGGAAGCGCCCGCAAACGAGGTCGAGGCCGTTCTGCAGGAAGAACTCGAGCGCCTGCACGCAGTCGAGCGTGCGTCGCAAGTCCCCCACCGCGTCGAGGGCGGCGTCGACGCTCGCGAAGGCGAGCAGGGCGACGACGGTGAACGCCGGCCGCGGCACGAGCCGCACGCGCGCCGCGGTGACGACCGCGAGCGTGCCCTCGCTCCCGCAGAACAATCCGGCGAGGTCGTAGCCGGTGTTGTCCTTCTCGAGGCCGTCGAGGCGGCGCACCACTCGTCCGTCCGCGAGAACGGCTTCGATGCCCACGAGCTGGCGGCGGGTCGGGCCGTAGCGCAGCACGTGGACGCCACCGGCATTGGTCGCGACCGTGCCACCGACGGTTGCGGCGTCGCGCGATCCGAGATCGATGCCGTACTGCCAGCCCGCGTCGCGAGCGTGTTGTTGCAGTGCCGCGATCGTCACGCCGGCCTGCGCCGTGACCTGACCCGTGCGCTTGTCGACGGGCCCGAGCGCATCGAGGCGCCGGAGGTCGAGCACGAGCTCCCCGTGCAGCGGCACCGACCCACCGACCAGGCCGGTATTGCCCCCTTGCGGCACGACCGCCGCGCCGGCGTCGTGACACACGCGCAACACGGCGGCGACTTCCTCGACGCCTCCCGGCCGGACGACGGCGGGCGTCGTGCCTTGGAACCTTCCGGTCCAGTCGACGACGTGCCCGGCGACCACATCGGGATCGGTCCGTACGTACGCCTCCCCCACCGCGGCGCGCAACGCGGCGAGCAACGCGGGCGCGGCGGTCATCGGGCATCGAGCCTACGGGTCACCATGCCAAGATCGGGTCCGTGGAGGCCGAGAGGGAGACGCTACGCGGACGCTTGCTCGTCGCGACCCCGCCGCTCGTCGACCCCAACTTCGATCGTGCCGTCGTGCTCATGCTCGAGCACGGTGACGACGGTGCGCTCGGGATCATCCTGAACCGACCGAGCGAGATTGCGGTCGACGACGTGCTCCCCGAGTGGCGCGTGTTCGCCTCGGCGCCCACCGTCGTGTTCACCGGCGGACCCGTGTCGCCGGACGCGGTGATCGCGCTCGGACGGGGGGTGCCCGACGCAGTCGAAGGATGGGTGCCGATCATCGGCGACCTCGGCACCGTCGACCTCGGCCGCGACCCGCTCGACCTCGGGGTACCGCTCGACGACCTGCGGGTGTTCGTCGGCTATGCGGGCTGGGCACCCGGTCAGCTCGAGGGCGAGCTCGATGCGAACGCGTGGTTCGTCGTGGACCTGGAGCGCGACGACCCGTTCGTCCGGGCACCGGAACGGCTGTGGCGGGAAGTGCTGAAGCGCCAGCGCGGGCACCCCGCGATGTTCGCCCAGTATCCCGACGACGTGACGGCGAACTAGCACAATGCGTCTCGAACGCGACGTGGTCGTCACGGGCCGCGTGCTCGCAGTCGACGTCGACGGTGGGGAGTTCGTCGTGTGGCGGGGCGACGACGGACAGGTCCGCACGGCGCCGCGTCACTGCCCGCACCTCGACCACGACCTCAGCGAGGGTTACGTCTCCGGCGACGAGCTGGTGTGCACAGGACATGCCTGGGCCTTCGACGGCCGCGGCCACGCGTACAAGCGCAACGAGTTCGGGCGCGTCGATCCCAAGGGAACCGTGGAAACGCTGGACGTCGACGAACGCGATGACGTGATCGTGCTCGCGCTCCCCGAACGAGGTGGGCCTTGACGATGTATCCGCCTGACGAGCACGTGTTGCGCGACCTGCGGCTCACGTTCGAGCATTCGCCGGACGGGCGCACGAGCCGCGCCTGGCTTCCGATCGTGCCGGCGCTCTGTACCGATCGCGGCACGGCACGCGCAGGCGCGCTCGCGACGTTGGTCGACGTGATCGGCGGGGGCCTCGCCGCGACCGCCGCGCAACCGAACTGGATCGCGACCGCAGATCTCACGTTGCATGTCGTGTCGGGTGCCGGTCCCGGCTCGGTCGTCGAGGCGCGCGCCGGGGTCCTGCGCGCCGGTCGGACCACTGTGGTCATCGAGGTCGCGCTCGTCGACGACGGCGAACGTGACATCGGCGTTGCCACGATGAGCTTCTCGGTGCTCCCTCGCCGCGACGTCAATCCCGACATGAGCGAGGTACGCGGCTCCGGGCCGTCGACAATGGCGACGGAAACGTCGCGCTTGCGGGCGCCGCTGCCAGATGCACTAGGAGTGGAGGTGCGCGATGCACGCGCCGGCGTCGTCGAGCTCCCGGTCACGGACTGGTCCCGCAATTCGATGGGTGCGATGCAGGGCGGGATCGTTGCGACGGTCGCCGACATCGCCGCCGAGCACGCACTGCGGGCCGCGAGCGGCGAGCCGCTCGTCGTGAGCGATCTTCACGTCACCTACCTCGGCTTCGGCCGGATCGGGCCGGTACGCACGAGCGCCGAAGTGCTCGACGTGGCAGCCGGCCACGGCCGCGCGCGCGTGCAAATTGTCGACGCGGGCGCCGAGCATCGGTTGATGACACTCACGAGCGCGGTCGCGACCAACGGTCTGGCGTCATGAGCCGCGACGGGGAGCACGGCGGTGCCGACGACGGACGCGGGGTGTCGCGCTATGTGCGCGTCGATCTTCGTGAGGCCGACGAGGGCCGCATGGTGGGCCACGCGCCCGCCGCCGCGCATCTCCGGGGACGCCACGGAGGCATGCGCGCGGGCGCCTTGTGGACACTGCTCGACAACGTCGGCGGTATCTGTGCCGGACTCGCCGCGCTGCCTGACGGGTGGGTGGTGTCGACGAACCTGGCGGCGCGAACCATCGCGCTCGCACAGACAGGACCGTTGCGTATCGACGCCGCGGTGCTGCGCCGCGGACGCAACAACGTGGTCACGACGGTACAGATACACGACGAGGGCGCCGCCGACGCGCTGGTGGCGGACGGCGTGCTCACGTCGGCGATCCTCGTGCCGGAGAACGGTCCGCCGCGGCACACGCGCCCGTTGGTGCTCGAGGCAGGCCCGCCGCCTTCGGGCCTTCGGACCCTCGACGAATGGCTCGGGGTGCGCGCCGTCACGCATGACGCCGTCGAGATCGATCTCGCCGACGAGCTGCGCAACCCCTGGGGCATCCTGCACGGCGGGGTCGTTGCGACGCTCGTGGACATCGCCGCCGAGCACACGACCGGAGGCGTCACGACCGACGTTGTGCTCCACTTCCTCGCGCCCAACCGCGTCGGCCCGGTACGTGCGACCGCGCGTTCGCTCGGTCGCCGTTCCGACGGTGAAGTGTGCCGGGTCGAGGTGCGCGATGAAGGGGGCGACCGCCTGACCGGCGTCGCCGTCGTCATCGCGCGACTCGGGCCTCGCGCGCCTTCCTGAGAAGACGGGCGAGGCCCGGATGTCGTTGTCCTTGTGATCAGTTGCGCGTGTGATCAGTTGAGCTTTTGATCAGAAGGTGTAGTGCTTGAAGACGTGCGGACCCTCTGATCCGTCGACACCCGAGATGCTCTCGACGCTCACGTACGTCCCGGTGTGCGGCGCAGCGATCATCTGATTCGGGCCCGTGTACACGCCGACGTGATTCGGCCACAGCACGAGATCGCCGGGGACGGGTGACGAGGTCGTCACGCCGTGCGGATTCGAGAGCTCGGTGGTCGTGTTGCCGGGGAGGACATCGCTGCCCGCCGCCAACCTGTACACCCATCTCGCGAACCCACTGCAGTCGACGCCGACCGTGTGAAGCGGGTCACCAAACGCCCCGCCGCCACACGTGACGCTCCCTGTGTAGCCGTTACAGCTGCCGAGGGAAGGTCCTGGGTTCGTACCGTGCCCACCTGCATATGAGTACGGCACTCTCCCGCCACCCCATCCGATGAGGTTGGCCGCGCCGGGGATGGCATCACCCTGCAAGATGTTGTTCGACCAGGCCACGACGTTTTGTTGCAGCGAGTCAGGCGTACCGGGCGACGGATTGCCTCGGTAGGTGACGCCGTATGTATAGACCTGCCCTGTGCTCGAGATCGCGGCGTACCCGTGGCCGTTCCCGGTCACCGAGATCGACGTGATGGCGCCGGTGTATCCCTGGGGGTTCGCGTGGTACTGCACGGTTCCCTTGGCGTACACCTGTCCGGTGATCGAGATCGCCGCGTAGCCCTTCCCGTCGGCGGTCACCGAGATGGCGGCCATCCAGCCGGTGAAACCGGTCGGGTTCGGTGCGCGGTATACGACCGTGCCGAGCGTGTAGACCTGCCCCGCGGTCGACATCGCCGCGTAACCCTTGCCGTCCTTGGTCACGGAAATACCGACGATCGACCCGGTGAATCCGGTCGGGTTCGGTGCGTGGTACTGGACTGTGCCGTATGTATATACCTGGCCCGCGCTCGAAATTGCCGCGTAGCCCTTGCCATCTCCGGTCACCGAAATACCGACGATCGTGCCACCGAAACCGGTCGGATTCGGTGCGTGATACACGACGGTTCCGAACGTGTACACCTGCCCGGTGCTCGAGATGACTGCGTACCCCTTGCCGTCTCCGGTCACCGAGATGGCGACAATCTCGCCGGTGAAGCCTGCGGGACTGCCGCGCTTCACCACGGTGCCGTAGGCGGAGACCAACCCGTTCGTTGCGACCGCGGCGTAGCCGAGCCCATCACTTGTGACGCTTATCGACTTGTAGGTGTTCACCGCGGCGCTTGCAGGTGTGGCCGCAATGAACAGGATGCCCGAAAGCATCGCAACCGTGATTGACACGACGAGGAACAACCTCGCCCTTGCCTTTTCGAGCATCAAGACGCTACGACCCTTCCGCGTTGGACTACCTCCGGTGACCGTAAACGTCCAACGCGAATGGGTAAACGCTTAGTATTTTTCGCCTTTAGCCGCGAATATTTTTTGTCTCTCGGCAAGAGCGTGCCGCGCGCATCGGACCGCGATTGCGTTCGTCACCGTGAGGGTGTGAACACCACCGGCAGGTGCTGGATCGTCGTCACCAGTGAGTTGGGTCCGCGTTGCGCGCCGGCATCATCGGCGACGCGCGCGTCGGGCAGCCGCGTGAACAACTCCTCGAGAAGGATCCGGATCTCCGTTCGGGCCAAGTTCGCGCCGAGACAGAAATGAGGTCCGGTGCCGAACGCGAGGTGCAGGTTCGGCTCGCGGTCGATGCGGAACGCGTCGGGGTCGTCGAACACATCGGCGTCGCGGTTGGCCGACGGATAGACGTTGAGCAGCACGTCGCCCTCTCGCAACTCGCGTCCACGCAGCTGCGTGTCAGTGCACACGGTGCGAGAGAAGCTGATCACCGGCGAGACGTATCGGAGGATCTCCTCGGTCGCGCTGTTCACCATCGACAGGTCCGCGACGAGCCGGGCCCGTTGCTCGGGGAAGGTCGTGAGGGCGAGCATGCCGCCCGAGAGGGCGTTGCGTGTGGTCTCGTTGCCGGCGACCAGCAGCAACACGAGAAACGACAGCAGCTCCTCTCCGGTGAGTTCGTCGGCATCGGCCGAGGACAAGAGCACCGAGATGAGGTCGTCGCGCGGTCGCGCGCGGCGATCCTCGAGCAACGCATCGAGGTAGGTCACGTACTCCGCCCAGGCCTCCCCCGCGACGCGCCCGAGCGGATCGTCGGCCTCGGCCCCCTCGGCGGCCATCATCGTGTCCGACCAATGCGCGAGCCGTTCGCGATCCTCGACCGGCAGGCCGAGCATCTCGGCGATCACGATCAGCGGCAGCGGCCGCGCGATGTCGATCACGAAGTCGCACTCGCCGCGACTCGCGACGTTGTCGACCAGCTCGCGCGCGAGCTCGCGGACGTGCGTCATCAGTTGTGCGATTCGCGACGGCGTGAAGCCGCGGCTGACCATGCGTCGCTGGCGGGCGTGCTCGGGATCGTCCATCGACACGATCGACAGCGAATCGGCACCGCCTCCCTTCGGGCGCACGCCCTTCTCGCTGCAGAACAGCTCCGGATGCCGCTCGACGAAGGAGACGTCGTCGTACTTGGTGATGACCCACAAGTTGTTCTTGTCGTCGCGGTACACGGGATCGTGCTCGCGCATCCACGCGTAGACGTCGTGGGCGACGCCACGTACGTACAGCGTGGGATCGAGCGCGTCGATCTCGAACGGAGGCGCAGGCGTGGTGGTCATGAGTCTTCGATGCTCCTCTCGGGTCGAACCCGCGCGAACACGCTCGCGAGCTCTCGCGCGCGCGCCTCGAGCGCGGCGCGGCGGTTCTCGGGTTGGGGCAGGTGCTCGACGAGCACGCCGATGACGGCATTCCGAAGGGCGCGCACGAGGGCCGGGTCGTGGAGGGCGGGGGCGTCGGGACACAGGTCGCGCAGCCAGCCCGCGAGCGCGAGCTCGAACGCGGCCGCCGTGTCGAGCAACGGGCCGAGCACGTCGTCGTCGCCGTGGATCGCCTCGGCGAGCAGCGCGCGCCACAGGTCCGCGTCGGCGGTCATGCCGACGAACAGGTGGTCGAGCAAGGCGGCCAGGCGGTCCTCGACGCTGCCCGCGATGCCCTCGGGAAAGGGCGGGGCCAGGAGGTCGCCCGCGCGCCGGTGGGCGATCGCGGCCTGGAGAAGGTCGTGCTTGGACGGGAAGTAGTGGTAGAGGGTCGCCACGTTGCAGCCGCACAACGCCGCGACCGCACGCATGCTCGTGCCGCTGGCCCCGTGGTCGGCCATCAGGCCGAGCGTTGCTTCGAGAATGCGAATGCGCTGGTCCGCCATGCTGTCGAGGGACCCTATCAAACGTTCGTTTGGGAGCGCGACCATGCCCATAGCATGGGTTGTGCGTCCGTTGTGTACCAGATTGTGTGAGACTGCGGCCCATCAGGTATCGCTTCGCAATTCGCGCGAAAGATGCGCCGCATTTGCTGGTGAGAAGACCCAGAATGCTCGGACGCGGGCATGTGCGAGCGGCAGTGGGCATGCCCGTCAACGTCGACATGGCCGGCTTTCACCGGTACGGCGTCTCCGTCGGACATACCGCGCCGGTGCGCGGGACGATCGTCGCGCTCGGCCCGGCCGGCGTCACGGTGAAGCTGCACGCCGTGCTGGAAGGCCTCGACACGGTGACGGTCGAGCCCGCTCGGGTCACTGCGGCCCGGTAACGCTCCATCCTGCGCTGTCGTCTCCCGTATTGAGGGCCTTATCCTCAGTGCGAGTAGAAGGAACGGCGTGGAGAGCACGGCACTGCGCACCGACCAGTACGAGCTGACGATGCTCGACGCGGCGCGCCAGTCGGGAGTCGCCTTCCATCGTTCGGTGTTCGAGGTCTTCGCACGCGAGCTGCCCGAGGGCCGGCGGTACGGGGTCGTCGCCGGAACCGGGCGCCTGCCCGACGCGATCGCGCGCTTCCGGTTCGACGACGACGCGCTCGCGCATCTCGCGGCGGCGGAGGTGGTCGGCGACGAGACGCGCGCGTGGCTCGCGAACTACCGCTTCGCGGGCGACGTCACCGGCTACTCGGAAGGCGAGACGTACTTCCCGGGTTCGCCGGTCGCGCGCGTCGAGGGCACGTTCGGCGAGGCGGTGCTCCTCGAGACGATCGTGCTGTCGATCCTGAATCACGACAGCGCGGTGGCGTCGGCGGCGGCGCGCATGTCGGTCGCAGCCCGGAGCGCGCAGCTCATCGACATGGGAGGACGCCGTACGCACGAAGACGCCGCCGTCGACGCGGCGCGTGCCGCGTACATCGGCGGCTTCCACGCCACGTCGAACCTCGAAGCCGGGCGACGCTACGGCATACGCACGGCGGGAACAGCGGCGCACGCGTTCGTGCTCGCGCACGTCGAAGAGGAGATGGCGTTCATCGCGCAGCTGCGCGCGCTCGGCGGCGATACGACGCTGCTCGTCGACACGTACGACATCGAGATGGGCATACGCAACGCGGTTGCCGCCGCGCGGACGCTCGGCTTCGACGGCCCCGGTGCGATCCGCGTCGACTCCGGCAACCTCCCGGCCGAAGCGCGGCGGGCGCGTGCGTTGCTCGACGAGCTGGGCGCGTCACGTACGCGCATCGTGGTGTCCGGCGATCTCGACGAGTACATGATCGACGCACTCGAGGGCGATCGGGCCGGTCGGGCGCCGATCGATTCCTACGGGGTCGGCACGCGGCTGGTGACCGGCTCGGGTCATCCGACTGCCGGCTTCGTCTACAAGCTCGTCGCGATCGCGGACACTCCCGACGCCGGAGCGCCCCTGCGCCCGGTCTCCAAGACCAGCCGCGGCAAGGAGACGCTCGGGCATCGCAAGACGGTCTTCCGGGTGCTCGACGGCGGCGGGCACGCGACCGCGGAGCTGTTGACGATCGGTGACGTCGGGCCGCCGGGCGCGCGGCCGTTGCAGCACCCGGTCGTGCGGCTGGGTGAACGGTGCCCGGGTTCGCTCGAAGCCGCACGCGACCATCACCTCATGGCGCGTGCCGAGCTGCCGCCGCACGCGCTCGATCTCCGACCCGGCGAACCCGCATTGCGTGCGGTGCTGCACGAAGGGAGCCTGCGATGACCCATGCGTTGGTGGTCGTCGACGTGCAGAACGACTTCTGCGAAGGCGGCAGCCTGGCCGTCGAAGGGGGCGCAGCCACCGCGGCACGCATCAACGAGCTCACGGATGCGTTCGACGTCGTCGTGGCGACGAAGGACTTCCACATCGACCCGGGCCCGCACTTCTCCCAGATCCCCGACTTCGTCGACAGCTGGCCCCGCCACTGTGTCGCGCACTCCCGCGGCGCCGATCGGCACCCGGCGATGGATGCGGCCAACGTGCACGCGGTCTTCTACAAGGGCGCGCACGCGGCCGCATACTCGGGCTTCGAGGGACGGAGCGATCCTGCACAACAGGAAGGGCAGACACTCGAGCACTATTTGCGAGCGCACGGAGTCACCGAAGTCACCGTCGTCGGGATCGCGACCGACCATTGCGTGGTCGCGACCGCGCTCGACGCGCACAAGGCGGGGTTCCGGACGACGGTCGACACGCGCTATTGCGCGGGGGTGGCACCCGACACCACAGCCGACGCAGTGGAACGAATGCGCGCCGCGGGGATCGAGGTCCGGTGACGCGCGAGCGGCAGGGCGAGGCACAGTTCCTCGCGACCTACGACCCCAAGAAGTACCCGCGTGTCGCGGTCACGGTGGACGTGGTGCTGCTGACCGTCCGCGCGGGCCGGCTCTCGGTGCTGCTCGTCCAGCGCGACGGACATCCCTACCGCGGACACTGGGCGTTGCCGGGCGGTTTCGTCGAGCCCGACGACGACCTCGACGGCGCCGCCCGTCGGGAGCTCGCGGAAGAGACCGGCGTGCAGGTCGCGGGCGGCGGCCACGGCCTCGGCCACGTCGAACAACTTCGCTCGTACGGCACCCCCGATCGCGACCCGCGCATGCGCGTGGTCTCGGTCGCGTACGTCGGGTTCACCGCACACAACGAGCCCGCAGTCGCCGGTTCGGACGCGGCCGACGCGCGTTTCTGGGCGGTCGACGACCTGGCGATCGAGGGGATCGGCGGCGACGACGGCGTCCCCCTCGCATTCGACCACGCGCACATCGTCGCCGACGGTGTCGAACGGGCCCGCGCCAAGCTCGAGTACACGACGCTCGCGACGGCGTTTCTCGATGAGCCCTTCACGCTCGGCGAGCTGCGACGCGTCTACGAGGCGGTGTGGGGACAGGCGCTGCACGAGGGCAACTTCCGTCGCAAGGTGCTGTCGACGGCGGGATTCGTGGAGCCGACCGGGCGGACCGCACCGACCGACGGCCGCCCCGCGGCGCTGTACCGGCGCGGCGCGGCCACGCAGCTGCACCCTCCGATTCTCCGGCCGTGACGCCCAGTGGCGCGCGTGGCGTCTATCCGGGCTCGTTCGACCCGCTGACGATCGCGCACCTCGCGATCGCGGAGAAGGCGGTGCACGAAGCGGGCCTCGATCACCTCGACCTCGCGCTGTCGCGCGCCGCGCTCGGCAAGGAGGACGGCGGTCACCTCCCCCTTGACGCGCGCGTCGCCGCCATCGAACGCGCGGCACGCGCGCGTCCGTGGCTCGGCGTCACGGTCACCGACGACCAGCTCATCGCCGACATCGCGCGCGGCTACGACACCGTCGTGATGGGTGCCGACAAATGGGCGCAGGTACGCGATCCCGCGTGGTACGACGGCGACATCTCGGCGCGTGATGCCGCGGTCGCCGCGCTGCCACGCGTGCTCGTGGTGCCGCGGCCGGGCTTCGCGATCGAGGATGCCGAGACACTCGACATCGACGACGAGCTGACCCACGTTTCGTCCACGAGGGCGCGCGCGGGCGAGCATCATCTGGTGGCACCGGCGGCTCGCCGACGGCTCATCGTCGACGGCAACAACGTCATCGGCAGCCGTCCCGACGGCTGGTGGCGCGATCTTGAGGGCGCGGCGCGGCGTTTGGTCGCCGATCTCCAGGCCCGCGCGGCCGAGACGGGCGACCAGATCGCGGTGGTGCTCGACGGCCGTCCGGTGCGCGGGCTCCCCGAGGGCGTGCACGACGGCGTGCTCGTCGCGTACGCGCAACGCGGCGGGAGAGACGCCGCGGACGACCGAATCGTCGTAGAAGTGGGTCGTGATCACGATCCGGCAACGCTCACCGTCGTGACCTCCGACCGCGCGCTCGCGCAACGTGTCCGCGAGCTCGGCGCGCAGGTCGAGGGCGCTACGACGGTGCGGGGAAAGGAACGCCGGTAACGCCGTCGTCCCGCTCCACGCCGAACGTGTTCAGCGCCATCGACACGAGGTGGTACTGACCGACGGTGAACACGATGTCGAGCAGCTCGCGCTCGTCGTAGTGCTTGGCGAGCGCGTTGTAGGTCGCGTCGGAGAGCGTCTGCTCGCCGTGCAATTCGTCGGCGGCCCGCACGAGCAACGCGTCGCGGGGCGCCCAGCCGTCGGCGTCGGGACCTTCCGTGACCCGCGTGATCTCTTCGTCGGACACACCGGCGCCCCGCGCGACTACGACGTGCTGTCCCCATTCGTAGGGCGCGCGACAGTTCCATCCGGTGCGCAGGATCAACAGTTCGCGATCACGAGCGCCCAAGGTGTTCTTGGCGAGCACGTGATTCCCGAAGACGAGCCAGCGCTTCATCAGCTTGGGATGATGTGCAAGCGTCGCGAAGATGTTGAGCGTCGGGTCGCCGTCGCCGAGGATGGCGCGCGTCTCGTCGTCCCACTTGTCGCGGGCGAGAGGCTTCAGTCGAGGCATGCGATGTTCCACGCGCCGCAGCGTAGGCTGTTTCGATGCCTCACGACCTGCGTGCGGATACGACGCTGACACCCGACCCGAGCCGGGCGAACCGGTTCCGCGCCAATCTTCCGGACGCATGGAAGGTCGTCTACGTCTTCGGCGGCGTCTCGATGTACGCCGCGCTGCGCGCGATGCACGAGGCGCTCGATCGGCCCGACCTCGAGCTTGTCACGGCGAACGCCATCTTTCTCGCGCCCGTCCCGCCCGGCGCGGTGTCGATCGACGTCGACATCCTTCGCGACGGCCGCCGCGCCTCGCAGGTGGCCGCCGATCTGCGCGTGGACGGTATCGAAGGTCCCGCCCTGCGGGTGCACGGCGTGTTCGGTGCCGCGCACGACACCGATCTCGCCCATCAGGAGGTGCGGTTCCCGGAGGTTCCGCTGCCCGCAGACACGCCGCTGCCGCCGGATCTGGAACGCCCCCAACCCGTTCGGCCGCATCAACTTCCACGAGCAGACGGCGTGGCGACCGGTGAGCCCGCTCGACGACCCGGGCAAGGGGCGGTTCCTTTCGTGGGTGCGCCTGCTCGAAGGCGAACCGGACCGGCTGACGCTCGCGGTGCACGGCGACGTCCTCGGTCCCGCGGTCGGCCGGGCGCTCGGGCCGCACGACGAGCACGGCCATTTCATGTCGCTCTCCTTGGAGATCGGCATCCGCTTCGTGCGCACGCCCGCGACGCCGTGGGTGCTGCAGGAGATCGAGGCGTGGCACATCGGCGACGGCTACGCGACCGGTCCCGCGCGCCTGTGGGACGAACAGGGCCGCCTGTGCGCCATCGCCACCCAGACCGCGCACCTCCGGCGCCGCTGAGCCCGGAGCCGTTGTTCTACGCGGGGCGTTCGACCTTGAGCACGGTCCGTTCACTCGGCAAGCTGTCGTAGAGATCCGTGACGAGATCTTCCTTGAGGGCCTTGCACGCAGGATCGTCCCAGCGGTTCTCCCATTGGTACGGGTCGTCCTCGACGTTGTACAGCTCGCCTTCGGTGCCGTCGTAGGCAACCGAGCTTCGCGGTCCGATGCCCCCGCCGAACATCCCCGTCGCCGCGAAGAACTCCTCGAGGCCGTTCGGCTCCCCGATCGTCGACGGCTCGTACGCCGTGCACAGCCAGCCGTCGCAATAGATCGTTCGCAGGTGCATGCCGTAGCCGGGGAACTGCGAATCCCATTCGCACAGCACGCGCTCTCGACCATTGTCCGGAGCGGTGGGCAACGGCGCGCCCTGCATCCACTCGGGCTGCGCCACACCGGCGATCTCGCAGAACGTCGGCGCGAGATCGAGTTGTCCGACGGGTTCACCGACCTCGGCCGGCATGACGCCCGCGGAAGGCGCCGGCCGCCACACCATCGGCAACCGCATGAGTGCATCGGTGTGGAACGGTCCCTTGAAGATCAGGCCGTAGTCGCCTTGCAACTCGCCGTGATCGGTCGTGAAGAAGACGTCGGTATCGACGTCCCATCCGCGCTCGCCGATACGGCGGAGCACGCGGCCGCACGCCTCGTCGATCATCTCGTTCATGATGTGCACCATCGCGTTGATCTCGCGCAGCGAGTCGTGACTCACGTTCTGGGGACGGTACGAGCCGGGACCACCTTCGGCGTTGATGAACGAGCCCTCCCACAGCGCGAGCCAGTGCGCCGGCTTCTGCGCGAGCACCCGCTCGATGTTCTCGTTGGAGCCGGGATGCCCGGGCGGGAGATCGAGGTCGCGCCAATCGCACCGCTGCCGTTCCGACGCGGGCGGGTCCCACGGGTGATGCGGATCCGGGAACGACATCCAGACGAACCAGTCGGCGTCGTTCGGGAGGGAATCGAGGTAGGCGATCGTGCGATCGGCCACCCAGTCGGTGTGGTACCAGTCGCGGGGAATCGGATTGACGCGCGTCTCGGGCGCGCCGGTGTCTCCGCCGGGCTCGGCCGCGAGCAACGGCGAGAACCCCTTGGCCGCTTCCACGCCGTGCGTGTCGACGAGCCAGCGGCCGTAGTGCTGCAACGCGCGCTTGCCGACGGTCGGGACGTGCACCGCCAGCTCGGCGTGCTCGAACCCGCGATACGGCCCCGTGAGACCGCGCTCCGACATGTAGTTCTCCGGCCATTCCAGCTTCATGTCGAAGCCGGGCTCGAAGTGTGCCTTGCCGAGCAGCGCGGTGTCGTAGCCGGCCTTGTCGCGCAGGTACGCGGCGACGCTGGGCGCGTCCTCGGGCAGGGGCACGCCGTTGGCGACGACGCCGTGCGTCCGCACGTACTGGCCGGTGAGCATCGTCGATCGCGCCGGCATACACACGGTGTTCTGGTTGTACGCGCGCTTGTAGTTGACGCCGGCCGCGGCCATCCCGTCCACGACAGGAGTGCGCGCGATCGTCCCGCCGTTGCAGCCGAGCGAGTCGTGCCGCTGCTGGTCGGTGGTGATGAAGAGAATCTTGCGACCCATTACAACGTCCCACCGCGCTGCGTGCACGCGAGCAGCAATGTGCGCTCGAGGCCGGACTCGCGGTGCTCGTGCGCGGCGTCGTACTCCTTCGTCGAGGTCATCTCGATGAACGCCTTGCGGCTCGGGTACTGCACGAGCGCCATCGCGTCCCACGCCTCGTCGACCGGACCGATCAGCGTCTGATCGACCTTGCCCATCCAGAGCACCTTGCCACCGCGTGCCTCGACCATTTGTACCGCGGCGCCGCCGTACTTGTTGTACTCCGATGCCCCTTCGCGCGGCTTGAACTTCAAGAGGTTCAGCATGACGACCGGACCCTCGTCGGGCGCGTTCATGAGATCGAGAAACTGTTCCTTGTTGGGCCGGATTGCACTCATGCGGAATTCCCTTCAGTCAAAGAGCGAATCGTTCGTTCGACGAGCCGGCGGGCGCGCGCCACGCTGCATCCCTGCGCGGTCCGCAGCCGGTTCCACGCGTCCCAGCTCGTCGCGAGCTCGAGCGCGTCGAGCACGTCGGCATCGACGTCGCCGAAGACGGCCTCGAGCTGGCGCCGCAGCAGGCGATCGAGGCGGGCCAGGTTGCGAGCGATCGTGGGCGAGTCGTGCACCGACAGCAGCGCGGCTCGCCGCACTGGTGTGACCGCTTCGAAGAACATGACGCGGTTGGCCACGAGCTCGTCGATCGTCGACACTTCGCCGACGAGCGGCGCGTAGCGCTCCCACTGCCGCTCCGAGACCTCGGCCCGCAAGGCCTCGACGTCGACGAAGTGGTTGTGCACGGACCGGGCCGAGACGCCGGCACGGGCCGCGACCTCGGGCACACTCGGACGAAGATCCCCGGCCTCGTAGCACGCAAGCAACGCGTCCACGATCGCCTCGCGATTGCGCGTCCCGCGCTGCACCCGACCGTCGACCGCCGTCATCGCCGCAGTCTGGCACTAGTTGCAGGAGCCCTGCAAGTACTGGCCCGTTGGACTTGACGAACCCGCCGGGCACCGGACTAGTGCAATCGCGTCAGTCGCATTTGGCACGCCTGCCTCTGCCGGTGGATCGGCGTCGCGCCGACACTCTCTAAGCAATTGCGGCGATACACAAAGCGTGAGGGCAACAGGACGTTGCACAACACCATGGAGGTGCCTCACGCGGTGTGCGAGACGGCTGAAGCCGACGATGCCTTCCCTCTCGAAATGCGATGCACGCCGCGAACGCACGAACGGCCGGTCCTGGGGGGCGGCCGTTCGACGGGCGGCAGACATGACTTCGTTTGCGCCGTGGATGCGAGCGCGACATGGACATTGTGACCGTGTGACCGATGTCACGTCGGCGCCCCGTGCGCCGCAGGCGTACGGTTGCCCGCGTGACCACCAGCGAGCACCCCGCCCCGGACACCGGCTACCTCCCGCCCATGCTCAATCCGTTCGAGCCCGGCTTCTTCGACGACCCGTACGCGCAGTACAAGGTCGTGCGCGAGCAGGACCCGGTGCACCTGAGCCCGATCGGGTCATATGCGCTGTTCCGCTACCAGGACGTGCACCGCGTGCTCCGCGACCCCCACCTCAGCGTCGAGGAGCGCAACGCGACGCCGCTGCCGTTCGAGCTCGACGCCGACATCCAGGCGATGCTGGACGAACGGCGCGAGGGCGGCACCCACACCATGCTGAACATGGATCCGCCCGGGCACCATCGCTTGCGCCGGCTGGTCTCGAAAGTGTTCACACCGCGGATGATCGAAGGGCTCCGGCCCCGCGTGCAGCAGGTGACGGACGAACACCTCGATGCCGCACCGACGGGTGCGGAGTTCGACCTCATCGCCGGGCTCGCGTTCCCGCTGCCGTTCATCGTGATCTCCGAGATGCTCGGTATCCCCGAAGGTCGTGACCGTCTCCAGCTGCGTGCGTGGTCGGGCGCGGCCGTCAAGACCTTCGACCCGATCATCACGCGCGAAGAGCAACTCGAGGCGTTCGACGCGATCGACAACATCATCGCGTACGCGAATGAAGCGATCGCGTGGAAGCGCGAGCACCCGAGCGACGATCTCCTGACCGCGCTCGTCGCGGCCGAAGACGAAGGTGACCGGCTGAGCAAGGACGAGCTCGTCGAGCAGGTGATGCTGCTCTACGTCGCCGGGCACGAAACCACCGTCAACCTGATCGGCAACGGCACACTGGCGCTGCTGCGCAACCGCGACCAGCTCGAGCTGCTGGTCGGTGACCCGTCGGTCGACACCACGTTCGTCGACGAGCTCCTACGCTTCGACTCGCCCGTGCAGATGTCGCGCCGTATCGCGCTCGCGCCCTACGAGGTCGGCGACAAGAGGATCGACACGGGATCGATGTTCCTGACATGCCTGGGCTCCGCAAACCGGGACCCGTTGAAATGGGGTCCGACGGCCGACCGGCTCGACCTGCGACGCGCCGATGCGCGCGATCACATGTCGTTCGGCGGCGGCGTGCACTCGTGTCTGGGTGCCCACCTCGCCCGGCTCGAAGGACAGGTCGCGATCAGCACATTGGTGCGCCGCTTCCCGAACATCGCGCTCGCAACCGACTCACCGGAATGGAACGGGCGAATCGTGTTGCGCGGCCTCGCGCGGCTCCCGGTGACACTGACCTGACATCATTGGTCGGGTCATGCGAGAGCCACCCGCGGTCGAAGTCGAACGTCTCGTGCGCCGCTTCGGCGGTTTCACCGCCGTCGACGGCGTGTCGTTCGTGGTCGAGACCGGTGAGTTGTTCGGCTTCCTGGGACCAACCGGCGCCGGCAAGACCACGACGATCTCGCTCCTGGCCACACTGCTGCGTCCCACGGCCGGAGCCGCGCGCGTCGGCGGCTCCGACGTCGTGACCCAACGCGACCAGGTGCGATCGAGCATCGGCCTGGTGTTCCAGGAGATCACCCTCGACGAGTACTTGACCGCGGAGGAGAACCTCCGTTTCCACGCGGTGATGTACGGCGTGCCGGCCAAGGTCGTCGACGCGCGCATTGCGCCGCTGCTCGAGATGGTCGGCCTCGCCGAACGGCGCAAGCAACAGGTGAGGTACCTCACGGCGAGCATGAAGCGGCGGCTCGAGATCGTGCGCGGTCTCCTGCACGCTCCGAAGGTGCTGTTCCTCGACGAACCCACGATCGGGCTCGACCCGCAGACGCGATTGCACATCTGGGACGACGTCGACGAGTTGCGCGTCCGCGACCCCACAACGATGTTCCTTGCCACGCATGACGCGGACGAAGCCGAGCGTTGCGACCGCGTCGCGATCATCGACGAGGGCCGCATCGTCGCGATCGACACGCCCGACGCGCTAAAGGCATCAGTCGGCGGCGACACGGTGACGCTCACGACCGCCGATGACGGTCGCGCCGCGGTCCAGCTCGCCGAACGGCTGCACGTCGAGGTCGAGCGCCGCCACGACCAGCTCGTGGTCTCGGTGCCCGACGGTGAGGAATTCGTGCCGAAAGTCTTCGCCGCCGTCGACGTCGGCGTACGAAGTGTCGCCGTGCGCCGCCCGACCCTCGACGACGCCTTCACCAAGCACACCGGCCACCAGTTGCGCGATCCCGACGCCGACGATCCGCCGCCGTCGGGCGAGAGCTCGGTGATGCGTACGGTCCGGAGCCACTGAGGTGGCGCACGCACCGGCCGTCACCATCCCAGCGGGGACCTCGACGCGCGACGAACGTCGGCGTGCGCTCGCACGCAACCTACGGACGATCAAGATGGTGTGGCTGCGCGAGCTGATCCGCCTCAAGCGCAGACCGATCCGGCTCGTCAGGGGCCTGGTCCAGCCGCTGCTGTTCCTCCTCGTGCTCGGCGCCGGCCTGAAGGGCCTCGTCGGCGATCGGGCCCTGCCCGCAGGCGTGAGCTACCAGGTGTTCATCTTCCCGGGCGTCCTCGGCATGTCGGTCATCACGTCGTCGCTGTTCTCCACGATCGCCATCGTCTGGGACCGCGAGTTCGGGTTCATGCGCGAGATGCTGGTCGCGCCGGTGTCGCGGACGTCGCTCGTGCTCGGAAGAGCGCTCGGCGGCGGGAGCGTCGCGGTCGTGCAGGCGATCTTGCTGTTCGCGTTCGCGCCGGTCGTGGGTGTGCACCTCACGTTCCTTCGGGTGCTCGCGGCGTTGGCCGCGCTGCTCATGCTCGCGTTCGCGTTGACCTCGTTCGGCATCCTGCTCGCCGGCCGTATGGAGCGGATGGAGTCGTTCCAGATGGTGATCGCGCTCGTGCTGCAACCGATGATCTTCTTGTCGGGCGCGCTCTTCCCGCTGCAGGACCTGCCGGGGTGGCTCGCAGTGTTGTGCCGGCTGAATCCCGCGACGTACGGGATCGACCTCTGCCGCCGCGCCCTGCTCACCCACCCGCAGGCGCTGACGTTCGGTGACTGGATCGTGCCGGCGTGGTTCGACGCGGCCGTCGTGCTCGTGCTCGGCACCGCCACGCTGGCGGTCGCCGCCCACCGCCTCGGCCAGGTCGAGTAAACGGTGGGGGGCGTGTGTGAGGGCTCGATTTTCGAGCCTCACACACGCCTACCGCGAGGTCACCACCAGCGGGCGTGGCCGAGGGCGCAGAGGTCCATCGTGATCGCGATGGAGATGTGCAACGCGGCACCCAGCCAGATCGAACGGGTCTTCAAGCTGAGGGTGCCGATCACGATGCCGCCGACGATCGCCGCGAGCGCCTCGGGCATCGGCTTGCCGTAGTGCAGCATGTTGTAGGGCAGGACCATCGCGAAGATCGCGGCCCAGCCGAGCCGCGGCGCGAGCCCGTGCACCAGGAAGCCGCGGAAGAAGAACTCCAACGCGCAGAACTGGAGCCAGTACAGCGCCCACCACGCGTAGAGGTACGGCCAGAGCGAGCCGCCGGCAGGCGGATGGTAGAAGGGGTACTTGTCCTGGAACGCGGCCGTGAAAGAGAACGCGAGGATCAACGGCGCGGCGAGCGCGTACAACACTGCGTACGTGCGCAGGTGCCGACCGATGCCCTTGATTCGCAGGCCGGAGTCACGTATCCGCTCGTGCAACAGGAAGCGGATGCACAGCGCGGCCGGAATGATGTAGCTCGCCATCACCACGATCGCCCAGAACGCGAGTTGATTGAACTCCCGGTGCGTGGAGACGAGCATCGCGTCGTGCACGCGCTGCGCGACGCCGTGCAGTCCGACCGCCCGCAGCGTCGATTCGAGCCACTGGGGATGCGAGCCGTCGGAGAGAAAGTTGTTGCCCGTCAGGGCGATGGCCGCGACGACGAAGACGAGCACCATCTTGCGATCGGTCTCTCGCGACACCACCGCCCGCGCGTTCGCGGTCGCCCGGACGTCGGTGACGTAGGTGCGCCACACGCGCCGGTACCAGACCTCGACGCGCGCGTCCGGCAGCTCCGGAACGGTGAGCGTCCGCATGGGGCGGGAGCCTAGGTGGCTCCCGCCCGCGGGACTTACGTCAGGGCGATAGCGAGCACCTCGCGCACGTCGCGCACGGGATGCACGTGCAGGACCTCGCGCACCTGCTCGGGCACGTCGTCGAGATCGGGCTCGTTGTCGATCGGGATCACGACGTCGGTGAGCCCGGCGCGGTGTGCGGCAAGCAGCTTCTGCTTGAGGCCGCCGATCGGCAGGACCCGTCCTTGCAACGTGACTTCGCCGGTCATGCCGACGCCCGGCTTCACGGGACGTCCGGTCACCAACGAGGCGAGCGCGGTCGTCATCGTGATGCCGGCCGACGGCCCGTCCTTGGGAATCGCGCCCGACGGCACGTGCAGGTGGAACCGACGGTGCTCGAACGCGCCCGGCAACACGCCGAGCTCGTTCGCGTTCGCACGCACGAATGACAGCGCGATCTGCGCCGACTCCGACATCACGGCACCGAGCTGACCCGTCACTTGCATCGCGGGTTCGCCCTCCATCGCGGTGACCTCGATCGTGAGCACGTCGCCTCCGGCTCCTGTGACCGCGAGTCCGGTCGCCAGACCGGGGATCGGCGCGCGCGTCGCGTCCTCGGGACGGAAGCGCGGACGACCCACGTACTCCTTGAGATCGGGCTCGTCGACCACGACCGACGACACGTCTCCGGCGGCAATCCTTCGCACCGCCTTGCGCGTGACCTTGCCGAGCTGCCGCTCGAGGCCGCGCACACCTGCTTCACGCGTCCATCCGGTGACGAGCGCGTGGAACGCGGCCTCGGTGACCTCGAGCTCGTCCTCGCGCAGACCCGACTTCTCGCGTTGGCGCGGGAACAAGTGGTGCTTGGCGATCGAGACCTTCTCGTCCTCGGTGTAGCCGTCGAGCTGCACCAGCTCCATACGGTCCAGCAACGGGGCGGGAATCGTCTCCAGCATGTTCGCGGTCGTCAGGAACAACACGTCCGACAGGTCGAGATCGAGCTCCAGGTAGTGGTCGCGGAACGTGTGGTTCTGCGCCGGGTCGAGCACCTCGAGCAACGCGCTCGCGGGGTCGCCGGACCAGCCACCGGTCTGCAGCTTGTCGATCTCGTCGATCAACACGACGGGATTCATCGCGTTGGCCTCGGTCAGTGCCCGCACGATGCGGCCCGGCCGCGCCCCGACGTAGGTACGCCGGTGACCACGGATCTCCGCCTCGTCGCGCACACCGCCGACGGCGACGCGCACGAACGGACGGCCGAGCGCGCGCGCGACCGACTCACCCAGTGACGTCTTGCCGACACCGGGAGGACCCACCAGACCGAGGATCGCGCCGCTGCCACGGCCGCTGACCGTGCCGAGTCCGCGTTCCTTGCGAAGCACGCGCACCGCGAGGAACTCGAGGATGCGGTCCTTCACATCGGCGAGGCCTTCGTGGTCCGCGTCGAGCACGCCGCGCGCCTCGCGCAGGTCGGTGTGCTCGTCCGCGTACTCGCCCCATGGGAGGTCGAGCACGGCGTCGAGCCAGTTGCGCACCCACGCCTGCTCCGGGTTCTGCGGACCCATGCGCTCGAAGCGGTCGAGCTCCTTGTCGACGGCGACGCGCACCGAGTCGGGAAGCTGCTTTTCGGCAGCCCGCGTGCGGTACTCCGCCACGGCGTCCTCCTCGGAGTCGCCGAGCTCCTTGCGGATGGCGTCCATCTGGCGGCGCAGGAGCAGCTCGCGCTGCTGCTTGTCGAGGTCGTCGCTGACCTCGGTGCGGATCTTCTCCTTCAGCTCGAGGTCGGCCAACACCTCCCGCGCCCAGGACAGCGCGAGCTGCAGGCGCAGCTCGACGTCGATCGTCTCGAGGAGCTCCACCCGCTGCTCGATCGTGAGATCGGGCGAGTACGCGGCGGTGTCCGCCAGCTGACCGGGGTCGTCGACCCCTGCCAACACGTCGGCGATCCGGCGCGCGCCGCGGTGCTCGAGAATGGTCTCGACGACGGCCCGGTACTCGCGCGCGAGCTCCTTGGCCCGGGGCGTGGGCGCCTGGTCCTGGATTTCCTCGGTCTGGACGTGCAGCGCGCCGTGCGCACCGGTCTCGCCGGTGCCGATGCGGGCGCGGCCCGTGCCACGGATGACGAGCGCGAGCGTGCCGTTCGGGAGCTCTCCGGAGCTCTCGATGGTTGCCACGGTGCCGACGCGCGCGAAGCGTCCGTCGATCCGGGGAACGAGCACAATGCGGTTGCCGGCCTGCTCGGCCGCGGCACCCGCCCGCTTCGCTTCGTCGGTCTCGAGCGCGATGGTCACGACCATCTGCGGGAGCACGACCCCCTGTGTGAGCGGCAACAGGGGCAGAAGTTGCGTCTGAGTCTCTGGCATAGTGCCGGTATAACTGCCGGAGGCCATTCCCGATTCCCCGGGTGAGGTTTTGCGGGCACCCGTTGCGCACGCCACGGAGCCGGGAGCGGTGAGCGAGGAGCCATGTCCGGATTGCCGAACGTCCTGTTCATCACTGCGGACCAGTTCCGGAGTGACTGTCTGAGCGGGGCCGCGCACCCGGTGGTCCGGACGCCGAACCTCGACCGGCTCGCGGCCGGCGGGGTGTCGTTCCGCCGCCACTTCGCGAATGCGGTGCCCTGCGCCCCGAGCCGGGCGTCGATCTACACCGGCATGTACATGATGAACCACCGGGCGGCAACCAACGGCACGCCGCTCGACGCCCGTCACGACAATGTCGCGTTGGTCGCGCGCCGCCTCGGGTACGAGCCCGCGCTGTTCGGCTACACCGACACCGGCGTCGACCCCCGGTCGGTCGCAGACGACGACCCGCGCCTGTTCTCCTATGAGGGCGTCCTCCCCGGCTTCGACCCGGTGTGCCACCTCGCCGAGGGCGCGCCCGACGACTGGCTCGCGTGGTTGCGCAAAGCCGGCGTCGACGTGCCCGACCAGTGGCGGTCGTTCGTCAACGAGCCGGCGCCCGGCACGAAGTGGCGCACGAACTACGACGCGGCACACTCCCAGACGGCGTACCTGACGGATCGCGTGCTCGAGTTCGCCGACGACGCGACGGTGGCCGGCCGGCCGTGGTTCGCGCACCTCTCGTACCTCCGGCCGCACCCGCCGTACCTCGCGCCGGCGCCCTACGACGCCATGTACGACCCCGCATCGGTCCCCGCGCCCGTGCGCGCGCCGACGATGCAGGAAGAGGGTGCGCAGCATCCGCTCCTCGGCGTGATGCTCGTGCACCCTCTGATCTCGTCGCCCGCGGGTGCGCAGGAGCAACGCGAGTTCCAGGCCACCTATTACGGCATGATCACCGAGGTCGACGACCAACTCGGGCGGCTGTTCGCGTGGCTCGACGAGAGCGGGCAGGCGGAGAACACGCTCGTGATCTTCACCTCCGATCACGGGGAGTTGCTCGGCGACCACTGGCTCCTGCAGAAGATCGGCTGGTTCGACACCGCGTTCCACGTGCCGCTGATCGTCCGCGGGCCCGGGGCGCCGGCGGCGGGACGCGTCGTCGACGTCATGACCGAGCATGTCGACGTGCTCCCGACGATCTGTTCGCTGCTGGGCACCGACGCGCCCGTGCAATGCGACGGCCGCACACTCGAGCCCTGGCTGCGCGGCGAGACCGTCGACGGGTGGCGCAACGAAGTGCACTTCGAGCTCGATCTGCGCGATCCCGCGAGCACGTACCTCGAAGAGGCGTTCGGCGTGTCGCTCGAGGAGTGCTCGCTCGCGGTTCTGCGCGACGAGCACGGCAAGTACGTGCAGTTCGCGGGCCACCACGCCTTCCCTGCGATCTACTTCGACATCGACGCCGATCCCGCCCAGCTCGTCAACCGGGCGGGCGACCCCGCGTACGCACCGAAGGTCCTGGAGTACGCGCAGCGCATGCTCGCGTGGCGGATGCGTCATTCCGAACGCACGCTCACGGGCATGAAGCTCACGGGTCACGCCGGCTTGGTGGAGCGCAACGCCGTCCGTCAGTAACTGTCCAATCTGTTTGGACGCGTGGCCCGCCTCTCGCGGGCTGAGCTTCCAATCTGTTTGGACGCGTGGCCCGCCTCTCGCGGGCTGAGCGTCCAATCTGTTTGGACGCGGGGCCCGCCTGCGGCGGGCTGAGGGTCCAATCAGATGGGTCAGTAGCCTGCCCGGCCGATGGATGCCCGGACGTTCTTCGGTCTCGAGCCCACCGCCGACCGCACGAGATGGACGATGGAAGTCGTGCGCGGGCTCACCTCGGGGACCGGCGCGCTGTTCGGTGGCGTCGGCCTCGGCGCGTGCATCGAGGTGATGGAGCACGTCACGGGACGGCCGTGCATCTGGGCGACCGCCCAGTTCCTCTCGTACGCGCGGCCGCCGTCGGTCGTCGAGCTCGACGTGTACGAGGTCGTGCGCGGCCATCAGATGAGCCAGGCGCGCGTCATCGCGCACGTCGGCGACACCGAGATCCTGACGGTGCTGGGCGCGCTCGGGCAGCGGCCGCTGCCCTTCGAAGGTCAGTGGGCCGCCCGGCCCGAGGTCCCGTCGCCCGAGACCTGCCCCCCGAGGCCGCGCATGAATCACCACGAGGGCACGATCAGCGACCGGCTCGACGCGCGCCTCGCGGACGCGAGGCCGTTCTGGGAGTTCCCCGGCCCCGAGGGCTCGGGGAATGCGTCGCTGTGGGTGCGTACACCCGAGCTGCTCGAGATGTCGGCCGCCGCGCTCGCGATCATCGGCGACTTCGTCCCGTTCGGGATCGGCCAGGCGCTCGGCCGCCGTGCGGGCGGCAACAGCCTCGACAACACCTTGCGCGTCGCGCATCGCGTTCCCACGGAATGGGTGCTGGCCGACGTGCGGGTGCACGCGGTCGCCGACGGGTTCGGCCACGGGCTCGTGCATCTCTGGGCCGAAGACGGCACACTGCTCGGCACGGCCAGTCAGTCGACGATCGTCCGGGCCCACCGCGACGCACCGCTCACCGAGCTCGAAGGAGAGATCCGGCGATGACCGTCCCCCAGC
>JBBRXX010000011.1:0-129840 GCA_038238245.1 Acidimicrobiia bacterium
ATCACCGGGAGATGCGAGAACTCCGCTTCCACATTGACTCCTCGCCGAATTCGCCGGAACCGTGTCGCCACCGATCCCGTCTTCAGCCCCCCGGTCGACAGGCACCGCCCGGGATGTCTCCCCAGGACGGCTACGGCTGAAAGCGGGCGGAGTAGGGGCCAACAACCGCGCCGGCCGGGGGGCTGAAGACGAGTCCGGAGCATGCGGCTTCGTCTCTATGTCAATGTCTGAACGTCATGTCCTTGCGAAATGCCACGATCAACCAGGATCAGATGCCGTCGATCCCTTCGCCGGCGGCCATCGACGCGATGCCTTCAGCGTCCCGTGCGCGGAAACGCTGCGCGTCCCAGATCTCGATGTGGTCGAACGCGCCCGTCACGACGACCTCACGGTCGAGGGCTGCGTACTCGCGCAGGTGCGGCGGGATCGCGACCCGGCCTTGGCCGTCGGGCACGGCGGGACCGGCGCCCGAGAAGAACGACCGGGCGGCCTGCCGTTCGCGGGGACCGCGCTTGCGCGCCTCGCTCACCTCGGAGGCGCGACGCTGGAACTCGGCCGGCGGATATACGTCCAGGCAGCCGTCGAGCCCCCTCGCCATCACCGCACCTCCCTCGAGCTGGTCACGAAATCGGGCCGGAAGAATGACCCGACCCTTCGCGTCGAGGGAGTGCTGGTACTCCCCCAGGAACATCTGCGCCACCTACGTCTTGTGGGGCCGACCCCGATGTCGCTCGGGGCCCTCCCCTTTCCACCACTGCGCACCACCTTATGACACAATCCTCCACGACGTCAACATTCGCCGATGCACTTCGCGCCCGTGAGGGCCGCGTTTCCGTCCACCGCCGTCCACCCGGAGGCTCGCCATGTCGATCTGGTTCGGATGGAGCCGTTCTCAGGCGACCCCCCTCGTGACCGAGAATGAGGGCGTGGACGATGCCTCGGCCCGGCCTCCCGACGTCAGCGGGCAAGCCGCGTCATCGACGCCCGGTGCGCTCGACGCGCTCCGCGACGTTGCGAGCCGCGCCGGGATCGCGACACCGGCGCCCGACACCGCGGTGCTCGAGATCTGGGAGTTGCACCGGCGCGTCGTCGAAGGTGAACGGAAAGCGAACCGGTTCCTCGCGACGCCCGGCGCGCGTCGTGAGCACAACGAAGCGCTCGTCGCGGAAGCCGCCGCGCTGCACAAGCTCGGTTACCAGACCTTCGACGCATTCGCGGCCGCACACCGCGCGGTTCCACGGAACGCGCCGCCCGCGACGACCGGCCCGCGCCAGACTGTTGACCGCATCCGCGTGTTGCTCGGCGAGCTCGGTGTCGAGCCCGGCGACGACCCGCTCATCAGCGCCAAGAAATTCTTGTCGCGTGTCGAAGGTGACGACCTCACACCTGCGGCACATCGTGTCGCGCCATTGGCGCACGATGTCGCGCCGCCGCCATCATCGGTTGAAAAAGCGCCGCCGTTTCCCGAACGCGTGGGCGCGGTAGGGGACGCTCCCCAGTTCGAGGAGAAACCGCCGGTCGACGTGGTCGACGAGCCCGAAAACCAAGCGCCCGCGCCAGATGACACGACCGACGCGGATCACGAGCTCACCGGAGAGCGGGCGGACGCGCGCGCCGAACGCTGGCACGCCGAGCTCGAGCAAGTGCGCGCGGAGCTGACCACGATCACCGCAGCTCGCGAGACGGCCGAGCGCGAAGCAGCGCGTGCGCGCGAGCAGCTGGACGAGGCTCGGGCCGATTTGGCGCGCGCCGAGGCAGCCGCGCGGAGTTCGGCGACCGAGGTGGACCAGCGCGCCGCGGAGCGCGACGACGCCCTCGCCCGTCGAGGAGAGCTCGAGGTCGCGCTCGGTCATGCCCGCGACGAGATCGAGGCGCTCCGTGCGAGTGTCGAGCTGCATGGCGCCGAGCGCAACGACGCGCGCGCCGAGCTGGAGCGGTTGCACGAGCACGCGGCCGGCATCGAGGCGCGACTCGGGGATGCCGACGCCGCCCGCACCCGAGCCGAACACGAGCTGGCCGAGGTACGGGAGCGAATCGCCGGGCACGACGAGGCGCAGGCGCGGCTGAGCGGACAGATCGCCGACCTCGAGCAGTCGCTCGCCCAGCGTGCCGGTGACGTCGAGCGGGGCGAACGCCGGGCATCCGACCTGGCCACACGGGTCGCGGAGCTCGAATCGAGGCTCCGCGAGCTCGAGCACGGCATCGCCGAACGCGACCAGGCGCTGGCCGCGGCCGGGACGCGCGTCGAGTCGCTGGAACGCACGGTTGTCGAGCGGGGGGCGGCGCACGACGCGCTCGCCGAGCAGCTCGACGAAGCCCGCCGGCGCGCGGCCGAGCTCCAGGCGCTGGACGCCGATCGCGAGAGCGTGACCCGCGAGCTCGACACCCTGCGCGCCCGCGTGAGCGAGCTCGAGGGCCAGCTCGGCGAGATCGGACGCGACCGCGACCACGTACGGGCCGAGCTCGACGACGCCCGTCGCCAAGAAGCGGCGGTGCAGGAGCAGCTCGCGCAAGCGGCAGCCGGCTTCAGCGAGATCACCGGCGCGCGCGAACGGGAGCGCGACGAGGCGGCACGGGCACGCGACGACGCCCGCGCCGCGCTCGCCGATCGCACCGCGGAACGCGACGAGGCGCGGGCGGTGGTCGGTCGCCGTACATCCGAGCGCGACGAGGCCATCACCGACCTCAGTGCCGCCCGTGATCGTCTCGCGCAGCTCGAGGCAACGCTCGAGCGCCAGGGGGCGGAACGTGACGCGGTGCAAGCTGCGCTCGACACGACGCGAGCCGACGTGGCGCGTCTCGAAGATGTGGTCGGCGAGCGCACGCGTGACCGCGACCAAGCGCTCGCGCAGCTCGAAGACGCGCGGTCCGAAGTCGCCGGTCTCGAAGCGGCGCTCGCTCCCGAGATCGCCGGCCACGAAGAGGCACGTGCGCAGCTCGAGGCGGCACGGGCGGAGATCGTGCGCATCGAGGCTCTGCTCGTCGAGTCGGTCGCGGCGCGCGATCGGGCGGTCGACGACCTGAGCGAGGCCCGCGTCGAGATCACCCGTCTCGAAGGCGTGCTCGCCGCCAGCGAAGAAGACCGGGACGAGCTGCGCACCGCCGCCGCCGAGGCCCGTGCGAACGCCGAGGACCTCGCCGAGCGGCTCGAGGACACCCAGGGCACACTCGACGCGCTCGGCGCGCACGCCGAGGAGCTCGAGACCGAGCTCGATCGGGCGCTCGCCGCGATCCCGTCGAAGGACGCCCGGCGCGAGTCCGAGGAGCTGCTGACGACGGCCCAGGCGGAAGCCGAAGGGGTGCGCCGCCAAGCGTTGCAGGAAGCGGAGTCCATCCGGCGCGACGCGCTGACCACCGCCGAAGGCATTCGCCAGCTCGCCCAGGAGGACGCCCGGGAGCTCCGTACCCGGGCGCAGGACTCCGCGCTGGCCGATGTGCAGCGCGTCGACCTGATCGGCAATCTCATCGACCGGGTCTCCGATCTCGAAACCCGGCTCACCAAGCAGCGCAAGCGCCTCGCCCGCACCGCAGACCGGATCGAGAAGTCACGCGACGCCGAGCTCGCCGGGCTCGACGGAGCCGTGATCCTCGAAAAGGCCGAGCGGCAGGCCGCCAGGCTGCGGGACGAAGCCGAGCAGTACGCCGCCGAGCAGCGCGCCGCCGCCGAGCAGTACGCCGACGAGCTGCGGCGGGCGGCGGAGCAGTATGCCGCCGACATGCGGGCCGACGCGGAGCAGCACGCGGCCGACCTTCGCATCGAGGCCGAGCGTCATGCCGCGGAGATCCGGGACGCGGCGCGGCGCGAGCGGCAGCGGGCACGCGACGAGCTCGCGGTGCTGCTCGCGCGGATCGCGCCGAGCGCCGACGAAGAGCGCGCCGCCGAGGAGTAGCGGCGGCGCGCGTCAGGCCGAGACAGCTTCCTCGTTGCCGAGATACTCGTGCCAGGTCGGGTCGATCGGGCCGGCGGAGACGATCAGCGACCTCGTCGCGTGCGGCGCGACCGGCGTGCGGCGCAGCGTCATCCCGCACTCCCCCGGCAGGCGGTCCTCCTTGCGGGCGTTGCAGGCGCGGCAGGACGCGACCACGTTCTCCCATGTGTGCGGGCCGCCGCGCGACCGCGGCAACACGTGGTCGAGGTTCTCGGCCGATCCGGCGCAGTACTGGCAACGGTGCCCGTCACGTGCGAACACGGCGCGCCGGGAAAGCGGTGCGGTGGCGCGGAACGGGACGCGCACGAAGTGCACGAGGCGGATGACGGCCGGGACCGGCACCGTGCGTCGCTCGGACCGGAACTCGGCACCGTTGCGGTGGACGATCTCGGCCTTCTCCTTGAGGACGAGCACCACGGCGCGCCGGGCCGGCACAACACACAACGGCTCAAAGCTGGCATTGAGCAGGAGCGCCCGGGCCACGCGTGATCACCTCCGGTGCGGGCAGTGTACCGGCGCCGTCCGTCAGCGCCGGGCGGAACGGCGCGGCACCGCGTGTTCACCTCCGCGACACCACTCGAGATAGGCGATGACATCGGCCGCGTTCGGGACGCCGTGGGTGCCGTACGCGGTCTCCATCCGGTAGCGCACGTAGGTCGCGTCCGGCACCGGGAGGAAGGGCCGCCGCGCCCACCATCGCGGTGCGACCGTACGCCGGAGCTGGCGGCCGGCGGTCCACCACAGGCTCGGGCGTCGCGCAAGATCACCGGCGACGTGGAACCAAAAGGTGGCACCGTGCGTCATGGCTCCGTCGCCGCGCCGAGCGCCCACGGCGCAGCACGGTAGCGTGGCGCCCGAAGAGCCGTCGTCTCGGGGGCGGGCGGCGGTTCGACGTGCATGGGCCGCGCCCTCCGGAGGTCGATCTCGTGCAAGCCGCGCCTCGCCCGGAGCAGTCGTTCAAGGACCTCTTCGACACGCTCGCGACCCAGCTCGAGCGAGTCCTGCGCGGCAAGCGCCGCGCGATCCACCTGTCATTGGTGTGCCTGTTCTCCGAAGGTCACCTGCTGATCGAGGACGTCCCCGGCGTCGGCAAGACGTCACTGGCCAAGGCGATCGCGCGTTCCATCGGCGGCTCCTGGCGCCGCGTGCAGTTCACCCCCGACCTCTTGCCCTCGGACGTGACCGGCGTGTCGGTATGGGACCGCACGCGCGGCGACTTCGAGTTCCGGCCGGGCGGTGTGTTCGCGAACGTCGTGCTCGCCGACGAGATCAACCGCGCCTCGCCCAAGACCCAGTCGGCGCTGCTGGAGTCGATGGAAGAGCGGCAGGTCACCGTCGACTCGCAGACGTACATGTTGCCGCGACCGTTCCTGGTCATCGCGACGCAGAACCCGGTCGAGCTCGAAGGCACCTACCCGTTACCCGAAGCGCAGCTCGACCGCTTCTTGTTGCGCCTGCGCATCGGTTACCCGGACCGTGACGCCGAGATCGCGATCCTCGACTCGCAGGGCGTCGACGCGATCACGGCCGAGGAGCTGGATCCCGTCACCGACGCCGACACGATCGCGGGCTGGACCCGCGATCTCGGTCGCATTCACGTCTCCCCCGAGCTGCAGGGCTACATCGTCGACATCGTCGAGGCGACCCGCCACCACCGGGATCTGATGCTCGGGGTCAGCCCGCGCGGCGCACTCGCGTTGCAACGCGCCTCGCGTGCGCTCGCGGCGAGCGTCGGCCGCGCGTACGTCGTTCCCGACGACCTCAAAGTGCTCGCGGCGTCGGTGCTCGAACACCGTCTCATCCTCTCGCCCGAGGCGATGATGCGCGCGGTCGACCCCTCCGACGTGCTGGCGTCGATTCTCGACACGGTCCCCGTCCCGGCCACGCGCGCCGGCTAGCCGCACCGCCCATGCTCACGCGCCGGGGGTGGTCGTTGATCGGAGCCGCGGCCGGCTTGTACGTCGGATCGCGGCTGCTCGGCCTCGTCCAGCTCGCGGTGCTCGGGATCGCGACCGCAGTGCTCGTCGCCGTCGCGTATGTCTGGGTCCGTGTGCATCCGCCCACGTTGACGGCCGAACGCGACCTCAGGGAGCGCTTGCAGGTCGGCGTCGACGGACGGGTCGACATCCTCGTGCGCGCCGGTGCGCGCCGCACCACGACCCTCGCGGTCGCCGACGCCTTCGATCGCGGCCGGCGGGCGGCGCGCTTCCTCCTCGCGCCGCTCGGACCCGGCGAGGACGCCCGCGCCGCATACCGCTTCCCCACCGACCGGCGGGGTCGCTACGAGGTCGGACCGCTGCGGGCCACGCTGAGCGATCCGTTCGGGCTCGCCAGCACCACCCGACGCGTGCTCGCCGCCGAGGAAGTGATCGTCTACCCGCGCGTGCACGACATCGTCGCACCACCCGAGATTGGAGGTCTTGACCTCGATCGTGATCATCCCCACGTCCGCAGCCGCGTCGAACCGACCGGCGAGTTCATGACCCTGCGCGAGTACGCGCCCGGTGACGACCTGCGCCACGTGCACTGGCGGTCGACCGCACGGCGCGGGCATCTGATGATGCGCCAGAACGAGACCCGGCGCCGCGCGCCCGTGCTGTTGATGCTCGACGTGCGGCCCGGCGCGCACGATCGCGCCACGTTCGAGCGCGCGGTCGAGGCGTGTGCGTCGATCGCGACGGCGCTGCACCACATGGGCAGGCCCTTCGACGTCGTCTGGAGCACCGGCAAACTCGTCGGCACTCCGGGACGCCGTCATCTCGCGACCGTCATGGACGAGCTCGCGATCGTGCAACCGCACGGCCCCGAACGCATGGTCGTCGTCACCACCCGACGTCGTACCAGCGCGCTGATCGCGGTAACCGGAAGCTTGCAGGCATACGACGCCGGCGCCCTCGGCGTGCTGGTACGAGATGGCGGCACAGTGGTCACCGTCATCACGAACACTGCGCGTTCGGCAGTCGTGCCGCGCTCGCGGCGCTTCCGCCTCCTGGTCGTCCGCGACGACCCCGACCGTCCCTTCCTCCAATCGTGGAATGAGGCAGTGCTGCGATGGCAGCGCAGCAGCAATCCCCTTTCGTCGCCGTCAGCCGCGCCGGCCTGACCCTCGCCGCCGCGCTCGGCCTCGCCCGCGTCCTCGCGAGCGGGTCGTGGCTTGGCGCGATGGTGCTCGCCGCGGTGGTGCCGGCGCTGGTCTTCGCGTTCGCGCAGCACCGTCGCTGGCATCCGGTGACGGCCGGCGCCGTCTCGGTCGTGGTCGGCGCGTGGCTGGCGGTGATCGTCGACGATCCGTCGGAGACGCTTGCCGGGATCCCGACCGCGGGCGCGCTGTCGCACTTCGGGCACGATCTCGCGCGGGCGCCGGACACGTTGCGTTCGGCGACCGTTCCGGTCGATCCCGTCGGCGCCGCGCTGTTGCTCTCGTTCGTTGCAGTGTTCGTGGCGGCGCTCGCGACCGAGGTCATCGCGCGCCGGCTCGACGCGCCCATCGGCGCGCTCGGCCCGAGCATCGCGTTGTACGTCGCGATCGCGGCGCTCGGTTCGGGTCGTTGGGCGCCGACCACGGCGTGCTACGCGCTCGTCTCCGTGGCATACCTCGTGGCGCTCCAACACGGCGAGGTCACCGCGCGCCGCACGTGGTTCCAAGCCGGACGCAGTCGCCGATCGCAGGCTGCAACAGGTGGCATTGCGGGCGGCGCGATGGTGATCGCGTTCGCGATCGCGCTCGGACCGGCATTCCCGGGTGCGCGCAGCGGGGCGTGGATCAACTATCGCAAGCTCGGTCAGGGCAGGGGATCGAGCGTGCTCTCCGCGCCGTCACCACTGCTGTCAATTCGTTCGAAGCTCACCGTTGACAAGAAAAAGGAGATGTTCGTCGTCACGACGGAGACCCCGGACTTGTACTACTGGCGGCTCGTCGCGCTCGACAACCTGGGAGACGACGGCAATTGGACGATCCGACACGGCCACGACGTCCAGCGCTCCGCCGACTCTCTCCCACCGCCGCAAACGGTCGACTCGAATCGTGTGCACCAGAAGATCACGATGACCGGCGAAGAGGACCCGTACTGGCTTCCGGCAGCGTACCGCCCGTACCAGATCACGCCGTCCAACTTCGATCTGTCCGACACCTGGGTGCTACCGGAGTCGATGAGCCTGATCCTGACGCACCGAGCGCTCAAGGGCGCGAGCTACGAGGTCGCCTCCGAGGTCCGCACTCCATCGGAGGAGGACTTGCGCGCGGTCAGGTTCGGGGATCTGGACGCGGAGAGGGACGAGGCGAAGGTTCCCGGCAACCTCCCCCCGGCCATCCAAGAGAAGGCGGAAGAGGTCACGCAGGGCAGCGATGGGCCTTTCGAGAAAGCCCTGGCGCTCCAGGAGTTCTTCCAGGCGAAGCCGTTCGTTTACGACACAGCCGCCGACTACGGCAGCTCACCCAACGCCCTCGAGAAGTTCGTGCTGCAAACGCACCGGGGCTTCTGCGAGCAGTTCGCGCTCGCATTCGCGGAGATGGCGCGCGCCGTCAAGCTTCCGACTCGTGTGGCGGTCGGCTACCGCTCGCGCGCGAAGAGTTCCAATGGAAGTTTCTACGTCATGGGCGACGACGCGCACGCGTGGCCCGAGGTCTGGCTCGGCGAGAACATCGGCTGGTACCAGTTCGAGCCCACCAAGGGCCAGTTCAACCCGACGACACAACAAGGCGATAAGAACGGGCGGCCGAACACGGCACCGGGCGCGACGACGCCGACCTCGACGCCGTCGACCGCAACGACCGTGCCGCAGACGGGGAGCACCAAGCCGTCGGTGTCACCCGGCCGCATTCAAGTGGAGCCGCCCGCGACGAAGTCAACCGGCGGGAAGACCGGCACGCGCGTGCTGCTCGCGTTCATGGTGGTCATCGGAAGCGCGATTCTCGTCGTCGCCGGCGCCTTGATCGTGCTCGTGGCGGCCGCGCTGCGGCGAACGCGAAATCGCCGTGACGCAGCTGATGCACGCCGTCGTGTGCTCGGTGCGTGGACCGAGGCGCTCGAACGCCTCGCGGCCGCGGGCGTGCAACCGCGTCCGGCCGCGACGTCGATCGAATTCGCGTTGCGGCACGCGCCCGCGCATGGTGCGGGTGGCGCGGGTCCGCCGTTGATGGACCTCGCGCGGTTGCACACTGCGGCGATGTTCGCACCCGAGCCCCCCTCGGAATTAGACGCCGACGCCGCGTGGCAGCACGTCGACGCAATCGACGCCGCGCTCCGCCAGAGCGTGTCGCGCAGCGAGCGCTGGGTGACGCGTTTGCGTCTTCGCCGCCGGGACCGGCCCGCCCGCCGCGACCGTCGCGACCGTTCCGACCCGACGGTGGCGGGCGCCGGCGCGTCCGGCTGACTACGGCGCCGGGCGGACGAGACCGTCGACGAATGCCGCCTTCTCGGCCTGGAACGCGCGGATCTCGGTGTCGACGTCGGCCGCGACCCGGTCGACCGCGACGAACAGCGCGAGCTGCCCGTGCCGCAGGGCGTCGAGGATCTGCCCGTCGTCCCGGCACGACCAGACGTGCCGTCCGTCGGTGATGAGGCGCAGACCGGCGAGGTCGCCGTCACCGAGCTCGCGCAGCGCGAGCACCGCCGCGCGCACACGCGCCGACGGCAGTCCGGCGTCGAGCAGCGAGCGCACGACCCGCAACGATACGAGGTCGCGAAATCCGTATCGACCGTCGTCCAGCGACGCGATCACCAAACCCGAGCGCGACCAGTGACGTACCTGCGAAGCCGTACACCCCGCGAGCCGCGCCGCTTGCGCGACGGTGTACGACACTTTTCAGGAGTCGTCGCGACGGAAGCGCTCGCGCCACTGGCGTCCGCGTTCTCCGAACACGCCGCGCAACCCGCCACTCGCGCGCCAGCCGCCGGTGAGCGTCTCGAGACCCGCGCGACCGAGCTTGCGCACATGCCGCTCGATGACGAGCGAGCACGCGAGCATCACGGCAAAACCGATGGCACCGACCCACACGCTCGACGCGAACGTGAACACGAGCAGCAACAGGCCGCCGAGCAGACCGAACGCCGCCCATCGGATCACGCGCGCCGAATGCCGGTAGAGCGTCGTGCGCGACACCTGCTCCACGAGACCGGGATCGGTCGCGTTGAGCTGCGCCTCGATCTCGCGGAGGATCTTCTGCTCTTCGTCCGAGAGCGGCATGGGTTACATTCTCGCGCAGCCGCCAGGGGCCAACCAACGCGGCCGCCCGTTTTGCGCTCAGCAGGCCGATCGCGGCACGCCGCCCGCTTCCGCCGATCGGTACGCAGCATCGACGAGGCGGTGCGCGGCGAGGGCGTCCGCGGCGGGCGGATAGCCGGCCGGTGATCGGCGGTCCGCCAGCGCGTCGAGAAACGCCTTCGACGGCTCCGCGTACTGCGCCAGCGCCTTGGCGTAGACCTCGGGCACGGTGAGCTGCGCGGTCCATGGCGGCGCCAGCGCCTCGACCGTCGTCGTGCCGTCGTCGGTCTGCACGTGGAGCGGCCCGAGATAGTCGTCGTCGGTCCACAAGAGCGCCTTCTCGCAGAACACCTCGAGCCGGCGGTTCGACTCCCGCGACAGGACCTGATGCCAGACGCTCGTCAGCTGCGCGACGGAGCCGTCCGCGTACGAGAATCTGACGGCCGCCACGTCCTCGATGCCGGGATGCCCGAACCGGCACGCAGTGTGCGCACTCACCGTCGCCGGCTCGCCGAGCAGCCACCGCAGCACGTCGATGTCGTGGATCGAGTGCTCGATCAGCGTGCCGCCCCCGGCGTGCGCAACGTCGCGGCGCCACGTCGATCCGTAAAGGCCCTGAATCGGGTAGTACTGGTCGTCTCGCATCGACGTCGCGAGCACCCGTCCGAATTCTCCCGACGCGATGCGCGCCGACACGTTGCGGAACACGGGCGCCCAGCGCAGCACGAGACCAACCTGGTGCGGAACGCGTTCGAGCGCGCTGGTGACCCGTTGGGCCGACGCGAGGTCGGGGGCGAGCGGCTTCTCACAGAAGATCGGCAGGCCTCGTGCCGCGGCGTTCTCGACCGCCGCGAGATGCGCCGCGGTCCAGGTGCACACCCACACGACGTCGACGGCGTCGAGCAGTGCGTCGAGAGACGGGGCCGGTGCTCCGCCGTGACGGCGCGCGACCTTGGCGGCACGGGCGCCATCGTCGTCGAAGGTCTGCGTCAGCGCGGCGTCGACGAGCCCCGCGGCGGTGAGCTGCTGGAGCGCGACCGCGTGGACCGTGCCGATGTGGCCGCAGCCGACGAGCCCGATCCGGATCATTCGCCCGCCCGCCGGTCGGGCTCGACCAGCGTCGCCGGTCCGACGGCGCGAAGTCCGAAGCGCTCGCGCACGACGTCGACCGCCCGCTCGACCGCGGCGCGTCGCTCCGTGCGCTCGTGTTGCACGGTCGCGTCGTCGTCGAGCGCGAGCATCGATTGCGCCTCGGGCACGCCGTCGCCGAGACGTGAACAGGAGACACCGAGCAGACGAATGCCGCGCCCGGGATCGAACTCGTCGAGCAACTCCCGGGCGGTTTCGAGCACCACGGTGCTCACGTCCGTGGGCTCGGGAAGTGTGCGAGCGCGTGTGCGTGTCTCGAAATCACCGAAGCGGATCTTCAGCGTGATCGTGCGGGTCGTCAGATGTGCGCCCCGAAGCCGCGCGCACATTCGGTCTGTGAGCCGGACGAGCTCGCGCTCACACGCATGACGCGTGCGGAGATCCTCGTCGAACGTCTCCTCGGCACCGATCGACTTGGCGTCACGATCGGGAACGACCGCGCGTGGATCGTCGTTGCATGCGAGGGCGTGCAGGTGCGCGCCGAGTGACGCGCCAAGTGCCCGTTCCAGCACGTCGCCGTCGATCGCGGCGATGTCACCGATCGTTCGCAGCGACATTCGCTCGAGCTTGTGGAGGGTTGCGGGGCCGACCCCCCACAGACGTGAGACCGGGAGCGGCGCGAGGAAGGCTCGTTCGTCCCCGGCCGGCACTGCGAGCAATCCGTCGGGCTTGGCGAGCTCGCTGGCCAGCTTGGCGAGGAACTTCGTCGACGCGACGCCGACCGACGCGGTGAGTCCCGTCGCGTCGTGGACGCGCCGGCGCACGAGTTCCGCCACGTCCACGGGCGCACCGATGAGACGGCGCGCCCCCGAGACGTCGAGGAACGCTTCGTCCACCGAGAGCTGCTCGACGAGCGGCGTGACCTCACCGAGGATCGCCATCACCTGCCCGCTCTTTTCGACGTAGCGCGCCATACGAGGAGAAAGGAATACGGCATGCGGACACGCGCGGCGAGCACGAGTCATCGGCATCGCCGAGTGCACGCCGTACGGTCGCGCCTCGTAGCTGGCGGTGCTCACCACCCCACGGTGACCGAGGCCGCCGACGACGACCGGTTTGCCCCGCAGCTTCGGATCGTCGAGTTGCTCGACTGCCGCGAAGAAGGCGTCGAGGTCGACGTGCAGGATCGGGGTGTCCGCACGCACGTCAGGAGGCACTTCGGGTGTTGCTACTCCGCACGACGCGCATGTCGTCGCGTGTCGTGCCATGCACCTCGTAGTCGAAACCGATCCCCGCGCCGGGCGCCCAGCGATCTGCCAGCCACGCGGCAAGCGGTTCGCGCACCCATGGCGCGCACGACGCGAGACGATCGTGACATTCGTCGTGCGGCACGAACAGGGCCTCGACGACGATCCCGTCCGGGTCGTCGACGGTGACGTCGCCCGTGAACGCAACCGCGAGGTGCACCTCGCAGCGCATGCGCCAGCCCATGTCGGGTGCGAACGCGTGCACCTCGTACAGCGGCCCGCTCCACTCGTGGACGCGCAGCCCCGTCTCCTCCTCGACCTCGCGCGTGAGGCCTGCGAGCAGGTCGGCGTCCTCGTCGTCGATGACGCCGCCGGGGGTACTCCAGTCCTCGATCCCGCCGCGCCGCTGGTTGCGCACGAGCAGCACGCCCTGCGGCGTTTCCAGCAATCCGCCGGCGACCGTCCATTCACGCACCGTCATCGGCGCACAGTCTCGCGTGCTTCCGGCCCGGTCGGTGGCGCCTCCCGCCCCGGTCGGCTCGGTGCGCTCGGCTCCGCTCACGGCGCCGCGTGTCTGTACATTCCAGAGCCGTGGTCCCGGACACTCCCGAACATCCGAATTTGCCGCGTCGCGGCGCTCTCGGGCTCATGTTCGTGGGTATCGCGCTCTCGGGGATGCTCGGCGGTCTCATCGGCTACGGCCTCGTCGCGACATCGTGTGCGGACACGCCGACCCGCGCCGAGCGCCTCCTCGAGGCCGTACCCGGTTTCCACGCCGACGTCTCGTCGTGTGCCGGACCGGCGCTCGGCGCCGCGCTCGCCGGTACCGTCGTCGCCGCGGTGGGCGCCGCGATCGTGGCCGCACTCATGATGCGCGCGCAGTCGGAGTGGCGTGGGCACGCACCCCGACGTCCGAAGCAATAGCGGGCGTCAGCCCAACTGGATCCGGCGGAAGGCTTCCGCGTAGGTGACACCGGCCGTGCGTCCCGCGGCGACCGCGCTCTCGCGGAGAAAGTCGCGGAACCAGTCGCCCGTTTCGACCAGCTGGCTCCCGTGGCAGAACAACGCTTCGATCTTGCGCTCGAGCGTGTCGCTGATGTCGATCCACATGTTCGGCTCGAGGGTGCCCGACAGGTACACCGCGCGCACGTGGTGCACGTCGAGGCCTTCGGCTCGCAACTCCGGGAAGTAGTGCGGGTTGCCGGCGGCCGGCGAGACGGCGTCGAGCGTCGCCCAACCCGTGATGCGGTGGTCGCGATGATTCACGTAGCCGTCGCCGAAGAACACTGCCGTGGGATCGGGGCACAACACGATGTCGGGGCGCAACGAACGTACGAGCCGCACGAGCTCGCGCCGCAACGCGTGGTCGTCCTCGATCTCCCCGTCGGGATGGTCGAGGTGGTGATGGCCCGAGAGGCCGAGCGCCAGCACGGCGTCGTCGGTCTCGCGCACGCGCAATCGCGCCAACTCGTCGGGGTCGGCGTCGGGGTCACTCGTCCCCTTGTCGCCGCGCGTCGTGACGGCGACATGCACCTCCGAGCCGGCGTGCGCCCAGCGTGCGAGCGTGCCGCCGGCCGAGATCTCGGCGTCGTCGGGATGCGCGTAGATCGCGAGCACCGTGGACGGCACGTCGTCGTTGTCGGCCATCCCGGGTTCCTCAGGCGGTCCGTAGCTCGTCGAACACGGAGATCGTGCGCGCGATCGCTTCGTCGTCGACGTCTTTGTGCGTGACCAGGCGGACGGTGCGCGGATCGATCGTGCCGCTCCGAACCCCACGTTCGGCGAGGCGCTCGACGAAGTGGTCGGGGACGCGCGCGGCGGCCGCGCACACGATGTTCGTGCGCACCGCGTCGGGGTCGACACTGCCCGGCCAGCGATCGGCGAGCGCGTCGGCGAGCGCGCGCGCTCGCAGGTGATCTTCCGCGAGCCGGTCGACCATGGTCTCGAGCGCGACGATCCCGGCGGCCGCGATGATCCCGGCCTGCCGCATACCCCCGCCGAGACGAGCCCGCTGCGCGCGCGCTTCGGCGATGACCCCCGACGGACCGCACAAGAGCGACCCAACCGGTGCCCCGAGGCCTTTCGACAGGCAGAACATGACGGTGTCCGCGCCCGCGACGAGCTCACGCGGCGGAGCACAGAGCGCGATCGCCGCGTTCCAGATTCGCGCCCCGTCGACGTGCACGCGTACCGCGCCGGCGTACGCGAGCTTGCACAACGTGCCCATCTCTGCCGCATCGATCGGTGCGCCCGACGCGGCCATGTAGGTGTTCTCGATCACGAGCAGCGACGGCGACGGGAGGTGGTGCGTGCGACGTTCGATCGCGTTGGTGATCCCGTCTGGCACGTTCCAGAGCGGATGCATCTGCACACCGGCGTTGACGGGCGCGGCGGCACCTTCGTACCGGTACACGTGCGCGCGGTCCTGGCACAGCACCTCGGTGCCACCCGTTGCGAGCACGCGGATCGCGAGCTGGTTCGCCATCGTGCCGGACGGCACGTAAAGCGCGGCGTCCTTTCCCATGAGCGCTGCCGCCAGCGTTTCCAGGCGGTTGACCGTCGGGTCCTCGCCGTAGACGTCGTCGCCGACGTCGGCGTCGGCCATCGCCCGCCGCATCTCCCCCGTCGGCGTCGTGACCGTGTCGCTGCGAAGATCGATCGGGCGATCGCTCATAGCTCGTTCCAGCTAGGTTGCACCGGGCGGATCAGGCCTTCTTGGATGACCATCGTCGTGAGCGCGCCGTCGCGGCGGTAGATGAAGCCTTCGGCGAGACCGCGGGCACCGTACGCGGACGGGCTCTTCTGGTGATACAGCAACCACTCGTCCGCGCGAAAGGGGCGATGGAACCACATCGCATGGTCGAGGCTCGCCATCATGAACCGGTCGTCGTCCCATGAGCGCGCGTGGGCCATCACCGCGGTGTCGAGCAGCGTGAAGTCGGACGCGTAGACGACGATGCACGCGTGCAACAGCGGGTCGTCCGGCAGCGATCCGTCGGCGCGGATCCAGACGAGCTGCTCCGGCTCGCGTACACCGGGATCGGGATCGAGCCAGCGCGGCAGCTGCGCCGAACGCGTGTCGATCGGGCGGTCGCGCCGGATCCAGTCGAGGAACGCGGGCGGGAAACGATCCGCATAGGGCTCGAGGCGCTCCCGGATCGTCGGCAGCGACTCCGGGTCGGGCGCATCGGGCATCGGGTACTGGTGCTCGGGGCCGGGCTCCGCTACCTGGAACGACGACTGCAGGTTGAAGATCGCCTTGCCGTGCTGGATCGCCACCACGCGGCGGGTCGTGAAGCTCCGGCCGTCACGAATGCGGTCGACCTCGTACACGATCGGCACGAGCGGGTCGCCGGGACGAAGGAAGTACGCGTGCAGCGAGTGCACGTGCCGTTCGGGATCGACCGTACGGCCCGCCGCGACGAGCGCCTGCCCCGCCACCTGCCCGCCGAAGACACGCTGGCGGTCCTCTTGGGGACTCACGCCGCGGAAAAGGTTCGCCTCGAGCTGCTCGAGCTCGAGAATGTCGATCAGATCGTCGAGCGCACGCCCCATCCGCGCCGCAGGCTACGCGAAGAACACCGCGGCGGTTTCGAAGAGGCGGCCGTCGACGGTCTTGAGCTGGGCGACGCCGTCTTCGATCGGCACACGCACGACGTCGGTCCCGTGCAGCGCGACCATCACACCGAATTCACCTTCGTGCACCGCGTCGATGGCCTCCACGCCGAATCGGGTCGCGATCACACGGTCGTACGCGGTCGGGCTGCCGCCGCGCAGGACGTGCCCGAGGGACGTCATCCGCGCCTCGTATCCGGTGCGCCGCTCGATCTCGGACGCAAGCCGCGCGCCGATACCGCCGAGGCGGACGTGTCCGAACTCGTCGGTGTCGCCGGTTTGCACCTCCATCGTGCCTTCCTTCGGCATCGCGCCCTCGGCCGTCACGACGATCGAGAAGTTCGCACCGCGTTGGTGGCGGTGGCGGAGCGCGTCGCAGACCTCTTCGATGTCGAACGGCTCCTCGGGAACGAGGATGAGGTCGGCGCCGCCGGCGAGCCCCGAGTAGGTGGCGATCCATCCCGCGTGCCGGCCCATGACCTCCACGACCATGACGCGGTCGTGGCTCTCGGCGGTTGTGTGCAGGCGGTCGATCGCGTCGGTCGCGATCTGCACCGCGGTGTGGAATCCGAACGTGAAGTCGGTGGCCGAAAGGTCGTTGTCGATGGTCTTGGGGACGCCGACCACCCGCACGCCGTCGTGGGACAACTTGTTCGCGACGCCGAGGGTGTCCTCACCGCCGATCGCAATGAGCGCGTCGATACGGTCGCGCTTCAACGTCGAAAGCACCCGGCGTGGCCCGTCGTCGGTCTTGTACGGGTTCGTGCGCGAGGTACCGAGGATCGTGCCGCCGCGCGGCAGCAGTCCGCGCACCGAATTCTCGGACAGGTCCATCGACTGTCCTTCGAGCACACCCCGCCACCCGTGCCGGTATCCCACGACGGTGTGCCCGTACTGGCCTTCGCCCCTGCGCACGACGCCACGGATCACCGCGTTCAGCCCCGGGCAGTCGCCGCCACCGGTCAGTATGCCGACTCGCATCGCACCTCGCCTTCGAAAGCCGCTGCTCTATCCTGCCCGCGTCAAGCCGCCGGAAAGACCATGGACCCCACCGCACCACACACATCCACCGCGTCGCCCGTGGAGCGACGGCTGCAGGCGCTCCTGCCGTCGGAGCCGATCGTGGCGTGGGGTCGCGCATGGGTGTGGCGCGACGGGCGCCTCGCCGGGGTGTTCGCCGCTCGAACGCTCGACTTCACGGTGCTCACCGAGACTTCCCTCTTCCTCGTCTCCATGGGCTTTTTCACCCGCCGGCCCCGTCGGCGGGTCTACGCCATCACTCATGATCGGCTGCGCGTCGAGGAATACCTAGGAAAAAGGCGCAGGCGGCTCCGGCTGAGGTCCGACGAGCACCGGCCGCTGATGCTCGAGATGCGCGCCACCGACCGCAACCGGGCATTCGCCGACGAGCTGTTCGCCCGGATCGGGCCCGACGACACCGAAACGGTGTGAGCAGCGTCATCGCGATCGACGCCGGCACGACGGGCGTCCGCGCGTTGGCCGTCGGCGCCGACGGCCAACCCTTCGCCCGGTCATACCGCGAGTTCCCCCAACACTTCCCGAAGCCGGGCTGGGTGGAGCACGACGCCGAAGACATCTGGCGGGTCACGCTCGAGACCGTCGGCGAGGTCGCTGATCTCGTCCGCGGTGCCGGTGAGGAGATCGCGGCGATCGGCATCACGAACCAGCGCGAGACCGTCGTGGTGTGGGATCGCACCACGGGGCGGCCGCTCGCGCCGGCGATCGTCTGGCAGGACCGCCGCACCGCCCAACGCTGCGACGCGTTGCGCGACGCGGGCCACGAGCCGGCGATCCGGCGTCTCACCGGCCTCGTGCTCGACCCGTACTTCTCGGCGACCAAGCTCGAATGGCTGTTGCGCGAGGGGGGCGTCGCCGCGTCGGACCCGAACCTCGCGTTCGGCACCGTCGACACCTGGCTGTTGTGGAAGCTCACGGGTGGACCGCCGGGCGGTGTGCACGCAACCGATCCGTCGAACGCGAGCCGAACGATGTTGTACGACATCGGGCGCGGTATCTGGTCCGATGAGCTGTGCGCCCTGTTCGGTGTGCCGCACACGTGCCTGCCCGAGGTGATGCCGTCGTCGGGCCGGTTCGGCACGACCGTGCCCGAACACGCGGCGGGATTGCGCGTCCCGGTGAGCGGCATCGCGGGAGACCAGCAAGCCGCGCTGTTCGGGCAGGCGTGTGTAGAACCGGGAATGACGAAGAACACCTATGGCACCGGCTCCTTCGTCCTGACCAACGTCGGTCCCAAGCTCCCCGAGCCCGTCGACGGCCTGCTGACGACGATCGCGTGGTCGCTCGCGCCGGGCGACGTGACGTACGCGATGGAAGGCGCGATCTTCGTCACCGGCGCCGCAATTCAGTGGATGCGCGACGGGCTCGGCATCATCGGTGACGCGGCCGAGACCGGTCCGCTCGCCGCGTCGGTACCCGACGCCGGTGGGATCTTCGTCGTCCCCGCGTTCACCGGCCTCGGCTCGCCGTGGTGGGACCCGTTCGCACGCGGGACGATCGTCGGCATCACGCGCGGCACGACCCGGGCGCACGTGGCACGGGCGATCGTCGAGGCGATGGCGTTCCAGACCGTGGACGTGGTCGATGCCGTCTTGCGTGCCGCGGGGACGCCGCTGACCGAGATGCGCGTCGACGGCGGCGCGTCCGTGATGGACCTGCTGTGCCAGTTCCAAGCGGACATGCTCGGCGTGCCCGTGCGCCGCGCCGCGGTCCAGGAGACGACCGCGCTCGGCGCCGCGTACCTCGCGGGTGTCGCAGAAGGCGTGTGGGCGTCGGCCGAAGAAGTCAACGCGCAGTGGAGCGCGGATGCGTCGTTCATTCCGGCGATGGACGGCGACGAACGCGCCCGCCGGCTCGCCCAGTGGCGGCGCGCGGTCGAGCGTTCCCGTGACTGGGCGCGTGAGTAGCGAGCGAAGCGGTGCGCGCTACGAGGCCGCGGCGGTCGCGCGGACGTCGGCGAACGCGGCGACGTGCGCAACCTCGCTCGGAATGTCCTCGGCCTGCTTGGTCGCATAGGTGTCGACGTACTCGTAGCCCGACAGCTGGCAGATCTCGTACATCACCTCGTCGGTGAGCTCCCGCAGCGCGAGGCGGTCGTTCTCCATGCCGGCATAACGCTCCGGGTCGACCGGCTGGCCGAAGCGGATCGTGACGCGCCGGAACAGCTTCGGCAGCTTCGAATCGATGGGCTGCACCTCGTCACTGCCGAGCATGCCGATCGGCACGATCGTTGCGTTGCACCGCATCGCGAGGCGGGCAACACCCGTGTGCCCACGGTGCAACCTCCCGTCGCGTGTGCGCGTGCCCTCGGGATAGATGCCGAAGACCTTGCCCTTGCGCAGCACATCGGTTGCCGATGCGAGCGCGCGTTCGCTTGCACTCCCACCTTCGCGGCGAATGGGGATCTGCCCACAGCTGCGGAAGAACCATGCGGTCTTCGGATCGTCGAAGTACTCGGCCTTGGCCACGAAGGTGACCCGGCGGCGCACGACGAGCGGGATGAAGATCGAGTCGAGGAACGACCGGTGATTGCAGGCCAGGATGACCGGCCCGCGCTTGGGGAGGTGATCGCGACCTTCGACCTTCACGCGTACGAAGACGCGGATGATCGGGGTGAGGACAGCTTTGACGACCCAGTACAGAGACCCGAAGCGTACGCGCCCCGGGCGGCCCGGGCGCGACGCTGCGCCCGGCGATCCGTACGGCGGTCGGCGCGGTCATGCCGCGAGCCGTTGCTGCGCCGCATGCAGCGCCGCCAGCCGGGCCTCGAGCATGGCGATGCCCGCATACGTGCGCGCGGCTTCGTCGTGTTCGCGGCGGGCATTCTCGACCGCCCGGCCGGTGCCGAGCTCGTGCACGAGGCGCAGGAACCATCGAGCCATGGTGACCCTCCTTCGTCTCGATCAGTGTCCGCCCGTGATGTGGCGCGCGCATTGTCAGCGGGTCACGGCGCGACGAACAGCTGTTGACGGAAGGCTGACGCACGGCAGTCACGGCGCGACGGTTTGTTGACCGAGCGGTCAAGCAGACGGCTACGCTCGGTGAATGCGGCGCAAGCTCACGCCCAGGGGCAAAGAACGGCGTGAGCAGCTGATGACCTGCGCCGCCCGCCTATTCGCCGAACGCGGCTATCACCCGACTTCGGTGGCCGACATCGTCGCCGCGCTCGGCGTCGGCAAGGGCGTCTTCTACTGGTACTTCGCCTCGAAGAAGGAGCTGCTCACCGAGCTCCTGAAGGCGTCGAACCACGACCTGCGCAAGCGCCAGCAGCACGCGATCGAGGGTGTCGACGATCCGGTCCACCGCATCGAGCTCGGCATCCGGGCCACCCTTACCTGGTTCGCCGAGCACCGGGAGTTCTTCGCGATCATCCAGTTCGCGGCGACCGACGAGACGTTCGCGCCGGTGCTCGCCCGCAACCGTGAGATCTCCATCGCCGACACGATCCGGCATCTGAAAGACGGCATCGTCGACGGCCGGATCGTCGACCGCGACCCCGAGCTGCTCGCCCACGCCATCCACGGGGTCGTCGCCGAACTGACCCGGCATGCGCTCATCGAGGGCAACTTCCCGATCGACGAGGTCGCCGAGCTCTGCGTCGCGTTCAGCCTGGAAGGCCTGCACGCCTGAGGCCGGGACCGGGCAAACCTGCGCATACAGGGTTCGCGGGGGGAACCGGCAGGGTACGCCTCCCGAATGGATCAGAACGCGCTTGTCGCACTCCTCAACGAAGACCTTGCACTCGAATACAAGTCGATCGTGCAGTACGTGCAGCACATCGCATCGGTGAAGGGCGCCGAGTACCAGTCGACGCTCGACGAGCTCGGCATCCACGTGAAGCAGGAACTCGAGCACGCGATCACGCTGGCGCGTCAGATCGACTTCCTGGGCGGCGTGCCCGCCACCACGGTTCCGGCCGTCGAACAGGCCACCGGCGCACGAGCCGCGCTCGAGGCCGACCTCACCCTCGAAGAGGGGCAGCTCGACCGCTACCGCGAGCGCGTCGAGCAGGCGACCGAGCTCGGGCTGCCCGACGTTGCGGAAACGCTCGCGCCGTTGCTGCAGCAGACCCAGGAACACGCCCGCGACCTGCGCGCCGCCCTCGGCTAGCGAGAAGGCGCGTCAGCCCAGCTTGGTGAGACCCCTGCGGAGCTGACGGACGGCCTGCTGGATGCGCTGTTCGTTCTCGACGAGCGCGAAACGGATGAACCCTTCGCCGCCCGGACCGAACCCCGAGCCGGGCGAGACCGCGACCCGCGCTTCCTGCACGCACATCGTCGCGAACTCGAGGCTTGTCATCTCCGTGTACGGCTCGGGGATCGACGCCCAGACGAACATAGTTCCCTTGGGCCGTTCGATCTGCCAACCGATGCGGGCGAGCCCGTCGATCAACGCGTCGCGCCGGCCCCGATAGATCGCGTTGACTTCCTTGGGGTGGTCGGGTGCCTCGTTCATCGCGACCGTCGCCGCGATCTGGATCGGTTGGAACGAGCCGTAGTCGAGGTACGACTTCAGCTTCGCGAGCGCGGCGACGATTTCAGGGTTCCCGACGCAGAATCCCATGCGCCAACCCGCCATCGAGAACGACTTCGTGAGCGTGTACAGCTCGACGGCGACGTCCTTGGCGCCCGGTACCTGCAGGATCGACGGCGGTCGGTAGCCGTCGAAGCCGAGGTCGGCGTACGCGAAGTCGTGCACGATGACGATCTCGCGCTCACGCGCGAACTCGACGAGCTGCTCCATGAACGCATAGTCGACGCAGGCCGTCGTGGGATTGTGCGGGAACGACGTAACGATCACCCGCGGGCGCGGCCACGCCTGTTCGTACGCGCCGCGCATGTTCTCGAAGAAGTTCTGACCCGGCCCCATCCGCACGTAGTGCACGCCGGCACCGGCGAGGATCGGGCCCCAGATGTGGATCGGATACGACGGCGACGGCACCAGCGCGGTGTCGCCCGGACCCACGAGCGCCAACATCAGGTGCGAGAAGCCCTCCTTGGCGCCGATCGTCGCGCAGATCTCGGTCTCGAAGTCGAGCGTGATCCCGAAGGTGCGCTCGTACAGATCCGCGACCGCGAGGCGAAGCTTGGGGATCCCCTTGCTCGTGGAGTACCGGTGGTTGCGCGGGTTGCGCACCGCCTCGGCGAGCTTGTCGACCGCGACCGGGGGCGACGGCAGATCGGGGTTGCCGAACGCGAGGTCGATGACGTCCTCGCCGGCCCGCCGGAGCTGCACCTTCAACGCGTCGATTTGTGCGAACGCATACGGCGGAAGGGCGTCCAGGCGTCTGAAAGTGATCACGTAACGACAGGATAGGTCAGCAACGTTTGTGGAACCCTCGCTTATGACGCCGGCGACGCTTGTGCCGCAAGGCGAAGTGCCATCTGTCACAGGCCACCTACCGACCCTCGCCATGCATCGCGAGACTTGCTTGAATGCGTTGCAAGGGCTGGGTGGCGGCCTCGGTGCGACGCAAGCGGGGGCAGGCCCGCGCTGAGGCTGCCCCGCCCACATTCGAACCCTCGACGGGGAACTGTTCCGACGGCTCCCCTCGCCGGGGGTTGCACGTTCCGTGGCGCGCCGGATACTGTACGCGATACGCGTCCCACCAGCCCGCTGCGGACGCGGTCTGGCGACGCCCCCTGCGCCCCACCGTGGGGGCGTCGTCGCGTCGGCACGAAGACCCGGGCTCCGGCGCCCGGCGCCCGGAGGCGCGCAGATGCGCGAGCTGCTTGCCACGGATCGTGAGACGCGCGTTCAATAACGCCACGGGTTGGGTGGCAGCCTTGGCGTGCAGCCGGGGAGCCGCGCCGAGGCTGCCACGCCCGAAGGGCGTCGATAGGTTTCCGGGGATGCCGAGACCCGAAGCCGTGCTCCTCGACGTCGGCGGTGTATTCCTCGTTCCCGAGCACGATCGCATCATCGGGGCGTTCACGCGTGCGGGGTTCACACCCGCGGTCGAGATGCTGGACCGGGCGCACTATCTCGGTGCGAGTCACTTTCCGATGGCCGACGATCTCGACTGGCCGTCGGCGTGGCATGAGTACCTCGACGGCTATATCACCGCGTGCGGAGTACCCGACGACGACGAGTTCCGAGAAGAGGTGCACCTGCACCTCGACAGTGAGTTCGCCGACGCCGCCTTGTGGCTGCGGGAATTGCCCGGCGCACGCGAGGGCGTACGCGCATTGAAGGAAACGGGCGTCCGCCTCGGCATCATCTCGAACGCCGACGGGTTGATCGGTCAACGGCTCGCCGACCTCGAGATCCTGCAGGTTGGTCCCGGCGTCGGTGTCGACGTGGAGTGTGTGATCGATTCCGGCCTCGTGGGTGTGATGAAGCCCGATCCCCGAATCTTCCATCTCGCGCTCGACGTGATGGACCTCGCGCCGCAGGACGCGTGGTACGTGGGCGACATGCCGGGGATCGACGTCGTCGGCGCCCGCAAGGTCGGCATGCGACCGGTGTTGATGGATCCGTTCGAGCTGCACCTCGACGCCGACTACGACCGCGTCGGCTCGTTGCACGATCTCGCGACGCGTATCCAGGCGGGCGGCTGATCCAAGCGGCGTAGCCTGGGCGAATGACGGGCATGCATCTCGGCGGGAAAGTGGCCTTGATCACCGGTGGGGCGCGTGGCATCGGCCTCGACGCCGCGCGCCGGCTCCACGCGCACGGCGCGCGCGTCGTGCTGGTCGACGTCGACGAGATCCTCGCCAAGTCGGAGGCCGAGCGCCTCGGCACGGATGCGCTCGGGCTCGGCGGCGACGTCACGCACCGTCCGCAGCTCGACGCGGCCGTTGCCGAGACGCTGCGCACCTTCGGCCGGCTCGACATCGTGATCGCCAACGCCGGCATCGCACCACCCTTCGAGACCGTCCGCACGGGTCGCGAGGAGGCGTTCGATCGGGTGCTCGACATCAATCTTCACGGCGTGGTGCACACCGTGCGGGCAACACTCCCCTCCCTCGTCGAATCCAACGGCTATGTCTTGTTGATCTCGTCGTTGTACGCCGTGCTCAACGGCGCGCTGTCGACGCCGTACGCGATGAGCAAGGCTGCAATCGAGGCGTTCGGACGATCGTTGCGCGTGGAGCTTGCGGGCACCGGGGTCGAAGTCGGCATCGCGTACTTCGGCTTCATCGATACGCAACTGGTGCGCGACGCGTTCGCCCAGCCCGGCATCACCGAGTTGCGAAACGCCTTCCCGAAGTTCGTCGCCGAACCGGCGCCCCTCGAACGTGCCGGTGTCGCGATCCTCAAGGGCGTCCGCCGGCGCGCGCCACGCGTCATCGCGCCACGTTGGGTGCGCGCCACGCTGCCGCTACGAGGATTGCTGCAGTACCTCGACGGCCCGATGACGCGCGACGAAAGAGTTCGCGGCGCGGTCGAAGCCGCCGAGCGCGCGACACACGATTGAGAACCACGGTCGCCCGCTCGTCTGGGCGGGCGTCATGCCCGCAGGCGTCCCCGCACGACCAGATAGCCGCCGATCGCGACGACACCCCATGCGACCAGCGCGATCAGCTCCGCAGGCACGGGCGCCAGGCGGGAAAGCAAGAACCACGATGCCGCGCCGTACGCCGCGAGCCCCGCGCTGCCGAAGCACGCGCCCGCCGCATCGACCTTCGCCTTGTCCTCGCCGTCTTCGCGGGCGATCAGCGTGAGGCTCGCAGGCAGGATCGCCGGGAACGCGAGGAACAATCCGGCCACCTGGTCTCCGGCCGCCAGACCGATCGCACCCACGATCACCGAGATCAGGAACCCGAACGCAAACCGGACCCCCAAGGCGCTGAGGTCGAGATCCCGAAGCCGCGAGGGCTCGATCGTGATGCGCTTCCCGGCACTGTCGAGCTCGAACAGCGTCTCGCCGTGACGCAACGGCATCCGGAGGTTCATCAGCCGAGGCCCGTCACGGCGCCGTACGCCAGCGTCGCCACGACAACCCACGAGACGAATGCGAGCGCGGAGCCGCGAAGCGCTCCGAAGCGATCGACCGTGAAGACGGCCGTCACGCAATAGGCGAGCATCGCGAACGCGGCGAAGATCATCGACAGCGACTGGATCCGTGCCGCGTGCTCACCTTTGTCGGCGATGGTGACGAGGAGCGATGCGAGTGCGATCGACGGCGCCGCACCGAACACGCCCGCGAAGCTCTTCGGCCCGAGTGTCTCCGACAGCACGGCGAACACGACGACGAGCGTGCCGCCGACGGCGCCCCGGAGCAGCAACAGCCAGACGTCGCGCACGCCTGTCCGTTTACCCGTGCGTTACCTCTTCGCAACACCGCGTTTCGTCTTCGTACGGCTCCTGCCGGGTGCCGTCGGCGGTGGCGGGGGTGCCTTCCGCCAGTTCGGTGCGGGCCTTGCCGGCACGTTTTGCGACGTAGGTCGCGGTATCCGCCCGCCGCAGCAACGACGCCGCGTTCTCGCCGGGCTTCGACAACGCAATACCGACACTCGCGGTGACGCCGATCGGCTGGTCCACGTAGTGGAATCCGTCTTCTATCGCGCGGCGCAGGCGTTCACCGACGTCGAGCGCCTGTTCGGGGTTTGTGACGTCGCAGACAACGATGAATTCGTCGCCACCGACGCGTGCCGCGACGTCACCGGCTCGCAGGTTCTCCCGGATCCGATCCGCGGTGTGCGCGAGAAGCTTGTCGCCGGCGTCGTGGCCGAAGCTGTCGTTCACGGACTTGAAGTCGTCGAGATCGAGGAAGATGGCTGCCACCGGACTCGACACCCGTCGCAGCAGCGCGTGTTCGAGGTGCTGATCCAGCGAAGCGCGGTTCCGCAAACGGGTGAGCTCGTCGTGCGTCGCGCGTCGTTCGAGCTCCGCTTCGAGGTGTTTGCGATCCGAGATGTCGGTCTGCAAGGTGATCACGTACGGCGGTTCGTCGCCGGAGCCTTCGACGAGCGACGCGTGCGAGAGCACCGAGATCGCCTGGCCACTGACACTGAGGAGCCGGAACTCGACGGGGGCGGCAGCACCGCCGAGCTGGGCGGTGGTGCGCTCGATCGCAGCGTCACGATCTTCGGGATGCACGGTGAGCTCGGCAAGGGTCCCGAGAAGGTCGGCGCGCGACCGTCCGAGCATGGCGCATCCCGCCGAGTTGATGTCGACGATCCGCCCCTCGAGGTCGACGATCGACACGGCCAGCGGCGCGTGATCGAACGCGACTTTGAAACGCTGCTCGGCGGCACGGAGGCGAGCTTCGGCGTTCTTGCGGGCCGTGATGTCGCGCGCGGTGATGACCACGCCGCCGATGTGCGCGGCTTCTTCGAGGTTCTGGCCCACACATTCGAACTGTCGATATGCGCCGTCGGCAGCCCGCAACCGCAGCTCGATCGGTGTGTCGCTCGCGCGGGTCCCGGCGAGGATGTCGGTGAGCGCGGCCGCCGCCGCGGGCACGTCGTCCGGGTGGACGAGCGACAGCACGCCTCCGGGCGGATCGAAGCCTTTGGGATAGCCGAGGAGGCGAGTCCCCTGATCGCTCGCCTCCCATTCGCCGTCGGGATAGAGCACCGCGATGATGTCGGGCGAGTTGTCGATCAACGCCCGCGCGCGAGCCTCGCTCACGCTGAGGGCTTCGGCCGCGCGCAGCTCGGCGCTGACGTCTTCGATCGTGATGGACAGGTACTCGATCCGGCCGTTGAGATCACGAAGGAGCGCCGCGGCGACCCGGCCGACGAAGACCTCTCCGTCACCCCGCAGATATCGACGTTGGGTGACGTACCGGCCCGTGTCGTCGGCTTCGAGACGCGCCTTGTCCTGCAACATCTGCGCGCGGTCGTCCGGGTGCACCAGCACCTCTGGCGCGGTGGTGAGCAACGCGTCGCGCGAGATCGCGAACAGCCTCGCGAACGCGGCGTTCGCGATCATTCCCGGTGTACCCGGCACAACGAGCGCCTGTGCAATCGGTGACTGCTCGAACATCAAGCGGAACCGGCGCTGGGCGACGTCCTGGTACGACAGGTCGCGACATCGGAACACGATGCCCTGCACCTGCGGGTGGGCGACCAGATTCGTGGCGGTCGCCTCGAGACGGCGCGCGCTGCCGTCTCGCGCTTGCAACCGGAGCTCGACCGGCACGGCATGCAACGCGGAGCTCGCGGCCGCACTGGCCAGCGCGCTCGCCGCTTCTTCGATCCCCTCGGGATGGATCAGATCGAACAGCGAAGTGCCCTGCACGGCAGCCGGGTCGTAGCCGAGCAGCGCCACCGCGGCCGGGTTGGCGTAGCGGAGGATGCCGAACTCGTCGGTGACCACCACGCGGTCCGCGGCCGTTTCGACGATGGCCGCCGCGAGCGTGCCATCCGGCCCGGTGGCCGCAAGGTCCCTCGCAATGCCACTCGCCTCCCGCATCCGCATGGACGAACTATCGGCACACCGTTGATGCCACTCAACGTGATCTCCACGTCAAGACGAGGCCGCACGTGTGCGACGATCACGAGCAAGTGCGTCGAGCGCCGGCAACGCGGTGCTCAAGAACCTGGCCCGAGATGACGATGCTCCTCGCTGGACGTAGGGGTCCCCGTCGCGCGGTCGAGCCCGTGACGCCTGGGCCTCAGTGGGAGGCCCGATGACCACCTTTGGAAACGACCCGACCGGTCATCTGTCGCCAGGCACCGAAGTCGAGGTGCGGACCCGTTACCAGGGGCGCTGGGCGCCGGGCTTCGAGGTCGATGCAGTACACAGCGATCCGCATGACCGCAACGATCGTTACCTCCTGCGCCGCCGCTCCGACGGCACGGTGCTGCCGGTCGCTTTCACGCAGACCGAGATCAGACCGAGACGTTAGGAAGCGGTACGCCGACGCCGGACGCTGACCGCGTTGACGTGTCATCTCGTTTGATCCGATGTATATGCTGACTTCATACCTGTAAGCCGCGCCTCGGTGCCGCGCGCACCTGAGAACGTGATGCGCTCCGCCGTCGCTGCGACAGCTTGTCGTGCGATCTACTTCCACATATCGGAAGCGAGATGGGATGAGGATCACGAATCCCGGGCGATGGCCGACAGGTCGGACCGAGCTCGAGCGGCTTCGCGCCGAGAGCTCGATGAATGCCTACACCACCGACGTGATCAGCCTGGCCGCGGCGCTCGCAATGCTCGCACCCGGGTCTGTGTCAACGGACGCCGGTACGGGGGGCCAGGAAGTCGGCGAGGAACCTGAGCAGTGCACGCCGGTCGGCCTCCGTCTGGTCGACTAGGCCGTCGCTCGTGCCCGTGACACCCGCCGCGCGCAAGGTCGCGTCCAGGTCGAGCTCGGAATCCCCTTCGATGATCTTCGCGATGCAGTCGGCGACGTGCACGACCCGCGCGAGGGGAGATGCGTCCGTACCGACGACATGATGGTCCTGCACGGCATCGGTGATCGTGCGTGGCAAGCCTTGTTTCGCCAGCACCTGGGCGCCAAGCGTCGCGTGGTCGATCCCGAGGAGCCGTCGCTCGATTGCCAATCGAGCTTCGATGGGCTCGCCGGCGAGCGTTCGAGCCACTTCGTCGAACCGTTCAGGATCGCGGCCGCGCAGCAGTTGTTCGCCGATATCGTGGAGGAGCGCGGCGGTGAGGGCTTCGGCCGGATCAACCTGAAGGCGACTCGCGATGCGCGCCGCCGCGACGGCGGCGGTGATCGCGTGGAGCCAGAACTGATCCGGGACTTCGACGCGATCGGCGGAGAACAGGTGGAGAACGGCTGTGCTCGCGAGCGAGCGCACGGTTTGCGCGCCCAGGAGTGAGACTGCGCGGGGAAGCGCGGTGACGCCGCCGGCCTCGCGGTAGAACGGCACGTTTGCGAGCGCGAGGATCCGAACTGACAGCGCCGGATCAGCGGAGATGACGCGCGCGATCTCGTCCAGCGGTGCATTCGGATCATCGAGCAGCCAGAGGAGCCGGAGCGCAACCCTCCGGTCGGTCGGGACCTCGTCGAACTCGTGAAGCTGCTCCGGAGCGTCAACGTAGAGCATTGTCAGCCGCCTCTGTCGCAGCGGTTCGCTCGCTGCCCAAGAGGTCCGGCGGGAACAAGCTCTCTCGAACCGCCTTGATGGTCGCGCCGTCAGGAGCGCGGAAACGACGCATCAGCCCGCTCCGCATCTCCCAAGCCGCGCCGCACGTCTCGCAGGAGATCACAAAGGAGTCGCCGACGTAACGCACGGCGATCGGGGACATGTCGTAGGGACACTTCTCGAGCTTCACGCCCTTGACGTCGGCCGAACGGCCGCCAGGCTTGAGCGCCTTTGCAGGCCCCTGTTCGGGCCGCCGATGCTGCCCGACAAACGCGCTTGAAGGGGCGAGAGGGGGAACCTGCCAACCTCAGCTGCCCCGGGCGGGTGGTGCGCCGAGCGTCGTGGCCCGTCCCTCTCGCCCCTTGCCTCGAGTGAATACCCGGAGCCGGCGCGCCGCAATGGGTCAAAACATGGGAGCCGCTGACTACGCCGGACGAGGTTGATCCGACTCGCCCTGCACCGGATCGAGGCGAAACACCACAGGCTCTTGCGCACTCGCGGGTTCGCGTGTGAGCAGGCGCGGAACTTGTGCGTAGTACGCCTGCAGGAATCTTGCCTTGTCGGCGTCGTGCACGGGTGTGGCCCGAACCTTTCTGCGGCGTCCGCCGACGCGCAGCTCGGCGGGCGCGCCCGGGTGCAGACTCTTGACCCAGGACGCGCCCGGCCGGGTTGCGACGAGGTAGTCGGTACCGTCGACCGACAACGGGAACACCAGCACTCGTTGCACGGTGTCCGTCCTTCGGTGACGGACCAGCAGCTCCTGCGAACCTCGTACGCTTACGCCTGCACGAGTAAGGCCCACCACGAGTCGCTGTAGTGGCCGTCTGAGGCCGCTTTTGTCGACCACGACTGCTCCATTTCCGGCAAGCTGGGCACCCGCGCGGCGACAGGGTAGTGAGGACAGAGGTCGCCCGCATCTTGGCAGCGTGGGCACGAGTTCCGACACATGTGTCGGGATCCGTGCCCACGCCAGGTCAGGCCGTGACCTCGTACGGCTCGGCGTAGAACTGGCTGTACCACTTCCGGAACTTGAGGATCGGGCCGTCGGTATCGGCCAGCGCGGGTGACGGCAGGAAGCTCTTGTGCTCCCAGATCGGCCGATCCTCGTTCACCTGCTTGTTGATCTCCTTGACGAACGCGCCGGCGACCGTCGAGGTCAGCTTCTCGTCGTCGAGCTTGCGCACGATGAAGTTGAAGCGGACCTGTGTGCGTTCCTCGTCGATCGGCGTGGTCGTTGCGATGTTGATCGCGTCGACGATGCCGCTGAACCACACCTTCGAGAAGCCCGGGCCGTAGTTGTACACGTCGATGCGTCCTTCGGTGACGCCGCGTGGCGTCACGTAGTTCTGCTTCGACAACATCACCGAGCACGGTCCGTCGGTGTCGTACTTCTCCATCTCGGCGACGGTTTCGGTGCCGTGCACGAAACGAAAGTGCGCGGGGTCGGCGCCGTTCTCACTCATCTCCTGCGGCACCGTTCGAATGACATACGACGACGAGTAGAAATCGCTCCATGCCGGGTCGCCGATCTCGGGGATCACCGGGATCTCCCACTTCGGCTCCTCTTCGAACGGGTGGTACCACGCGAGCACGAATCCGTTGCGCTCGATCACCGGATACGTGCGCAGACGCGCCTTGCGGTTGGTGCGCTGGCTGTACGGGATGTTCGTGCACGCGCCGCTGCCGTCGTACTTCCAGCCGTGGAACGGGCACTGCAGCGCATCGCCGTCGACGGTGCCGCCGTACGCGAGATGGGCACCGAGGTGGGGACAGAACGCGTCCTGTACGTGGAACGCGCCGGCCTCGTCGCGCCACATCACGAGCTCGCGGTTCCAGTAGCTCAGCGGCGTCACCTCGCCGGGCGCGAGGTCGTCGGGAAACGCCACCTGGTACCAGCCGAACGGGATCGGGAACGGGAACCGCCGCGAGGCCATGGCCGGCGATTTTAGAACACGTTTCAATCTGGCGGGAGGCGACCGCGAAGCGACCGGAGGGAGCGGAGCGCGGAGCCGACCCGGACGACGTCGTCAGGACGCCTTGCGGCGGGTGCGCTTGGCGGGCCGGCGGCCCTTGGCCCCCTTCGCCTTGGCGTCGAGGCTCGCCTGCAGGGCCTGCACGAGATCGAGAACCTCGCCCTTCTTCTCCTTGGTCGCTTCGACGGTGATCGTCTCTCCCTTCGCCTTGCGATCGATCACCTTCTGCACCGCGGCCCGATACGTGTCCTTGTACCGCTTCGGATCCCAGTCCGACGTCAAGCTGTCGATCAGCTGCGTGGCGATCTTGAGCTCGCGCGCCCCGACGCTCACGCGCTTGGGGATCTTGAGCTCCTTCGGATCACGGATCTCGTCCGCGAAGTACAGCGTCTCGAGCACCAGCACGTCGTCCATCGCGCGGATGACCGCGAGGTATTGCTTCGTGCGCATGACGAAGCGGCCGATCGCCGCCCGGCCACTCTTTTGCATCGCCTCGCGCAGCAGCGCGTACGCCTTGTCGGCGCCGGCACCGGCGCGCGGTGCGACGTAGTAGGTGCTGTTGTAGGAGATCGGGTCGATGTCGGCGAGCTCGACGAAGTCTTCGATCTCGATCGTACGAGTCTGCTCGGGCGCGGCCGCTTCGAGCTCCTTCGGCTCGACGATGACGACCTTCCCGCGCGCCTTCTCGTATCCCTTCACGAGCGCGTCGTAGTCGACTTCCTTGCCGGTCTTCTCGTCCACGCGCTTCTGGCGGATGCGGTGGCCCGACTTCGTCATCTGGTGGAAGCGGATCTGCTTCTCTTCGATGGCGCTGTACAACCCGATGGGCACGTTGACGAGCCCGAAGCTGATCGTGCCATTCCATATCGCTCTCGGCATGGCACGCCTATACCCAGAATGGCCTAGCGTCTCGCCTGTGGCCCGGGAGCTGGGTGGCGTCGGGACGAAGGTCGTCTTCGAGGACGACCGCGTGCGTGTCTGGGTGGTGAAGCTCGCGCCCGGCGAACGGGGAGCCGTGCACCGGCACGAGCTCGACCACCTGTTGATCCAGGTGCAGGGCGACCGCGTCGCCGTCGAACCCGAGGCCGACACACAGAGTCCCTACCGTGAGTATCTCGCCGCCGACGTCATCCCCGGCATGGTCACGTTCGTGCCCAAGGGCGGCATCGAGACCGCGGTCAACGTGGGTGAGCAGCCCTACTACGAGGTTATCGTGGAGCTGAAGTAGCGATCTTCTTCGCCCACGGGTAGTCGGGCTTGCCGCTCGGCGAGCGTTCGATCTTGTCGACGACGTGCAGCTCGCGCGGCACCTTGTATCCGGCGACGTGTGCCCGCGCGTGGCTGTCGAGCTCGTCGAGCGTGACCGCGTGACCGGGCCGCGTCTCGATCACCGCGGCGACGCGTTCACCCCAGCGGTCGTCGGGCACCCCGACGACGACCGCGTCGAACACTGCGGGATGCGCCTTCAACGCGGCCTCGACCTCCTCGGGATAGATCTTCTCGCCGCCCGAATTGATGCACACCGAGCCGCGCCCGAGCAACGTCATCGTGCCGTCTTCCTCGACAATCGCGGAGTCGCCCGACACCGAGAACCGCCGGCCGTTCACGGTGACGAACGTCTGGGCGGACTTCTCGGGATCCTTGTGGTAACGCAGTGGAACATTGCCGCCGCGGGCCATGCGGCCGACGATGCCCGATCCCGGCTGCACGATGTTCATGTCGTCGTCGAGCACGACGGTGTCGGGTCCCATGCGCACGGTCGGCATGCCGGCTTTCTCGTGGCCGCCCTTTACGATCACGCGTACGCCGTTGTAACCGGTCTCGGTCGAGCCGACGGCGTCCGCGATGATCAGGTTCGGGAACCGCTCGAGATAGCGCTCCTTCACCGTGGCGCTGAACACCGCGGCCGTCGAGGCCACCGTGACGAGGGACGACGCGTCGTAGCCGCCTTCTTCGAGTGCCTCGATCAAGGGCCGCCCCATCGCGTCGCCCGTGATCGCGAGGGTCGTGATGCGATGCTGGTCGACCGCCTTCCAGACCTCGTGCGCGTCGAATTTTGGCAGGAGCACCGTGCACCGCCCGTTGAGCAGCGCATTGAGCGTTCCCCATTGCGCGGCGCCGTGCATCAGCGGCGCGATCACGATCCCGAGATTCCCTTCGGGAGCCTGCGCCGCCGCCTTGGCGAACTGCCATTCGTCCTCGACCCGCTTGCCCGACTCGAAATCGACGAGACCGCCGAGCACGCACAGCACGTCTTCCTGACGCCACACGACACCCTTCGGCATGCCCGTCGTGCCTCCGGTGTACAGGATGTAGATGTCGTCGTCGGAGCGCTCGGGGAAGTCGCGCGCCGGTGACGACGAGGCCAGCACCTCGTCGTATGGCAGCGAGCCGAGCGCGGAGCAATCCGTGCCGGAGCCGTCGTCGATGGCGATGAGGTGCCGGAGCATCGGCAACGCGTCGCGCACCGCGGCAATACGCGGTGCGAACTGGGCGTCGTGCACGAGCGCGACGAGGTCTGCGTTGTCGAACAGATAGCGCAACTCCGCTTCGACGTAGCGGTAGTTGACGTTGATCGGCACCGCGCGCAGCTTGTACGCCGCGAGGATCGTCTCGACGAACTCGTGGCTGTTGAACGCGTAGATGCCGACATGGTCGCCGGCGCCGATTCCCTGGGCCGCGAGGTGGTGCGCGAGGCGGTTCGCGTTCTCCTCCAACTCGCCGTAGGTCTGTTCGCGATCGCCGACGATGATCGCGACCCGATCGGGGACGCTGTCCGCCACGTGCTCGATGAGGTCCGCGATGTTCCAGGCCATGTGCTCCGCGTTCTCCGCTCCGCCCGCTCGCCTCAGGTCCGGGTGTCAGTCCAACACTTGTGCGACGACCGGGGCAACGTGAGCGGGCGTCGCTTCGAACACGACGGGCGCGCCGAACGCGGCCCGGCGTGCCGCCCGGCGTAGGGCTGCGAGCACCGGTGTGCCGACGATCAGCACGAGCAGCGCGTTGCCGAGCGCGCGTGGAATGTCGAATCCGAGCGCGCTCGCGAGATGGAACGCCCAGAAGCGTCGGAGATTCTCGGCCACCGACGCGCCCACCACGAAATGCAGCTCCGTGCCGGAGGTGCCGAACGGCCAGAACCACATGTCCATCACCAATCCGTAGGCGATGCCCGCAACCGCGCCGTAGGTGGCAAGGAGCACGAGCTCGCGACGACCGGTCGCACGCGGAAGGCAGCCCGCCAGGAAACCGACCCACGCCGCGCACAGCATCTCGAACGGAAGCCACGGGCCCACACCACCGGTGAGCAACGCGGACGCGAACATCGTAAGCGCACCCTGCACGAATCCGAACCCGCGGCCGAAGACGCGTCCGCCGGGAAGCAGCAGGAAGAACACACCGGTGAAGCCGGTGACGCCGGTGCTCGGTGCGCGCAAGGCGGCGCCGCACGCGACGAGCACACCGAGCATCGCGACCGCCTTGGCGTCGAGCACGCCGTCGGCCAGCGCCGCGAGCAGGATGGCGACGAGGAGGGGAACCAACACGGCGAAGAGCCACGGTGCGTCACTCGCGTGCGCAAGGTTCTCGGTGCCGCGCGGCGTGGCAAAGAGCGGCCACGTGAATGCGGCGATTCCCGCGATGGACGTCACCGCGAGCAGCACGCTCGACCGCCACCGGAACCGGATCATGACGCGAGCGCGGCCGACACCTCGGCCACTGTGAGCCACTGTGCGGGGGCAAGGATCTTCGCGACCTGCGGCGCGAACACCGGCGAGTGGCAGACAACCTCCCGCGCTGGACCGTCCGCGACGATCTCCCCGTCGGCGAGGACGATCGCGCGTGTGGCTGCCTCGGCGACCAGCTCGACGTCGTGGGTCGCGAGCGCCACGGCGTGCCCGTGCGCCGCGAGCTCGCGCAGGATGATGGCGAGCCGCGCCTTGGCCGAGTAGTCGAGGCCCCGCGTCGGCTCGTCGAGCAGCACGAGCGGCGGCGCCGGCGCCAGGACGACCGCGAGCGCGAGCGCCAGCCGCTGCCCTTCGGAGAGATCACGCGGGTGACGGTCGCGGTCGACGCCCGGCTCGATGCGATCGAGGGTCGCGCTCGTCGTACCGGCGGGGAGACGGTGCTCGTGGTCGGCAACGACGCATTCGTCGGCGACCGTCCGCTCGTACAGCAGCGTGCCCGCATCGGGCGGGACGAGCCCGACCTTGCGCACGAGCGCCGACGCGCCGAGCTCGTGGGGCGCGATGCCGCCGATGGCGATCTTTCCGCGTGCGGGTGGGGCCAGCCCGCAGAGCAACCGGAGCAGGGTCGACTTGCCGGCACCGTTGCGCCCCATCACCGCGAGGATCTCGCCTTGGCCGATCTTCAGGTCGATGTCGTGCAGCACCTCGTTGGGTCCGTACCGCGCCGCGAGATCGGAGACGACGACGACCGCGTCGCCGGTTGCCGGCATCGGTCGGGCGGGTGGTCCGAGGAACCGGAGTTGCTCGCGCAGCGCGTACGCCGCGCGTCTCGCATCGCGCACCGACATTGGGAGCGGGTTCCAGCCGGCCACGCGCGCGAGCGCGACGACAGGTGGGGCCACCGGTGCGCCCGCCATCATCGCGGCGGGCGTGCCGGACATGACACGTTGGGCCGCGTCGATCACCGCGACGCGCGTGGCGTATTGCAACACGCGTTCGAGACGGTGCTCGGCGAGCAACACGGTGAGGCCGAGATCGTCGACGAGGCGGGTCAGGATCGCGAGCACGTCCTCCGCGGCGCCCGGGTCGAGCGCCGAGGTGGGCTCGTCGAGCACGAGCACGCGTGGCGACGCGGTGAGTACCGAGCCGATCGCGACTCGCTGCGCCTCGCCGGTCGAGAGCGTGGAGACCGGCCGGCGCCGCAGCATCGCGATGCCGAGCAGGTCGAGCACATCTTCGACACGACGGCGCATGACGTCGGGCGCAATTCCAAGGTTCTCCATCGCGTACGCGAGCTCGTCCTCTACCGTGTCGGCGACGAACCCGGCGGCGGGGTTCTGGCCAAGGATCCCGACACGGTCGGCGAGCTCACGGGGCGGGGTGCGGGTCGTGATGCCGTCGACCGTGACGGTACCGAGCAAGGTGCCACCGGTGAAGTGCGGGACGAGCCCGTTCACCGCGCGTAACAGTGTCGACTTTCCCGCACCCGTCTCGCCGATCACGAGAAAGAATTCGCCCTCGTCGACTGCGAGATCGACATCGAGCAACGCCGGTGCCGGCGCGTCCGGATACGTGAACGTCACATGGTCGAACGTGATCACGTTGAATCCGCCGGAAGGCGCGGCGTCACGAAGGCCGGCAATGCCGCGCACAACGCACCGACCGCGGGAAGGACCGGCAGCGTCGGCGCGCGCAAAGGGCTGTACGGCGGGTGCAGCCCGTCGATGCCGAACCGGCCCGCGACGATGAGCGCGGCGAGCGCTGCAGCACCGGACGCGACGGTCATCCATTCGGGTGCCCGCCACGGATCGGGCCGGTATTGCGATCGCGTCGCGGTCGCGCTCGCGGCACGCAAGCTCGCGGCGAGGAGCGCGGCGCCGAACGCGAGCATCGGAATGCCGAGCACGCGGGGCGCACCGCTCTCCAGCACGCCGAAGACGCCGATCATCACCGCGAGCGCACCCCCGAGCGTCGCGGCTTGGCCGGCGCGCCGGCGACGAGCGGGGACGTCGCCTCGCCGCCCGTAGCCGCGGCTGTCCATCGAAGCCGCGAGCTCGACGGAACGCTCGAGTGCCCCCTCCAACACCGGGACCGCCATCCCGCGCAGCCCCCGGAGCCCGCGGGACGGACGCCCGCGCAATCGACGAGCATCGCGGACAACCGCGACCGTCGTGACCGTCTGCGGTGCGAACGACAACGCGACCGTCACGACGACGCCGAGCTCGTACAGTACCGACGGCACCGCGCGCAGCAGGCGGTAGGGACTCGCGAGACTGTTCGCGGCGCCGACGCAGACCAGGAGTGTCGCGAGCTGAAGCCCCTCCTCGAACGCGGCGACGATCGCTTCGGTCGTCACCGGGCCGCCGAGCGTCACGCCCGCCGCCCACGACGGCAGGTCGGCCTGCGGGATGGTGAAGAGCAGGTGGCCGGGCAAGCGCTGCCCGAAGAGCATCTGCAAGACGATGCGCGCCACAAGGATCGCGATACCGAACCGCAAGAACGCGCCGAACGAGCGCGCCCAGGGCGCGTGTGGTCGCCGCGCCGCGACCACGATCCACGCGGCACCGATCAAGAGTGCGAGCACGATGGGGTTCGTGGTGCGGAGTGCGGCGGCGCCGAGGGTGAGCGCCCATACCCACCACGCGAGCGGGTGCAGCGGTCGCGGCCTCACGTCACCGGCCGGTTGCGGCGCCGGGCCGCGATCCCCCCGCCGACACCGAGGATGGCAACCAGCAAGAGGCCCACGATGAGGCCCACGGGCGCGCCGTCGTGGGAGCGTTCGGCCGTGGCGCGCGCGGCAAGCTCGCGCTCGCTCGGTGCTGCGGTCGTCGGCGACGACGCATCGATGGTCGTCCCCGTCTTCGGGCGCGTATTTCGTCTTGCCGCGGCGACCGTCGTTCGCGTCGTGGCGCCACGAGCCGCGTCGGCTGTCGTCGTCGGTCCGTTCCCACCGGCCGGCACGCTCCCGAGCGGGGTCGCGGCTCCTGCGGTCGTGACGTGCGGCGCGCCGGTCGGGGGCGGAGGCGGTGGCGGCGCGGGCGTGCAGACCCCGGTACTCGCCGCGGCGCGGGGCGGCGGATCATTCGGCAACCCCGACCCTGCGGGCTCCCATCGCCACCCTTCCACGACGCCGGAGGAGACCCGCGTGCCGCCGGGACCAATGTTCGAATAGGACCACGACCCGTTGGTCCCGTGGAAGTAGGCCCAGTACGCGTATTTGCCGTCGTGCTGCACGCCGCAGCCGTCCGCGGGAATTCCGTCGATCGCGCACAGGAGCCCGGACGCGTTGAAGCGCGGCTGGGCCAACCCGAGCAACGATGCGCGCGTCGCGAGGATGGTCGCGGCGTTGTCCGCGCTCTTCGCCCCGACGCATTCCACGCTCGGGGCGCCACGATCGCCATGATCGACGACGATCGCGACGCGTATCTGTCCGGCCGCGCATGGACGCCCGAGCGCGCCCGCGACGTTGGCCGGCGCAACGAGCGCACCGATGCCGACCGATGCCCCGGCGAGGGCGCGCCACGCTCCTCTCACGCGCGCCGCCGGCGGGCGCCGGCCACGCACGCGCCGCCCGCAATCAGCGCAACCAGCGCGCCGAGCGCGAACGGTGCCGTCGGCGTGCCGGTGCGCGGAAGCTCCTCCGCGGCCTGGGCGGCTGCGACGTTCCTCGCAGCCGCGGTCATCGTCGTCGCCGGTTGCGTGGGGACGCCCAGGGCGCCGACCGTCGTCGTCGGTGCGGCCGGACACGGCACGGGCAGATCGCCGGTGATCGTCTGCGGCGCGATCGGCAGCACGACGTGTGCCAGCGCGGCGGTCGCCTGCGCGGTCGCGAGGCCGTCAGGCGCGAGCACACCGCCCGCGCCGGCTTGGAATGCGATGCCGCCGCGGTCTGCGGCGGGCGCGGTGCACCCCACTTGCAAGCCGAGCAATGCCGCGGTCCCCCGTGCATCCGGTGCTCCTGCCACCGTGCGAATCGCCTCGACCACCAGCCCGGTCGAGTTGGCGTCGGTGGCCTGGTCGGCGCGGGCGAGGAAGCCCCACCCGCCGCCCGCATTGCGAACGGCTTGCAGGGCGGCGATGCCGTTCGTGACTCCGGTGGTCGCACCTTGCGCGTGCAGGCCGAGCGCGGCAAGCGCGGTCGAGTTCGTGTCTGGGCCGCTGAACGTGTTGGGATCCACCGCCGGGCAGGGCTGGGTGGTGTCGGCGCGGAACGCCGTCCACGACCCGTCGTCGCACTGTTGATCCTCGAGCCAGGTCACGCCGGCCGCGTTCGCAACCCCCGCCGCGTGCAACGCAAGGAGCGCGAGCCCCTCGCGATACGCGCCGTCGAAGGTCGGAGCCGCGGTCCCAAACAATCCGTTGGCCTGTTGCGTCGCGACCAAGCGCGAGACGAGGTTGGTTGCCGGCGTCCCGAAGGCCGTTGGGTCGACGCCGGCCGCCTCGGCGGCGAGGATGAGCGACGCGAGCGCGCCCGGATCGTCGGCACCGCTTCCGGCGACCAGGTCGTCGACGTGTCGGCCGAGATAGCCGAGCAGCGCGTCGACCTGGTGCCTGCCGACCCCGGCCGCCGCCAACGCGGGAACCGCCTGCGCCGAGAGCGAGAGGTTGGCGGTGGCGGGATTGGCGGACTGCGGGATGAAGCCCGCGTCGTTCACTTGACGGCCGAGCCACGCGGCGGCGAAGCGCGCGGCAGTCTCGGGATCGTTGCTGGGCGGTGCGGCCGACGCAGGATGCGCAAAGGCGAGCACGAGACCGGCAACGAAGAGGAACGCGGCAACCCTTCGCATCGGGTGTCCTTTCCAAGCCGTGCCGAGTCGACAGGTTCGGACAGCCCGACAGTGTCGAGCGCTCCACCCGTAGACCACGACGGTGTCTGCGGAGCTGCTCGTGGCGGGTATCCCGGCTCGCCGAGCGCCTGGAGGGCGCCCTGCTTACGGTTGCGGGTCAGCGCCGGAATTCGACCGGACTTCCCCCGCTTCGGAGCCCGGCCATCGGAGCACGGAAGGGCACGGCGCGTCAAACTGCAGCGCATGGATGTCGATCTGCCCGGCGAGGGTGACCCGCGTCGCATCGAAGTGCGCGCGTGGTTCACCGCGCATCCGACGCCGTCACCGCGCGAGCTCGTCGACGCCGGGTTCGTCGTGCCGCACTGGCCGCGTCCCTACGGTCTCGATGCCGATCCCGCGTTGCAGCTCATCATCGAGGACGAGATGCGGCGCGCCGGAGTGTCGAAGCCGGTCAACCCCATCGGCATCGGCCACTGCGGGCCGATCCTCGTCGCGCTCGGCAACGACGAGCAGAAACAGCGTTACCTGTTGCCGATGCTGGCCGCCGAAGAGGTGTGGTGCCAGCTGTTCAGTGAACCCGGCGCGGGATCGGACCTCGCGAGCCTCTCGACGCGAGCGGAGCGCGACGGTGACGTGTACCTCGTGAACGGCCAGAAGATCTGGACGTCACTCGCCCAGCAGGCGAAGTTCGGCATCCTCATCGCGCGCACGCGCACCGACGTCTCGAAGCACCGAGGCATCTCGTATTTCATCGTGCCGATGGATCTCCCGGGGATCGAGGTCCGCCCGATTCGAAGCATGACCGGCGAGGGTGGCTTCGGGTTCAACGAGGTCTTCTTCACCGATGTGCGCGTGCCCGCCGAGAACCTCATCGGCGAGGAGAACCTCGGCTGGGGAATGGCGAAGACCACGCTGGCGAACGAGCGGGTGTCGCTGTCGACCGGCGGCGGTCTCCAGTGGGGCTACGGGCCCAGCGCGCGCGATCTCGTCGCACACTTCCGCGCCAACGGCGGCGTGCCCGATGCCGTGCGCCGCCAGCAGATCGTGGACGCGTACATCGAGGGCGAGATCCTCCGCTATCACCGGATGCGCATGATCTCGGCCGCGGTGAACAAGACACCCGGCCCCGACGCGTCGTTGCGCAAGGCGCTCGCCGACCCACACGGCCGGCGCGTGTTCACGCTCGCCAAGGACGTGATGGGCGCGCACGGCCTCCTGGAGACCAACGGCGTGCTCGGCGCCGAATGGGACCGGGGCTTCCTCTTCTCCCCCGCCCTCACGATCGGCGGCGGCACGAGCGAAGTTCTGCACAACATCATCGGCGAACGTCTCTTGGGACTTCCGCACGACCCCGAGGTCGCGTGACGCGCCGCGGCTACGCGGACGCGGCGGCCATGAAGGTGCGGAGCTCGCGTCCGACGTCGGGACCCATCGGGGCGTAGAGGATCTCGGTCGCCCCTGCCGCGCCGAGCCCGTCGATGCGCATGCGAATCTCCTCGGGCGCGCCGGTCCATGTGAACGACTTCAGCAGCTGGCCGTCCAGCAAGGGACGGTCGCGGTCGGTCACGCGTACCAGGTGGTCTTCGTGCACCGCGAGGTGGCGCTCGCGTTCGGGTACTTCCTCCAGCTGCTTGCGCCACTCGACGCCGCCCGGCAGGGCGTCAACGGACGCGGGATCACCTTCCCACATCGCGTGGTACACGACGGTGAGTGCAGGACCTGCGGCCGCCAACGCGCGGTCCGAGCCGGGCGACTCGCCGTCGTCGAGCACGGTGCCGAACGCGAGCACCGCACACCAATCGAACGACGCGTCGCCCGTACCGATCGTCATCACGCCGTCGCCGAGCTCGTGCGCGACCGCCAGTCCCTTCGGGCCGTTTGCCGCGATCACGATCGGCGTGCGGATCGGGAACAGCGGCGCGAACTCGTCGGCGTGCAACATCTGCACGGTTGCGCCCTCGACCTCGACCTTCTCGCCGCGCAGCAGCGCCTGCAACTGCTCGATGTAACGCCGGGTGTACGCCCACGTGAGCGCCTTCTGCCCCATCGCCATCCGGCCCGTGAAGCCGGTGCCGATCGCGGCGACCGCGCGGCCCGGCGCGAGCTGCTCCAGGGTCGCGATGGCCGACGCCTGCGCGAGCGGGTGCCGCAGGTTCGGCACCAGCACCGCGGGACCGAGCCCGATACGCGATGTTCGCTCCGCCGCCAGCGCCGCAACCATCCAGATGTCGCCGTACAACGCGGGCGAGTCGAACAGCCACGCGCGCCTGTATCCGAGCTGCTCCGCTTCGACGATGTGGTCGACGACGTGCGGACCCGCCGGAAACGCGCAGGAGATCTCCATCACGTGCCGGTCAGCTCGGCGACGAGCGGCGCGAAGTCGCGCGCCTTTGCGCCGGGAATGACGGTGTACGAATAGCCCCACCGCTCGCGGCGTTCCCGCAGACGGTCGGCGCACTCCGCCGTCGAACCGATGAGCGCCAACGGCGAGCTCAACACGTCCTTGGGGTCGGCGCTGAAGAGCTGACCCATCAGCTCGGCGACGGCCGGGGTGTCGTCGGTGATCTCGGCGGCCGCGAGCCACGCGTTGAGCTCGAGCCCGTCGAAGCGCTCGCCCGCGCCCTCGCGTACCCAACCGACCTTCTCGTCGATGCGCTCGGGCAGCGCGTCGTGCGCAGCGTCGGTGTCGACCTCTCCGGAATGGATGGACGCGTTGACGCCGATGATGTCCGCGGTCGCACCCGCGAACCGCAGCACGCGCCGCGCTCCCCCGCCGATGAGGATCGGCGGGCCGTCCGCGGTGTACGGCCGAGGCGTTCCCGGCAGGTCGGTGATCCGGTAGTGCTCGCCTGCGAACGTCACCGGTCCGCCGGCGAACAACGCCTTGATGACGCGCGTGTGCTCGATCATGCGATCGACGCGGACCTTCGGTGATTCCATTGCGATCCCGGACCGGTCGTAGTCGAGTCGCTTCCAACCCGCGCCGAGACCCACCTCCAGGCGGCCTTCCGACAGCAGGTCGATCGTCGCGAGCTCACGTGCGAGCACCGCCGGGTGCCGGTAGTCGCAGTCGAACACCAACGAGCCGACGCGCAGTGTCGTCGTCACGACCACCGCCGCGGCCATTGCCGCCAGCGGCCCCAGGCCTTCGTCGAAATGGTCGGGCACGAACATCGTGGAGTAGCCGAGCGCCTCGATCTCGCGCACCGTGTCCGTCCACGTGCGGTCGTCGAACGGCGCGTGCAACTCGATGCCGAACCGGAACGGGTGTGTGGTCATGACGACGTGCTGGTGCGCTTGCCGGGCGGGTACTTCACCGGCATGTGCTTGATACCTGCGATGAAGTTCGAGCGCAGCGGCTGCGCGTCGCCGGTTCGCTCGATCTTCGGCACCCGCTTGGCCATCTCCTCGAGCAGCACGTAGATCTCCATGCGCGCGAGGTTCGCGCCGAGGCAGTGATGCGGCCCGCCGCCGCCGAAGCCGACGTGCTCGTTCGGCGACCGGAGAATGTCGAATTTGAAGGGCTCGTCGAACACGTCCTCGTCGCGGTTGGCAGAGATGTACCAGATGCTGACCTTGTCGCCGGCTTCGAGCTTCTGACCGTGCAACTCGGTGTCACGCGTGACGTTGCGACGGAAGTACATGACGGGTGACGCCCACCGAACGATCTCTTCGGTCGCCGACTGCGAGCGCGACGGGTCTTCGACGAGCAACTGATATTGCTCGGGGAAGTCGCAGAACGCCTTGATGCCGTGCGAGATCGAGTTCCGCGTCGTCTCGTTGCCGGCGACCGCGATCAGCAGGAAGAAGAGGTTGAAGTCCATCTCCGAGAGACGGTCCCCGTCGATCTCGGCGTCGAGGAGCGCGGTGATGATGTCGTCGCGAGGTTCGTTGCGCCGCTGGGCGGCCAGCTCGTTGGCATACATGAACATCTCGACCTGGGCGTTCATGACCTCCTCTTGGGAGACCAGATACTCCGGGTCCTCGGAGCCGATCATGCGGTTGCTCCACTCGAAGAGCTTGTGCCGATCGGCCATCGGCACGCCGAGCATCTCCGCGATGACCTGCAAGGGCACCTCGGCCGCGACGTCGACGACGTAGTCGCATCCGCCCTGCTCGATGACGCCGTCGAGGATGGCCGACGTGAGCTCGCGGATGTGCGGCTCGAGCATGCGCATCTGGCGGGGAGTGAATCCGCGGTTGACGAGCTTGCGGTAGCGCGTGTGCTCGGGCGCATCCATGGTCAGCATGAGGTTGCCGCCCTGCTCGAAGTTCACCTCGACCTCGGGCTCCTCGAGCACCACGACCCCGCCGCGCTTCTGGTCCGACGAGTACGTCGCACCGTCACGTCCGACGGTGACCACGTCGTCGTACTTCGTCACCACCCAGAAGCCGGGACCGTTCGGCTCCGGGTGCTTGTACACCGGCGCGTGTTGGCGCAGGTAGGTGAACCAGTCGTGCGGTACACCCTGCGCGAAGCGGTCGCGGTCCAGTAGGTCGATGTCGCTGAGGTCCATGGGAGCATGGTAACGATGGCGCCGTGGCCGATCGAGTTGCCTTCGTGACCGGGGCCAGCCGGGGTATCGGAAAGGCCGTCGCGGTGCATCTCGCACGCGGCGGCTACCACGTCGCCATCCTGGCGCGCACGCGCAACGAGGGCGAGGCGCGCGAGCACTCCTCCACCGTCGCGCGCTCCGACACGTCGCCGCTGCCCGGCAGTCTGGCGACGACCGCGACCGCGATTCGCGCGGAGGGTCGCGATGCGCTCGTCCTTGCCGGCGACCTGCTCGACCGCGCGTCGCTGGGCGCGGCGACGGCCACGGTCCTCGAACGATGGGGTCGGGTCGACGTGCTCGTGAACAACGCCCGATACATCGGCCCCGGGCACATGGACCGGTTCCTCGACACCCCGCTCGAACTGCTCGACAAGCACCTCGACGCCAACATCATGGCGCCGCTCGTGCTCACGCGCCTGCTCGCACCACACATGGTCGAGCGAGGGTCGGGACTGATCGCGAACGTCACGTCCGGCGTCGCGTGGATGGATCCGAAGGCACCGGCCGGCGCGGGCGGCTGGGGGCTCGGTTACGCGATCTCCAAGGGCGGGTTGCACAGAGTCGCGGGCGTGCTGCACGCGGAGCTGTTCGACCGCGGCATCGCATGCGTGAACGTCGAACCCGGCTACGTCGCGACCGAACGCATCGCGCAGGACATGGCGGGGTTCGGATACGACGCCGCTGCCGGTGCGCCACCCGACGCGATCGGCGCGGCGGTCGCGTGGCTCGCGACCGGCGATCGCGCGCGCGAGTGGAGCGGCCAGGTCTTCCCCGCGCAGGACGTATGCGCCCGCGAGGGGCTTCTTCCCGGCTTCACGCCCGTAGCGAACCCCGGCTAGCTGCCGAGTCCCGCGAAGAAGTCGAGGATCGCCGTGCTCGCGCTGTAGCGCGCGCCCGCGACGACCTTCGTGCCCTGAGTGGCCTGGAGGCCCCCGGGCCACGGATGGCCACCACCGACGATCGTGAGCAGGGCAACCTGGTTGCCCGGTGCGCAGCCGCGGTACCGCACACGTTCGACACCCGGCGCGGGCCGATCGGCCGTCGGTGTCGCGTCGCACGACGCCCGCTTCGCGTACGCCGCGATTGTCTCCTTGACCGGCGGGATCGCGACGGCCTGGCCCGCGCCCTTGCCGCCGTCGTACAGGACGACGGGGTCGGCGGTGCCGTGGATCCCCAGGATCGACTCCTTCCTCTCCGGCGCACACGAAGACGGCACCGTTGCGGACACGGTCGCGAGTGCGGCGAATTTGTACGGCTTCCTGCAGACGAGGAAGCCTGCGAACGCCGAACCCGCTGAATGACCGGTCGCGAAGATCCGCTCGCGATCGACGCACAGCTCGCGCGACAGATGCGCAACGAGGTCGTCGACGAAGCCGTAGTCGTCGGTGCCGGCGGGGTCGAAGAGGTTCCACGTCAACGGGCTGCCGGACCCGTTGGGTGTCACGACGACGAAACCGCGCTCGCGGCCGAGCGGATCGAGGCTCGTGTCAGCGTCGATCGCCTCCTCGTTCGACGCGTAACCGTGGAACAGGAACACCATCGGGTATGCGTGGGCGCCGTCGTAGCCGCGCGGCACGGCGAGCCGGTACGTACGCCCCTGGAACGTGTACGACGGCCGCACGGCCGGCGCCGGACGGGCGGGTGTGCAATCGGCCTTCGGGGCGGCGGCCGTCGTGGTCGTCGACGATGGCGCAGCCGATCTGGCCGACGAACTGCACGCGGCGAGCAGCAGCACGATCGAGACGAGCCGGACGCGCCTCACGACGGCCGGAACGCTCGCACGACGACGCCGGCGTCGTAGTACTCCCGCCAGCTTCGCACCCGACCCGCGTCGTCGAACGTGAAGAACGTGACGTAGCGGTTCCGGTAGGCGCGGCCGTTGTCGCGCACAACACCGTCACTGTGATGCTCGGCGACGACGACATGCGGGTCCGCGGTCTCGTGGACCGCGTCGACCGCCATCGAGAACGTCGAGAAGCTGTCGCGGGCGAAGCGCTGGAAGCCGAGTATCGCCTCCTTGCCGGCGTAGCGCTTCTCCATGCGTCCCGGCGCGAACGGCAACTCCATCACCGCGTCGTCGGTGAAGTACTCGATCAGCTCGTCGACGCGCATCTGGTCCGCGAGGGAGAGCATCTCACGAACACGCTCGACGTTGGTCACAGTGTCACGGCTTGTCGCGGCCGACCACCCACATGGAGAAGAACTGCGAGCCGCCGCCGTACGCGTGCCCGAGCGCCTTGCCGGTCTTCAGCTCCACCTGGTAGTCGCCGGCGCGTCCGCGCACCTGCTGCGCGGCCTCGCCGAACCGCACCATGCCGCTCGCGCCGATCGGATTGGAAGAGAGCACACCACCGGACGGGTTCCAGGGAATGTCGCCGTCGGGTGCGGTTGCGCCTTCCTCGGTGAGCTTCCAACCCTCGCCGTCGGCACAAAATCCGAGGTTCTCGAGCCACATCGGCTCGTACCACGAGAACGGCACGTACACCTCGGCGCAATCGAAGTCGCGACGCGGGTCGACAATGCCGGCCTGCTCGTACACGTCTTTCGCACAGTCCTTGCCCGCTTGCGGGCTGACCTGATCGCGACGGGCGAACATCGTCGGCTCACTCCGCATCGCCATGCCGTGGATCCATGCCGGCGGATTCGGTGCCGCCTCCGCGACCGTCTCGCTGCCGAGGACCATCGCCATCGCGCCGTCGGAGCTCGGGCATACGTCGAGGTAGCGCAACGGGTCCCACAGGAGAAACGACTCTTCAACCGTCTTCAGGTCGATGTCGGGGAGGTGCAGGTGCGCCTTCGGATTGCGCAACGCGGCCCGCCGATCCTTCACGGCCACGAGATGACCGATGTAACGAGGCGCGCCCGAGCGGTACATGTAGGCGCGGATCAGCGGCGCGAAGAACCCGCCTGCGCCTGCGACCAGCGGCGCCGCGAACGGCATTGGGACCGACAGGCCCCACGTCGCGTTGCTCTCCGATTGTTTCTCGTACGCGACCGTGAGCACGCGCTCGTGTATGCCGGCGCTCACGAGCTTCGCCGCCACGATGCTCGTCGACCCGCCGACCGATCCCGCGGTGTGCACACGCATCATCGGCTTGCCCACCGCGCCGAGCGCGTCCGCGAGGTAGAGCTCGGGCATCGCGACACCCTCGAACATGTCGGGCGCCTTGCCGATCACGACCGCGTCGATGTCCGCGTAGGTCATGCCCGCGTCGTCGAGCGCCTCCTGGGCCGCCTCGCGCACGAGACCGGCCATCGACACGTCCTTGCGGGCGGTGCGATGGGCGGTCTGGCCGACACCGACAACTGCAACGCGATCACCAGCCATCAATCCGCCTCCAGGACGCAGACGAGGTTCTGTTGTAGGCAGGGGCCGCTGGCGGCATGCCCGACGCCGCGACTCGCCTCGCCGTTCGTGATACGACGCGCGACCTCGCCGATCCGGATGAGGCCCGCGCTCATCACGGGATTCGACGCCAGGGGCCCGCCCGACGGATTGATCACCGTCTTGCCGTTCAGGCCCAGCGCCTCCGCGAGCAGCAGTTCCTCGTGGCTGAACTGGGCGTGCAGCTCCGCGACGTCGACATTGCCGTTCGCGACGCCTGCCGCCCGCGCCGCTCCCTGCGCGGACTCCGACGACGTCAAATCGCGCACGCCGAGACCGTGCGCCTCGATGCGGTGATCGATGCCGCGGATCCATGCCGGCCGTTCGCAGACTCGCCGCGCCAGGTCACCGGCCGCGATCACGACCGCCGCCGCGCCATCGGTGATCGGCGCGATGTCGGCATCGCGCAGCGGGTGATGCGTGACCGGCTGGGCCAGCACGTCGTCCGCGCTGAGCTCGCCCTTGCGAACCGCGTCCGGGTTCTGCTGCCCGTTGCGCTGTGCACGCGCGGCGACCTCGGCGAGGTCCTTCTCGGTGTGCCCGCTTGCTTCGAGGTAGGCGCTTGCCTGCAGGGCTGCGACGTCGACCATCGAAGGCCACAGCGGCAAGACGTAGTACGGGTCGATCTGCAGCGCCATGATCTCGTGCAGGTCTCCGGGCGACGACTTGCCGAAGCCGTACACGAGCGCGGCGTCGACCTCGCCGGTTTGAATGGCGACCCACGCCTCGTACAACGCCCACGCGGCGTCCATCTCGACATGGCTCTCGCGCAGGGGTGGCCAGGCACCGACCGCGTCGAGCCCGCTGACGAACGCGAACGGGCCCCCCTGCAGATAGTCGAGGCTTCCCGAGCACACGAAGCCGATCTCGCTCTTCGGCAGGCCGGACTGCGCGAGCGCGTCGCGCACGACGGGCACGATCGTCTCGGTCTCGTTGTGCTCCCAATCCTCTGCGACCGCCGAGGACGCAAATGAGATCACCGCAACGTCACGCATCACAGGTTGTCCTTGTAGAGCTCGTACGGAGCATCGGGTTCGCCGGTCGGCTCGAACCACTCGATCGCGGTGTGATCGGGCTTCAGCTCGTCCGCCCACTTCGCCTTGACGCGCATCCCCATGTGCACGTCTTCGACCGGGCACCCGCGAATCAGGCCGAAGAAGGTGTTGTCGGCGCCGTCGAGCAGGATCTGCGCCGAGACGTACGGGATCTCCGGCGCGAGCTCGGAGAGACCGGGCACATTGACCACACAGAACGTGGTGATGCATCCCGTGTCGCCGACCTCGACCTCGATCGACGTCGGCTCGCCGGTCTTCGGATCGGTGCCGCGCGATCCGGCGTACACGTCGGTCGACGACGGCGCGCGCCCGCCGATGATCTTTCCCTCGCCGAGGCCGACGAGATAGCGCGCGGTCGACGTTCCCGCCGTGTTCACATACCGCAACGCGATCGGCACGGTGATGGCGGTGACGGGCTGCTCGTCCTCGGCCGGGACCCGAAGCGGCGGCGGTGCGGGCTCCTCGCCGTCGCCGAGCGGAGTCCACGCCTCGATATCGGTGATGTAACCGACCCGTTCGGCGCGCCAGCGCGGCGCGACCCGCGAACCGATCGTGATCGCGTCCGGCGATCCGCAGTCGACGACGTGCACCATCGCGGTGTCGGCGCCGTCGGGCCGGATCAGCGCGAACGCGAAGGGCTTGGTCAGCGGATGCTTGCCGGCACGCGGCTCGGCGACCCACGTGAATGCTTGCACCGTGCCGCGCGGCCCCACTTCGATCCAGTGGTCGCCTTCGGCTGCGACCGGCGCGCTCGTCGTCGGGTCGTATTCAGCGGGCGGCACGAGCACACGACCGTCGGCCAGCCGAACCGCGAGGATGCGCGCGTCGCGCAATCCGGTGAGGAAGCGGCCGATGACCGGCCCGACCGAGCGCGTATAACCCCCCGGGTACTCGAGCACGCGCTCGGCCGTGAACGTCGAAGTCATGGCAATCGTCTCCGGTTCAGATCGCGCGGTCTTGGCCTTGCCAGTACGGGTCGCGCAGCGTGCGCTTCAAGAGCTTGCCGGTGGGCTCGCGCGGCAATTCGTCGACGAAGTCGAGGCTGCGCGGCCACTTGTACTTGCCGAGCTTCTCGCGTACGTGCGCCATGATCGAGTCACGCAGGACGTCGTCGGCCGCGACGCCGGGCAAGGGCTGCACGACGGCCTTGATCTGCTCGCCCATGTCGGGATCGGGCACGCCGAACACCGCGACGTCGGCAACCTGCGGGTGCTCGTGGATGCACCCCTCGATCTCCGCGGGGTAGATGTTGACGCCGCCCGCGATGATCATGTCGCTCTTGCGGTCGCAAAGGAACAGGTAGCCGTCCTCGTTGAGGTAGCCGATGTCACCGACCGTGAAGAAGCCCTCGGCGTCGTGCGACTCGTCGGTCTTCTTCTTGTCGCCCTTGTACTCGAACGTCGCGGCCATCTTCATCCACACGACGCCCGGCTCGCCGACCGGCTGACGGTTGCCCGCGTCGTCGGTGACCTTCAGCTCCGCACTCGGCCACACGCGCCCCACCGTGCCGGGGTACTTCAGCCACTCGTCGGGTGGCGCGATCGTGCCGCCGCCTTCCGTTGCCGCGTAGTACTCCCAGATCACCGGTCCCCACCACTCGAGCATGCGGCGCTTCACGTCGACCGGGCACGGCGCGGCCGCGTGGATCGCGTACTTCATCGACGACACGTCGTACTCGGCCTTGACGTCGTCGGGAAGCTGCAACATGCGAATGAACTGGGTCGGCACCATGTGCGTGTGCGTGCATTTGTACCGATCGATCACCCGCAGCGTCTCCTCCGCATCCCATCGATCCATGCACACCACGGTGTGCTTCATCTGCAACGAGCTCCCCGCGAACGTCGTGACCGCGGTGTGATAATTCGGTGACGTCGACAGATGCACGTTGCCGTCGTTCGGCGTGATGCCGAACATCAACAACAAGCCGGTGAACAGCTCGGCGCTCGTGTCGGGGTCGAGGTCGTTGAGCGCCCGCCGCACGCCCTTGGGCTGGCCCGTCGTGCCGGAGGTGTAGTGCATGGAGGCGCCCGTCGACCGATCCTCCGGCATGGAAGTCGACTGCGGATCGACGACCTCGCCGTACGCCCGGAAGCCGGCAATCGAGCCGTGCGCGAGACGATGCGTCGACGGAATGCCCGTCTGGTCGGCGGCCGCGCTCGCGACATCCGCGAAGCGCTCGTGGCTGATGAAGACCTTCGCCTCCGAGTCGCCGATGATGTATGCGATCTCCGACGGGCTCAGCCGGTAGTTGATCGGCACGTAGTAGAAACCCGCTTGCAGTGCCGCGAGGTAGAGGTGCATCGGGAGCGCGCCATTCGGCAGCACCGCCGCGACCGCGTCGCCGCGCTGCATGCCGAGGCTCCGCAGCCCATGGACGAGCTGGTTCGCCCGCGCGAGTACGTCCCCGGCCGTGTGCTCGGTCCCGTCCGGATCGACGATCGCGAGATACTCCGGGTCCTGTTGCGCGTGTTTCCAGAAGCCCATCGGGTGTGTTCCCTTTCGCGGACGACCGCGGCAGAGTAGAACACGTTCCACATTCCGAGCCAGGCGCTCAGATGCCGGCCGATGTTTGCCGAGCACCGAAGCGGGTGAACGAGAGGGCATGAGAACGATGCCGACGGAACCGTCCGATCTGGCGTCGCAGGGGCGGGGTACCGGTGCCGAGCACGAGCTCGCACGAGCCACCGTTGCGGTCATCGCGCACGCCGGCAAGAGCCTCGGCGGCGGCCTGCCTGCGCTCCGGGAGGCGCTCGGGAATGCCGGGTTCGCCAGCCCGATCTGGTTCGAGGTGGACAAGAGCAAGAAGGCACCGAAGAAGGTTCGCCAGGCACGCAAGGACGGCGCCGACCTCGTCTTCGTCTGGGGTGGCGACGGAATGGTGCAGCAGTGCGTCAACGCGCTGGCGGGAAGCGACGCGACGCTCGCGATCGTGCCGGCCGGGACCGCCAACCTCCTTGCGACCAACCTCGGCATTCCCAAGGACATCGACGCGGCGGTCGACGTCGGCGTGCACGGGGCCCGACGCCGGATCGACACCGGGACCGTCAACGACGAGCACTTTGCGGTGATGGCCGGGGCAGGCTTCGACGCGCTGATGATCCAAGACGCGCCCCGAAAGATGAAAGATCGCGTCGGCAAGCTCGCGTATCTCTGGACGGGCGCCAGGAACCTCGGCGCGTCGCGCGTGAAGATGCGGATCAAGGTCGATGGCGTCAAGTGGTTCGACGGCAAGGCGAGCTGCGTCCTCGTCGGCAACGTCGGCAAGATCCTCGGGGGCGTGACCGCGTTCGAGGACGCCGAGCCCGACGACGGCATCCTCGAGCTCGGCGTCGTGACCGCGAGTGGCGTCTGGCAGTGGACGCGCGCGCTGGCACGCACCGCGGCCGGGAACGCCGAGCGCTCACCATTCGTCTCGACGACGCGCGGCACCAAATTCGACATTCGCATCCGCGATCCGTGGCCCTACGAGCTGGATGGCGGCGCGCGCAAGCCGGTCAAACGCTTGCGGGTCAAGGCCGTTCCCGCGTCGATCATTGTCGCGGTTCCCGACACGACCCCCGCGTGAGCACCGCGTCGAACGTCCCCGAAACCTGGCACCTGACGGGCGACGACGCCCGCAACACGCTGCGCAGCTGCGGCCGCGGGCGTCTCGTACGAGACGCCTTCGTGCGGCTGCGGGTCGCCGACGGCTTCAGCCATGCACGGTCCCTCGCATACACGACGTCGCTCGTGCTCGTGCAGGCGATCATCGGCCTGGTCGGCCTGGCCAGCGCACTCGGGAGCAGCGGCACGAATGGCCTCATCGTCCGGACGCTGAGGGCGGCGGTGCCGGGGCCCGGTGGCGACCTCTTGACCCATGCCGTGACGCAAGCGCACGACGCCGGTGTCGCGCATCGCTACTTCGGGCTCACATTCGGGATCATCGGCTCGATCGTCACCGGTGCCACCACGATGGGACAGCTCGAGCGCGGCTTCAATCGAATCTACGGCGTGGAACAGGACCGGCCCTCGCTTCACAAGTACGGCCTCGCCGCCCTGCTCGCGATCACTGCCGGCGCGCTCGCGTGCGTTGCTTTCGCCGCGCTCGCATTCGGCAACAGCATCGGCGACTCCATTGACAACGACGCTGCGAACGCCCTGTGGGCGATCGCCCGTTGGCCCCTCGCGCTCGTGTTCATCACGATCGCGATCACGCTGTTGTTGCGCTACTCACCGCGCCGTCGTCAACCCTCTCTGTCATGGCTCGCGTTCGGTGCCGGAGTGTCGGCGTTGCTCTGGGTCGCCTGCACGCTCGGCCTCGGGTTGTTCTTCACCGCCAGCACGGCTTTCGGCCAGACGTACGGGCCGCTCGCCGGCATCGTGGCACTCCTCATCTGGGCGCTGCTCTCGTCGATCTCGTTGCTCTACGGCGCCGCGGTCGCGGCGCAGCTCGAGGCGGTGCGCGCCGGCGTCACCGAACCGCAGGACGAAGAAAAGGTCGAAGCCTCCGAACCGGATGGCGGCCCCACGCTCGAGCGTGCAGCGTCGCAATGACGGTTTCTGCCGATCCCGACGACGACGCCGAGAGCGCCGGCGCACCAACACGTCTGCGGCGCACCCTGGAGGGGGTGCTCGGAGTGCCGGCCACCGAAGGTAATCGCATCGAGGTGCTTCGCAACGGCGACGCCATCTTCCCCGCGATGCTCGACGCGATCGACCAGGCGCAGCACACGATCGACTTCCTGACATTCGTGTACTGGCGAGGAGAGATCGGCACCGAGTTCGCACAGAAACTCGCGGGGCGCGCCCGCGACGGCGTGCGCGTCCGGGTCCTGCTCGACGCCTACGGAGCCCGCCCGATGGATCACGCCCTCCTCGATTTGATGGCACGCAGTGGCGTGCAGGTTCGCTGGTTCCGGCCGCTGCGGTTGCTGCGGCTCGGTGGCGTGAACCATCGGACCCATCGCAAGGTGATGATCGCCGACGAGTCCGTCGCGTTCACGGGCGGCGTGGGCATCGCCGACGAATGGCGGGGCGACGCCCGCGACGAACACGAATGGCGGGACACGCATTTTCGCATCGCGGGTCCGTGCGTCGACGGCCTTCGCGCCGCGTTCCTCGACAACTGGGCCGAGACCGACCCTGACCTGTTCGAGGCGGCCATCGATCGCTTCCCCGACCAACCCAAGCCGGGCTCGTCGATCGCGCAGTGCGTGCGCGGTGCGTCGGAGACCGGATCGAGCGATGTCGAGACCCTCTTTCGCACATTGTTGCAAGTGGCGAAGCGGCGGATCCGGATCACCACCGCATACTTCGTGCCCGACGAGGAGCTCATCACCCGGCTGCGCGACGCGACGGAGCGGGGGGTGGAGGTCGAGATCCTCCTCCCCGGCCCGCATGCCGACAAGCGGTTCGTGCAACTCGCGAGCGAGAGCGTGTACGACACCATCCTCGGCAGCGGTGTCCGGCTCTGGACGTTCCAGCCCTCGATGCTGCACGCCAAGGTCATGACGGTCGACGGCATCGTCGCGAACATCGGTTCCGCGAACGTGAACGCCCGCTCCTCGCACCTCGACGAGGAGATCAACGTTGTCGTGTTCGACGGCGACATCGTGCGAGAGCTCGATGCACAGTTCGACGACGACGTCGAACGCAGCGTCGCGATCGAGAACGGCCGGTGGCGCAATCGCTCCTTCGCGCAGCGCGCCGCGGAAATGGCCGTCGCGCCGTTTCGGCGACTCTTCTGAGCGTTTGTCCCGAACGTGTCGGCGAGGCGCCCGGACGCGCTCAGAGCTGCCCGGCTCGCCGCATTGACCGCGGACGACCCTCGGGATCAATGAGTGTCCCATACAACAGACGTGCCCACACTGCGGCGACGCCCGTGACGGGTTCCGGCCGGTGCGGCCGCAGCCGTCCAGGGGGACGCGGACCACGCCGACCCCCTTCGTGCCATGCATCGAGCGCGGCTGCAGACCGGGCCAACGCGTCGAAGCCGGCGATCGGGTCGATCAGGTCGCCGGCATCGATCCCGGAGTGTTCGTGCCACAGCCGAAGTCGCGTCTCACGCGCGAGGTGACGCGCACCATCTCCGAATCCCCCGGGATCACGCGGCTCGCGCTCGTCGCGTGTCTCGTCGATAACGGCGCACGAGACCTCGGAGTCGTTCGTCCATGACCGACGGTTCAGGTTGTCGGAGCCAACCATGAGCCACACGTCGTCCACGACGCACACCTTGGCGTGGACGTAGATCGGCCACCCGAATTCACCGTCGAGGTCGTAGACCGCGACGCGGTCGTGACCGGCCCGCATCACCTCGCGCATGGCCCGCTCCTGCCCGATCCGATACGGGGGACCGGAGAACCGACCGTCGCGGTCGGGATAGCGGGGCACGACGACCACGATTCGCAGATGGGGCGATCTTCGCAGCGCCCCGGCAAGCGCACTGGCCGCGTCCGGCGACCACAGGTATTGGTCTTCGACGTACACCAACGCGCGGGCGCGCCGGAACACCTTGAGATATGCGCGCGCCACACTGCGCTCGCCGTCGGGCGCGAAGGGGAACGGGGGTCGCTTCGCCGGGTACGTGCGCAGCACTTGCACCGCGTGGTTGCCGCGGGGTCTGCGCGCCGGCTCCCCGTCGGGCAGCGGGCGGCGGTGCCGGGGCTCGTGCGCAAGGAGCCTGAGCGCCGCACGCCAGGGCAAACGGTGGTCGAGGGGCACCGGGTCGTCCCAGCGTTCGCGGAATGTGTACGACAGATCGGTGATCGCCGGACCCCGGACCTCGAGTTGCGCGTCGTGCCATGCGGGACGCGGCCCGTATCGCGGGTCGACCTCGATCCGCTGTTCGTCGCCCTGATGCGTGTGATCGTCGCGCCGTCCGTGGCTCAGGTCGATCCCGCCAACGAACGCGACGTCGTCGTCCCCGTGCCCGCGCAGCGTCACGACGAGCTTCTGATGATGGCTTCCGGCTCGTCGAACGCGTTCATCGAGCAGCACCTCACCACCGGCCTCGTTGACGAGCTTGCCGAAGTCGCGGTTCTCCTTTTCGCTGAAATGGGCGCGGTCCGCATGTGAGCGCCACACGAGCGCGCGCACATCGATGCGCCGATGCACCAGGTCGGCGAGTACTCGGCCGATCTCGGTCCCGGGACCGTCGAGCCGCTCGTCCGCATCACCGCGCCAATCCGTGAACAGCACCCGGTCGCCCGGTTGCAGCGCGAGCAATCTTTCGAGCAGGCGGCGGAAGTACGTCACGCCGTCGACGAGCACTTCGACGGCGTTTCCCTCGGTGTAGGCGCGCCCGTCCCCCCTGCGGCGGTCGATATCGCTGTACGGATTCCCGCGCTCCTCGGGACGCAGGAACCAGTCGTCCAATGTCATCGAGTTGCAGCGCCAGCTTCGCGATATGCGGCGCGCACCGCCCACAACGCGGCGAGCACACACGCCACGCCGAGCACGACACCCGCGAGGACGTCGGTGGGATGGTGGAGGCCGCGGTAGACGCGGCCCACGGCGACGGCGACGATGGCGACCGCGGCGGTGATCCACACGATGGTGCGAACGGTGCGACGTTCCGTGTGCCACGCGACGATGACGGCGAGCACCGTGAACAGCACCGTCGCGGCTGCCGTGTGTCCGGACGGAAAGCTCGATGTCGCCGGTGTCTCGTTCAGGCGCGGCACCGCGGGGCGGGGCCGGCCGACCGCAAACGTCGTAGAGAGGAACACCGTGATCTCGAGCGTCATCGCGATCGCGATGACGGCGGCTTCTCGCCACCATCGGAGCAGCGCGTAACACGCGACGAGCAGCACGATGGCGACCACGACGGGTTCGGTGTTCAACGACGACGTCGCAACCTTGGTGATGTCGTTCCACGACCCGGTGCGGTGGTGGACGAACGCCCGGTTGACGTGCTCGTCCCAGCGCCCGACCGAACCGTCGAGCGCGTCGGTCAACAAGAATCCGATCGCGAGCATCGTCGCCGTAAGGACGGCGTAGGCGATTCCCGTGACCGCCAACGCCCGCCGGACCGGATGCTGAGCGGCCGTTTGGGCGCGGACATCTCGAACGGAGGCCTCCCGGTGCTCCTCCGCGACATCCGTCATGTGGCCACCCTCATGGCGAGTACGGTCAAGACAAGTTTCCCCGCCCCGCTTGCAGGACACACCTCATTGGTGCCGGTCGTCGCAGTAGTGATCGCTTTTGCGCTGCTCGGCGGGCTCGCGGGCGCAGGCGCGGGGTGGCACTGGCCCGCCGCGGACCCCGCGGCGCCACGTGCCTCGACCGGCGAGATCGAACACGTCGTAGGCACTCGTCCTCTCCTCGCGCGCTGGCTCCGCTCGCACGCGGATCCGGAGCGGGCGACCCGGGTCGCGCTGGCGGGCGCGCTTCTCGTGCTCGCGACGGGCGCCATCGCCGTCGGTGTGCTGCTCGTCATGGTGCACAGCAATGCCGGCCTGGCGCACTACGACCTGGGCGCGGCGCGCTGGGGCGCATCGCATGCGACGCGTACGTCGACACACGTGCTCCGCGACGTGAGCCTGCTCGGAGGCACGCCCACCATGATCCTCGTCGGAGTCGTGGTGAGCACGTTCGAGTACGTGCGGACGCGACGGCCCGCGGTGTTCGCCTTCGTCACGCTCGTGATCGGCGGCCAGGTCGTCGTCGTGAACCTCACGAAGTTCGCGGTCGACCGCGCCCGTCCGGCAATCTCCCAACTCACCGGCTTCTCGGGCGCGTCCTTCCCGTCCGGCCACGCCGCCGCCGCGGCTGCGACCTTCGGGGCCGCGGCGCTGCTGCTCGGGCGGGGCCGGAGCCTTCCCGTGCGAGTGACGCTGGCCGGCGGCGTTGCTGCGATCGCGTTCGCGGTCGCGACCTCGCGCGTGCTGCTCGGTGTGCACTGGCTCACCGACGTCGTCGCCGGTCTCATCGTGGGCTGGTCCTGGTTCGCGCTCTGCTCGGTTGCGTTCGGTGGCCGGATGCTGCGCTTCGGGCAGCCTGTCCGTGTCGCGGAGGAGACGGCGGACGCCCTCGTGGGCGCCGACAGCACGCGGGCGTAGGCGCGCGACCTGGAACCTGTTCTAGCCTCCGGCGCGTGAGCGACCGACTCGACATCTCCACCAAGCACTGCACGATCGAGCGCGACGGCCCGGTCGTGACCTTGACGATGAACCGGCCCGAGAAGAAGAACGCGCTCTCGCCGGACATGCTCGCAGGCCTCGTGCTCGGCTACGAGTACATCGACGAACACGCCGACGTCCGCTGCGCGATTCTCACCGGCGCCGGTGGCAACTTCAGCTCGGGCATGGATCTCACGTCGATGGGCCAGACCTCCGACGATCCCAAGGTCCAGGAGGTCATGGGCCGCGGCAACAACCCGCACTGGAAGGCGTTGCTGCGCGACTACCGGTTGACCAAGCCATTGATCGCGGCGGTCGAGGGCTACGCCGTCGCCGGCGGCAGTGAGATCCTGCAGGGCACGGACATCCGCGTCGCGGGCGAAGGTGCGATCTTCGGTGTGTGGGAAGCCAAGCGGGGCCTGTTCCCGCTCGGCGGGTCCGCGTGCCGGCTGCCGCGCCAGATCCCGTACACGATCGCGATGGACGTCTTGTTGCGCTGCCCGCCCGTCCCCGCCCGGGAGGCGAAGGAGATCGGGCTCATCGGCCACGTCGTGCCCGAGGGCGAGGCGCTGGCGCGCGCGAAAGAGCTCGCCGCCGAAGTCGCCGAGTGTGCGCCGCTGTCGACGATGGCGATCCTGCGCGCGTGGCGCGAGACCGAGCACATGAACGACGCCGAGGCGATGCAACACCAGGACAAGATCGGGTGGGAAGTGTTCGCGAGCGAGGACGCGCAAGAAGGTCCGAAGGCCTTCGCCGAGAAACGCAAGCCCGAGTACAAGGGCACATGAGCGCGTGAGCGAAGCGGCACCGGGACTTCCCGATTCCCAAGCCTTTGCGACACGTGAACGCGCCGAGCTCGCGGCCTCGATCCGCGATCTCATCGACGTCGCGATGTCGATCGAAGACGTCGACGACGACACGCTGCGCGAGGTCACCCGTGAGGTCGAGCAGCTCGCGTTTCGTCTCGGGCGAGGCCGCAACGAGGGCGCCGGCTACCGGCCGCGCAACCACGGCGACTACCTCCCCCGGTCGCCGATCGTCGGCGAAGCATCGCCGCTGTCACCGCGGCTCGACTGGGAGGCCGTCGACGAAGACGGGCGCGTCGTCGTGATCGGGCACGGCACGTTCGGCGCGCCGTACGAAGGACCGCCGAGCTTCGTGCACGGCGGCTGGATCGCCTGTGCATTCGACGAGATGCTCGGCATCGCGAACATCGCCTCCGGGCATCCGGGCATGACCGCGCGGCTCACCGTGCAGTACCGGCGGCCGACGCCGTTGTTCCGCGAGCTGCGTTTCCGTGCGTGGGTCGACCGGGTGGAAGGGCGCCGGATCATCTCGCAAGCCGAAGTGTGGGACGGCGACACGATGACCGCCGAGGCGGACGGCATCTTCGTGCAGCCCCGTCCCGAGCTCGCCGAGCAGTACTTCGGGCCACGAGACGAGGCGGCCCCGTAGGCCCACGGCTACAGCAACCGCGCCGATCCTGCCGATGAATCGAGGTGGGGGTGGCGGAGCGAGCCCGTGAATCGATGCCCGACCTGCCGCACGCTTGTCCCCGCGAGCTGGATCGCGTGCCGGCGCTGTGGTGCGGCGCTGCCGGTCGTCCGCGCGAACGTCGCCAACGGCGACGCGAGCGTGCACCGAGCCGGCGCGGTGCGGCTGGCCCGACCCGACGCGCCCTCGAGAACTGCGATCCCCGATCCGCCCCTGCCGATTCGTCTTCCTCCGGCGTCCGACACGCTGCTCCCGGGTCGCACGCCCGACAACTTGTTCCCGCGACGACGCGCCGATCCGGTCCGCCGGCGCGTGATCATGGTCGCCGCGATCGTTGCGGTCGCGCTGGCCGTCAGCGGATGGGCCGCGGCGCGGGTCGTGTTCACGAGCGGCAGCAGCGGCGCGGACGCACCGGGGACCCTCTCGGCGCGGGACGGCCGGGCGAAAGCGCTCCTGCGGGACGCCGCCGACGCGGCGCGGACGGTGTTCATGCAAGAGGGGACCTACGCAAGGATCACGACGGCAGCTGTCGAGGACCGCGCGCGCGGTATCAAGATCGTCGCCGCCGGCACGATTGCCCGCTCCGGCGCGGTGTCGATGCGTGTATCGGACCAGGACACGCTCGTCCTCGCCACCCCGGGCGCGGCCAAGACGTGCATCTTCGCTCGCGACGAGCCGACGAGATCACAGATCGCTTTCGCGGTCGCGCGGGGCGGGTCGTGTGCCGCCACAAAGGCGCCCCGGGCGGGATGGATGTCATGAAGGCCTGCCCGCGATGTGCGACGACCGCGGTCGGTGCTTCGGTGAAGTGCCGGCAATGCCGGGCGCTCCTGGTCGCTCCCCCGGTATCGGTGCCGGTGACGCCTTCTCCACGTTTCGCGCCCGCAACCTTCACACCGGTCGCTGCGCCCCGTGCACGAGACGCGGAGAAGCCCGGCGCGGCGGTTGTGCCGATCCTCATCGCGGCACTCGTCGTCGCGCTCGTGGTCGCTGCATACGCGACCATCCGTTCCGGCACCGGCTCGGGTGGGACGTCGACGACCCCCGTCGTACTCGCGCCGGTCGACGAGTCTCGTGGGCTGCCGAGCCTCTCCGACGCAGTCCGTATCCAGGCGGAGTCGGCGCGCCAGCGCGCGTTCGCCGTCGTCGGCCAGGCGTCGGCGACCTCGGGCGGCGCGCCGCTCGACGCGCAGACGCTGCGAAGCCTGGACCCGAGCCTGCAATGGGTCGCGGGCGAGCAATCGTCGACCGAGCCGGGCGTCGTGTCGTTCTCGCAGTCGGCGGACGGGGTCATCATCGCGGTCAGCGCGAAGAGCAGGGACGTGTGCGCCTTCGGCCAATCGTCGCCGTCGGCCGCGAACCGCTTCGTCACGCTCGGCAATGTGCGTACGTGTCGAGCCGACGACGCGCCGTCGGCCGGCTGGACGGAACGCGGCCCGACAGACGGCGGATCGCGATATGCACCACCGGACGGGTACTGACCCGCCGACGAGGACTGACCCGGGCGGCGGGGACTGATCGGTGCCGGCACCTCTAACATCCGTCGATGGCCCTTCCCGAGCACGGGATGAACGACGACGAGATCCTCGCGGTGCTGTCGGCGAAGCGCGGGCGCGACGCGCGCTGGCAGGAAGGCCGCACCTTCGGCATGGTGTTCGACGGCGGGCCGGAGGTTCGCGACATCGCCGAAGCCGTCGCCGCCATGTTCCTGCACGAGAACGCGCTGAACACCGCGGCCTTCCCGAGTCTCGGCGAGATCCAGTCCGAGGTCGTGGGCGCGTGCGCGGCCCTGTTCCACGGAGGTTCCGAGGCCGCCGGCTTCATGACGTCGGGCGGGACGGAGAGCATCCTCATGGCCGTGAAGGCCGCACGCGAGCGCGCCCGCCACGAACGCGGGATCACCGCACCCGAGATGGTGGTCGCCGAGAGTGCGCACGCGGCATTTCACAAGGCTGCCCACGACTTCGGCGTCGAGGTCCACACCGTGCCGGTGCGCGCCGACTTCCGCGCCGACGTCGACGCCATGGCCGCGCGGGTCAACGAGCAGACTGCGCTCCTGGTCGGGTCGGCGCCGCAATACCCGCAGGGCGTCATCGATCCGATACCGCAGCTCGCCGATCTCGCGGCGACCGTCGGCGCGTCGATGCACGTCGACGCGTGCATGGGCGGGTTCGTGCTGCCGTTCATGGAGCTCAACGGCGAGACCGTCCCGCCCTGGGACTTCCGCGTCCCGGGTGTCACGACACTCTCGGCCGACGTGCACAAGCTCGGCTACGCCCCGAAGGGCGCGTCCGTGATCGTGCACCGCAGCAAAGAACTTCGCCGCTACCAGACGTTCGTGTTCGACGGCTGGCTCGGTGGCTTGTACGCATCCCCGAACATGCAGGGCACGCGAGCCGGCCTGCCGATGGCGACCGCGTGGGCAGTCATGCACAAGCTCGGCATCGACGGCTACCGCCGTCTCACCGCGGTGGTCGTCGACGCGGCCCGTCACATCTCAGCGGGCGTGCGCGACACGCCGGGACTACGCGTGCTCGGCGAGCCGGAAGCACACCTGCTCGCGGTCACCGGCGACGGCGCCGATGTGTTCGCGGTCGGCGACGCGATGCACACGCGCGGCTGGTACCTCGACCGTCAGCAACCACCCGACTCACTGCACATGACGGTGAGTGCGGGCAATGCGCCGGTCGTCGACGATTTCCTGCGCGACCTGCGCGCGAGCGTCGAAGAGGTCGGCGCCGTCACCACCGACGACCGCAGCACCAACTACGCCACGCTGGAATAGGCGGAGCAGGCGTGCCTAGCCGTTGACCTGCTCGAGGCGTTCGACGGCCTCGATGTACTCCTCGACGAGTTGTTGCATCACGTCGCGCACCGGTCGCACGTCGTTCATCATCCCGACCACCTGGCCGACCGGGAAGCCGGTCAGCTCCCGGTTCTGCGAACGGTAGATACGCGAAAAGGCGTCCGCCACCAGCATGAACTGCAAGGGCATCGGCAGATAGCCCGGCGACTCGGGGCCTTCCCACGCGTCGGTCCACGCCGTGCGCAGCTGGCGCGCCGGCTTGCCGGTCAGCACACGGGAACGCACCGTCTGGGTCGAGTCGGCGCCGAGCAGCTTCTCCAAGATGAGCGGCGTCGCATCGCTCTCGGCGACCGTCAACCAGATCGAACCCGTCCATACGCCTTGGGCACCCATCGCGATCGCGGCCGCGATCTGCGACCCGTGCGCGATCCCACCGGCCGCGAGGACGGGCGCCGGCTTCACGGTCTCGATCACCTGCGGCCACAACACCACCGAGCTGATCTCGCCGGTGTGGCCGCCGGCCTCGGTGCCCTGTGCGACCACGATGTCGACACCGATCTCGCGGTGCTTCTGCGCGTGACGCGGACTGCTCGCGAGCGCGGCCACCAACATGCCGTGCTCGTGCGCGGTGTCGACGACATCCTGCGGCGGCGGGCCGAGCGCGTTGACCAGCAGCGACGGTGAATGCTGCAACGCAATCTCGATCTGCGGACGTGCGGTCGCGTCGGTCCAGCCGAGCAGGTGGTGGCCGCGCTCGACGTCGTCGGGCAGGGGCGGGATGCCGTGGTCGGCGAGCACCTTCTCGACGAACTCCCGGTGCTCGGGCGTGATCATCTGCTCGAGCTGCGCCTCGAGATCCTCGGGCTCGACGCCTTCCGGGAGCTCGACCTTGGCGGGCATCACGAGGTCGACGCCGTACGGCTTGCCGTCGACGTGCTCCTCGATCCATTTCAGCTCGATCTCGAGCTCGTCGGGCGTGAAGTAGAGCGCGCCGAGCACACCCATGCCTCCGGCCCGACTCACTGCCGCGACGACGTCACGGCAATGACTGAACGCAAAGATCGGGAATTCGAGGTCGAGATCGCGGGCAAGTTGCGTGCGCATGACGCTGGATCGTAGAGACGCACGAGCCACACCTGCAACACGTTCTAGGTTCGCGCTATCTTCCACCGATGCGAACGCAGCGCAGACGCGCCGGAAGGCGCGTTGCCGCGAGGGAGCCGTAGTCGACGTGCCGGCAGCGGGGACACGCGCGATCGAGACGGCAGAGCGGAAGAAGCGCTGCATCGACGCCGCGGTCGCACTCGCCGCCGAGGGCGGGTACGACGCCGTGCAGATGCGCGACGTCGCGGCGCGCGCCGAAGTCGCGCTCGGCACCTTGTACCGGCACTACACCTCGAAGGATCAATTGCTGCTCGCGGCGATGGCCCAGCAGGCCGCGACGTTGCGCGAGCGACTCGTGCAGCGACCACCACTCGGCGAGACGCCCGCGGCGCGGCTCGCGGACGTCCTCGAGCGCGCGTCACGCGCGCTCGAGCGCCAGCCGCAGGTGACCCGGGCGATGGTGACCGCGATGTCGTCGGTCAGCGCGGACACGGTCGCCGTCAAGCACGAGATCGATGCCACGCTGCGGGCGATCATCGGCGACGCGGTGGACGGCACCACCGTCCGCCACCTCGACGACATCATGCGGGTGCTCGGCTCGGTCTGGTTCGCCGAGCTCACCTACTGGTGCGCGGGCCTCTCGGAGCAGTCGCCGATGGGCACGAATCTCGCCCGCGCCGCGTCACTCCTGCTCCCGTAGACGCGCCCGCACCTCACCGAGCAATGCGGCATTGCCCGGATTGCTCGAGTCGATCGGTCCCACGATCAGCCATTCGGTACCGCACGGCAGGTACGCGCGCAGGCGCGCGGTCAGCCCGACGACGCCCTCGTCGCTCGGTCGCGCGAGCCCGCCCCACGTAATCGTGGTGTCCGGCGCGACCTCGCGTACGAGCGCGACCTGGGCGGTGAACGACTCCGGGTCGGCGCCCCAACTGTTCCACCCGTCGGCGATCGCGACGACCTCACGCACCTGCGCAGCCCGGCCGCCCACCCACACCGGGTAGCCGTTGCCCCGCATCGCCCGCACCGCGTCGTGCAGCGCGTTGATGCGATCGACCATCGTACCGAACTCGAGGCCGAACGCCTCGTTCTCGGCGCGGCTGTGCGAGTCACCCGCGCCGATGCCGACGATGACGCGCCCGCCGCTGATCCGATCTGCGGTCGTGAAGGAGTGCGCGGCCACGGCGGGCGGACGCAATGTGGCGCGCGCGACGAGTGTGCCCACGCGCAACCGCGTGGTCTCGGCCACGACCGCGCCGAGCAGCGCGAAGCACTCGATCGCCGGACGCCGGTTCGGCGGGTCGCCGCGCCACAAGTGGTCGTAGACGAACACACCGTCGAGGTGCGCATCTTCGGCCGCGCGCGCGACGGTGATCGCGATCTCGGGATCTTCGACGAACGACGGCAGGGTGAGCCCGATGTTGATCACAGGAGGTCGCGCGCGAGCACGGCCGCGCCTACCGCACCGGCGCGCTCGCCGAGCTCGGCGGGCACGATCGCGATCGGCGGACGGTATTGCGAACCCTCCACATGGCGACGGAACGCGTCGTGCAGCGGTCCGAAGAGCAGCGTGCCCAGCTCGACGAGCCCACCCGCGATCACAATCCGCTCCGGGTCGAGAATGTTCGCGAGCGCGGCCAGACCGAGCGCGACGTTGTCTGCGTATTGCGCGAGCAACGCCAGCGCGTCGCCGTCGCCCTGCGCGGCGGCGGTGCCGACCGCGATCCCCGTGACCGCGTTGCGGTCGCCGCCCGCCGCGGCGACGATCCCCGGCCCGCCACCGTGCGAGACGAGCCCGCGCGCCATCCGGCCCAGCGCCGTGCCGGACGCGATCGCCTCCCAGTGGCCGCGCTCGCCGCACGCACACATCGGCCCGTCGATATCGACGGTGAAGTGGCCGAATTCGGCGCCGAAATTGTGCGCGCCGCGGTACATGCGGCCATCCAGGAGCATGCCGCCGCCGATGCCGGTGCCGAGCGTCACGAGCAGCGCGTGCCGCACACCGCGTGCCGCGCCGTACGTTGCCTCGCCGAGCGTCGCGACGTTGGCGTCGTTGTCGACGACGACACGGTGACCGGTTGCGTCCGCGAGGGCATCCCGCAACGGTGCCTGGCGTACATGCGGCAGGTTCGGCGAGTACAGCACGTGACCGCCGGTGTCGACGAGGCCGGCCACGCCGACTCCGATCGGCTCGTGGTCGCTGCGCAGTGCTTCGACGATCGCCGTGCTGGTCGCGACCAACGCGTCGACCCCGGCATGAGGTGACGCCTGCCGCAGCTCTCGCGCGACGACACCGTCGTGCTCCACGACGACGCCGAGCACCTTGGTGCCGCCTATGTCGAGGCCGATCGTCGGCGCGTGCACGTCGGGTCTACCCGGCGTCGGCGTCGGTGTCGATGTCGATGTGGTGCAGCCGAGATTCCCGGCCGGCATCTTGTGGCCGCGGCCGCTGCTGCTGGTCGACGAACGCCTCGGCCGCGTCGACCACCTTGCGCATCGCCCGCAGGAGCTCGTGCGCCGCGTTCCAGAGATGCTCGACGACGTCGTCCTCGGGTGGCACGTATTCGGAGCTCATACGAAATCAATCACGAGACGGTCGCCGACGAAGCGCGCGCTGCCGACGTCCCGGCGGGCGAGGCTGTCGGGCAAGAGCAGCGCGCGGCGATGCGGGCCGACGGTCACCACGAGCTCGTCCTCGGTGCGGCCCAGCTCGACCTCCGCACGGGAGACGAACGGCAGGTGCAGCGAGAGCAGCAACTGCTCGCCCTGTGCCTCGACGCGGAAGGGCTCCGCGAACGAGAGCCGCTCGGCGACGTCGAGGTCGTCGTAGCAGCCCTTTGCGAACATCGAGAGCTGCGCGAGACCGATGATCTCCTCGTTGGCGAGGTCCGACGTGAGCAACGGGAGTGGCGCGAACGCCTCCGCGATCACGTCGAGGTGGGCAGCCTGGGTCGTCTTCCACTGCGCAAGCCACGGATGGTCCACATCGGCCGGGAGCAGCCGGTTCACGATCACTGCGTCGACGTGGTAGCCGAAGAGCGACAGATACGTGTAGGTGCGGCGTGCCTCGGCGACGACGAGCCGCTCGGGGTTGACGACGAGCCGCGCGCTCGTGATGTCCCCGTCGGTGAGGAGCTCGCGCACCCCGTCGAGCCGGTCGTAGAAGCGGTGGATCGCCGCGAACACGTTGTCGCCCGCAATCGGCAGGTTCGCCATGCGTTGCACGATGGGCCGGGCGAGGCGGGTCAGGCGCCGTTGCGTCTCGAAGACACGCTCCATGTACCACCCGAGCACGTCGGGCAGCGAGAGCAAACGGATCGTCTCGGCGGTCGGCGCACAATCGACGACGACGAGGTCGTACGCGTCGCTCGTCGCGAACTCCTTGATGTCGGCGAGCGCGAACACCTCGTCGAGGCCGGGAATGACCGCGAGCTCCTCGGCTTCGACGCTTCCGGCGCCGGCCCAGTCGAGCACGTCGACGAGATAGCGCCGCACGTCGTTCCATGCTTCCTCGAACCGAACCCGCGCGTTGAGCTGCTGACCCCACAAGTGCTCGGCAACCGGCGTCGGGCGGTCGCCGAGCGGCACGTCGAACGCGTCGGCGAGGGAGTGCGCGGGATCGGTCGAGCACACGACGGTGCGTAATCCCGCTTCGGCCGCGCGTATGGCGGTCGCGGCTGCGACGGTCGTCTTGCCGACACCGCCTTTGCCCGTGAACAGAAGGATTCGCATGGGCCGAGGAGGCTACTGCCGCGACGTCGCTTCGGCGTCGGTTCGCTTGATCCGGCGCAGCGGCGGCACCGTCTTCGGCGGCTGCTTTCTCGGAGGAAGGTCGGCAATGAGGTCGTTGGTGGCAGCGGTGACGCGCCGAACGGCGCGTTCGAACGCGTCACTCGTCCGCTCCGATGGCACGATGACTCCGCTGACCTTGCGCACGTACTGGCGCGCGGCAGCTTCGATCTCGTCGGGTGTGGCGTCGGGCTCGAGCCCGCGCAGCGTTGTGATGTTGCGGCACATGGGAGCCACGCTACCGGCGACGGCGCTCCTCACATGGCTCGCGGGGCGGCCCTGTGCCAGCATCTGCGCATGACGACCGAGATCCAGCGCTGGAAGGTCGGAAACGCGACCATCACGAGCGTCGTCGAGGACGAGACCCACCACATCCCGCCCGAGTTCTTCTTTCCGGCTGCGACCGCGGCAGAGGTTGCGGAGCACCCCTGGCTCGTCCCGGACTTCGCGGATGAGCACGGCAACATCGCGCTCCGGGTGCAGGCGTTCGTCGTGGAGATCGGCTTGCGCCGAATCCTCGTCGATCCCTGCGTCGGCAACGGCAAGACGCGGCCGATCCCGTTCTGGAACGAGATGACGTGGCCCTTCTTCGAGCGCTTCACGGACTCCGGGTTCGACGCGGCCGGCATCGACACCGTTGTGCACACGCATCTCCACGCCGATCACGTCGGCTGGGACACGCACCTGGTCGACGGCGATTGGATACCGACGTTCACCAACGCCCGGCACCTCTACACCGAGCGTGAGCTCGCGTACTGCAAGGCGGGTGGCAATCCGGGCATCGACGGCGTGTACGCCGACACGGTTGCCCCGATCGTGGACGCCGGGCTCGCGGACATCGTCGCCGAGGACGCCGACCTCGGCGACGGCCTACGGCTCGAACCATCGACCGGGCATACACCGGGTCATGTCTCGATGTGGATCGAATCGTCCGGAGAGCGCGCCCTCGTCACCGGCGACTTCCTGCACCACCCTGTGCAATGCGAGGTTCCGGCGTGGGCGGAGATCGGCGATGACGATGCCGAGGTCGCCCGCGCGACGCGACGCCGCATGTTGGCGCGCGCCGCGGAAACCGGCGCGCTCGTGCTCGGCACACACTTCAGCACCCGTCCGGCCGGGCGCGTCGTCGCGCACGGCGACGCATGGCGGTTCGTGCCTGAATAGTCAGGCGACGGCTTCGACCTGCTTCTTCAGCTCTTTGAGCGCGTTGCCCATGATCATGCCCGCAGCGCGGCGCTTCACGAGCCCGGGGAGCGGGACCGCGAGATCGACGACGAGGTCGTAATGCACCCGTGTCGACGACGCGCCCTCCGGCTCGAACCGGTACGAGCCGTCGAGGCGGCGCACCAGATCGCCCTCGACGAGCTTCCACGAGAAGGCCGTCGGCGCCTCCGAGTAGTCGTATTCGAGGACGTAGCGCACGCTCTTGCCGAGCGCGGCAACCCGGTACTCGACGCGCTTGCCGCGGCCTTCGGGGTCCTGCTCGACGATCTTGGCTTCCTTCACGTCCGCCCACTCGGGATACGACTCGAAGTCGACGGCCACGTCCCAACACCGGTCGGCCGGCGCTTCGACACGGATGCGCTCGTGCGCGGTCTCGGTCATCGACGTCCTCCTTTCGCAAGCCGCGCGGGCCCGGCCGCCTGCGGGGTTCGGCGGGGCGGAAACGTGCCGTGCCGCGCGCCCCACAGCGCGGCGAGCCCGAGGGGCAGCATCGGAACCAGGACGCCGAACGCGTTCTCGTACGCGGTGACGAGACCGACGACGATCGAAACCGCCGTCGCGCCCAACAACTGACGGCGCACGTCGGCCGGCGCCGAACCTGTGAGAAATACCCACGACGACACGACGATGTCGTCGCCGCGTGCCGAGCGCGCGACCGCCACGCCGAACGCATACAGCCAGACGACGAGCGACGCGCCGAACAGGATCAGGCTCACGGCAGTGGTCGTCGCGTCGAGGGCGTGGAGACCGAGCGCGTTGGGCACCGCGACGACCGTGAAGAGCGCGAGCGACGCCCACGAAACCATCACGATGCGCTTGCCGGTCACGGCGGCAAATCTACCGGGGAAGGTCGCCGACGGCCGCAAAATCGCCGCGGGTGAGCGGGGCGAGGCGGTCGACGAGATGGTCGTAAGCGAATTCGTCGCGGGCTCGGCGGCGGGCGGCGGCGCCCATGCGCACACGCAGGCCGGGATCGCTCACCAGCGCGTGCAGCTTGGCGCGCACCGCCGAGACGTCTCGCGGCGGCACCACGAAGCCGGTCTCGCCGTCGACCACCGCTTCGTGCGCGCCACCGCTGCGACCCGCGACCGAGGGGACACCGCACGCAGCCGCTTCGAGGAACACGATCCCGAAGCCCTCCGCCTCGAGGCCGGCCCAGCGCTCGCGACAGCACATCGCGAAGACGTCGGCGCACGCGTAGAGCGCGGGAAGGTCGGCGTCCGGCACGCGCCCGAGAAACGTCGTGTTGGCGCGCGCGCGTCGTTCGAGACGCGCCCGGTCGCGGCCGGCGCCCGCGATCGCGAGCTGCACATCGGGAAGCCCGGCAACCGCGTCGATCACGACGTCGAAGCCTTTCCGCGGCACCAGACGCGACAGCCCGAGGACGAGCGGCCGAGTTGCATCGAGACCGAACCGCTCCCGGGCCGCAGCACGCTGCGCCTCATCGAGCGGACGGAACCGTTCGACATCGACCCCGGGCAGCACGATCACCCCGCGCACCTGACGACCGAGGACGTCCGTCACCTTTGCGGCCGGGTACCCGCCCGCCGCGACGACGGCCGCCGCGCTGCCCAGCACCCGGCGGCCGAGTTGGCGCGTGAGCGGCAGCCGCCCGCACACCGTGATCTCGGCGCCGTGCGTCACCACGACGTACGGCGCGGCCTGCAGCTTCGGGCCGATCAGCCCGAGCGGGAGCATCGGATCGACGAACACGACATCGGCACGCACTTCGCGCGCGAGCGCGTCCACGTCGCGAACGAGGGCGCGGGTCGGGAGCAGCACCCGCGGTGTGGTGCGCACGATCCGGAAGTCCTGCTGCGCGTCCCATTCGCGCGTGCCGTCGTACGGCGTCGTCAGTACCGTCGTGTCGGCGGGCGGCAACCGCCGCCACAGCTCATGGAGATACGACTGGATGCCGCCGAGCTTGGGCGGGAAGTCGTTGGTGACGAGCAGGGACGGCATGATCAGGCGTCGAATCGCGCGACGGAATTGCGGAGCAGCAGCAGCCCCGCGAGACATGTGCCTCCGGCCACCGCGAACGCGCCGCGGTAGCCGGCGAACTCGGCGATCACGCCCGCGATCGCGGCGCCGAAGCCCGACGAGAGATCGAAGAACGAGGAGAACGTACCGACGACCGACGCCCGCTCGGAGTCCTTGATGTCTCCCAACGCCAGGAGCAGCAACGAGGGATAGAGCAGCGACATGCCTGACGCGAACACGATCGTGCCCGCGACGAGCCCGCCGATCGACGGCCACGCCGCGATGATCACGATCCCGGTGCCCGAGAACGCGAGCGCGAGCACTCCGGCATTGCGCGCGCCCATACGGTCGGGCAGCCGCGCACCCACGATGCGGACCACGAGGATCAGGACCCCGTAGAGCAAGAAGATCGCGCCCGCCGACGCGCGGACGTCGTGGTCGACGTACAGCGGGAGCAACGGAGTGAACGCCGACAGCGGCATGAGCCCGAGGAACAACACGAGCCCGGGACGCAGGGCGGCAGGATGCCAGAGCCGCCCGTTCGGTTCGACATCGTGCTCGCGTGGCACGTCCCGCGTGAACAGGCCGATCGTCGCAGCCGTCAGCGCCAGCGCCGCGGACACGGCCCAGGTCAGCATGTAGCGGTCGTCGCCGCGCAGGAAGTCGCCGAGCGCGGGACCGAACGACAAGCCTCCGTACACGGCCACCGACCAGTAGCTGACGGCCTCGCCCCGCCGCGCCGGTGGCGCGAGGTCGGTGATCATCGTCGCCGCGCCGACGAAGAACGCGGCCTCACCGAAACCGGTGACCACGCGCATCGCGATCAACCACCAGAGCGCGTGCACGAGCCCGTACAGGATCGTCGATGCTGCGACCATCGCCGCGCCCCAGATGATGAGCGCCCGCCTTCCGACGGTGTCGCCGACCCGTCCGGCGTACGTGCGAAGCACCACCGCGCCGACCGCGAACGCACCCACCGCGACACCGACGGCGGCGTCGCCGTACCGGAGCTGATCCTTGACGTAGTGCGGGATCACCGGCGTCAACATCGCGAGCGCAAGGAAATAACACAGTCCGCACGTGACGACGAGCACGAACCGCGATGTGAGCAGCTGTTCTCTCTCAGGCATTGGCGAGTTTCAGCGCTTCATCCCACGACCCGCGTTCGGCGATCAGCTTGCGGTACTGCATGACGTTGCGGGGGCGGTTGAACCCGAGCGCGCCGGTGAGGCGGCCGTGCTTGCCGAACAGGGCCACGAACTGCCGCTCGTCCAAGGTGCCGTGCGCGACGTGCACCTCGGCGTCGGCGGACACGACCCCGATGGTTTGGATCTTGCGGTCGTACTGGTCCGACCAGACGAAGGGAACCGGCGCGAACGCGCTTTCGTCGCCGAGCAGTCTGCGCGCCGCGTGTACACCCTGCTCGGTTGCATTGGTCCAGTGCTCGAGCCGCATGAGCGCGCCGTCGAACAACAGGTTCGGCCAGCGGGCGACGTCACCGGCGGCGACGATATTGGGTGCCGCGCAACATGACGCGTCGCACACGACGCCGTTGTCGAGCGTGAGACCGGAGCCTTCGAGCCACGCGGTCTCGGGAAGCACTCCGACGCCGACGACCACCACGTCGGCATCGACGATTGATCCGTCGCCGAGTCGTACGCCGGCAACTTGCCCTTCGCCATCACCTTCGATGCCGAGCACCTGCACGCCGGTACGCAGGTCGACGCCGTGGTCGCGGTGTACCCCCGCGATCGCGGCCCCGATCTCCGCACCGAGGCCGCGCACCATCGGCTGGGGCAACATCTCGAGCAGCGTGACGTCCAGCCCACGCGTGCGGCACGTCGCGGCGACCTCGGCGCCGATGAACCCCGCGCCGATCACGACCACCTTCGGGCGCGCGTCGAGCAGCTCGCGCAACGCGAGCGCGTCGTCGAGCGTCCGTAACGTGAACACTCCGGCGAGGTTCGGCTGATTTGGGAGCAGCCGCGGTGAGGAGCCGGTTGCGATCACCAGCCCGTCGAATGCGATCCGTTCGCCGTCGTGCAGCTCGACCTCGCGGGCGGCGACGTCGAGCGCCACGGCGCGGGCGTCGAGTCGCCATTCGAGCTCGAGGTCTTCGACGCCCTGCTTGCGCAACACGATCTGCTCCGGGTCCCAGTCGCCGCGCAGCAGCTCCTTCGACAGCGGCGGACGGTCGTAGGGAAGGTGCGGCTCGGCGCCGATCGCGACGACCCGCTCGTCGAATCCGTCCCGCCGCAGCGTCTCGGCGGCGCGAAGACCCGCGAGCGAGGTGCCCACGATCGCGATCGTCCGCATCATTCTTCAGGGTCGCGTTCGCTCACCGCGCCGTGCGACCCGACGCCGCAGCTCCTGCCGACATGCGCCGGGACGCTACCAAGTTGGCCGTGAACCTGACGCGGCCGTCATACTGGACGGCCCATGCCCGACGCTTCCCCGCTCGACGTTTCCGGCCGCCCGTTGCGCCTGCGCGACGTCGACATCGACGCGTTCTTGCACCCGAAGACGATCGCCGTGATCGGCGCTTCCGAGCAGTCCGCGAAACCGAACACCGCGATGACTCGCAAGTTCGATCAATGGTCGAAGCACCACGGCGCGACGTTCTACCCGGTGCATCCGGAGTACGAGACGGTGCTCGGCCACCGTTGCTACCGCTCGATCTTCGACATCCCCGGTGACATCGACCTCGCGATCATCCTCACCGGGCGCGCGGAGCAGACGTTCGAGGAGGTGCTGAAGCGCAAGGCACGGTTCGCGGTGATCTTCGCGGCCGGATTCTCCGAGACGGGAGTCGAAGGAAGAAAGCGCGAGCGCAACCTCGAAGGTCTGGTGCAGAGCGGCGACGTGCGGCTGCTCGGCCCCAACACGAACCTCAACGCGTTCGAGGAATTCCGCGCCGATCTCGAAGGCCCGTCGATTGCGCTGATCACGCAGTCGGGGCATCAAGGCCGCCCGGTGTTCCAGGGCCAGGAGATCGGGATACGCCTCACGCACTGGGCGCCCACGGGCAACGAGGTCGACCTGGAGTTCGCCGACTTCGCGCGCTACTTCGCCGACCAGCCCGAGGTGGGGGTGATCGCGTGCTACATCGAGGGCTTCAAGGACGGCCGCACGCTGATGCTCGCCGCCGACCACGCGGCCGGGCTGCGCAAACCGATCGTCATGGTCAAGGTCGGCAAGACGGCCGCGGGCCGGTCGATGGCACAGTCGCACACCGGCCACCTCACCGGTTCCGACGCGGTCACCTCGGCCGTATTCCGGCAGTTCGGCGTGACGCGTGTCGACGGCCTCGACGACCTCTTGGAGGTCTCGATGGCCCTGGCGCGCACGCGCCCCGACGAGATCCCGGCGTGGGCGCGCCGCCGTGAGCGGAGCAGCCCGGAGGGTGCGAAGCGAACTGGCGGGAGCGGCGAGCGAAGCGAGCGCGACCCGGGAATATGCGTGTACGCGATCTCCGGCGGGACCGGCGCGCACATGGCCGACGTGCTCGCCGACGCGGGGTTGTCGCTTCCGGATCTCACCAGGAGCTCGCAGAAGCAGCTGCACGACGGGCTCATCCCTGCGTACCTGCGCGTCTCCAACCCGGTCGACTGCGGCGGCCCGCCCGTGGCTGACGCGCGCGGACGGAAGATCCTCGACGTGATCCTGGCGGACAAGAACACCGACATCGTGGTCATCCCGATCACCGGTGCGGTCGCGGTGTTCAGCGAGCCGTTCACACGCGACATCATCGAAGCCGCGAAATCGTCGAACAAGCCGGTCTTCGTCGTATGGGGCGCGCCGGCCGGCACCGACGATACGTACTACAAGCGGTTGCTCGACGGTGGCCTCCCGGTGTTCCGCAACTTCGCCAACTGCGTCAAAGCCGTCAAGGCGTACACCGACTACTGGTCGTTCGCGGCGCGCTACCGGTCGCCGTTCGCCGACGCGCCCACGACACCGACGCCTGCGGCGAAGAAGGCGCGCAAGCTCCTCGAAGGTCTTGCGCCGGGCGAGGCCCTTTCGGAGTGGTATTCCAAGCAACTGATCCGCGCGTATGGCATCAAGACGTCGAAGGATGTCCTGTGCGCGTCGGCCGCCGAAGGGGTGAAGGCCGCGAAGGAGATCGGCTTTCCCGTGGTGATGAAGGTGTCCTCGCCCGACCTGCTGCACAAGACCGACGTCGGCGTCGTCAAGGTCGACGTGGCTTCGCCGAAAGAGGTGCGGGCCGCGTATGACGAGCTCCTGCGCAACGCCCGCAAAGCCGACCGGCAAGCGCGGATCGACGGCGTGATGGTGTCGGAGATGGTGGCGGACGGCGTGGACACGCTGATCGGCGTGTCGAGCGACGAGCTGTTCGGGCCGGTCGTCACCTTCGGGCTGGGCGGCATCTTCGTCGAGGTGTTCGGCGACGTCACGTTCCGGGTCCCGCCGTTCTCGGAGGACGAGGCCCGGCGCGCGCTCGACGAGCTGAAGGGGATGGCGCTGTTGCGGGGTGCGCGCGGTCAGAAGCCCGGAGACGTCGACGCGCTGGTCGACACCATCATGAAGGTGCAGCAGCTCGCCATGGACCTCGCCGGGGACGTGCGCGAGCTCGACATCAATCCGCTGCGCGTGCGAACGCGCGACGCCATGGCCCTCGACGCGTTGGTGGTGAAGAAGTGAGCGAGGAAGTGAACCACGAGGAAGATCTGCTGACGCGCCTGGAGAACGGCGTGCTGTGGCTGACCATCAATCGTGCGGACAAGGGCAACGCGATCCCCTACTACGTGCGCGATCGGCTGATCGCGGCATTCCGGGACGCGCACGCCGATCTCGCCGTGCGCGCCATCGTGCTGACTGCCGCCGGCGAGCGACACTTCTGCACCGGCGCAGACCTCACGGTTCCCCAGCCCATGCGTACAAATCCCGAGGGCGCACCCGATCGTGTCGTCGGGGCGGCCGTGAACATGATGCGCAAGGGCTTCCAGCAGCTGATGATCGCGATCCAGGACTGCGAGAAGCCGGTGATCGTCGCGCTGAACGGCACCGCGGCCGGCGGTGGATCCATGCTCGTGCTGGCGGCGGACCTCGTGATCGCCGCGGACAACGCGAAGCTCATTCAGGTGTTCGTGCGCCGCGGGCTCATCCCCGACGCGGGTGTCGCGTACCTGCTGCCGCGCGTCCTCGGGATGCACAAGGCCAAGGAGCTCGTGTTCTTCGGTGACGATCTCTCGGCGTCGGACGCGGAGACGCTGGGGATCGTCAACAAGGTCGTTCCCGCGCCCGAGCTGCAAGCGGCCGCGAAGGAATGGGCCGAGCGACTCGCGAGCGGTCCGACCAAGGCGATCGGCTGGTCGAAGAAGCTGTTGCATGACGCGAGCGAGCTGTCGCGACGTGATCTGCTCGAAGAGGAAGCGATGATGGTCGAGATGAACAGCTCGACCGAGGACTCGAAGGAAGGCGTGACGTCGTTCCGGGAGCGCCGACAACCCGAATGGAAGGGTTGGTGATCAAGAACAAGACCGCCGTCGTCGGGATCGGGCAGACCGCGTTCGGGAAGGGCCTCTCCGAAACCGAGCTGTCGCTTGCGTGCCAGGCGATCTCGATGGCCCTCGACGACGCGGGGGTCCATGCGTCGGAGGTGGACGGCCTCGGTTCGTACACGATGGAGCCGAATCGCGAGGTCGAGGTCGCGCGAGCCGTCGGGCTCGGGGACATCACGTTCTTCTCGCAGGTCGGGTTCGGGGGCGGCGCAGGATGCGGCGTCGTCGGCCAGGCGGCCATGGCCGTCGCGACGGGCCAGTGCAATGTCGCCGTCGCGTGGCGGGCGCGCAAGCGTGCCGACAAGACCTCGCGGCCGTGGGCGCAGGCGGGCGGCCGCATCGCCGACAGCTGGCAGTGGACGCGGCCGTTCGGCATCATCCGCCCGGTCGACGAGATCGCGATGCTGACGCGTCGGTACATGCACGAGTACGGCGGCACGCGCGACCACCTGGCGAACATCGCGCTGGCGTTCCGCAAGCATGCGGCCCGCAACCCGGCATCAACCATGGGTCACAAGCCGTTGACGCGCGAGGACTACATGAACGCCCGGTGGATCTCCGAACCACTCTGCCTGTACGACAACTGCCTGGAGACCGACGGCGCGCTCGCCGTAGTGATCACCTCCGCCGAGCGGGCGCGTGACCTACAGCAACCACCCGCGTACATCCATTCGTTCGCGCAGGGCCTGCCGCCGCAGCACCAGACGATGACGAACTACTTCACCGACGATCCGTTACGCGGTCCGGCGTGGACCGCGGCCAAGCGCATGTGGGAGATGGCCGACGTCACGTCCGCCGACGTGAAGGTCGCGCAGCTGTATGACGCGTTCAGCCCGCTGATTCCTCTGTCGCTGGAGGGCTACGGCTTCTGCAAGCGGGGCGAGGGCGGCCCGTTCACCGACAACGGGAACATCGAGTGGCCGCACGGGCGCCTGCCGGTGAACACCTCGGGCGGCGGAATGTCGGAGGCGTACGTGCACGGGTTCAACCTGGTGCTCGAAGGCGTACGCCAGATCCGGGGAAGCTCGACCTCGCAGGTCGAAGGCGCCGACGTGTCGCTCGTGACCTCCGGCGAAGGCGTCCCGACCTCCGCAATGCTCTTCGTGAAGGACGTGCAATGAGTCCCGCGATGGAGGCGCGGTGGTTGCTTCCCGACCTCGAGGAGCCGACGGCCAACGAGTTCTGGTTCGGGTGCGCGCGCGGGGAGTTGCTGGTGCAGGCGTGCGGTGCGTGCGGCAAATGGCGCATGCCCCCGCGGCCGATGTGCCCGTACTGTCGCTCGACCGAGGTGAAATGGGACCGCACCTCCGGGCGTGGTCGCGTATGGTCGTTCATCGTTGCGCATCCACCGCTCCTGCCGGCGTATGCGGAGAAGGCGCCGTACAACGCGATCATCGTCGAGCTCGAAGAGGACCCGACGATCCGTTTTGCCGGCAACCTCGTCGCCGCTGCGGGGGGCGACATCAACGAGATCGACCCCGCGACCATCACCATCGGCGAGCCGGTGAAGGTGGTCTTCCACCAGATCGACGACGTCAGCCTCCCGAGGTGGGTCCGGGCGTAGCAGAATCGGCGCGATGTCGTTGCGGGGCGCATGGGACGAGCAGGCACCGAACTGGATCGCCTGGACGCGCAATTCCCTCGACGACTCGTTCTATCGCTTCCACGGCGAACGGTTCTTCGAGCTCCTTCCTCCGCCGGGACGTCTGACGCTCGACTTGGGTGCGGGTGAGGGGCGGGTCGCACGCGAGCTGCGTGCACGCGGTCACACCGTGATCGAGATCGACGCTTCGCCGCGCCTCGCGGCGGCGAGTACTGCACTCTCTGGTGAGCCGGTGGTCGTCGGTGACGTCGCCCGGTTGCCGGTGTGTGCCGGCGTCGCCGATCTCGCGGTCGCGTTCATGTCGTTCCAGGACGTCGACGACATGCCGGCCGCAGTGGCGGAGGCGGCACGCGTCCTCGGTCCCGGCGGTCGTTTCCTGATGGCGATCGTGCACCCGATCAACTCGGCCGGCGAGTTCGAGCCGGGTCCCGTCGAGATGGAACGCCGGTTCGTGATGACGGAGTCGTACTTCACCCACCGTCACTACGCAGACGATGTCGAGCGCGACGGCCGCACGATGCGATTCTCCAGCGAGCATCGGCCGATCGAGTCGTACAGCCGCGCGCTGGAAGCCGCGGGTTTCGTCATCGAAGCCCTGCGCGAGGTGGGCGATGCCGACGGCAAGTGGACGCGCATGCCGCTCTTCCTCGACGTAGCCGCGGTGCGTCGGTGAACGTTCAGCACTCGCGCGCGGGTTCGTCGGTCGGAGGACCCGCGTCATGCGCCGCGAGCTCAGCCGTGAGGTAGGCCTCGAGCGCGTCGCGCACGACGTCCAGACGGTCGCGGCCCACGAGCTCGGCCCACTCGTCGTCGACTCGCTTCCAGCGAAGCCGGCCGGCTTCGAGCCTGACCTTTCCCTCGTCGGTCAGGAGCAGCACTCGGGCGCGACGATCGCTCGGGTGCGGCGCGCGCCGAACGTTGCCGGTCTCCTCGAGCGCGGTGACCACCTCGGACGTCGACTGCTTCGTGATCCCGAGGGAACGCGCCAACTCGACGGTGGTGACGTCGTCCCGGCCGAGGAGGTATCGGGCCGCCAACCCGTGTACCACCGTCAACCGTGACGAGGCCGGGTCGGGGTACTCGGCGCGCATTCGGTCCACGAGCGCCTTGGCCGTGCGGATGACCAGGATGACCAGCTCGTCTTCGTCCGCATCTCCCGTTGGCGACTGATCTCCGCCCATGACAGGCCGCTGCACACCCCGAGTATAGTCAGGCTTCCTTACCAGTTCCCCGTTCCCCTCGCGTCCCCCCGGAGGTCGTCTTCCATGTCGCTGCGCGCGCTCGCTCGCTTTTGCTACCGGCGTCGCCGCTTGGTCGTCGGCGTCTGGTTGGCGACGCTCGTCGGCATCAACGTGCTGGCGTCGGTACTCGGCACGAACTTCACGACGAACTTCAGCGCGCCGAACACCGAGTCGACGCGCGCGTCGAATTTGCTCTCGGCCAACTTCAAGGCGCAGTCGGGCGACGGCGTGCAAGTGGTGTTCAAGGGCATGCCCTCGATGCACGACGCGGCGGTCGAAGCTCAAGTCAAGGAGCTGACGGCCGCGATCACGCGAGTTCCGCACGTCATCAATGTGAGCGATCCGTACGCGTCGCCCGGCGACATCTCGCAATCGGGCACGGTGGCGTTGGCGAACGCGCAGCTCGACGGGAAGGCGCAGGACATTCCCAACGCGGTCGGCGCGCAGATGATCAAGATCGCGGAGGCGCATTCGACGCCGCAGCTCGAGGTGCGCCTCGGAGGTCAGCTCATCCAGCAGTCGGAGCGACCGTCATTGTCGGGCGAAGGTATCGGCATCCTCGCCGCGATCGTCATCCTGCTCATCGCATTCGGGTCGGTGCTGGCGATGGCACTGCCCATCGTCGTCGCGCTCTCGGGCATTGCGGTCGGTCTTCCGATCATCGGCCTGCTCACGCACGTCTATCCGCTCCAGAGCTTCGCCACGACCTTGGCCACGATGATCGGCGTCGGCGTGGGCATCGACTATGCGCTGTTCGTCGTGACCCGATATCGCCAAGGGCTCCACGCCGGCCTCGGCCCCGAGGACGCGGTGATCACCGCGATCGACACGTCGGGACGGGCCGTGCTCTTCGCGGGTCTCACGGTGATCATCGCATTGCTCGGCATGCTCGCGATCGGGCTCTCGTTCATCAGCGGCCTCGGGATCGGTGCGGCGGCGGTCGTCGCCCTCACGGTCGCGGCCGCAGTCACCTTGTTGCCCGCGGTGCTCGGCTTCGTCGGCACGAACATCGACAAGTGGCGGCTCCCCTGGGTGCACAACGACGGCGACGGCACGCGCGAGACCGTGTGGCATCGCTGGAGCCGCTTCGTCCAGCGGCACGCGTGGGCGTTGACGATCGCCGGGCTCGCGATCGTGCTGGCGCTCGCGCTGCCCGTGTTGTCCCTGCGGCTCGGATTCACCGACGCCGGCAATGACGCGGCCGGCACGCAAACGCGCCAGGCCTACGACCTCCTCTCCGAAGGCTTCGGGCCCGGCTTCAACGGGCCCTTCCTCCTCGCGATCGAGCTCCCGCCGGCCGCCAACCACAACGCCGATCTGGCCAACCTCGAAGCCGCGATCGCGTCGACGCCGGGAGTTGCGTCGGTCGCCCCCGCCGTCACCAACCCGGCCGGCACGACCGCGGTCATGCGCGTGTATCCGAGAACCGCGCCGCAGGACGAGAAGACGAGCTCGCTGCTGCACCATCTGCGTCACGACGTCATCCCGCAGGCAACGGCCGCATCCGGCGCGAAGGTCTACGTGGGTGGTTTCGCGGCACTGACCGACGACTTCGCGAACCTGCTCGGTCAGCGTCTGCCGCTGTTCATCGGCGTGGTGATCCTTCTCAGCTTCTTGTTGCTGATGGCCGTGTTCCGCTCGATCCTCGTACCGCTCAAGGCCGCGATCATGAACCTGCTGTCGGTCGGCGCCGCGTACGGCGTGATCGTGATGATCTTCCAGTTCGGCTGGGGCAAAGAGCTCGTGGGCATCGGCAAGGAGGGTCCGATCCAGGCGTTCCTGCCGATCATGATGTTCGCCATCCTGTTCGGCCTCTCGATGGACTACGAGGTGTTCCTGTTGTCGCGCATCCGCGAGGAGTATCTGCGCACGGGCGACAACCGCGACGCCGTCGCCGACGGGCTGTCCGCGACCGCTCGGGTCATCACGGCTGCCGCCGCGATCATGTGCACGTTCTTCCTGGCGTTCGTGCTCGGCGACAACATCATCATCAAGCTGTTCGGCATTGGGTTCGCGAGCGCGATCTTCATCGACGCGACGCTCATCCGCTTGGTGATCGTCCCGTCCACGATGGAGCTGCTGGGCGACGCCAACTGGTGGCTGCCCCGTTGGCTCGATCGCGTCCTCCCCCACCTCGACGTCGAGGGACCGGCGATCGAGCCCGCGCCCGCCGAACCGACCGACGATGATCCCGACGCGCCCGAGGTCGTGACCGTCGGTGCCCGACGATGACCGAGCCGGGGACCGTCAGAAAACCCTCTGCATCAGGCGGGCGCGACACACCAGAGTGTGGTCGTGCACAAGTCCCAGATCACACCCGCGCTCGTGACGCGGCTGCTGGCTGCGCAGTTCCCGCAGTGGGCCGAGCTTCCGGTGACTCGTGTCGAGCTCGACGGCTGGGACAACACGACCTTTCGCCTCGGCACCGAGATGTCCGTCCGACTCCCGAGTGGCGACGCGTACACGGCGCAGATCGACAAGGAACACCAATGGGTGCCGATCCTCGCCGCACAGCTACCACTCCAGATCCCGCAACCGCTGGCCAAGGGCACACCGTCGCAGGAGTTTCCGCGCCCCTGGTCGATCTACCGCTGGCTGGAAGGCGAGCTCCCGACCATCGACCGGATCGCGGACCTCGACAGGTTCGCAACTGACCTCGCCAGTTTTCTTCACGCGTTGTACCGCGTTGATGCCGTCGACGGCCCACCCGCCGGCCCGCACAGTCACTTCCGCGGCGGACCCGTCGCGACATGGGATGCGCAGACGCGTGCTGCAATTGCCGCGTTGGACGGACAGATCGACGGCGACACCGCGACCGATGTGTGGAATGCCGCTGTCGAAGCCGAATTTGATGGCCCGCCAGTTTGGGTCCACGGCGATATTGCGGCGACAAACCTCCTCGTTGTAGATGGCGAGCTGTCCGCCGTCATCGACTTCGGCTGCTCCGCCGTGGGGGATCCGGCATGTGATGTCCCGATCGCGTGGACGCTCTTCCACGGCGAGAGCCGCCACACGTTTCGGGACGCGCTCGGCCTTGATGACGCGACCTGGGCGCGCGGCCGCGGATGGGCGCTGTGGAAAGCCTTGATCGAGGTGCATCACGCACTCGGTTCCGGCGCCGCCACTGATCAGCCCGGGTGGCTGCGAATGGGATGGCGGAAGAACGCCACCGCAATCATCGAGGACGTGCTCGTCGAGCCTTGACGCCGTCCCTCGTCGCTGGTCATCGCGGCGTGGCTATCGCAGCGCGCCGATCTGCGGCACGAAGCGGCCGGTCGTCGCGGCATAGGCCGCGTACGCCTCACCATGCGCCTCTCGCAGGTAGGGCTCCTCGACGAGCCGAACCTGGACCTCTACACCCGCGGCGAGCAGCGCGGCGCCGACCACCGTCGCCCGGTTCGGAGTCGCGACGGCGCTGGAGAGCCCGACCGCCGTCATGAACGAGAAGATGGGATTGCGCGCGTACTGGAACAGGCCATTCGTGACGAGCTCGGTCCGTTCAGCCGCGTCGACACCGATCCGCCACGACCGACCCATGTCGAGTTGTGCGCGGTACGTACCGGCGAGACCGGCCGCGATCCCGGTGACACCGAGAACGCGCGTGGCTGAGAATCGTCGTGCTGACGGCGTTGCACCCGCGGTCCCGACGAGGCCCGTCACGGCCCCGGCCAGGATGAGGGCACTGGCCGCGCGCGCCGCGGGAGGCGCTGCTCGCGACAACCGGAAGCCGGTGTCACCCGTCGCGCGGTACTGGAGCCAGCTCCTCCAACCGAACGTCAAGCCGATGTAGATCGCCTGGAGGACCAAGGCCACTCGCGCAATCGCCCGATTCGCCATCTCGAGAGCCTGCCCGTGACGCGCCGGTGACGCCACTCACTGACCGGAATCGTCGCGCTGGGCAGACTGGGGAGGTGAACCGATCCGAAGTTCCGGAAACGCCGGCGCTCGAGGTCAAGCCGCGCTGGCGGGGCGCGTCGCACGAGGTCGCCGCGTACGTCTTCCCGGTGCTCGGCCTCGTCCTCGTGGCCGTCGCGCATACGACGGCCGCGCGTTGGGCGGCACTCGTCTACACCGTTGGGATCACCGCGATGTATGCCACGAGCGCGTGTTACCACCGTGGCGAATGGAGCCCTTCCGTCCGCCGGCGTCTCCGCCGACTCGACCACTCGATGATCTTGGTCGGCATCGCCGCGACCTACACCCCGGTCGCGGTGGTCGGACTCGACACACGTAGCGCGCGCATCCTGCTCGGCGTCGTATGGCCTCTGGCGGTGGCCGGGATCGTGGTGCAGATGTTCTGGCTCAACGCGCCCCGCTGGCTCGTCGCGGGCCTCTACGTCGTCATCGGTTGGACCGCGCTCGCGTTCGTCCCGGTGCTCTGGCACGAGCTCGGCGTGGTCACGTTCTCGCTCATCGTCTGCGGCGGTCTCTGCTATTCGCTCGGTGCACGGGTCTACTCGACGCGCCGGCCCGACCCCGTGCCTGCGGTGTTCGGTTTCCATGAGGTGTTTCACGCGCTCGTGATCGCGGCCGGCGTGATCTTCTACGTCGCGATCGCACGCGTGATCGTCACCGCGTAGTCAGTATCAGCGCAGTGCGCTCCGTGTGCTGCGCACGAGCACACCCCAAGTAGCGACCAGGAACACGATCGCGAACGCGGCGAGGATGAGCCAGTACGTGCCGGTGGACGCGCGACCCGCGTCGCCGAACGACGCGAGCAGCGGCGGCCCGAGTGTTGAGCCGCCATGACCGAGGGTGCGTCGCGCCCCGAGGTCGTGACCGATGGCCTCGAAGGCCCAGCGCGACGGCATCATCGCGCTGAGGGCGGCGCCCGCCTTCGCCATGAGGTGCACCGGCAGGATCGCACCCGCGAACAACACGGCGGGGAAGCACAACATCGGTAGCGCGAGCGTCGCCTGCGCGACGTTGCCCACCGTGGCGGAGGTGAGCAGGCCGAGGCCAAGCGCCGCGATTGCACACAACAGCAGGCCGATCGCGATCGACGCGTACGTGGACAGCGGGCGACTGGGGAGGCGGTCCAACAGACGAAGCACGCCCAGCATCGCGATGATCACGATGAGGAGAAACGGCACGAGAACTGTCACCTTCGACATCACGTACGCGCCCAGCCGCAGGCCGACGAGGCGTTCGCGGCGCACGATCGTGCGCTCGGTGCAAATCTGGAGCAAGCCGTAGGTGAGCCCGAAGAAGAACGCGGCGAAGACGATCCAGAAGCCGATCATCACCATCGAGCTCGGGTCCGGGTCCTGGAAGTCGAACGCGCCGGGACGGAAGAGAACGGCGAACATGCCGACGACCAGCGCCGGTGACGCGAGCAGGATCGCGAGCGTCAACGGGTTGCGCACGAATGTCTCGAGCGTCCGGCGGGTGAGGACGCCCCACTGTGTGAACCCGCTCGCTACCGGTCGCTTGTTCACGACTCGATTGCCGGCGTACTCTGCCGGCACCGCACCGACCGTGCCCGCGGCAGAGGTGGTGCGATCCACGTCAGCCAGGCGCCGGAACAGCGCCGGGACCGAGCTGACCCCGAACTGCTCGAGCGCCTCGTCGACGGTCCCGACGAAGCCCACCCGCCCACCCCGTGCCATGAACACGACGCGATCGCACAGCGCAAGGTCCTCCACCGAATGCGTGGCGAACACGACGGTCGCCGACCGGTCGGCGAGTGCCCGCAGGTGGAGGATCAGCTCCGCGCTCGTGGCTGGATCGAGGCCGGACGTCGGCTCGTCCAGAAAGAAGACGCGCGGTTCCGTAAGGAGCTCGACAGCAATGCTTGCGCGCTTGCGCTGCCCGCCGCTCAGCGAACCGACCCGGACGTCGGCGTACTCGGTCAGCCCCACGGTGTCGATCGCGGCACGGACCGCGGCGTCGACCTCGGCTGCGGATGTCGACGACGGAAGGCGGAGCCGTGCTGCGTAGCGGAGCGTGTGGTGAAGAGGAAGGTCGGCGTGGATGATGTCGTCCTGCGGCACGTACCCGATCACGCCGCGGAACTTCCGCAGGTTGGCATGCAGGTCGATGCCATCGAGGCGCACCGATCCCGCGCTGGTCGGCGCGCTGCCGGCGATCGCCTCCAGCAGCGTCGTCTTGCCGGCACCGCTCGGACCGACGATCGCGACGAGCTCACCCGCCGCGACGGTGAACGACACGGCATCCAGGAGCGTGATCTCGCCGCGCCTGCGGACCTGGAGGCGCCTGGACAGCTCGTTGACGTCGACGCAGAAGCCCTGGGATTGGACACGCGCCTCGGGCGCCGTCGTTGCGGTCACCGGTCCCCCCTAGATAGCACGAACGGTCGTGCTGCAGCCGTGAGAGAGTACGACCGATCGTGCTATCTTGTCAACATGCCGAGCGACCGGAAGCAGCGCGCGGACGGAGAACGCACGCGCGAGGCGATCGTGCGCGAAGCGGTGTCGCTCGCGACCGTCGACGGCCTCGAAGGCCTCTCGATCGGCAACCTCGCCGGCGCACTGGACATGAGCAAGAGCGGCATTTACGCGCACTTCGGCTCAAAACAAGATCTCCAACTCGCGACCGTGGACGAAGCGGGACGGATCTTCCAAGCCGAGGTCATCGAACCGGCACTCGCCTCCGCACCCGGACTCGCGCAACTCGTTGCAGTGTGTGACGCCTTCTTCGACCACCTCATGCGGCGCACCTTCCCCGGCGGCTGCTTCTTCGCCGGGGCCGTCCTGGAAATGGGCACGCGCCCGGGACCGGTCAAAGAACAGATCGCAGCGTTTCAAGGCGGCTTCACCGCCCTGATCCGCCAGTTCGTCGTCACCGCGCTCCAACGCCACGAGCTCCCCGCCGACGAAGACGCCGACGCACTCACGTTCGAGCTCAACGGCATCATCCTCGCCGCCAACACCAACTTCGTCCTCCGCGAAGACCCCGCCGCGCTCGACATGGCGAGAGCCATCGTCCGCCGACGACTCGGAATCACAACGACAGCCGCGCCCCGGTCGACGCGCACGAGGGTAAGGCCGAAAAGAACACCCGGAAAGAGATCCGCCGCGACTGGGTGAGCGTCAGGCGCGGCCGGCGAAGTACTTGGCGTAGCCCTCGGCGAGGGCGCGCAGCTCCGGGTCGGCTTGGAACGCGGGTTCGAACTTCTCGAGCGCTTGCTCGCGCTTGGCCGGGAAGTACTCGGTCGGCCAGTTACCCACGTGCGGACGGTATCCCTTGAGCACGTTGCGGGCGACGGTGGCCTTGTGCACCTCGTCGACGCCGTCGGCGATGCCCATAGTGGGCGCGCCCGCATACATCGCCTGCAAGGGCGTGAGGTTGGTGGTGCCCAGCGAGCCGAGGATGTGCAGGGCGCTGAACGACACCTCGCGCAGCACCCTGGCCATCGTGTACTTCACGGCCGCGATGTCGGTTCGGGTCTCCTGGGTGCTGGTGTTGTCGATCTTCCATGCCGTCTCGAGGACGAACAAGCGCAGCATCTGGATGGATGCGTAGGAGTCGGCGATCTTCTCTTGCACCATCTGGTGCTCCGCGATGATCTTGCCGTGCGACTCGCGACTCAGGGCTCGCTCGCACATCATGTCGAAGGCCAGTTTGCACTGGGCGATGGTGCGCATCGCGTGGTGGATGCGCCCGCCGCCCAACCGGCGCTGCGCGAGGACTTTGGCGCCGTTCTCGGGCCCGAGCAGGTGGTCGAGGGGAACTCGTACCTCGTTGTAGATGATGTGGTTGTGGTTGCGCGGTTCGGGTTGGATCTCGACGCCGGGCGTCTTGCGGGGCACGACATACATGCCGTTCGTGCACATGACGAAGAGGATGTCTGCCACCCGCCCGGCGCTGGTGAACCACTTCTCGCCGCTGATGACCCATTCGTCGCCGTCACGTACCGCATGGGTCTTGAACAGGTTCGGGTCTGAGCCGCCCTGCGGTTCGGTCATCGAGTACGCGGACCAGAGCTCCTGGTTCAGCATCGGCTCGAGCCAACGCTTCTTCTGCTCGTCGGTGCCGTAGGCGGCGAGCATCTCCATGTTGCCGGTGTCCGGAGCGGCGGCGCCGAACATCTGCGGGGCCGACGGAAAGCGGCCCAGGATCTCGTTCAACAAACCGAGCTTGAGTTGCCCGTAGCCGGGGCCGCCCAGCTCCTCGTCGAGGAAGATCGCCCACAGTCCTTGTGCCCGGACCTGGTCCTGCAGGCCTTTGACCAACCCCCTGATCTTCGGGTCCCGCGACCTGACCGCATAGGGAAACACGTATTCGAGTGGCTCCACTTCTTCCCGGCAGAACCGCTCGACCCAGTCGAGCTTCTCCTGGAACTCAGGCTCGGTAGAGAAGTCCCAACCCATCAGATGACTCCCGTGCTCGACGCGTGCATCGCCCAGGACGGTACCGCCCTTCGATGTGTTCGATGGCGAGCGTGTGGGGCGCGCGTTCTGCGCAGGTCCCGGGATCTGCACAATGGGGGGGTCAGCACCCCTGGTGACGTGACGCGGCGACCACGTTTCGGCGTTGCTCGTCAGCGAGACCCTCGACGCCGCCGAGCCCTTCAAGAACAGCCTGGCGGTGCGCAAGCTGTTCCCCCGCTCGAGCCTGCTCGCCGAGCCGGGCGGAACGACCCACGCCGGCACGCCGTTGGGCAACGCGTGCGTCGACGGGCACATCGCCGACTACCTCGCAACCGGCGCGTTGCCTCCCCGCAAGCCCGGCCGTCGCGCCGACGCCACGTGCAAGCCGCTCCCGCAGCCCGTACCCGCGGGAGCGGGACAGACGCAGGCATTGTCGAGCGCGCGGCCGGCAGTGCGTCCATCTGTGTTCGCGCACCGCTGAGAAACGGTGCGTTGTACCGTTCTGGCTCCTTCACCGGAGAGGCGTGGCGATGTTCGAATCATCGATTGGAATCACGGTTGATTGCGTCGAGGCCGACGTCGACGTCCTCGCAGACTTCTGGGCCGCCGCGCTCGGCTACGAGAAACTGCTGCCCTTCCTGCTTGTCGACCCGGGCGGCGTCCGACCGCGGCTGGCCTTCCAATCGGTCCCGGAACCCAAGGTCGGCAAGAACCGCTGGCACCTCGACCTCTACGTCGAACATCTCGACGGGCTCGCCGGCGAGGTCGCGCGGCTCCGCGCGCTCGGGGCGTCCGAGGTTCTCCACGTTGACGAGGAGGTGTTCGGGTTCACCAATACCTTCACCGCCATGCTGGATCCGTGCGGGAACGAGGTCTGCGTGTGTGCCCCGCACGTTCCGGTCGGTTCCGCAGCCGACTGAGTTCAGCGCGGGCGAATGCGTTGACCAACATGTTGCCGCTGCATCCCTGGAACCACGGCTTCACGTGGGCGACACCGCGCGGACCGTTCCGCCGCGTGACTGAGGAACAGGTCGCCCAGTTCGACGAACACGGCTTCGTCGTGCTCGAGGACCAGCTCGATCCTGCGCTCGTGGCCCAGGTCACCGCCGAGCTCGACACGTATGAGGCGCGTATCGACGCGTTTCTACGAACCCAGGCCGACGAACGGATGATGATCGCGGAGTCAGGTGCGATCACGTTCACCACGCACCTGGTCGCGCAGTCCGAGCTCGCGCACACCTTTGCGACGCACGACGTCTTCGTCGACCTCTGCGCCGACCTCCTCGGTCCCGACGTCGACATGTACTGGGACCAAGCCGTGTACAAGAAGCCGGAGAAGCCGCGCCGCTTCCCGTGGCACCAGGACAACGGCTACACGTTCATCGAACCGCAGCAGTATCTGACGTGCTGGGTCGCATTGACAGACGCGACGCTCGACAACGGATGCCCCTGGGTCGCTCCCGGCGTCCACAAGCTCGGGACACTCGCGCACGAATACGTCGACCCTCTCGGCTACGAGTGCTTCGATGAGCCGCCCGCCAAGATCGCCGCACCGGTGCGCGCCGGGGGCATCGTCGTGTTCTCGTCGCTCACGCCGCACATGACGGGACCGAACGTCACGGGCGACGTGCGCAAGGCGTACATCCTCCAGTACGCGCACGCTGGATCAGAGGTGCTGCGCGGCGATCCGAACGCCGGGCCGCCCACGCACCGGGAGCCGTGCAACGACCCGAAGCGTCAGTTCCCGGTCCTACGTCAAGGCATCCGCGTCTAGCGCGCGGGTTTCGAAACGCGTTCGACAACTCCACGCAAGGGCTGGTCTGCTCGCAAACCGCCAAGCACGAAGCGGCCCGCGCGCTCAACCTCTCTCCGCCCACACTCTCCGACTAGGCGGCGACGGCGACGCGGCCGGGTTTCACGGTCAGCGTGTCGAGGCCGGCGAGGACGGCGTTGAGTTTCACGGTGACGCCGGCGCGGCCGAGCGCGACGATCTTCCCGCGGACCGGTGGCGCGCCATCGATCGAGATGCCGTAGCGCCGGAAGCCGCCCATGTCGACCAGGACCGGCATTCCCACCTGTGCTTGCACGCTGCCTCGACTGAACATCGTCGGCCCTTTCGCCATCCCTCGCCGCGCATTCCGCGGGGACTTCCAATATCCCCCGAATCACCCACTTTTCATCACAAATGTCGAACAACACGCTGACAACCCGCGGTGGCAGCGGCGAGCGGGCCGCCCCGGGCCGGCCCTGTCGAGCGCCACGGAAAGTGACTACAGCCGGGCCGATATCGCTCCGAGAACCGCTCTATGTGGTCGCGGGAACGCGCCGTACGGGTTGTGGCCGTCGTCGTCCTGGCGATGGGCGGGAACGTCGCCGCCGGCGCCCGGGTGGGGGCATACGGCGCGACGTTGCCGACGCGCTCGGCATCGACAACTGGACCGCCCGCGCCCGGAACCGTCGGCGCGCGGAGGACCAGTCCGAGCGCCGCGCCGGCAAGGCGGACCGCGCCGCCGAGGGTGTCGGCGTCGCGCAAGAAGAAGCATGTGCGAAGCGTTCCGCGGTCGTCCATACCGCAGCCGCCTCGTACGGCCGTTGCCGCGGGGCCGAGCACGTGTGAAGCCACAGTTGCCGCGATCGCGTGGCCACCGACGTGGCAGGTGCGCTGCGCCGGCGCGCGGCCCGGGATCTTGGGATTGACGGATACCGCGGGCAAGACGACCACTTTGTATGTGCGGCCTGAGGAGAGTCCCTCGCGTTTGCGGGTGGTCGCGCTGCACGAAGCCGGTCACGCCTGGGATCTCGCGCAACTCGACCGCGCCAAGATTGCACAGTGGTGCGCGGCACGGGGCTGCGACGCCGCGCACTTCTTTTCCGGCGGCGCGCGCGGATCCGGATGGGCCGAGCCTGGCGGCGCCGAAGACTGGGCCGCGTCATGGGACTCCTGCCACGGCGGCGAGTACCACCGGTCCTATCTCGGGCTCGCACCACCGACCGCCGCCCAATGCGCGTTGCAGAACACGCTCACGGGCTACTGACGCGCACCGGCCTCAGTCGCAGAGAAATCCACGTCTCTCCCACGCCGCGGTGGGCCAAACTGCGTGACACGGTGGTCGATCGCTTGTTCTCCGAGCCCAGTCTCGCCGCGCTGTACGACCGCTTCTGTCCGTGGGAGCCGAGAGGCGACTTCAGCTTCTACCTGCCGCTGGTGATGTCGGCGGAGGCGGTGCTCGATGTCGGCTGCGGGACGCGCTCGGACGTCGAGTGGGTCCGCGGAGACCTTGCCGCGGTGGACTGGGCCTCGTCCGATTGGGACGGAGCATTCGACCTCGTCGTCATGACCGGTCATGCATTCCAGGTGTTCCTCGAGGATGACGAGTTGCGCGCGTCGTTCGCCGCGATCCGGTCGGTCCTGACCGAGGACGGCCGCTTTGCGTTCGAAACCCGAAATCCGCCCGCGCGTGCGTAGGAGAGCTGGACGCCGGCCAACGCGGTGGAAGTCGTCGGCGTCGACGGCGCGGTGGTGCGGATGGCGCACGAGGTCGACACACCGGTTGCCGGGAACACCGTTTCCTTCACCATCACGTTCACCAGTCCGAGCTGGGACCGGCCGCAGACCAGCCGGAGCACGTTGCGGTTCCTCGACGCCGGTTCGCTGTCAAACTTCCTCGCCGATGCCGGTCTGGCGATCGAGGAGCAGTTCGGGGATTGGGACCGGCAGCCGCTGACCGACACGAGCCCGGAGATCATCACCCTCGCACGACGGGTTCCGGCCGCGATCAGCAGACGATGATCAGAGGCAACTGGCCGCCACGCCAAAGTTCGACGACGATGTGCGGGTATGCCGGACCAGGAACCGCCGAGGGAGAGCGACCTCGAGCAGGTGGGTTGGTGGCTTCCACCCGACGAAGGCGAGCGCGGCTACCTGCTCCACATGGAGGGCGCCAAGCCGGAGGCGCTCCCCTGGCAACCCGTATACCTCGTCCGGCAACGGCGGCGGTCGGTGGTCCGATGGGCGATGCTCGGCGTGCTTCTCCCCCTCGTCGGAGGCCTGGCCGTCGGCGTCGCGATCGTGGCGCTGCTCCACACCTAGTCGACCCGCGCCCTTCACGCGGAGGCCGCACCGCGCACTCGGTTCTTCCGGCGTAAGAAGGGTTGTTCGATCACGTAGTACGACACCGTCGAGATCACGAGCGCGGCACCGACGCCGACGATGAAGCGAATCGGGCCGGGCCAGTCCGGGTCTTTTCGCTGAATGGTCCAGAACAACGGGTAGTGCCAGAGATATAGCGAGTACGAGATACGACCCAGGAACACGAGCGGCGTCGCGGAAAGCACGCGGGTGTACCAGCCCACACCACCGCACACCGCACCGACGATCGCGATGGCAGCGCAGCATGCAAGGGCCGTGTACAGCCACTGCGGGAGCAACGACGACGTCCAGTCGATCGTGAACGCGGCAACGATGAAGGCGCCGAGTGCGGTCGCGCCGAGGGCCGCCCACACCCAGGCCGGAACTCGCGCCGTCCAGCCCGCCGCGAACACGATCGCGGCGACCGCGCCCATCAGGGGCGCGTCCAACCGCGTCGACGTACTGAGGTAGATCGGAAGCCAGTTGTTGCCGTCGAAGCGCACCGCGCGCCACACGAACACGGCCGCGACACCCGCGACGGCCAGCATCAACTGCGCGCGCCGTGACCAACCTGCGCGCGCGGTCGCCCACAGCGCCAGTGCCCAGATGATGTAGAAGTGCACTTCGATCGCAAGCGACCAGGTCTGGATGTACTCCGTCGACACATGGAGGTGCGGGCTCAGCAGGTGCCCGACCGGATTGTCGCCGCCCTTCATCACCCAGTTCGTTGTGAAGGTGAGCACGGCGAATGCGCTGTCGACCGCGTGATGCGCTCCCGGCCCACCTCGTATCGCCGCGATGACGTACAAGACGGTGACGAACGCGATCAGGGCCGGCAGCAGTCGTAGCGCCCGTCGCCGCGCGAAGTGCACGAGATCGATGCGGCCGGTCCGGTCTTGTTCTGCCAGCAAGAGCGCGGTGATCAAGAACCCGCTCAACACGAAGAAGAGGTGGACTCCGAGCGCCCCGTTCTTCGCGAGCCACGCGTCTGCACTCGGCCACAACGCGTTACCCGAATGGACGAGCACGACGAGCACGATTGCGACCCCACGCATGCCGTCGAGGGCGTGCTGATGGCCGAGGCCGGAACGGGCGGTGCCTACGCGTCGAGCGGGAGACGTCATTCACCACCTCCCGTAACCCGACGCGCGCCGCGGACGCGAAACGTACACGACCCCTCGATGCGCAGGTTCCGTCCTCCCGACGCCCGGTCCTACCGGCGCAAGGCGTCGAGCATCGCGGGCCCGTCGATATAGGACTCGTAGCGGACGACCTTGCCGTCGCGCAGCTCCCACACGTGGACGATCGGGACGTCGAACCGGGCGCCGTTCGCCAGCACCTTGCCCTGGGTCCGCCCGGTCAGCAGGACGTGGTCCCCTGCCGCGTACAGGCGCTCGGTGACCACGTGGGACTCGACGTGCTCGATCAGCTTCAACAAGAACGAGAACAGTCCGTGGTGGCCCTGGTAGCTCCCGCCCCACGGAACCTCGGGACTCTGGTACACCTCGACATCGTCGGAGAAGTACTCCTGAATGAGCTTCATGTCGCGCGCGGCAAAGGCGCCATAGACGCGCCGCACTGTCTCGAGATTGTCATCGGTCATCGGCAGCTCCCAACGCCTCACGCATTCGGCCGACGGCGACGGAGAGATCAGCGCCGAGGGCACGCAACGTCGGCTGCACGTCATCGAGACCGGCCTGCGCGAGCAGCTCCTTCTCGGGCAGGTACCAGGTGCCGGCTTCGCACAACCGCGCGTGAGCCTCGCCGAGCGCGGCCACCGCGAGATTGCCCGCGCAGCCCGTCGCGTCGTCTCGCAACGCGTGTGCGGCCGCGAACTTCAAGGCGCCGGTCACGATGCGACGCCACCACGCCGGCGCGGTCTGGCGCAACGCATCGGGGAACGCGGGAGTGGGCAGTGATCCGGTCAGCACTCGCTGCAACGCGAGCTCGGCCGGCGCGACATAGGTGGGGACGCCCGCGACATAGCCGACCTCGCGGTACACGTGGAAGCAGCCTCGCTCGGCATCACGCGTCCACTCCTCGACCTGGTCGAGGTCGCGATAGACGAGGTCGACGCGCTGCCCGTCGATGACGAGCCATGCGCCGCCGTTCACGACGCGCCCCCACTCCCCCGGCCCGAACACCTCGCCCTCGAAGCCGAGCGCACGCACGTCGGCGGGATCGATCGTGTCGCGGTAGTACAAGCCGAAATCCCAGTCGGAGTACGGACGCGCCCGGCCCGTTGCGCGGGAGCCACCGAGCGCCACCGCGACGACCCCGGGAATCTGCGAGAGACGGGGGGCGAGATGCTCCACACCCGGGACCGTAGACGCGGGTCGGCCCCGGCCGAACGAGGCCGGGGCCGATCTCTGTGGCGCCAGTACGTGGTGCGGGGGGACTACCGCGTCCGGCGCACAACAGGTTGGTCAGGCGGCTCGACAGTCGTCGTCGACCACCTCATGGTGGCGCAACGCTCCGAGGGTGCGTTCCCATTCCAACTGCGATGCGAGCCAGGAAAGTGCCTGGAGCTTCGCCTCGGTCCGGGTACCGCTCGCGCCTGTTCCGATCGAGCGCATCGTCACTCCTAGGTTGTTCATCCCGACCTCGATTCGACTGCTACGTTCCAGCGGGCCCCTGTTCACAGATGCTCGTGAACAGATACTCCTGGTGGAACGACACTGAGAGCATATACTCACAGTGTCATTGCTGTCAACGCAGGGCGATCGTAAAGGAGCCGGGGTGGACGAAACCCGGTGGCGGATCGACGAATTGGCCCAAAAGTCCGGCATTACCGTCGACACCATCCGGTACTACTGCCGCGAAGACGTCCTCATGCCACCCGAGCGGTCGGGGCGGCACAAGCTCTACGGACCCGCCCACCTCGAGCGACTGGCCGGGATCCGCCGCCTCCAGGAGCAACGGTTCTCGCTCGCCGCGATCCGGGCCATCCTCACCTCCGACCGTCCCGGGCTCGAGGGGCTGTTCGCGACCCACGGCGGCAGCTACACGTTCGACGAGCTCGTGAATGCCTCCGGCGTGGAACGCTCACTCGTCGAACGACTGCGCGAGGTGGCACTGCTCGCCGACCCGATCTCGCTCGGCCGCGAGAGCTACGACGACAGTGACCTCGCACTGCTCCGGGCGGTCGTCGAGCTGGGTGAGGTCGGCATGACCGAGGACATCCTCGTCGGGCTCGGCGCCATCTACGTGCGGCATTTCCGCGCCCTCCAGGCCGACGTGCACGCCATGCTCTCGGGACGCGACCACGAGGGAGACCAGGAGGAGCTCGTCGAGGTCCAGCGCAAGCTCACTGCGAACTCGCGACGCATGATCCCCGCCGTCGACCGCGTCCTCAACTACGTGCATCAGACGACGATCCAGCGGCTCACACTCGAAGCCGTCCGGACCGCACAGGAGACGGGCACCGGCGTCGGCGGGGTACGCGTCGGGTCCGAGGACTAGGCGCGCGCGTCACTTAGTCGTCGAGGTGCCAGATGCGCGCCGCGTTGCCACCGGTGATCCGCGCCTTTTCGTCGTCCGCGACACTCCCCATCATCTCTTCGATGGTCTTCCGCGAGTACGGCCAGTCGTTGCCGTGGTGCGGATAGTCGCTCGACCACATCATGTTGTCGACGCCGACGCGGTTCCGGAGCTCGACACCAGTGCGGTCGACGATGAAGCTCGCGGCGTTGTTGCGGTACCAGTACGTGGACGGCGGCTGCTTCAGCGGCAGATCACCCCATACCCGGTTGCGCCACCAGCGGTCGTCGATGCACTCGAGGAAGTGCGGGATCCAACCCACGCCCGTCTCGATCCAGCAGACCTGGAGCTCGGGGAAGCGGTCGAACACACCCGTGAAGATGATGTCGGTGATCGCACCCGTCGCCATCGAGAACACGTGGCTCATGCCACCGATCGCCTTGGCGCGCGTCGCTTCGCTGCGCATGTCGTACAGCTGATTCCCCTTTGCGACCGCGGCCTTGCGGGAGGCGCCTCGCTGCGCCCGGCTGATGATGTTGATGTGGATGGAAACCGGGATGCCCTCGTCGACCGCGGCGGCCCAGAACGGGTCGTCGTCGCGCGAGATGCTGCCGCGACCGCTCGGCCAGTTCGAGATCAGCACGCCCTTGGCCCCGCGCGCCTTGGCCTTGCGCAGCGAGTCGACCGCGTTGTCGATGCCGAGAGACGGGATCTGCGCGAGACCGATCAGACGCTTCGGGTCGGGCGCGCAGAACTCCTCGAACAAGAAGTTGTTGTAGGCCTCGACGCCGGCGAGCACGAAGTCGTCATCGTCGTCGCCGAGGAAGTGACTCATCGTGCGTTGCGGCGGGAACAGCACCTCCGCGTCGATCCCGTCGATGTCCATGTCGGCGAGCCGCGCCTCACCGTTGTAGCAACCCTTGCGCGCCTCTTCGTAGGTCACGCCGAACCAGCGGAACTTGTCGAACGGCATTCCCGGCGTCGAGACGAGCCCGATCGGATCGGGATCGCCGCCGACCGCGGTCAGCCACGCGTCGCCGCCTTCGGGATCCTTCACGAGCTTGGGCGCCTTCTCCTGGTGCTTCGACGGCAGCCAGTTCTGCCAGATGTCGGGCGGCTCGAGGATGTGGCAGTCGGCGTCGACGATCTGGTGGTCGGCCATTGCGGACACCGTCCTTTGCTGACGCCCAGGTACCTGACAGGCGTGTCAGTTTAGGGACCGCGGCGCGTACACTCCAGCCCTCGTGTCGGAACGGCTCCTCGAAGGCTTGCGCGTCGTCGATCTCGGCGGTGATCCTTCGGCGCGCGCGGGCCGGGTGCTCGGTGACCTCGGCGCATCCGTCGCGCGCGTGGTTCTTGCGGAAGGCGACGTCCTGTCGGGCAACGTCGCACGCGCGTGGAACGCCGGGAAGTCCGTGCGGATGCTCGCGGCCGACGACCCCGAGCTCGACGCGCTGCTCGGTGACGCCGACGTCGTGTTCGACATGCCGGGTCTGGCGGGCACCCATCAGCTCGACCCCGCGCGCGCGCCCGGTGCGGTGTGGGTGAGCATCACACCGTTCGGTCTCGACGGGCCGCGCGCCGCGTGGCGGGCGACCGACCTGGGCGTGATGGCGGCGAGCGGCAACATGTACTGCACCGGCGATCCCGATCGTGCACCCGTGCGTTGCACCGAGCCGACGGCGTACGCGCACACCGGCGGCGAAGCAGCCTTTGCCGCACTGACGGGCCTGTGGTCCGGACGGCCGCAGCGCGTCGACCTCTCGATGCAGGAGGTCGTCCTCATCGCGAACATGGCAAACCCCGCCCGCTTCCCGCAGACACAATTTCGGGGTTCCCGGCGCGGCGCCAACATCGGGCGGACGCGCGAGATCTGGCCGACCAAAGACGGGTTCGTGTCGTTCGGGTTGCGCGGCGGCAAAGCGCGCGTCCCGAGCTTGGAGCTGATCGCGAAGCTCGCCGGGCTGCCGGCACGCGACTGGACCGGGTTCAGCCCGAACACCGCCTCCGACGAAGAGCTGAAGGAGATCGAGAGCGCGGTCTCGGAGTACTTCGCGCAGCACACGATGCAGGAGCTGTACGAGCTCGCGTGCGAGACGAACGCGATGCTCGCCCCGATCAACTCCCCCCGTGAGATCTACGCGTCCGCCCAGCTCGCGGCGCGCGAGTTCTTCGGCCCGGTCGACGACGTCGAGCAGTTCCCGCGCTCGTTCGTCGTCGTGCGCTCCGCCGACGGCGCAGCCGCCCCCGTACGACCGGTAGATGGTCCAACAGATTGGACGCTCAGCCCGCCTGCGGCGGGCTCCGCGTCCAAACAGGAGCAGAAAGCATGGGGCGGCGTGCGCATCCTGGAGTTCGGGTCGGGGGCGGCGGGGCCGATCGCCACCCGCTACTTCTCCGAGCACGGCGCGACCGTCCTGCGCATCGAGTCGAAATCCCGGCCCGACTTCCTGCGCGTGTACGCGCTCGGCCCGGACAACCCGCACGGCCTCGAGGGTTCGGCGATGTACGACGGCTTGAACGTCGGGAAGCGGAACCTCACCCTCAACCTCAAGGCGCCTGAAGCCGTGGCGCTCGTGCGGAGACTCGTCACCGAGTGGGCGGACGCGGTCGCCGAGAACTTCGCGCCGCGCGCGATGAAGGCATTCGGCCTCGACTACGACACGCTCGCCGAGCGCAAGCCCGATCTCGTGATGATCAGCGCATGCCTGAACGGCCAGACCGGCCCGCACAAGGACTACCCCGGGTTCGGCGGCCAGGGCGCCGCGCTCTCCGGCTACAACGCGCTCACCGGCTGGCCGGACCGCGAGCCGGTCGGGCCGTACGGCACGATCACCGATTCGCTCGCCCCGCGTTATGTCGCGACCGCGCTCGCCGCGGGACTCCACTATCGCCGCCGTACCGGACGCGGCGTCTACCTCGACGTCTCGCAGGTGGAGACCGGCATCTGGTCGCTCGCGCCGTGGCTCCTCGACTACGAGCGGGACGGCGTGCTCCGCCTGCGCGACGGCAACAACCACGCGGACGCGGTGCTGCACGGCGCATTCCCGTGCGCCGACGAGGACGGCGTCGACGATCGCTGGGTCGCGATCGCGTGCTGGGACGACGACGAGCTCACACGTCTCCACGGGATCGCGGGCGACGACATCCCGGGTTGGACACGTGCGCGCACCCGCGCCGAGGTCGCGATGACGCTGCAGGCGGTCGGGATCGAGGCGGTCCCGGTGCACGACTTCGGCGATCTGCACCAGGACCCGCAGCTTGCACACCGCGGGCACTTCGAACCCCTGCACCACCCGGTGATCGGCGACAGCCTCTACGAACGGAACGGCTTCCGCCTCGCAGCGTTCGACGGCGGCTACGACCGCGCCGGTCCGACGCTTGGTCAGGACAACGATTGGGTGCTCGGCGACGTGCTCGGGCTCTCCAAGCCACAGATCGAGGCATTGCGGGACACCGGTGCCTTGGAGTGAGATCGCAACGTGAAGGTCCGGCGCAGGACCGACGACGACCAAGCGTGGATGGCTGACGCGATCACGGGCGCGTTCGCGTCGACGCGTGTCGTCTCCCGCGGACGCGTACACGCGGACGCTTCGGTGCTCGATGGCTACGTCGTCGAGAACGACGGCCGCCCAATCGGCTGCGGGCTGTGGTACGAGATCGACGGGGATGCCGAGCTCGTGGTGCTCGTCACCACGTACAGAGGTGCCGGCGCCGGCGGCGCGTTGCTCGACGCGGTCGTCGAGCATGCGCGCCAGGCGGGCTGGACGCGCCTCTGGCTGATCACGACCAACGACAACACCGACGCGATTCGCCTGTATCAGCGCGACGGCTGGGAGTGGTGCGCCTTCCACCGCGATGCGGTCGCCGCCTCACGCCCGCTCAAGCCCGAGCTCCCGGAGATCGGCAATCACAGCATCCCGATCAAGCACGAGATCGAGTTCGAATTTCCGCTCTGAGCCGCGCTGATCACCCGTACTGCCGGTAGTAGGGACGCTCGGGCCGGCGCACCTTCTCGACGAGGATGCACACGTTCTCCCATGGATCGGCGAACCACGTCGTGCGCAGACCCGCGACGTCGGCGACCCCGGCGACGAGGAACCGCACTCCTTTGTCTTCGAGCTCCGAACGGGTCGCGACGACGTCGTCGCACAGCACGGCGACGTGCGTGAAGCCGAGACGGGTGACGGCCGCCGGCGCCGGAGCCCCCGCGTCTATCCCGGGATACTCCATGACCTCGATCACGCGATCGGAGTCGTCGATGCCGATGATCGCGGCTTTCACGATCACGGGAGCCGGCACCAGCTCACCCATGTCGCGCGTGATCGCGTCGCCTTCCATGCGGTACGGCGGAGAGAGGACGGTGAACCCGAGCACGTCGCGGTACCACGCAACCGCGGCGTCGACGTCCGTCACGTGAAGCGCGGTGTGCGCGAGACCGGTGATCACGAGAACGCGCGGAGCATGCCGCGCACCCAGCCGTCGTTGTCGCTCGTGTTCCAGCCCTGCAACATTCCTTCGCTCAGCGGATCGCACCCGTAGCGCAGGGGGCCGTCGTCGTCGCATATCGCGTCGACGATGCGCCGCGCCGCTTCGGGTGCCGGTGTGTACGAGCTGCGGACACCTTGGCGGCCCTCCCACATCTTCTCGGCGAGTGCTCGGTATTGCTCGTGCTCGATCGCCGGGGCAGGCCGATCCGAACCCGCGAGCATGTCGGTCTCGATCGGGCCCGGCATGATCTCGACGACGCGGATCCCGAACTGCGCGACCTCCGCCGCGAGTGACTCCCCGACCGCGGTCACCGCGGCCTTCGTGGCGCGGTACCCGGCCATGAACGGCACGGGCGCGAGCGTCGACGATGACGTGACGTTGCAGATCACTCCCCCGCCCGTTGCCCGCATGAGCGGGATCGCCCGCTTGGTCACCTCGATCAGACCGAACACGTTGGTCTCGAACAACGTGCGCCACGACTCGGTGGACATCACTTCGACAGGCAGGTTGTCGCTCTCGACGCCCGCGTTGTTGACCAGCACGCGCAACCCTTGCGGCAGGTCGATCGTCGACGGGTCGGTGACGTCGAGTCGCTGCACGCGCATACCGAGGTCGGCCAGTGCCGCGCCCGCGGCAGGGTCGCGCATCGTCGCCACCGCGTCGAACCCCCGTTGCGCGAGCTCGATTGCGACCGCGCGTCCGATGCCGCGGCTCGCGCCGGTGACCACGGCAATGCCAGTTGGTTGCATGCTTGCTAGGTTGCCGCGTCGCGCGATGGATCTCCACTTCACACCCGCTCAGGAGCAATTTCGTGCCGACGCGCGGGCGTGGCTCATCGACCGTCTCGACGGAGGGTTCGCCAAGGTACGCGGCCGGGGCGGTCCCGGCGACGAGCACGAGCTCTTCGACGAGCGCTGGGAGTGGGAACAGGAGCTCGGCCGCGACAATTGGATCGGTCTCGGTTGGCCCGCCGAGTACGGCGGTCGCGGCGCGACGCTCGTCGAGCAGGTCATCTTCTACGAGGAGTACGCGCGCGCGGGCGGACCGGGCCGGGTCGGCATCGTGGGCGAGGGCCTGCTCGGCCCGACCATCGTGCATTTCGGAGACGACGCGCAGAAGCGCCGCTTCCTCCCGGGCATCCTCCGGGGAACCGAGATCTGGTGCCAGGGCTACTCGGAACCCGACGCGGGCTCGGACCTCGCCAACGTCCAGACGCGCGCCGATCTCGACGGCGACGAATGGGTGCTGCACGGCCAGAAGGTGTGGACGTCGCTCGCACACTGGGCGCACTGGATCTTCGTGCTCGCGCGCACCGACCGCAATGCACCGAAGCACAAGGGCCTGTCGTACCTGCTCGTCCCGATGGACCAGCCGAACGCGATCGAGATCCGGCCGATCGTGCAGATCACGGGACACAGCGAGTTCAACGAGACGTTCTTCGACGGCGCGCGCACCGCGGCCGACAACGTGGTCGGCGCGGTGAACGGCGGCTGGCGCGTCGCGATGGGCACGCTCGCGTTCGAACGGGGCGCGTCGACGCTCGGTCAGCAGCTTTCGTTCGAGAACGAGCTGCAGGACATCACGGCGATCGCACGCGCGAACGGGTTGGCCGGTGACCCCGTGTACCGCCAGCGGCTCGCGGCGGCATGGACGACCCTGCGTGTCATGCGCTATCACGCGCTCCGCACACTGCCGATGCTGGAACACGGCACGGTCGGACCCGCGACCTCGGTCCACAAGCTGTTCTGGGCATCGTTCCACCGCGCGCTGGGCGAGCTGGCAATCGATGTGCTGGGCGCGGCCGCGATCGCGCCGACCGACGACCGGTGGACGCGCATGTTCCTCTACTCACGCGCCGACACGATCTACGGCGGATCGAACGAGATCCAGCGCAACGTGATCGGTGAGCAGGCGCTCGGATTGCCAAAGGAGCCGACAGCGCAGCGACCGGAGGGAGCGGAGCGTGGAGTCGACCCAAGAGAGAAGGAACCGCGATGACACGCGAGGGGCTGCTCGAGGGGAAGTCGGTGTTGGTGACGGCCGCGGCCGGTACCGGCATCGGGTTTGCGACCGCGAAACGCTGTGCCGAGGAAGGCGCTCGCGTCGTCATCAGCGACATCCACGAACGACGGTTGCGCGAGTCCGCCGAGCAACTCGGTGGCGTCCCCGCGGTGCTCGCGAACGTCACCTCGGAGGACGACGTACAGCGGCTCGTCGCGGAGACGATCGATGTGTGCGGCGGGATCGACGTGCTCGTGAACAACGCGGGCCTCGGTGGTACCGCACGCCTCACCGAGATGACCGACGAGGAGTGGTCCAAGGTCCTCGACGTCACCCTCACCGGCACGATGCGCATGACGCGGGCGACCTTGCGGCACATGTGCGAGCGGGGCTCGGGCGCGATCGTCAACAACTCGTCGGTCGTCGCATGGCGTGCGCAGGAAGGACAGGCGCACTACGCCGCGGCCAAGGCCGGCGTCCTCGCGTTGACCCGGTGCGCCGCGATCGAGGCGGCGCCGCACAACGTGCGGGTGAACGCGGTCGCGCCGTCGCTCGCCATGCACCCGAACCTGGCCAAGGTCACGACCGAAGAGCTGCTCGGCGAGCTCACGACGCGCGAGGCGTTCGGCCGCGCGGCCGAGCCGTGGGAGGTCGCCAATGTGATCGTGTTCCTCGCGAGCGACCTGGCGTCGTACATGACCGGCGAGGTCGTCTCGGTCAGCAGCCAGCACCCCTGACGCCCCCGGGTGTGGGTGCGCGGGGCGTCGGTATGAGCGTGGGCACGAAAGCCGACACATACGTCGTCGTGACCACGGTCCCACGATGGTCACACCACGGTCCCACCGCGGTCAGAGGAGCGCGAGGAGCTGCTCCGGGGTCATGCTTCCGGGTGTCGCATGGCGCCGGGCCGCGTCGTTCGCGAGGCGTTGCAGGGTCGCGTTGACCGGCGTGTCGACGTCGTGCTTCCGACCGAGCATGACGATCTCGCCGTTCAGGTAGTCGACCTCGATCGTGCCGGTCCCGCGCTGCAAGCTCTGCCACGACGACCCGCCACCACGCGTTGCACCGGCGATCGGCTTCATCTGCATGCGGTTGGCGCGCCGCTCTTGATCCTCTTCGCGGGAGGCGGCGTCGATGCCCGCGGCGGCGAGCACGCCTGCGCCTTCGGAGCGCGCCCGGCGCACGATCTCGCCGAGCCCGTCGGCCTGGCCACAGAGCGCTTCGGCGGCGTTCCCGAGGTTCATCAAGAGCTTCGTGTACTTCCATCGCATGATGTCGGCGCGGGGTACCGACTCGAAGGTCGAGCCCTCGAGCGCGGCGGCGATCACACCGGCGCGCTCGTCCAGCCCCCGCGGGTAGCGCCCGAGGTCGAGGAGCCCGGTGATCGGCGTCGACGACGCCTGGACGACACCCGGTTCCAGATGGGTTGCCGGGCACATCACGCACATGGCGTAGACGTGGGCGAAGTGGCGGAGCGCGAGGCGCTCGTTCTCGACGCCGTTCTGCGCGCAGACGACGGCGATCTCCGGTGGTGCCGTCTCGGTGAGCGCGTGCAGCGCCCCTTGCGTGTCCTGGGTCTTCATCGCGAGCACGACGACGTCGTCGGCACGAAGGTCGACCTGCGACGGGTGGTTCGCAACCGAAACCGGCAACATCGTGTCTGCATCGGGATCGACGAGCCGCAGGCCGCGGTCGCGCATCCCTTCGTAGTGCGCGCCGCGCGCGAGCAGCACGACGTCGTGACCGTGCTCGAACAGGCGGCCGCCGATCGCGCCGCCGATCGCACCGGCTCCGTAGACGACGAAACGCATCGCTACTCGCGCCGTGTTCCCTGGGCGGCGTCCATGTAGGCGGGTCGCTCACCGCCGCCGTGCACGAGCACCTCGGCGCCGGTCACGTATCGCGCCAGCGGCGACGCGAGGAACAGGCACACGTCGGCGACATCCGAAGGATCGGCCATGCGCCCGAGCGGCACGGTCGCGCCGACCGCGGCGATCCCCTCGTCGTCGCCGTAGAAGAGGTGCGCCTGCTCGGTCACGACCAGTCCGACGACGACGGCGTTTACGCGCACCTTGGGCGCGAACTCGACCGCCATCGTCTTGGTCGCGTTCAGCAACCCTGCCTTCGCGGCGCCGTACGCGAGCGTCGCAGGAGACGCGCGCACGCCGCTCACGCTCGCAATATTGATGATGGCGCCACCACCGTCCTGGTCCTGCATCACCGCGTTCGCGCGCTGCGCACACACGATCGGGGCGGTGAGGTTGAGCGCGATGATGCCGGCCGTGAACCGTGGCGACGCGGTGGCGGTGTCGGCCGGTGGTGAACCGCCCGCGTTGTTCACCAACACGTCGAGCCGGCCGAAACGCTCGCGCGTTTGCGCAATCACAACGTCGACCTGGTCCGCTTCTCGTACGTCGGCGGCGACGAACAACCAACCGTCGGGCAACGCCTCCGGCTCGTGCCGGCAGCAGATCGCGATTTGCGCGCCGGCATCGGCGAACCGCTGCGCGATCCCGCGCCCGACGCCACGACAACCTCCGGTGACGACGACGACCTGGCCGTCGAAGCCGAGCTCCATGAAGGCGGAGTGTACGATCTGACGCTCCGCGAGGTCGGGAGAGGCTGTTGCTGCGCGTTCCGGACAAGCGCGTGACCATCGACGACGTTGTCGCCGACGTGCGCGACGGCATGACGATCGGTATCGGTGGTTGGGGGTCGCGCCGCAAGCCGATGGCATTGGTGCGGGCCCTGTGCCGCTCGGCGGTCAAGGACCTGCGTGTCGTCTCCTACGGAGGCCCAGACGTCGGATTGCTGTGTCGCGCCGGGAAGGTGCGCGAGATTGTCTACGCGTTCGTCTCGCTCGACTCGATCCCGCTCGAGCCCCATTTTCGCAACGCCCGACAATCGGGCGCGGTCGCCACGATGGAGCTCGACGAAGGGATGTTCCTGCTCGGCCTGCAGGCAGCGGCCTGGCGGGTGCCGTTCCTGCCGACCCGTGTAGGCCTCGGCTCCGATGTGATGCGCCTGAACAAGGAGCTCCGCACGGTCCGCTCGCCGTACGCCGACGGCGAAGATCTCGTCGCGATGCCCGCGCTGCCGCTCGACGTTGCGCTCATCCACATGCATCGCGGCGACCAGGGCGGCACCGGCCAGTTTCTCAACGTCGATCCCTACTTCGACGACTTGATGTGCATGGCGGCGACCCGTCGCTTCATGAGCGTCGAGCGCATCGTCGACACCGAGGACTTCCTGAAGGAAGGCCCGGTGCAATCGATCCGCATCAACCGGCTCATGACCGATGGCGTGGTCGAGACCCCGCACGGCGCGCACTTCACCGAATGCGTCCCGGACTACCCGCGCGACGAAGCCTTCCAGCGTGCGTATACCGGGTCGGCGAAGTCCGAAGAGGCGTGGGACGAGTTCCGCGCCCGCTACATCGACGTCACCGAGGACGAATACCAGCAGGCGGTCGATTCGTGACCCGGGATGGGGCGCCGACGCGGGCCGAGGTGTGCGCGGCCGCAATCGCCGACTGCTTCGCGTCCGACGGCGAGATCCTCGCGAACCCGATCGGCACACTCCCCATGATCGGCGGCCGGCTCGCCAAGGCGACGGTCGCGCCCGAGCTCGTGATGACCGACGGCGAGGCATTGCTCGTCGAGAACATCGTCCCGGTCGGTGTGGCCGCGCCCGAGAAGGCGGTCGTGGGTTGGAACCCGTATCGCACGATGTTCGACGTCGTGTGGTCGGGCCGCCGGCACGTGATGATGGGGGCGAGCCAGATCGACACCTGGGGCAACCAGAACTTCGTGTTCATCGGCGCGTACGAGGCGCCGCGCACGCAGCTGCTCGGAATGCGGGGCGCGCCGGGCAACACGATCAACGATCGCACGTCCTACTGGATCGCGAGCCACTCGACGCGTGTCTTCGTTCCCGCGGTCGACGTCGTCAGCGGTGTCGGCTACGACCGGGCGCGCGAGCTCGGCAAGGAACCGTCGCGTTTCCATCAGCTCGGCCACGTGATCACCAACCTGTGCGTACTCGACTTCGACACGCCGGATCACCGGATGCACCTGCGGTCCGTGCACCCCGGCGTCACCGTGGACGACGTCGTGGCCGCCACCGGCTTCGAGCTCGCCGTCGACGATCGTGTCCCTGAGACACGCGTGCCGGACGACGACGAGCTGCGCTGGATCCGGGACGTCATCGACCCGAACGGCATCGGCGAGGAAGAGGTGCCGAACCCGTGACGGGACTGCGGACGCCGATCTGCGACCTGTTCGGCGTCGACGTCCCGATCGTGCAGACCGGCATGGGATGGGTCGCGGGTGCGCGGCTGGTATCGGCGACGGCGAACGCGGGCGCGCTCGGCATCCTCGCGTCGGCCACGATGACCTACGACCAGCTCGAGGCGGCCATCCGCGAGGTGAAGACGCGCACCGACCGGCCGTTCGGCGTCAACCTGCGCGCCGACGCGGAGGACGCGGAGCAGCGCGTCCAGCTGCTCGTCCGCGAGGGCGTCAAGGTCGCGTCGTTCGCGCTCGCGCCCAACGAGTCACAGATCAAGCGGTTGAAGGACGCGGGCGTGCGCGTCGTCCCCTCGATCGGGGCGCGCCGCCACGCCGAGAAGGTCGCTGCGTGGGGTGTCGATGCGGTCATCGTGCAGGGCGGCGAAGGTGGCGGGCACACCGGCGCGGTCGCGACCACGTTGCTGTTGCCGCAGGTCGTCGACGTCGTCGACATCCCGGTGATCGCGGCCGGAGGCTTCTTCGACGGCCGGGGCCTGGTCGCGGCGCTCGCGTACGGCGCCGCGGGCGTCGCGATGGGCACCCGCTTCTTGTTGACCCGCGAGAGCACGGTACCCGACAGTGTGAAGCAGTACTACCTCGCGCGTGCGGTCGCCGACACCGTCGTGACGACGCGCATCGACGGCGTGCCGCATCGTGTCCTTCGCACCGAATTCGTCGACGAGCTGGAACATGCGAACGCGGTCACCTCGCTCCCCCGCGCGCTCCGCAACGCGGTCGCATTCAAGAAACTGTCGGGAACGTCGTGGCGAGGAATGCTGCACGAGGGGCGCGCGATGAAGCGCGAGAGCGACCTGAAATGGTCACAGGTGGTCCTCGCGGCGAACACGCCGATGTTGTTGCGTGCCGGTCTGGTCGAAGGCCGGCTCGACGCGGGCGTGTTGTCGAGCGGGCAGGCAGCGGGAGTGATCGACGACGTCCCGACCGTCGCCGAGCTCGTCGCGCGCATCATGAACGAAGCCGAGGCAACGTTGAAACGATTGGGAGACCTGTCATGAAGACGCGCGTCCCGGCCGTCGAGGGCTGGTTCACGATGGACGAGGCCGCACCGGCGCTGGTTGGTGGCCGCGGCGTCGATTCCGGCTCGTACTACTGGCCGACGGCGATGGCGGTGTCGGGCAACCCGAGCGCGCCCGGCGAGGAGCGGGCGCCGGTCGAGCTCTCGCGCACGGGCAAGCTCTGGTCCTGGACGACGAATCACTACACGCCGCCCGAGCCGTACGTCGCGCCTGACCCGTTCGTGCCGTACACCGTGTGCGCGGTCGAGCTGGCCAGGGAACGCATGGTGGTACTCGGCCAGCTCGCGACCGGCGCCGAGCCCGACGGGCTCGAGGTCGGCATGGAGATGGTGCTCGTGCTCGGTCCGCTCTACGAGGACGACGACCACGAGTACGTGGTGTGGCAGTGGGCGCCGCTGCAGGGAGCCACGCGATGACGGCCGACCGGGACATCGCCGTGCTGGGCGCGGGCATGCACCCATGGGGCAAGTGGGGCCGCAACTTCGTGGACTACGGCGTGGTCGCCGCGCAGGCCGCGCTCGCCGACGCCGCTGTCGAATGGCGCGACATCCAGTTCGTGTCCGGCGCCGACACGATGCGCAACGGCTATCCGGGATACGTCTCGGGCGCAACGTTCGCGCAGGCACTGGGATGGAACGGCGCCCAAGTCGCGTCGTCGTATGCCGCGTGTGCATCGGGGGTCACCGCGCTGTCGACCGCTCGCGCCCAGATCCTCGCCGGCTTCTGCGACGTCGCGCTCGTCGTCGGCGCGGATACGACCCCCAAAGGATTTCTCGCGCCGAACAAGGGCGAGCGGGGCGACGACCCCGACTGGCTGCGCTTCCGGCTGCTCGGCGCGACCAATCCCACGTACTTCGGCTTGTACGCCCGCCGCCGGATGGAACTGTTCGGCGCGACCCGTGAGGACTTCGCCCAGGTCAAGGTGAAGAACGCGCGGCACGGGCTCGCGAATCCGTACGCCCGTTACCGCAAGGAGGTCGCGGTCGACGACGTCCTCAACGCGCCGATCGTCGCCGACCCACTCGGGCTGCTCGACATCTGCGCCACCAGCGACGGTGGGGCCGCGATCGTTGTCAGCTCCCTCGACTACGCACGCGCACACGGCGTGCCCGACCCGGTGCGCGTGCGCGCGATCTCGACCGTGACACCGAGCTATCCGCAGACGACGCTCGAGCTGCCGAACTTCGCGACGGACAGCGCCGCCGGCACCGGAAACGCTCCGGCGCACGGGTTCAAGGAGTCGATTGCGGCGCGGGCGTACGAGGAAGCCGGGCTCGGCCCGGAGGATCTCGACTGCGCCGAGGTGTACGACCTCTCGACCGCGATGGAGCTCGACTGGTACGAGCAGATCGGTCTGTGCGCGACCGGCGAAGCCGAGAAGCTGGTGCGGGACGGCGCGACGACCCTCGGCGGCCGCGTCCCGGTGAACCCGAGCGGCGGCCTCGCGTGCTTTGGCGAAGCCGTGCCCGCCCAGGCGATCGCGCAGGTCTGCGAGCTCACCTGGCAAGTCCAGGGACGCGCCGACGGCCGCCAGGTCGAAGGCGCACGCGTCGGCTTCTCGATCAACCAAGGCCTTTTCGGCCACGGCTCGGCAGTGATCGTCACGCGCTGAGGCCGCGCGCGGCGACATCCGACCACGGGCTCGGCCGCCACGGCGCGAGCGAGCCTGTCGTGTTCACAACCGGTCGGCGTACATGGCGACGAGCCGCTCGACGACCTTTTGCGGGGCCTTGTCGAGCGCGCCCGCGTCGAAGGGGGGCTGCGGGTCGTACTCGATGCCGAGCTGGATCGCCTGCGCGAACTCGTCGCCCGCAATGCGCGCCGCCAAGGTCAATCCCATGTCGATCCCCGCTGACACACCTGCCGCGGTGATCACCTTGCCCTGCTCGACCACGCGCCGGCCGATCGGGATCGCGCCGTACTCCTTCAACCGGTCGACGGATCCCCAGTGCGATGTCGCTTCCTTGCCGTCGAGCAATCCGGCGGCCGCGAGCAGCATCGAGCCGGTGCACACCGACGTCGTCCACGTGCTCGTCGCGTCGATGGCGCGAATCCACTCGAGCAGCTTCTCGTCCTTCTCGAGTGCGACGGTCGCGTAGCCGCCCGGCACGACCAGTACGTCGGCGGTCGTCACCTCGTCGAGCGCATAGTCGGCGACCAACGCGAGAAACCCGTTGTCGGTCCGCACCGGACCCTTCTCGCGAGCGACGAACTTCACGTTCGCGTCGGGCAGACGTTGCAAGGTCTCGTACGGGCCGATGATGTCGAGCGCGGTGATGCCGTCGAACAACAGGCAAACGATGTCCACAGTGGGCTCCTTGACTTCCATAAGGCAGACTGAAGGGAACGAAAACGACCTCGGTAGTCGGTCGGGCTCGCACCCACACGACGGGCGAAGGCGCGCCGCAAGGTCTCGACGGTGCCGAACCCGCACGCGCGTGCGATCTCGTCGATCGCCAGCGACGTCGTCTCGAGCAGGCGCCGCGCGACTTCGAGCCGCACCCGCTCGACGTACTGGGCCGGGGTGCAACCCACCTCGGCGCGAAAGACCCGCGCGAAGTGGCGGGGACTCATCGCTACCTTGGCCGCGAGCCGCTCGACGGTGTGGTCGGCTTCGGGATGCTCGTTGATCCACGTCTGGAGCTCGCGCAGTGGATCGCGCTCCGCGGACTGCGCGCCGAGCTGCGCGCTGAACTGCGCCTGGCCGCCCGGCCGCTGCACGTACATCACGAGTTGACGCGCGACGCGCAGCGCCACGTCGCGTCCCTGGTCTTCGGCGACGAGCGCCAGCGCAAGGTCCATTCCGGCGGTGACACCTGCGGACGTCCATACATCGCCGTCCCGGACGAAGATCGGGTCGGGCTCGACGGTGATCTCGGGATGCCGGCGAGCGAGGTAGTCGCACGCGACCCAGTGCGTGGTCGCCCGCTTCCCGTCGAGGAGACCGGTGGCGGCGAGCACCAACGTCCCCGTGCACACCGACGCGATCCGACGGCTGCGGCCGGCGAGGCGACGCACCGCCTGCAGCAGGCGCGGATCGTCGGCTGCGTCGAACGCACCTTCGCCACCCACGACGATCAACGTGTCGATCGCGCCCCGGAGGGAGGACAGCGACCGGTCGGCCACGATGCCGGGCCCACGCGTCGAGCGGACGACTCCGGCGTCCAAAGCCGCGATCACGATGTCGTAGCCACCCGCCGCACCCAGCACCTCGTGCGGACCGACGAGGTCGAGCGCCGTGATCCGCGGGTACGTGACGAACACGATCTTGGGAGCCACGTCGCTATTGTGCGACCTCCCCGGTCTGGCAGCAATGCCAATGACCGGACGATTCCTGCCACGGTACGCTCCGCCGGCCTATGGACCTCGCGTTCAGCCCCGCCGAGGAGCAGTTCCGCGCCGAGTGCCGCGCGTGGCTCGCGGCGCACCTTCCCCGTCCGGCGCTTCCCTCGGGCGACACCCGCGCCGGATTCGAGGCCCATCTCGAATGGGAACGCACGCTGTTCGACGCGCGCTACGCCGTGGTGTCGTGGCCGGAGCAGTACGGCGGCCGCGACGCGAGCTTGTGGGAGTGGCTCCTCTTCGAAGAGGAGTACTACCGCGCCGCCGCGCCGCAGCGCGTCACGCAGAACGGCATCTTCCTGCTCGCACCGACGATCTTCGAGTTCGGGACCGACGAGCAGAAGGAGCGCATCCTCCGGAAGATGGCGTCCGGCGAACAGACGTGGTGTCAGGGCTGGTCCGAGCCCAACGCAGGCAGCGACCTGGCCGGGATCCGGAGCCAGGCGGTGCGGGACGACGCCGCGGGCGGTTGGCGGCTGTCCGGCCAGAAGACGTGGACGACGCGCGGCGCCTTCTGCACGCATCTCTTCGGCCTCTTCCGCAGCGATCCCGACGCGGAACGCCACCGCGGCCTGACGTACTTCCTCGTCGATCTCGCGTCACCGGGCATCACCGTGCGCGGCGTCGAGCGCCTCGACGGTGACGAGGGCTTCGCCGAGGTGTTCTTCGACGACGTCTACGTGCCCGATGGCGACGTGCTGGGCGCGCCCAACGAAGGATGGGGCGTGGCGATGGCGACGACCGGGTCGGAGCGCGGTCTCACGCTCCGCTCTCCCGGCCGGTTCCTGGCGACCGCGCAGCGATTGATCGACCTGTACCACGCGTGCGGCGACGTGGGCGAGCTCCGCGACCGCGTGGTCGCGGCCTACATCGACGCCGAGGCATACCGCTGGCAGACGTTCTGGACCGTCACCCGGATCGTCGAGGGCACCCGGACCGGGCCCGAGTCTTCGATGGTGAAGGTGTTCTGGTCGGAGCTCGACGTGAGACTGCACGAGCTCGCGCTCGAGCTCCTCGGCCTGCACGCCGAGCTCGTCGACGGCGCCGACGCCGCGTGGATGAAGGGCTACGAGTTCGCGCTCGCGGGCCCGATCTATGCGGGCACGAACGAGATCCAGCGCAACGTGATCGCCGAGCGTGTGCTCGGACTGCCGAGGAAATAGATGCGGTTCGCCTTCACCGACGACCAACTCGCGTTCCGCGACGCGGTGCGCGATCTTCTCGAGAAGGAGTGCACACCTGGACACGTGCGCGACGCGTGGGCCAACGACACCGGTCGCGTTCCCGGCTTGTGGGAGCAACTCCGGGAGATGGGCGTGGTCGGCATGCTGGCGCCCGAGGACAAGGGCGGCCTCGGGCTGACGATGGTCGACCTCGTGCTGATCCTCGAGGAAACCGGCCGCCATGCCGTGCCCGAGCCGATCGTCGAGACCGCTGCGTCGGGCGTGCCGGTGTTCGACCGCACGGATCTGACGATCACGATCGGACACGCGTTGGTGCCGTGGGCCGACACCTGTGACGTGATCATCACCGCCGACGGCCGGTTCGATCCCGCGACGGCCACGCTCGTGCCGCGCGTCTCTGTCGACGGTGCCCGTCGCCTCTTCGAGGTGCGCGGGCCGTCGGTGCCCGCGAGCGACGGCGCCGAGGCCGCGTACGTGCGGCTCGTGTGCGGGACCGCGGCGCAGCTGTGCGGTCTCACCGATCGCATGCTCGAGATGACCGCCGAATACGTGAAGGAACGCAAGCAATTCGGCGTCCCGGTCGGATCGTTCCAGGCCGTGAAGCACCACCTCGCGGACGCGCGCATCGCGCTGGAGTTCACGCGACCCCTCGTGTACCGGGCGGCGGCAACGCTCGACGCCACCCACGTCAGCATGGCGATGGCGAAAGCGGCCGACACCGCACTGGTGACGGCGCGGGCCGCGCTCCAGTGCCACGGCGCGATCGGTTACACGACCGAATACGACCTGCACCTCTACATGAAGCGCGCGTGGGCCCTCGCCCGTGCGCGCGGCGACGCCCGCTTCCACAGGAATCGCGTCGCAAACGCCATCCTTTAGTCTGGCGCCATGAGTGAGGCGTTTGTCGTCGATGCCGTCCGGTCTCCTGTCGGGAAGCGCAACGGCGGGCTGGCGAAGGTGCATCCCGCGGACCTCGGTGCCCACTCGATCCGCGCCCTGATGGAACGGGTCGACGTCGATCCCGCGGCCGTCGACGACGTCGTGTTCGGGTGCGTCGACACGATCGGCCCGCAGGCGGGCGACATCGCGCGCACGTGCTGGCTCGTCGCGGGCTACTCCGACGAGGTGCCGGGCACCACCGTCGACCGGCAATGCGGCTCGTCGCAGCAAGCCGTGCACTTCGCCGCCCAGGCGGTGATGTCCGGTACCGCCGACCTCGTCGTCGCGGGCGGTGTCCAGAACATGAGCGCGATCCCGATCAGCGCGGCGATGCTCGCAGGTGAGCAGTACGGCTTCGCGAACCCGTTCTCCGGCTCGCCGGGATGGGAAGCGCGCTACGGCAGCCAGGAGGTCTCGCAGTTCCGCAGCGCGGAGATGATCGCCGACGCGTGGAACATCACACGCGATGACATGGAGGAATTCGCGGTCGAGTCACACGAGCGGGCGCTGCGGGCGCACGCGGAGGGTCGATTCGAACGCGAGATCATGCCGCTCGAAGGCATCACCCACGACGAGGGACCGCGTGAGCCAAACCTTGCGAAGATCCGGTCGCTTCCGACGCTCGTCGACGGTGGCCGCCTGACCGCCGCGGTGTCGTCACAGATCTCGGATGCGTCCGCGGCGTTGCTGATTGCGAGCGAGGACGCGGTGCGCACGCACGGTTTGACACCGCGGGCGCGCATCCACCACCTCTCGGTGCGCGGCGCCGACCCGGTGTGGATGCTGACCGCGCCGATCCCGGCCACCGCGTACGCGTTGAAGAAAGCCGCCATGGCACTCGACGACATCGATCTCGTCGAGATCAACGAGGCCTTCGCCTCGGTGGTCCTCGCCTGGCAGAAGGAAACCGGCGCCGATCTCGCCAAGGTGAACGTGAACGGGGGCGCGATCGCCCTCGGGCACCCCCTCGGCGCCACCGGCGCGCGTCTCATGACCACGCTCTTGCACGAGCTGGAGCGCACGGGTGGCCGTTACGGCTTGCAGACGATGTGTGAGGGCGGTGGCCAGGCCAACGTCACGATCATCGAACGGCTCTAGTTCTTGCGTGCCGGTTCGCCCCCGCGTGACCTGCGGAGATGGCGCCCACCGAGCACGGCGAACACCGGGCCGCCGATCAGCAGCTTGAGGGCGACGATCGCGAGCGTGATGTCGCGGCCGAACGTGCTCGCGTCGAGCACGACGTGTTGGGGGTTCGCAGGGTCGTAACGGACGTCGACGGTCGGGCCCGTCTTGGTCCCTTCGCCGCGCTGGCGGGGCTCGGGCACAACGACGTGCCGTCCGTCTCTCGCGTCGAACGCGATGTCACCGTTGTCGACGCGCTGCGCGGCCACCGGTACGAACCGCGCCCGTTCACTCGCATCGCGATCGCGCAGATACCACGTCAGGTACGACGCCCCGACGCCGAGCACCGTGATCACGACGCCGCCGATGAACGCAACCCAGGCGCGCTTGCGAGTCCAGCGGCTCGGCTTGACCGCCACCGGTTCCGGCACCGGTTGCACGGCGGCCACCCCGAAACTGCCGGCGCGCACACCGTCGTAGTCGCGACGGGTGCGCCTGTTCGAGAGCACTGCGTATGCCGCCGCGAGATCCTTGAACTGCTCCGCGGCATCCGGTTCGTTGGTCGCGTCCGGATGGGAACGCTTGGCCGCGGCGCGGAACGCCCGAGCGATGTCGTCCCCCGAGGCATCGATCGAAACGCCGAGCAGCCGGTAGTAGTCGACCGTCGCCCAGTCGCGCACCGTGGTGGCCACGCCGCGACGATACCGGGAAGCCGGCTATCTAGTCCTTCAGCGCCACCGCGTTCGGTGTGACGTTCATCTTCGGCTCGTACTCGGCGCTTTCGACCTCGCGGGCCGCACCCTCGAACTTCTCGTGCAGCGCGGCGGCACACGCAGGACACGGTCCGGCGAAGCGCATCATCGTTTCGACGCCGCAGCGCAGACAGGGCATCGCGACCGGCGGAAAGGCGTCAGCGTCGATACGGATGCAACCGAGGGGCATGACCGGCATCCTCGCGCGGGAACTCTCAGACGTGGGCGATGCCGGTACCGAGCGCGGCACCGAGACCGGCGAGAATCGCGGGCACGAGGATGAGTGAGAGGCGATACTGCGCCTGAACGCGCAGGCCCGCCTGCCTCTTCCGCAGGTCGAGGCGGGCGACGTAGAACGACAGCGCAAGCCCGACGAGCAATCCGATGACCGCACCGACCAGCACAGGCAACATCGTAACTGCGCCGCTCACACCAACCGTGACATCACTGCGCGCACGAATGCGTCGGTGGCTGCGGCCGGGGCGAGATCGAGGAACAAGCTCGGTTCGGTGACCTCGACCTCGAGAACGTGCCAGAGGTCGCCCGCGCGCAACATGTCGATGCGCGCGTACAACGGTGATTCCGGCAGCACCGAGCACACCCGGGCCGCGAGCTCGACGGCGCCACCGGTGGGTTCGACGGCTTCGGCGCGACCGCCCCACTCCTCCTGCACGCGATAATCCCCCGCGTCGGGCGCCTTGCGGACCGCGTGGCTCGGCACGCCGTCGAACAGCACGACCGAGATCTCCCCGTCGATTGCGACCGACGCCATGAACGGCTGCACGAGCGCGTCGCCACGCGCAAGGAGCGCGTCGAGATGCGCCTGCGCATTCCGGTCGCCGACGTCGAAGCGGCCCGCGCCGTGCCCGCCGATGCCGACCGCGGGCTTCACGACGACGGTGTTCCATCCGCGCGCATCACAGATGCCATCGATTGACGCGGCGGTGCCGTGCAGGAGCACGACGGTCGGCACCACGGGCGCGCCGCGCGTGCTGAGATCGAGCAGGTATGCCTTGTGCACGTTCCACTCGACGAGCGCGGGCGGGTTCCACAGTTGCGTTTCCGCGCCGGTCTCGCGTACCCAACGCACAAAATCGTCGACGGCATCGACGTAGTCCCATGGGGAGCGCAGCACAGTCACACGCGCGGAGGACCAGTCGACCGCGGGATCGCGCCAGTCGCCGAGGTCGACGGTCGCGCCCGCGCTCCGAAGCGCGGTGGCGAGCAGCGGCGTGTGGGGATCCTCGACGGGAAGCTGCGCGCACGTCACCAACCGGACGTCGACGGAGGTCATCGATCAGAACGGAATGAGCTCGAACTCGGTGGCGTAGCGCACGCGGCAGCTCGCACCGGCCTGTGTCGCGATCCCGGTGAGAAGCTCCCGGGCGTCCGTCCCGACGTGAGCCAGGTACCGGGCGTGCGCCGCGAGCGACGCGATGCCCCGGTCGAGATGCTCGGAGATGTCGACGAAATGCGTCGGGCGCGGCGTCCCGGCGACGAGCGCGAAGCGAACGCCCGGCCATGGCTTCGGGCCGCGCGTCCCTCCGAAGATCCACTTGTTGCCCGCATCGCGAATCGCGTCGAGGGCTGCGAGCCCCACGTGCCGGTGGTCGGCCATGTTCAGGGCGCCCCCACCCCACCGCTCGTCGTAGTTCAGCGTGACGAGGACGTCGGGCCGGTGCCGCCGGATCGCGAGCGCGAGGTCGCGACGCAGCGGAGCTCCATATTCGACGAGCCCGTCCGAGTGCTCGAGGAACTCGACCGCCGCAACCCCGACCTCGCCCGCGCCCGCCAATTCCTCGGCCTCCCGCACGCGCGCGCTCTCCTCCGGCTCCAGCGCGTCGATCCCGGCCTCACCCCGGGTCGCGAGGACGTACGCGACCGTCTTGCCCTGATCGGTCCACCGCGCCACCGCGGATGCCGCCCCGTACTCCATGTCGTCGGGGTGGGCGACGATCGCAAGTGCACGTTCCCAGTCCTCGGGTACCGGCTCCATCTACCTCGCCTCTCCGCTCATGAACGCGATCGGCACCGTGAGCCCGAACGCCTTGTGCCGCAAGGTGGCGATGCGCCGGCCGGGCTGCACTGCGTCCTTGATCGGGCCGAGCCGGTCGCCGAACCGCGCCGTACACGCGTCCAGCGCTGCAACCGTGAGCGCGAAACCCCAGAAGCGCTCGCCGGCGACGTCGGGAATCGGTCCGACCAGTTCGATGATCACTTCACCGGCACGGAAGAACGTCTGCGTCGTGCCGTTGCCGACGTCACGCGTCCGGCGGGCATCGAGGCCGATTCGGGCGTAGCCGGCGGTAGTGCGCGCAGGATCGTCGGTGAACACGACGAGATGGTCGAGTCGGGTGACGCCGTTCGGATGGGCCGCGGGTGTCACGTCCGGCGGCTCGTCGGTGAGGTGCCACGCGGCGATTCCGCGCTCCCCCACGCCGATCTGCATGCGGACGTGCCCCACCCGGATACCGCCGTCGTCGTCGTCCACGGTGAAGCCGGCGTCGGTCCATGCAGCCGCGTCTCCGGCGACGTCGAGGCCGGCGAGGTATGCGTTCACCCGCCGGCCAGCTCTGCGTACTCGTCGAGCTTCGGCAGGACGCGCTCCGGTCCGGCCGACGGCAGTCGCAGCACGATCTCGGTGACACCGATGGACGCGTAGTACTCGAGCTTGCCCGGGTCGGGCAGCGTGCCGAACGGCACGATGCGCAGCGTCTCCGGATCGCGACCGCGCGCTTCGCAGGCGCGCGCGAGATCGGGCAACGCGGCGCGTATGCCGGCGCCGCCGATCGGGATCCAGCCGTCGGCGTACTCGGCGACGTGTGCGAAGAGCTTCGGCCCGGGCGCACCTCCGATGAGCACCGGTGGACCACCGTGTTGCGCGGGCTTCGGCCACGACCACGAGGGCGGCAGCTGCACGAACTCGCCGTCGAAGGACGCCACGTCGTCGCGCCACAACGCCTGCATCGCGAGCACGTGCTCGCGTGCGATGTCGCGCCGGCGCTTCATATCGACGCGATGGTCTGCGGCTTCGTCCTCGTTCCAGCCGAATCCGATGCCGAGCACGAAGCGACCACCCGAGAGCGCATCGAGGGTGGCGACGGCCTTGGCCGTGACGATCGGATCTCGCTGGGCGACCAGGCATACGCCGGTACCGACGAGCAGGCGCTTTGTCGCAGTGGCGCTCATCGCCAGCGCGACCAGCGGGTCGAGCGTGCGCTTGTACTCGTCGGCGAGCTCCGCATCCCCGGTCGGTGGCGGCGTCTTGCGGCTGATGGGGATGTGCGTGTGCTCGGGCACGTAGAGCGAATGGAGCCCGCGCTCCTCGATGGCGCGCGCGAGGTCGACCGGGCCCATGGTCTGGTCGGTCATGAACGTCGTGACGCCGTAGCGCATTTATTCACACCACCTCTGGTATCCTGGGTCCCGTGGGCACGGCAGCTATATATGCACGGCTGTCCCAGGACCGGGACGGTACCAAGGGCGGAACTGACCGGCAGCTCGCCGACTGTCGAGCGCTCGCCCAGCGCGAGGGTCTGGAGGTCGTTCAGGTCTTCACTGACGACGACGTCTCGGCCTACAGCGGTAAGCGTCGACCCGCGTTCAACGAGATGCTCGCGCAGCTCGACCGATTCGACGTAGTGATCTATTGGAAGATGGATCGCCTCGTACGAAGGACCACGCAGTTCTGGAAGGTGGTCGAGGCCTGCGAGCGATCAAACACCCGGCTCGTCTCGGTGCTCGATCCTGTGGACACCAGCTCCCCCATTGGGCGAGGTGTCGCTGGCATGCTTGCCTCCGTTGGCGAACAAGAGTCATACAACACCTCCATACGGGTGAAGCGCATGCATGAGGAAAACGCGAGGAAGGGTCTCCCGCACGGATCCCGACGTGCCTTCGGCTACGAGAAAGACGGAGTCACAGTCATCGAAGCCGAGGCGAAGCTCGTCCGCGAGGCTCGTGACCGCATTCTTCGGGGCGACTCCCTGCGTGCGATCGCAACGGATTGGAATCAACGCGGGGTCGAACCCGCTACCGCAAAGCAGTGGCACGTCTCCGGCCTAAAGGCGTTGGTCCGAGGCCCTCGTATCGCCGGTCTCCGACAACATCTCGGAGTAGTGATCGGCGAGGCCGTGTGGCCCGCAATAATTTCTCCCAACGAAAGGGAGCGCCTTCTCGCCGCGCTCGACGGACGCTCCTTCAAAAAGCGCACACGAGGCAGACCCCCGGCCCACCTACTCACCGGCTTTGTCCGCTGCGGTCGCTGCGGAGTGGCGCTGCGATCGTCTCAGCAAGGGGCCGCCGGTGCGCGCACTTGGTCCTGCCTTCGAAATCCTGGCGATAGCGAACGCTGCGGCCGTATGAGCGTCCGAGCGGACAACGTCGACGAGCTGGTCGAGGAGGCATTACTTCGACGACTCGAATCCCCTTCGACCCAGAGAGCCATGCGTCGGGCGCCGAAAGGCATTGCCGCCGAACCGGCGCGCAATCTTGCGGACCTCGAGGACCGGATCGTTCAGCTCGGACGCGACCACGACGAGGGCGTTATCTCGCGACGGGAATGGCTAGAACGTCGAGGCCCCCTGCAGGCCCGACTCGACGCCGCACGAGAGGAGGTCGGTCGCGACGCGGAAGCAATGTCACTTCGCCAGTTCGCCGGCACGAATGTTCGCGAGTCGTGGGCCAAGCTCTCGTTAGACGAACGCAGATCGGTCGTGGCGCTCCTGATCGACAGCGTCACCGTCCACCCGGCAAAGCCGGGCACTACGCGGTTCGACCCGCACCGGCTTCACATTGATTGGCGGCGCGCAGCCAAGCGCTGATCAGCTCCGCGGTCTCGGGGCCAATCTCCGGGGCGCCTGCCAGCTGTTCTCGCAACCACCCCTCCCGCGGATCTGCGAGGGCGGCCTCGTGCAGCACCACGGCGCAGGGTCGTCCCGACGATCCGGCTGCTCGGTCAAGCCCGCACCCGCGGCGTGTCCCGGTGGCGACCGCGCTGCTCGTCGGCCCAGCGCTCGACGTCATCGACGCGGTAACGGGCGTGAGGTCCGATCCGGAGCGCGCCACGAGGTTCGCCCGCCCCGGTTGCGATTCTCGATGTACGGCATGGTCGTGGCGACGATACGACGGCCGGGTCAACCCCGCTCCCGCCGCTCGTCCAGGTGGAGATCGCGCTGCTCGTCGAGCCAGCGCTCAACGTCCTCTCTGCGGTAACGGACGTGATGCCCGACCCGAATTCCGGAGGGTCCGTCGCCGCGGCTACGCCACCGATAGATCGTTGCGAGCGGGATGCCAAGCAGCGACGCGATCTCGTCCGGGCGGAGCAGGCATCGGTCGACCATTTGCGCGGCGTCAGCTTCATGGACTCGATTCGATGTCATCGTTGCATCCCTTCGTTGTCTCCGAGATGCAGATCATGAGCTCGATAACTCCCGGAACCACTCCCAGCATCGCTCCCGGAACTACTCCCGTCCCGTCGATTCGGCGGTCGCGAGCGCACGGGAGCTACCAACAACTTCCGCGCGCACGAGACCCGCCCGGTCACGCTCAGTCCGACGGATGTCGCGCGCTGCCCATTCGCGACGGCGCTGCCGGAGCGCTGACTACTCGGGGAACTACCCACCTACGTGGCCGGCACCACACCCGCGCCGCCACAGCAACTCGTCCGCGACCGACGAAGGTGGCGGAGCGCGTTGAGAGCCGCGCCGGCAACCACCGTCCGCACCTACGATCGAAGCCATGCCGCCGATCGATCCAGTGCTTCTCGCGGCGCACGCGATGCAGACCTCACCGGGCGTCTACGCGCTGCTCGTCGGCTCCGGAGTCTCGTCCGCAGCGGGCATCCCAACCGGTTGGGCGATCACCCTCGACCTCGTGCGCCGCGTCGCCGCGCTTGAAGATGTCACCGAACCCGGCGATGCCGAAGCCTGGCATCGAGAGCGGTTCGGCACCGAGCCTGAGTACTCCAACCTGCTCGACACCCTCGGCGCCACGAACGCAGAGCGACAGGCGATCATCCGCGCATACATCGAGCCCACGGAAGAAGAGCGTTCCGACGGCCTCAAGGTGCCGACGGCCGCGCATCACGCGATCGGCCAACTCGCCGTCTCGGGGCACGTGAAGATCATCCTCACGACCAACTTCGATCGGCTCATCGAGGACGCCCTGACCAAAGCCGGCGTCGACTACGACACCATCGCGAGCGTCGATGCCCTCGCAGGCGCGCGCCCGATCGGTCAGGCACCGTGCGTTGTCGTGAAGCTGCACGGCGACTATCGCGACGCTCGGATCCTCAATACCGACACCGAGCTCGCGGCATATGCGCCGGAGTTCGATCGACTCCTAGATCGGGTCCTCGACGAGTATGGCCTCATCATTTGCGGGTGGTCGGCGACGTGGGACCCAGCTCTGCGCGCTGCGATCGTGCGCCAACCGAATCGCCGATACACGGCCTGGTGGGCAAAGCACGGCAATCTCACAACCGAAGCCCGCGAGGTCGCCGAGGCGCGCTCGGCGACGGTCATCGACATCGGCGACGCGGACTCGTTCTTGACCGAGCTCTCCGGCAAGGTCGCCGCGCTCGTCGATTTCGGTCGGCCTCACCCGCTCACGGTCGCGTCCGCAGTCGCCGAGCTCAAGCGTTATCTCACCGACCCGGCGAGCCGCATTCGGCTACGCGATCTGCTCGTCGGGGAAGCCAATCGAGTGCATGACGCGATCACCGATCAGCACTTCCCAACAGGGCCGATGCCGACTTCCGAGGGGATGCAGGAGCGCGTCGCCCGGTATGAAGCCATCAGCGAGACGCTCGTGGCGATGCTCGCCGTGGCCGGCGCTTGGAGCACGGAACCGGACGTGCTTCGAGAAGCGGTCGAACGCGTCGCCAACAGTTCAGATACGTGGGCTGGCTACGACGTAACCCTGGCGCTACGCCGGTATCCCGCCCTGTTGTGCTTCTACGCGGCCGGTCTCGCCGCGGCCTACGCCGACCGATGGGACATGGTCCGCGCGATCGCGATCGGCGGACGCTTCCACGATCGATACGACACCGACATATCGCTCGCGCCCGCTCTCAACGTCTGGGACGTTCTCGGCTCCGGGCAGAAGGCAGCGTGGCTTCCTGAAACCGGGCACACGCCCGAGACCGACCATGTCTTCACGCAACTTCGCGACCCGCTGCGCGACACCATTCCCGACGACGCGCGTTACGCAGCCAACTTCGACCGGTTCCAGTACGTCATGGGCCTCGTCGTAACTGACACGAAGGTCCAGTTCACCGGCTACCGAGCCACGGTCGGACGCATCGGCCGGGACCCCAAATACACGTTCAACCCAGATCAGACCGGCAACCGATACGCAAACCAAATCGAGGCCGAGATCACCACGGACGGGAACGACTGGCCGCCGCTGCGTGCCGGATTATTCAGCGGCAACTCGGCGCGCTTGCAGGCCGCCGTCGTGGGTTATCGCGAGGTCGTCGACTGGGCGACTACAACCTGGTGGTGAAGGCTCGACGCCAGACCACTGGCCCGCCGCGGCCGCGATGCTGTTGAAGCGCGTACCCAAATCGGCCTTCCGGGATCAGTCATCCGCGCGTCCGTGCGATCGCCGCTCGCTTCAGCACTTGTGCCGAGACACCCGCGTCACGCCATGCGCCGTAGCCGATGCCGCGATTCTCTCCAAACCGTTTGGCAACTTTGACAAACTCCGCTTCGAGGGTGTCGACGTTGACGCCGCGAGTCGAGTTGAGCTGAGACAGCTTCGCTTGCAGATCTCGCACCTCTTGAGCTGCCAAGACTCTGTCGATCCCTGTCGCAGTCTTCACACGCACGCGCGCGCTAGACAGTCGTTGTTCGAGCGTCGACTTCGACACTTTTCGACCCCGACGCCTCGGCGCGTTCACCGCGGCGAGGTAGCGATCAACCGTCGCCGACATCGTTCGCCCCTCTGCAAGCGCTCGCTTGTGTGCAGCGCTGAGTCTGCGTTGACCCGAGCGCTTCGTCGTCCGCTTCGCAGGCTGACGTGTCGTCCTCTTGGCGGCCTTGCGGGTGGTCTTCTTAGCGGGCGGCATGCATCATCCTCACCATTCGAAACTCACGACGAGCGAGCGACACGCTAACGCGAGCGGCAACGTCTGGACGCCGCAGCCGCGTTCGGCATCGGACCCGAGGTCCCGCGCCGCAAGATGAGCCGCGGTGCCGACGGGTGCGTGGCCCCGTCTGTACCGCCTAATCGGCTTGTAACTGCGACACATCGGGAGCGGGAGTGATTCCGGGAGTGGTTCCGGGAGCGATGCCGGGAGTGGCGAGGCCCATCTTGAACACCCAACCGTAAGAATCAGGGGTGTCGAATGGGATTCGAGCTCTTCGCCGCGTTGGAGCGGGAGTGGAAGGTCGTCGCAGTCAGCTCGGAGGCGGATGCGGCGCTCCAGTCGTGGGCGACCGACCCTGTCCTCGGAGGCATCCGCAGCGTCGGAGAAATCCTCGAGCGCACACGCCCCGGCACGGATCGGGCCAGCGCCGACTCGGTGCTCGGTGCGCTGCTGCGTCGAGCGCCTCGCGACCACGTCGCAGCTCGCGCCGCGTTACAGGCTCTCTCACCTGGGCTCATCAATGTCGCCCGCCGCATGGGAGCCGCGCGGGATCCGGACGTAGCAGCCGAAGTGGTCACGGTCGCTCTAGCGAGAATCAAGTGCTACCCGTACGAGCGGCGGCCTCGCGCCATCGCCGCCAACGTGGTCCTCGACGTCCTTCACGCCCTCTGGCAAGAGCGCTCGTCAGCGGGTCGCGAGATGGCGACGCCCGCCGAGGAGCTCCACCGTGTCGCCGAGCCCGAACGAGCCGAGCGGAGCCGACCGAACGCTCGCGAGGTGCTCGAGGTCGCCGCGAGTTCAGGTCGCTTGCCTGCTGAACAGCTGCAGCTCGTCTTCGACGCGGTCCTCGACCGAATGCCCTTGTCGACGGCTGCCGCGGAGGCCGGCATCTCGATCAAAGCCATGACCCGGCGTCGCGAGAGAGCGCGGGCGACCGTCATACGCGCCTACCACGCTGAGCGATCGACAACGGCTCCCGCAGAGCGCACCGCTACGGCATCTATTGGCGCAGCCCGCCACTCCCCCGGCGGCCAGGCCGCCGACATGCTGCCGGCTGTCGCACCCGACCTCGCATGACAAACCTTCACGCGTCTTCGTCCCATCGCGCCCTCTCGTTCAGAGAGACGCAATACAAGGAGTACGCCCCGTGAACGCCGTCACGTTGATTGGGCGCCTCGACACCGATCCCATACCACGGCGCGTTGGGAAGCAGACCGTCGTTCGAATCCGTCTCGCCGTCGACGATCGCTTCAGTGGACAACCGGCGCTGGTGGATGTCGACGTGTGGGGCAGACAAGGCGGCGCGGTTGAGAAGTACCTGACCCACGGAAGGCTCGTGGCAGTGGTCGGCCGCCTGACCTCGTCGGTCTGGCGCGACGGCGTCAACAACCGCCGCCAACACGTGTTCGTGACCGCTCATTCGGTCGACTTCCTCGACAAGCCCACCTCCAACGGGCACGAATAGCGATCGTCGGTCACCCAAGGATGCTGGTCTCGATTACGCCACTCGGCTCGAGCGACCGCGATCCCGGACGCGCGGCAACTCAGGTGGTTCGTTACGTCGAGTCGAAGATCCAGGCGACGCAGCGGATCACGCCCAAACGCACAGGAGGCGTCGAGGCCTACTACGCGGACTCAGTGGAAGGGCCGGGAAGATGGCTCGGCGGCGGCACCACGCGATTGGGACTCGTAGAACAAGTTCAGACGGAACTGCTCCGCAAAGTCTTGCTAGGTCAGCATCCCGGCACCGGGGAAGCCCTCGCCACCACTCGACAACCGAGTGTTCCGCGCATCGTCGATCCCATCGCAGTCTCGGAGCCTCCCAATACAGAACTCACATTCGCTGAAGCGGCACGCGTCGCTGGCGTCAGCGACCGCTACCTGCGTCGAGTGGCTGCACGCACGGAGAGCGAGCTCGCGACACGCGTCGGCGAACCTCTCTCGGGGCATCCCGTTTCCGCCGTCTCGAAGAGCTTCCTGATCGCGCGGCGAGACGCAACACAGGGATGGCTCGTCGAACGCGCCGAGCTCGATCGGTTCATCGGCACGCGCAAGCCGGCGAGAACCTTGATCGGCTACGACGTGACGTTCAGTTGTCCGAAGTCGGTCTCGATCCTCTGGGCGACCGGCAGTCCTCAAGAGCGCGTCGAGATCATTGAAGCAGTCGACGCCGCTGTCGACGCTGGACTGCGCTACTTGGAAAGCGTCACCAGCACACGGAAACCCCAACGCCCACAGATCGAAGGTTTCGTCGCCGCGGCCTTCACCCATGGAACGTCGCGAAACCTTGACCCACAGCTACACGTGCACGCGGTCGTCGCCAAGCTCGTTCAAGCTCTCGACGGTGAAGTGCGCGCACTCGATGGACGCGACCTCTTCGCACACGCCAAGACGGCGGGCTACCTGGCCGCGGCCGAGCTGCGCCACCAGACTGCCCGGCGGCTGGGCTGGAAGTGGGGCCGCGTGCTGCACGGCCTCGCCGATGTCGACGGCGTCCCGGCTGCCGCGATCCGCGAGATGAGCAGTCGTCAGGCACAAATCGAGTCACTCGCCGCCGAGGTCGGAGTGCACACCGCGGCGAGTCGACAGGTCGCCGCCTACCGCACCCGCACCGCGAAAGCCGCCGTCGCACCGTTAGAACTCCGCGACGAATGGGATCGCCGACTCACGGAATCCGGATTCGATCCCGCCGCGCGCGCCGCATGCGTCGGCCGACAACTCGAGATCCCGACGCTCAACGATTCCGAACGTCACCTGCTCAAAGCTCACCTCGCGTCGGCGACCGGCGTTACCGAACGGAGCGCGATGTTCGATCGGCGCGACGTCGTCCAAGCCGTCGCCGCGTGGGCAAACGATCGGGTCTCCGCGGACGCGGTACTCGATCTTGCAGACGAATTCCTGGCATCACAACAGGCCGTCCCACTCGCCATACGCCAGCAGCGGGCCGACACAGACGTCACTCGCGTCAACGGCACCCGCGGTGTTCCGGTCGTCGGCAACCTAACGCGCTACTCCACACCTGCGATGCTGCGTGCCGAACGAGACGTCTTGGAAGCGTTCCGAGCGGGGCTCGACCGCGGGGCTGGCATAGTTCCCGAAGACCTCATCGATGCGGCAATCGCCCGTCGCCCGAGCCTCGGCGACGACCAGGTCGCGATGGTGCGAGCGATATGCAGCACAGGTGACCAGTTTCAATGTGTGCTCGGCCCCGCGGGTTCCGGCAAGACGTTCGCGCTCGATGCCGCGCGCGACGCGTGGCAGGAAGCGGGCTACTCGGTCATCGGCGCGGCCGACCTGGGCTCTGCCGCCGAGGCCCTCGGCCGCGGCGCCGGTATCCGTTCCGAAACGCTCGAGTACTGGCTCACCGTGCTCGACACACACAACGACCCAACCACAGTGTTGGGACCGCGCACCGTCATGCTCGTCGACGAGGCCTCCGCCGCAGGAACGCGCAGCCTCGCGCGGCTCTTCACGCACGCTCGCCAACAAGGTGCGGTCGTACGGCTCATCGGCGATCCCGCACAACACTCAGCCGTGGCTGCAGGCGGCGCGTTCCGCGAGCTCAGCCGCAGGTACGCGGCGCGCACCCCGGCGTTACGTGAACTCAGGCGTCAGAGCGCACCACACCTTCACGAGCTCCGTCTCTCGCTCAGCGAGTACCGCCAAGGTCTCATCACCGAGGCCATGGACCGCCTCGCGCACGATGACCGCGTGGTCTTGGCGGACACGGCTGACGAGCTACTCGACAAACTGGCTGCGGACTGGTGGCTCGACCGCGAGGCCCGTAGCGCGAATCCGGAACAACTTCCGTCGAGCATGGTCGCCGAGCATCATCGAGAGCGCCGAGCCCTCAATACCCGCGCCCGCGTCATGCTCGCTGCCGCCGGCGCCCTGCGCGACCCCGCGCTCGTGGCGGGCACCTACGAGTTCAGAGTTGGCGATGAGGTCATCTGCCGAGCCTCGGCCAAGCACCTCCATCCACCTGGCGCACCTCACCGATACGTTCGTAACGGCACGCGCGGAACAGTCGTCGCAATCGTTCCGGCCGAGACATCGACGCGCGCCGGTCTCGTTGTCGCCTTTGAAGATCGGGATCCGATCCATGTGCCGCTCGAGTTTCTCACCAAGGAACTGCGCCCGGGAATCGTCGGCGGCCTCACGTACTCCTATGCACTCACGTCCCACGCCGCGCAAGGACAGACGTACGAAACCGCCCGCACCCTGGCCACGGACGGCTCCACACGCCCGGGCGTATACGTCGGACTCACGCGCGGCCGTCACGACGCTCGGATCTACGCAGTACGACGGCGCGATCTGCTCACGGACCGCGAGACAGAAGACCACATGCCTCGTCTCGACGATGGCAAGACGACGCTCGAGGCCATCACCGAGCGCCTCGCAAGCAGCGGCAACGAATCGTTGGCCACGAACCTCGACCCGAGAGCCCTGGAGGTCGCTGCCAGCTCGGCGACTCACTCGTTGGCTCAACTCGTCGACTTGCACCACGCCACTGCCGATGCCTCTCAGCGCGAGCTTCTGGCGAGAACGGCGCGCGCGCAGCTCGACTCGATCCGTCTCCGCGCTCTGCTACATCCGCATCCCAACCTCGTCGCCCGCATCGGCGAGCGACCCACCGACGGACCCGACCGGTACGCCTGGGATGTTGCGGTCGCAGCCCACGCCACGTATCACACGCTTGGTCAACTCGACGCCGGAGCAGCCCGCGAGTTGGAACTTCCCGATGAGGCGCGTGTCGCTGGCAGTGTTCGGGACGCGGAGATCTCATTTCTCGCACGGCGACCGACCGCACAACTCGCGAACGAGGCTCTCGAGCTCGCGATCGAGTTAGTCGCGCCTGGGTCGCAAATGAGACAGCCAGAACGTCAGCTCCTCGACGCGCTCGCGCGCGCCGATTACGCCCTGGCTGAAGCTCGGAGCGCCGAGGACGAAGCGCGAACTCGCTTTGGTGACGTGCAGTCGGCACACACGGCGTCTTCACACGAACGCGTCCAGCACCTTGAAAGCGCCCGATGCAGAACAGCAGCCGCGGAAGTGCACCGCGAGCGCCTCGGTCAGCGCGCATCGCAACTCGATGGCGACGCGCCCGCGCAACGCCTCGCCCTTCGGGAGCGCGTGGATCTCCTCGACGCCGCTATCGAGCGGCAGGTCGAAGTCGCGCTTGCAACATCTCAGATCGTTCCGCCCCGGTACATCGCCCAACTTCTCGGAGCCCGCGCAACGGGCGAGCAGGCCGCGAACTGGGACCATCGCGTCCGGCAGGTCGAGCAGTATCGGCATCGCCACGGTTACGGCCCGAACGACGACGCCGCGCCTCTTGGCTCGCCTTCGATCGAACAAGCCCTTGGCCCGCCACCAATGGACCCCGTAGAGCACATTGCATGGCGCGCGACCGCCGAAATGGTCACGGCTTCCCACGGAGTTTCTCTCGACGCGTAGGCCAGCCCTACACCCCAGGCTGCGGGGGGCTCGGCGAAGTCCGAGCATTGCGCGGCGCGCTCTGAGTCGCCGCGGGCCCGTTTTGCCTGCGCAACGTCCTCCCTGCCCAACCCGGTGCAACCATGTTCTCCATGCCCGGACCTCAACTCGAAGGTGACGCTCTCGCGGCCGTCCAACACCGAGGGAGCCACCTACAGATCATCGCGTCAGCCGGCTCAGGCAAGACCGAGGTCGTATCGCAGCGAGTCGTGAGCCTGCTCGACGAGGGTGTGCCCGCGCGGGGCATCGTGGCGTTCACCTTCACGGAACGGGCCGCGGAGGAGTTGAAGAACCGCGTCTCCCGGAGGGTCGAAGAGCGGCTCGGCAAGCAGGCTCTGGATTTGCTCGGCGGCCTGTTCGTCGGAACGATCCACTCGTATTGTTTCCGCCTGCTGCAGCAGCATGTACCTCGCTACGAGACCTACGACGTTCTCGACGACAATCAACTGACTGCATTCCTCAGCCGGGAAGCGAATCGCCTCGCGATCCGTCAGCTGGATCCAGCGGGCCGCGATCGCCTCTTCGCCTCTATAGAGCGCTTCCTGAAGAGCGTTGACGTTATCGAAAATGAGTTACTCGATCCGGGCGACATGCCCGAGCCCTTCCGAACGGTGTTGCTCGACTACTTCGCCGCGCTGGAGCGATATCGACTGCTCACCTACGGGCAGCAGATCGTGCGAACCGTGCGAGAACTCGAGCGACCGGAGGTCGCCGCCGCACTTCACGCCGAACTTCGGCATCTCATTGTTGACGAGTACCAGGACGTGAATCCCGCCCAGGAACAACTGATCGCGCTGCTAACGGGACCGGCAGTTGAGCTCTGTGTCGTGGGCGACGACGACCAGGCGATCTATCAGTGGCGTGGGTCGGACATCGCCAACATCGTCGGCTTCGCCGCTCGGTATCCCGGCGTGGCGACTTATTCCATCACGACGAACCGGCGCAGCCGCCCGCAAATAATCGAGAGGGCAAACTCGTTCGGGCGCTCGATCTCAGGTCGACTCGACAAGACGATGGCGCGTCACAGGCCTGCTACAGGCGCGCCGGAGATTGTGGTCTGGTACGCGGCGGGGGGCTCAACGAGGCCGGTTGGATCGCCGCGCTCATACTCAATCTCAACGAGGCAGGCGTTGCCTTCCGCGACATCGCCATCCTCGTGCGCAGCAGCGCCGCATACCCGAAGCTTGTCGACCAACTTGCGACCTTCGACATCCCCGTTCAACCGGGCGGCCGCACAGGTTTGTTCGAACAGCGAGAGGCGATCGTGCTCGGCAAGGCAATCGCCTGGCTCACAGGCCTCGACTGGCGCACCGGCTTCGACCGCGCAACTCCTGTCACCGACGACGACCTCCTGGCTGAGTTCGAGCAGGTCTTTGAGTTGGAGCGGGCGCGTAAGGTCGGAGTCCGTCGTTTCTTGCGGCAGTGGCGAGATGTGGTCCCGAGGACCGACCGTCGCGCGGATCTTGTGGGCGAGTTCTATGAGCTGCTCGCAGAGGTGCAGGTTCGCGAGTGGGATCTGACGGATACGCGCCAGGTGAACCGTCTCGGCACACTGGCCCGCTTTTCGGCACTGCTCGCTGATTACGAGTCAGTCCGCCGAAGGGCGCGCCCTGATGCCGACGTCGCAGGAGAACAGGTTGGAGGCGAAGACCGCCGCACCTGGTACTACCGAAACCTCGGCGTGCACATCATCAACTACGCGAGCGGCGCGTATGAGGGATTCGACGGAGAGCCTGACTTCGCTCTCGATGCAGTCGATCTCACGACAGTTCACCGTGCAAAGGGACTTGAATGGCCTGTGGTCTTCGTACCTTCTTTGACCGCGAAACGATTTCCGACGACGAAGGCCGGCCAACCTCAGCAGTGGCTTGTGCCGCGCGATGCCTTCGCAGCCGCCCGGTATGAAGGTGGCGACTCCGATGAGCGACGCCTGTTCTACGTCGCGATCACGCGCGCCCGTGATTGGCTGTCGCTGTCGCGCCACGAGCGCGTCAACGTTCAGGCGACCGGCCCGAGTGTCTATTGGCTTGAGCACCGTGATCTCAATGTCGATCCATCGACGATCGAGGTGCCGACTCTCGATGCCGTTGACCACGGCGCGGACGATCCGATCGCCGTGACATACAGCGAGATGGCGTCGTACCTCGATTGTCCCCAGGCATACAGGCTCCGCTCACTCCTTGGATTTCAACCGCGTCTCGCTCCCGAACTCGGCTACGGGAAGGCGGTGCATCACGTCCTGCGGACGATCGCGGATTCGACGCGTCTCACGGGCGCGATCCCGACGCCGAGTGACATCGTCGAGATTCTCGACGCGAGCTTCTTCTTACCAACCGCCAACAAGCCGGCCCATCGTCAACTGAAGGAAGCGGCTCAACGGCTCGTCACTGAGTACACCACCAATCACAGCGACGACCTTTTTCGGATCTGGGAGACAGAGCGTCCGTTCGAACTGCACCTTGACGGGGTAACGGTTGCAGGGCGTGCCGACGTAATTCTCGATAAGGAAGGCGGAGTTGAGACTGCGTTGGCGATCCTCGACTACAAGACCTCGACCACTGTCTTGTCGGAGCATGCGCTCCGAGGATGTCCCGAGTCTCGTGGAACTTGGGTGGCGGCCCGGTGTTGTTCAGGCGGCTTCCTCCTCATCATTGCATAGGGGGACTTTCGTTTCGAAGTGCGTGTTGAGCGCGGCGCGAAGCGCGGCGAGGTGTAGGTGACCG